>JBKJHO010000032.1:0-88651 GCA_046598915.1 Marmoricola sp. | reverse complement strand
CTCGAGACCACAGCACCGGCACCGGTCGCCTCGCTGGTCGCCTCGCCGGGGTCTCGAGACGCTCGCTGCGCTCGCTCCTCGACCACCGGGGGCGCCGCTCGCTCCTCGACCACCGCGCCCCCGTTGGTCGAGGTGGGAGGGCCGCTGGGCCCGACCCTCGAGACCACCCGGGTCTGGGGTCTCGAGACGCTCGCTGCGCTCGCTCCTCGACCACCGTGGCCGGCGCTCGCTCCTCGACCACCGGGGGCGCCGCTCGCTCCTCGACCACCGGGCGCTGCGGTCCCTCCTCGACCACCGGGGTTGGTCTCGAGACGCTCACGGGCAGGGACGGGACGAGGGGCTCCCCACCGCCGGTCCGGCGGTGGGGAGCCCCTCACTGGTGGTGCAGGTGCAGGTGCAGGTCAGGCCGGCCAGTCGAGCGTGGTGACCTCGCCACCACGGACGGTGGCCTCGAGCACGACCTCGGTCGAGCCCTTCGACACCAGCCGGTAGGACCCTTCGCGGAGCTCCGGGTAGACCAGGGCCGGCACCTCGCGTCCCGGTCCGAGCGGTCGGCGTACCACGGCGACGTGAAGCGGTGCCCCGTCGTCGTGCCCGTGCCCGTGGCCGTGCCCGTGCTCCGTATGGGGCCCGGTCGGGTGCTCGCCGGCGGCGAGCACCTCGACCTCGTGACCGACCAGGTCGGCGGGCATCACCACGATCAGTGCACCCACGTCACCCCCGATGTCGAGCAGGACCATGCCCTGCCCGGCGTCGGGGTTCTCCGGGGAGTCCGGAGGACGTGGGTCCTCGCTCACGGGTTGGTGGGCGCGGCGGTCGTGGTGCCCGGCTCCGTCTGGTAGCCACCGCCCGGCAGACCGAGGAACGGGAAGTCCCGCAGCAGGGCGGCGTTGGTGTCCTCCGTGCCGTCGGTGAGGGCACCGGCGGCGCCGTCCGGCTCGTAGGAGGGGTCGACCAGCGGGATGGTGACCCCGGCGACGGCCCGCAGCTCGATGGTGACGACCTCGTCCTGGATCCGGCGACCGTTGGGGAAGCCCGCCAGGTCGCCCCCGACCACTCCGAGGTTGCTGTAGTTGGAGTCACCCTGCCGCTTCGGCGGGATCGCCACGTTCAGCCGCAGCAGGTCCGCCGGCCTGGGCCCGGTGTAGTTCTGGAACCCGGGGACCACTCCGGTCGGGATGCCCGTCAGCAGGATCGCGTCCAGGTCGGCCCGCGGCTTCTTGTACGCGTCCAGGTTCGGGAAGACACCCGGGTAGAGCCCCGGCAGCAGCTCGGCGAGCTCGGGACGCAGGACGTACTTGCGGAACGGCGCGTCCTGGCGGGGCGCCACGGCGTTCCAGCGGTCCTTGTCGCCCATCGGCACGATGACCTCGTTGAACAACGGGTTGGCCAGGCGCGAGACCTGCACCCAGGGCCCGCTGCCGTCGTAGGCGCCGCGCTGGCGGTTCCAGACGCGGCCCTTGCGGCGACTGGCCGTGGCCCACACGCCGATGACGGACTTGCGCGCCGCCGGGTTCGACGGCGTCGAGCCGTCGCGGGTGAGCTCCTTGATCGGCACCTCGAGGGCGATGGAGTGCACGTTGAGGGCCTGCACCGAGTTGATGCCGTCCATGTTGGCCAACGGGATGGCGTGGTTCTCGTTGAACGGACGCAGGGCGCCCAGGTCGAAGATGCTGCCGAGGTCCACGTGGAAGGCGTCCGCACGCTGCCCGGCGAAGAAGCGACGACTTCCTCGGACGTGGGTGGCCTCCCTCGCCAGCGCGGCGTAGTTGGGGGTGCTGCGCGTGCCGACGTTGACCGGCGGGGTGGGCAGACGCTCGGCGAGGACCTTCGAGCGACCGTTCTTGATCCGGGTCACGCTGTAGAACTGCGGCCGGTTCCAGTTCTCGTCGTCGAGCGTCGTGATCTGTCCGGTGTTGTAGAGGAAGGAGTCACCCTTGACCTCGGTGGTGAACCGGAACTGGTAGGTGACCGCCGGCTCGTGGCTGTTGCGGTTGGCGACCTTGATCTCGTACAGGACGTCGTCACCGAACTCGTAGAAGTTCGGGCCGCCGTTGGGCTGCTGCATCGGCAGGAAGTTCGCGATCAGCACCACCTTGTCGGGGCTGTTCGGGTTGCGGAACGCGTAGACGTCCGTGCCGTCGGCGACCGGGTCCTTGGAGATCTCCGGTGCTTCGCGGTGGCTGCTCATCGGGTGCCTCCTGCGGCGTTGAGGATGCGGGTGACGAGGTCGCGGTCGCGTACGACGACCTCGTCCTCACCCACGAGGAAGGTGACGGTGTCGCCACGGGCGTCGTCGACGACCGCGAGCACGCGCCCGCGGGCGGCCTTCGCGCTCGGGGCCGCCGTGGCGGCGGGACCCGCTCCGACGAGGGCGGCGCCCCCGGCGGCTGCGGTGACGCCGGTGGCGGCGAGGAACTTCCTTCTGCTGGTGTCGCTCATGCTGATGTCCGTCCTGGAGGAGGGTGGCTGCGGAAGTGACCCGCATCACGATGCGTTCGGCGCCACCACCGTAACGGATTGGTCTCATCGCGATCGGATTTCCGACGTGGGCGCAGAGGGGATCGAACCCCCGACATCTTCCTTGTAAGGGAAGCGCTCTACCGCTGAGCTATACGCCCCGGCCCGGGCCTGCAGGTGGCGGCCGACGGGCGCGGTCAGACTAACGCGCGCCCAGCCGGACATGAGAAGGACCGCCGGCGTCTCGGGTCGCCAGCGGTCCAACGTCTCCAATGCTAGGACGCGCCGGCCGGGCACGGAAGTCTCGGTCTAGTCCAGGGCGTGGAGCTGGCGCAGGTGCTCGTCGAGATCGCGTCCCTCGGGCATCGCGTGGTGCACCGACCACCGCAGGGTGCCCTCCCGGTCGACGACGTAGGAGGACCGCCGCGGCGCCCCGCGCGCCTCGTCCAGCACCTCGTAGGCGCGCGTGACCTCGCCGTGCGGCCAGAAGTCCGAGAGCAGGGGGAAGTTCAGCCCGTCGGTGTCGGCGAAGGCCCGCAACGCGTAGAGCGGGTCGCAGGAGATCGCCAGCACCTCGGTGTCGAAGGTGACGAACTCGGCCAGCCGGTCGCGCACCGCGGTCAGCTCACCGGTGCAGACGCCCGAGAAGGCGTACGGGTAGAACAGGATCACCACCGCCTTGCTGCCGCGGTACGACGACAGCGTGACGTCCTGCCCGAACTGGTCGCGCAATGTGAAGTCGGGGGCCGGTCCGCCGATGCGCAGACCCTGGTCGCTCACGTGTCCCCGTCCCCCTCACCGGTGTCCCCGGTCTCGCCGGCCAGGTCCTTCTTGAGGATCTTTCCGGTGGCGTTGCGCGGGAGGTCGTCGAGGACGACGATCTCGCGCGGCACCTTGTAGCGGGCCAGGTTCTGCTTGACCCAGTCCTTGAGGTCGTCCTCCCTGGTGGACGCGCCGTCGCGCAGGACGACGTACGCCCGCAGCCGCGTGCCGAAGTCCTCGTCGTCCACGCCGACCGCGGCGGCCTCCACCACGTCGACGTGGTCGGTCAGGCAGCCCTCGACCTCCTGGGGGAAGACGTTCTCGCCGCCGGAGACGATCATCTCGTCGTCGCGACCCTCGACGTAGAGCCGCCCGTCGTCACCGAACCGGCCGACGTCGCCGCTGGACATCAGTCCGTCGACGACGTCCTTGTGCCCGCCTCCGGTGTAGCCCTCGAAGAGCAGCCCGTTTCCGACGAAGATCCGGCCCGACCGGCCGTGGGGCACCTCGCGGTCGTCCTCGTCCAGGATCCTGACCACGGTCGCGTGCGGCGGGCGTCCGGCCGAGGACGGTGCCTCGCGCAGGTCCTGGGGCGTCGCGACGGAGGCCCAGGCCACCTCGGTCGAGCCGTAGATGTTGTAGAGGTTGTCGCCGAACTCGTCCATCCACGTGGTGGCGAGGTCCCCGGGCAGCGCCGAGCCGGACGCGGCGACGACCTTGACCCGCGCCAGGTCGTAGCGGTCGCGGACCTCCTGGTCGAGACCGAGCATCCGCTGGATCATCACCGGGATGACCACCAGCGAGTCGCAGCGCTCCTCCGCGGTGGTGCGCAGGCACTGCTCGGGGTCGAAGGAGCGGCGCAGGACCACGGTCGAGCCGAGCAGCATGGACAGCGCGAAGTGCGCAAAACCCCAGGTGTGGAAGAGCGGGGCGGCGATGTGGGTGCGCCAGCCGCGGCGCAGCGGCATCCGGCTCAGCAGCGACACGGCGGCGTCGACGCCGGCCTCGTTGCGGGGTGCGCCCTTTGGGGTGCCGGTGGTCCCGGAGGTCAGGATCACGATGCGCCCGTGCCGCTGCGGCGGGTCGAGGTCGTGGTCCTTCGCGCCGTTGATGAGACGCTCGAGCACGTCGGCGCCGCCGAGGTCGTCGGGGTCGCCGTCGACCCACGCCACCACCCGCTGCTCGACATGGGCCTCGGCCAGGAGCCCGGTGAACTCCTCGTCGTGGATCACCACGACCGGGCTCTCGCGCTCGAGCACCTCCACCAGCTGAGGACCCGCGAAGGCGGTGTTGAGGTAGAGCAGGTCGGCACCGAGCTTGGCCACCCCCACGGTGGCGTCGACGAAGCCGCGGTGGTTGCGGCACATCAGCGCGACCGAGTCGCCCTCGCCCACGCCGCGGGCCCGCAGGGCGCGGGCCAGGGCGTTGGAGCGTCGATGGATCTCGTCGAAGGTCAGGCAGCCGAGCTCGTCGACCAGTCCCACCCGGTCCGGCTCGCGCAGGGCCAGGCTGGCGAACCCGCCGGCCGGCCCGGTCCCCCACCCGCGCAGCGTCGCGAGCAGCCGCGCGAGCACCACCGGGGAGTACGGCCGGACGACCCCGGCGCCGGCGAGCACCTTGAGGCCGACGGCGGCGTTGCCCGCACGGAGGGCGAGGTGGTCCAGCACGGGCGGTCCTTCGCGTCGTCGGGAGGGGAGCAGCAGCAGAGCCTGCCAGGTCCGGGCGACGTCCGCGTCCCCCTCGACGAAGCCGGTCGGGGCGTTGGTCGGCGGCAGCCCTAGGCCGGTGTCTTCGGGGCGACGAGCCGGGTAGCGGCCCAGTCGCGGCTGACGGTGGCCGACGTGGTCTGGGCGAGCCCGGCGATCGGGGCGGCCTCGGCGATGTCGGCGGCGTCGACCGACTGCGGGCGGCCCACCTTCGGCGTCAGCAGCCAGATCACGCCGCCACCGACGAGGTCGGTCAACGAGTCGACGAGGCCGTCGACGAGGTCGCCGTCGTCGTTGCGCCACCACAGCAGCACGGTGTCGACCACGTTGCCGTAGTCACCGTCGACCATGTCGGCGTCGAGGGTGTCCTCGATCGAGGCACGCAGCTCCTCGTCGACGTCGTCGTCCCAGCCGAGCTCCTGGACCACCATCCCGGACTTCAGGCCCAGCCTCTCGGCGGGCCCGGTGGGGGGTCCTGTCTGGGTGGACCCGCCACCCGCGGTCGAGCTCACTGGTGCCTCCTGTCGGCGTCGTGCCGGTGCGTCGTTCCGTGCGTCGTGGTCGCGGGGTGCTGTGTCGCCCGCTGGTCGTCGAGGACGCGGGTGAGGACCCGGCCCGGTGGACAGTCCAGCGGAGATGGCCCGGCCGCGCAACCCCGCGCGACGCTGACCAGCCGTGACGTCCGCCGTCGGGGCCCGACGCCGTACTCGTCGGTAGATTTCACGGGTCGCGCGCGCGTGCGACGATGAGGGGGTGACCGAGCAGAAGACGACACCTGACACCGACGCGGCGCCGGAGGTGGGCATGCGCCCCGGACGGGCCTCGGTGATCCACGAGGGCCTACCCACCCAGCTGCCCGACATCGACCCGGACGAGACGCAGGACTGGATCGACTCCTTCGACTCCATGCTCGAGGAACGAGGCCGTGACCGGGCCCGCTACGTCATGCTCCGCCTGCTCGAGCGGGCTCGGGAGACCCAGGTCGGCGTGCCTGCGCTGCGCAGCACCGACTACATCAACACCATCCCGCCCGAGCGTGAGCCGTGGTTCCCCGGGGACGAGGAGGCCGAGCGCCGCATCCGCGCCTTCATCCGGTGGAACGCCGCGGTGATGGTCTCCAGCGCCAACCGCAAGGGCCTGGAGGTCGGCGGCCACATCGCCACCTACCAGTCTTCCGCGAGCCTCTACGAGGTCGGCTTCAACCACTTCTTCCAGGGCAAGGACGCCCCGGGCGGCGGGGACCAGGTCTACATCCAGGGTCACGGCTCCCCGGGGGTCTACGCCCGCGCGTTCCTCGAGGGCCGCCTCGAGGAGCAGCAGCTCTACCGGTTCCGCCAGGAGGTGCAGCACGGCAAGGGCAAGGGCCTGCCGTCCTACCCGCACCCCCGCCTGATGCCGGACTTCTGGGAGTTCCCGACGGTCTCGATGGGCCTGACCGGGATCAACTCGATCTACCAGGCCCGGTTCAACCGATACCTGACCAACCGCGGCATCAAGGACACCGCTGACCAGCGGGTCTGGGCGTTCCTCGGTGACGGCGAGATGGCCGAGCCCGAGTCGCTCGGCGCGATTCGGGTGGCAGCCCGGGAGGAGCTCGACAACCTCACCTGGGTGATCAACTGCAACCTGCAACAGCTCGACGGACCGGTCACCGGCAACGGCAAGATCATCCAGGAGCTGGAGGCCAACTTCCGCGGCGCCGGCTGGAACGTGATCAAGGTGATCTGGGGACGCGACTGGGACGAGCTCCTCGCCCGCGACGTCGACGGCGTCCTGGTCAACCAGATGAACTCGACTCCGGACGGCCAGTTCCAGACCTTCTCGGTCGAGGACGGCGCCTACAACCGGGAGTTCTTCTTCGGCCCCGACCCGCGCCTGCGCAAGATGGTCGAACACATGTCCGACAGGCAGATCGAGAAGCTCCCCCGCGGCGGCCACGACTACCGCAAGGTGTACGCCGCTTTCGACTCCGCGACCAAGCACGTCGGCCAGCCGACGGTGATCCTGGCGCACACCATCAAGGGCTGGACCATCGAGGGGCTCGAGGGCAAGAACGCCAGCCACCAGATGAAGAAGCTCAAGAAGGACGACCTGAAGAAGTTCCGCGACCGGCTGTACCTGCCGATGAGCGACCGGGACATCGACGAGGCGTACGACGCCTCCGGCACCGCCCCGTTCTTCCACCCGGGCGCCGACTCCCCCGAGATCGAGTACATGCTCGAGCGCCGCCGCCAGCTCGGCGGCTCGCTGCCCAGACGCGTCGTCCGGGCCAAGCCGCTGAAGGTCCCCGGCGACGACCTGTACGCCGAGCTCAAGCAGGGGTCGGGCGCGAACAAGATCGCCACCACGATGGCCGTCGTCCGGTTGCTCAAGGACTGGATGAAGGATCCGGAGATCGGCAAGCGGATCGTGCCGATCGCACCCGACGAGTACCGCACCTTCGGCATGGACTCGATGTTCCCGAGCGCCAAGGTCTACAACCCGGGCGGGCAGCAGTACGAGGCCGTGGACCGCAAGCAGCTGTTGAAGTGGCGTGAGTCGACCGACGGCCAGATGCTGCACGAGGGCATCTCGGAGGCCGGCGCAGTGGCGTCCGCGACCGCGGCCGGGTCGGCGTACTCGACCCACGGCGAAGCAATGATCCCGTTCTACATCTTCTACTCGATGTTCGGGTTCCAGCGGACCGGCGACTCGATCTGGGCGATGGCCGACCAGCTGGCACGCGGCTTCCTGATCGGTGCCACCGCCGGCCGTACGACGCTCACCGGCGAGGGCCTCCAGCACGCCGACGGGCATTCCCCGCTGCTCGCAGCAACGAACCCCGCCGTCGTGCACTACGACCCGGCGCACGCCCACGAGGTCGCGCACATCATGCAGGACGGGTTGCGCCGGATGTACACGGTCTCCCCCGACCACCCACTCGGCGAGGACGTCATCTTCTACGTGACTGTCTACAACGAGCCGGTCTCGCAGCCGAAGGAACCGGAAGACCTCGACCTCGAGGGGTTGCTCAAGGGCGTTTACCGCTTCGGGTCCGGACCCGACCTGGGCGCAGAGGCGCCGAAGGTACAGCTGATGGCGTCCGGCGTCGGCTTCCCGTGGATCCTCGAGGCCCAGCGGCTGTTGGCCGAGGACTGGAAGGTCAGCGCCGACCTGTGGTCGGTGACGTCGTGGAACGAGCTGGCCCGGGAGGCGATCAGCACCGAGCGGGACGCACTCCGGAACCCCTCGGCGCCCGCCCGCACTCCGTTCGTCACCGGCAGGCTCGCCGATGCCCAGGGTCCGTTCGTCGCGGTCTCGGACTACATGCGCGCCGTCCCGCTGCAGATCGCTCGCTGGGTACCCGGCGACTTCTACGCGCTCGGCACCGACGGCTTCGGTTTCGCCGACACCCGCCCGGCTGCGCGCCGCTTCTTCAACGTCGACGCGCCCTCGGTCGTCGTCCAGGCCCTGCAGGCACTGGCGGTCCGCGGCGAAGTCAAGCCCGAGGTGGTCCAGGAGGCGTTCGACCGGTATCGGATCGACGACCCTACGGCTGTCTCGGGGATCGCCCAGGAGGGCGGCGACGCGTGACCGACCGGATACGCCGGGTTGCTCGTCGGAGCGGCCCGTGGCTGGTCGCAGCGCTCGTTCTCGGCCTGCTCAGCATCCCGGCGATCTTCGACCTGCAGGGACTGCTCGTCGGGCTCGCACTGATCTGCGCCGCCCTCGGCCTGGTGACCGCTGCGTTCACCTGGTTCGACACCCAGTAGGCGCTGGCGTAGGCCGGCGCGCTCATCAGGTTCTGACAGCCGCGGTCCACGACCTCGGTCACGGCTCGCTGCTCAACCACCAGCGGTCAAGGACGCTGGCGCGTCCTGGATCAGGCGATCGGGACGGCCCGCGCCAGGTGCAGCTGCTCACTGACCGGCTCCAGAGGGCCGTTGCGCAGCAGGGTGCGCCAGCGGCCGCGGTGGTAGGTCGCCGGTTGGGTCGAGCGAACGAAATCATGCAGGATCTTCGCGAACCGCTCCGGGTGGTCCTTGTGCGGGAAGTGCCCGGCGTTGCCGAGCACCTCGACGTGCGCGCCAGGGGCGACCTCGGCAACGGTGTCGGCGTGCTTGACCGGGATGACCTTGTCCTGGGTGCCCCAGACGACCAGCATCGGCATCGCCTGGGTCAGGTAGGCACGGTCGACCATCGTGACGATCTGCCCGCGGGTGTCGATGACGGCCCGGACGACGTGCGCGATGGCGTTGCGCGCGCCGCGGTCCTTGAAGGACTCGTAGATGTCGGCGACCTCGTCGAGGTCGTGGGTGACGGCCAGACCGCTGCGGGAGAGCGCCCGCATGCCGGCCATGCCGGCATGGCGGATCCCGGGGAGGGTCAGCACCGCCATCGCGACCTTGAAGCCCGGAAGGCCGACGGCGCGGATGAGCGGGGTCACCTCGGGTCCGAGGCCACCCGGCGCCACCAGGATCATCCGCTCGGTGCGCTCGGGGAACTGGTAGGCGAATTGCATCGCGACGCCGCCCCCGAGGCTGTGCCCGACGACGGTGACCTTGTCGATGTTCAGCACGGTGAGCAGGTCGCGCATGCCGTTGGCGTAGCCGCCCACGGAGTAGTCCGCGCGCGGCTTGGCACTCTGGCCGTGGCCGAGCAGGTCCGGCGCGATCACCGTGTACTTGCGGGCGAGCTTCGCGATCACCGGCGACCAGGTGGTGTGGTCGCAGCCGAGCCCGTGCAGGAGGAGAAGAACGGGCCCGGTGCCGGTCTTCACGTAGGCGCGGCGGTGCCCGTGGATCGTGACGTACTGGACCTCGAGCGACTCAGCCACGTGGTTTCCCCCATCAGCCTCGGTACTGCGGCCCCGACCTGGCGCCAGGTAAGTGACGAGTCAACCAGACGAACATGACGAACTTGTTGCCAGGTAAGGGTTCTGAGGCAAAGTCGGGACCAGTGGGACTCCTGGGACGGCGGCTATCTGAGCACCCAGATCCTGCCGGTAACCGCCATCACCCGGCAGGATGGGGCGCGTGACCAGAACAAGAGCGCAGATCGCCCAACGCCTGACCCGCGCCAGCGGCGCGCTCTCGACGGCTGCGCTGGCCCGGATGGAGGTCGACATGCCGTGGGTCACCCAGCTCCCGGCCGAGGACCGCTCGTTCATCGGCCTGATCGTCCAGGCCGGCATCAAGTCGTTCATCGACTGGTACCGGCACGACGAGGCAGCCTCTCCGATCAGCGCCGAAGTCTTCGGTGTGGCGCCTCGCGAGATGGCCGGCGAGGTCACCCTTCAGCAGACCGTAGCCATGGTGCGGCTCTCCATCATCGTCGTCGACGAGAACCTCGACGCGGTGCTCGGCACAGATGCCGAGAGTGCCCGGAGCGCATTGAACCGGTACGCCCGCGAGCTCGCCTTCGCGACTGCCGAGGTCTACGCCAAGGCTGCTGAGCAGCGCGGCGCCTGGGACGCACGTCTGGAGGCGCTGGTCGTCGACTCGCTGCTGCGCGGCGAGGGTGACGAGACCATCTCCTCCCGTGCCAGCGCTCTTGGCTGGGACGATCACGGCCACGTCGTGGTGATGATGGGCGGCCTCGGCGAAGGCGACGCCGTCGAGCAAGTACGACGGATCGCCCGCGATCGCAGCCTCGGTTGTCTCTGCGCGGTCCAGGGTGATCGTCTGGTCGTCGTCCTGGGCGGGGTCGACGAGACCGCCGAGCCGGCCCCGGTGGTCGCCGCCGCCTTCGGCCCCGGCCCGGTCGTGATCGGTCCGGTGGTAGCCATGCTGAGCGACGCGAAGATCTCGGCTGATGCCGCGCACTCCGGCCTCCGGGTCGCCCACGGCTGGCCCGATGCACCCCGCCCAGTCCTGGCCGACGACCTGCTGCCCGAGCGCGCACTCTCCGGCGACCCCGAAGCGCGCCGCGCCCTGATCGGCCATGTCTACCTGCCACTGGCCGCGGCCGGGGGCGCGGTCCTGGAGACCGCCGAGAGCTATCTCTCGCACGGATCCTCGATCGAGGCGACCTCGCGGACGTTGTTCGTCCACGCCAATACCGTTCGCTACCGCCTGAAGCGCGTCAGTGAGGTCACCGGCCTCAGTCCCACCGACGCACGGGACTCCTACACCCTGCGGATCGCTCTGACTCTGGGGCGTCTGACTCCACCCGAATTGTAGGAATCCTCCAAACAGCAGCCCCCCGATTTCGTGCGCTGCGGACCCGTGCACGAGCCCCGCTGTCGGGGAGAGTGAACGTGTGCTGATCATCGTCGCTCCCGGACAGGGAGCCCAGACTCCCGGATTCCTAACCCCGTGGTTGGAGGATCCGCAGTTCGCCGAGCGCCTCGGCTGGCTCGGTGCTGTCGCCGGACTGGACCTGGCGCACTACGGCACCGTCGCCGATGCGGAGACCATCCGGGACACCGCGATCGCCCAACCGCTGCTGGTCGCCTCCGGCCTGGTGGCGGCCCTCTCCCTCTTCCCGCACCCCTCTGACGCCTTCGGCAGGATCGGTGCGGTCGCGGGCCACAGCGTCGGCGAGCTCACGGCCGCCGCCGGTGCCCGTGCGATCAGCGCCGAACAGGCGATGGTGCTGGTCCGCGAGCGGGGCAACGCCATGGCTCGCGCAGCCGCTGCCACCCCGACGGGGATGACCGCCGTACTCGGCGGGGATCCGGCGGAGGTGATGGCCGCGCTCACGCAGCACGGGCTCACCGCCGCCAACGTCAACGCCGAGGGCCAGATCGTGGCCGCCGGCACCCTCGAACAGCTCGAGGCCTTCGCGGCCGACCCGCCGGCCAAGGCGCGCCTGATGCCGCTCCCGGTCGCCGGAGCGTTCCACACCGAGCACATGGCCCCCGCGGTTGGCGCGCTTGCCAAGCTGGCGCCCGCGGTCTCCACCCACGACCCGCGGACCGCCCTGATCTCGAACCGCGACGGCAAGGTCATCCACGACGGCCGCGACGTCGTACGCCGGATCATCACCCAGGTCGCGAACCCGGTCCGCTGGGACCTCTGCCTGGCCACAATGCGGGACCTCGGCGTCACCGGCATTCTCGAGATGCCGCCGGCCGGGACGCTGACCAACATCGCGCAGCGTTTGATCCGAAGTGGCGCCCTCCCCGGCGTGGAGACCCTCGCGCTGAAGACTCCTGACCAGCTCGACGCTGCGCGTGCGTTCGTCGAGAAGCACGGTGCGCCGTCACCGATGGACATCCACCCGACCTGGCGGATGCTGGTCTCCCCCTCCAAAGGCACCTTCGAGCGTCACGCCGGCGAGGAAGGCGACGCGCTCGTCGCCGCCAGTGCTGTCGGTCTGGTCCGCTCGACCCGCGACGAGACCGCCGTGGTCGCGCCCTACGGTGGCACCATCGTCGAGTGGCTCGTCGAGGACGGCGACCTGGTCTCCCCCGGCCAGCCGCTGGTGCGTTTGCACCCCGAGGGCGTCCTGGCATGACCGCCGTGCAGAGTCCGCCTTGGACGATGCCGACCGGATCCCCGTTCGCGGCGATCCTCGGACTCGGCATCCACCGCGCCACCAGGATCGTCCCGAACTCCGAAGTCATCGCCGCTATCGACTCCAGCGACGAGTGGATCCAGCAGCGCTCGGGGATCCGCGAGCGCCGGTGGGTCGGTCCGGACGAGAGCCTGGAGTCGATGTCGTACGAGGCGTGCGTGAAGGCGCTCGACGCCGCCGGAGTCGAGGCGGCCCAGATCGACGCGATCATCGTCGCCACCTGCACCCACACCATGCAGACGCCGGCCCTCGCCGCGAAGCTCGCCCACCTGCTCGGCACCCAGAGCCCGGCAGCGTTCGACATCTCCGCGGCGTGCGCCGGCTTCTGCCACGCCCTGGGCCTGGCCAACGACATGGTGCGAGCCGGCACCGCACGACACGTCCTCGTCGTCGGCGCGGAGCTGCTCTCCGAGATGACCAGCAGGACCGACCGAGGCACCGCCTTCATCTTCGGGGACGGGGCCGGAGCGGTCGTCGTCGGCCCGTCGGAAACCCCGGGCGTCGGACCGGTCGTCTGGGGCTCGGACGGCGAGCAGTACGACGCCATCCGACAGAGCACCGACTGGCGCGACGTCCTCGCCACTGAGTCTCCCGTGATGCCGTACATCCAGATGGATGGCGGCGCGGTCTTCCGCTGGGCGTCCTTCGAGATGGCCAAGGTCGCCCAGGCCACTCTGGACCACACCGGCATCTCGGTCGCCGACATCGACCTCTTCGTGCCGCACCAGGCCAACATGCGCATCATCGACGCGATGGCTCGTGCCATGAAGCTGCCCGATCACGTCCGGATCGCCCGCGACATCGCCGAGCAGGGCAACACCTCGGCGGCCTCGATCCCGTTGGCGCTCGGCGGCATGTACGCCGACGGCACCGCGAAGAGCGGGGACACCGCACTGCTGATCGCCTTCGGCGCCGGCCTGTCGTACGCCGCCCAGGTCGTCCGCATCCCCTGACCCACTCCAGCTCGACCCAGCACCACCCCAAGGCACCAACCCAAGGCACCAACCCAAGGCACCAACCCAGAGCACCACCCATCACGAGAGGAACCCCAGCATGGCAACCACCGAAGAGATCCGTACCGACCTGGCCGACATCGTCAACGAGGTCACCGGCATCCCCGCCTCCGACGTCCAGCTCGAGAAGTCGTTCACCGACGACCTCGACGTGGACTCGCTGTCGATGGTCGAGGTCGTCGTCGCGGCCGAGGAGAAGTTCTCGGTGCGGATCCCCGACGATCAGGTCAAGAACCTCAAGACCGTCGGCGACGCCGTCACCTACATCGAGAAGGCGCAGGCTGCCTGAGTGCTGTCAAGCCGAAGGAGCAGCAGACGATGAGCCGCAGAAGAGTGGTCGTCACCGGCCTGGGTACCACCAATCCCGTCGGCGGGGATGTCGCGACCACCTGGGACGCGCTGGTTTCCGGCACGTCCGGGGTCACGTACATCGCCGAGGACTGGGCGGCCGACCAGCCCGTCCGGATCGCCGGTACGGCGGCCGTCGACCCTGCTGATGTCCTCGACCGGGTGAAGGCCCGGCGGCTCGATCGATCCGCCCAGCTCGCGATGGTCGCCGCCATCGAGGCATGGGCCGATGCTGGATTCGCTGGTGACGCCGGAGCGCTCGACCCTGAGCGCCTCGGTGTCGCGGTTGCTTCCGGGATCGGCGGGGTCACCACCCTGCTGAGCAACTACGACACGCTCAAGGAGAAGGGCCCGCGCCGGGTCTCTCCGCTCGCCGTACCGATGCTGATGCCGAACGCTCCGGCCGCGAACATCGGCCTGTACGTCGGTGCGAAGGCAGGCGTCCACACGCCGGTCTCGGCCTGTGCGTCGGGCAACGAGGGCATCGCCCTCGCCCTGGACCAGATCCGCCTCGGCCGTGCCGACGTGATGCTGGCCGGCGGTGCCGAAGCCGCGATCCACGCGCTACCGATGGCAGCCTTCGCCCAGATGATGGCGCTGTCGAAAACTGCGAGCGAGGTCGACGACGACCCGGCAGCAGCGACCCGGGTCTCTCGCCCCTGGGACACCGACCGCGACGGCTTCGTGCTCGGCGAGGGCGCCGGCATCCTGGTTCTTGAGGAGTACGAACACGCCCGGGCACGCGGCGCCACGATCTACGCCGAGCTGCTCGGCGCCGGGATCACCAACGACGCCCACGACATCGCACAACCCGACCCCGAAGGCCGCGGCGGCACCCGCGCGATCCTTCGGACGCTCGAGGACTCCGGGATCTCTCCCGGCGACGTGGCCCATATCAACGCGCACGCCACCTCCACCCCGCGGGGCGACGTCGCGGAAGGCCTGATGATCCACGCCACCCTCGGCAAGTACGCCGACGAGGTCGTCGTCACCAGCACCAAGTCGATGACCGGCCATCTGCTCGGTGGCGCTGGCGCCCTGGAGTCGATCGCGACCGTGCTCGCCATCCACCACCGGATCGCACCGCCGACGATCAACCTCGACAACCTCGACCCGGCCGTCGAGCTCGACATCCCGACCACGGCACGCGCGCTCCCCGCCGGCGACATCGCGGCCCTGAACAACTCCTTCGGCTTCGGCGGCGCCAACGTCGCCGTCGCGTTCGGGAGTCTGTGATGGGAACGAGTCTCGGCAAAGCGACTGTCCCGGTCGAAAGCATCCCGGCGGCACCGGTCACGAAGCCTCCTCGCGAGGAAGACCCGCGGCACCCTCTGCAACGGCTCGCTGCGCTCTTCGACGACGGCATCTTCGAGGCGATCTCGCCCGTCGACGACTCCGGCATGCTCGCCGCAGTCGGCCGGGTCAACGGGAAGACCGCAGCCGCATTCTGCTCCGATCCGACCGTGATGGGCGGCGCGATGGGAGCCGACGGCTGCAAGGTCGTCGTGGCGGCGTACCAGCGCGCGTTGACCGACCGGATGCCGATCATCGGCCTCTGGCACTCGGGCGGCGCCCGCTTGGCCGAAGGCGTGCTGTCCCTGCACGCGGTCGGCGAGATCTTCCACGCGATGACCCGCGCCTCGGGAACCATCCCGCAGATCTCGGTGGTTCTCGGTCCGGCCGCGGGCGGCGCGGCGTACGGGCCGGCCCTGACCGACGTCGTGATCCTCGGCCCCGAGGGCCGAATCTTCGTGACCGGCCCTGACGTGGTCCGCTCGGTGACCGGCGAGGACGTCGACATGCTCCGCCTCGGCGGTCCCGAGCCGCACGGCCGGCGTTCCGGCGTTGTCCACGTGCTCACCGACGCCGAGCGTGAGGCGCTGGACAAGGCCCGCGACATCGCCTTCCTGCTCGGCGCCCAAGGCACCCTGGACGTCGCTGCCGTCGAGGACGTCGACCTCGAAGGTTTCCTCCCGGAAAACAAGAAGCGCGCCTATGACGTGCACCCGCTGGTCGAGAACGTCCTCGACGCCGGCACCGCGATCGAACTGCACACCAAGTGGGCGCCGAACATCGTGACCACCCTGGGCCGCTTCGGCGGCCGGACCACCGGCGTGATCGCGAACAACCCGCTGCGACTGGGCGGCTGCCTGGACTCGCTCTCAGCCGAGAAGGCCTCCCGCTTCGTACGGATGTGCGACGCGTTCGGGATCCCGCTGATCGTGCTGGTCGACGTACCCGGTTACCTGCCTGGTGTCGGTCAGGAGTGGGACGGCGTCGTACGACGCGGCGCCAAGCTCCTGCACGCGTTCGGCGAGGCCGTCGTACCGCGTGTCACTGTGGTGACCAGGAAGACGTACGGCGGCGCCTACATCGCGATGAACTCGCGCTCCCTCGGGGCGACGAAGGTGTTCGCCTGGCCGGACGCCGAGGTCGCCGTGATGGGTGCCGTGGCTGCCGTGCGGATCCTGCACCGCCGCAAGCTCGCCGACGTCTCCCCGGAGATCCGGCCCGCCGTCGAGGCCGAGCTGGCCGAGGAGCACGCTCGGATCGCCGGCGGCATCGACAAAGCCGTCGAGATCGGCGTCGTCGACGAGGTCGTCTCTCCGGCTGCGACCCGCTCAGCGATCGCGAAGGCGATCTCCGAATCGGGCCTGGTAGTCCGCGGGAACCACACGAACATCCCGCTCTGAGGCTCGGAGGGGTTCGACAGGTTCAGGGCGTCTCAGACGACCTGGTGCAACCAGCGCACCGGGACACCGTCGCCGGCGTACCGGAAGGTCTCGAGCTCGTCGTCCCAGGGCTTGCCGAGGAGCTTCTCGATCTCGAGCTCGATCGTGGTCTCGCCGAGCGCGGCCTTGATCACGGCCGCCTTGAGCCGGTCCTCGGGGATCATCAGGTCGCCGTGCAGGCCGGTGACGCCGTGGAAGACGCCGAGGTCGGGCGTGTAGGAGTAGCGAGCGCCCTCGGTCCCGGCGCTCGACTCCTCGGTGATCTCGAAGCGCAGCTGGTTCCAGCCGCGCAGGGCTGAAGCGATCGCGGCGGCGGTGCCGACGTCGCCCACCCAGGAGTACTCGGCACGGTAGGTACCGGCCTGGGCGCCTTGCGGGGTCCATTCGAGGTTGACGGCATTGCCGAGTACACCGCCCACGGCCCACTCGACGTGCGGGCACAGCGCGGACGGCGCCGAGTGGACAAACATGACTCCACGGGTCGCAGTGCGTGTCACTTCAGCCTCCTCTGACTCGGCGTAGAGCTACGCCTTCCCCAGCGGGCTCATCGGGTCGGAAGAGATGTGACGAATGTGAACTTGTGGTCCCATTGTTACTCACGAAGACGCGTGGCGCCAGTGGGACACGGACCTGAGCTCAGGCCTTTCGGGTGCCCGCCGCCGCCCTCTTGCGCGTGGGTCTCGGCTGCGCCTTCCGCGGACCGAGCTCCATCAGGGTCGCCAGGACCTCCGTCGCGACACCGAGGCCGCCCAGGTGCGACTCGCCGTCGATCACAGAGAAGACCGCATCCGGAAGTCTTTCGGCCATGTGCACGCCGTGCGCGAACGGGATGATGTGGTCCGCGTCGCCGTGCCACCAGCGCACCGGAACTCCGACATCCGCAGCCTCGAAGCCCCAGTGCCGGGTGAACAGGATGATGTCCGCGAGCGGCGCACCCACCTGGAACCGGGCGCCGTTGAGCAGGTCGTCGAGGAACATCGCCTTGAACTCGGGGCGGTGGAGCAGGTCCTTGTCCCCGCGCGGCTGCACCGCTGCGTACCCGTCCAGGCCGAGGCTTGCGAGCGGCTTGACGAGACGGATCGCTGCGGCGAGTGCGAAGCTCAGCGGAATCCGGGTCGCTCCGACGATCGGAGCGGCGTACGGCGCCAGGTCGACCAGGCCGCCACGGATGGCATCCGGGCCCTGGGTCGGCGCGACGCCGCCGAGGACACCGACCCCGTGAACACGCTCGGGCATGGCCGCACCCGCGGCGAGCGCGTACGGTCCACCTCCGGAGAGGCCGATCACCCGGAAGGTGTCGATGCCGAGGTTGTCTGCCAGGACCTCGAGGTCACCGGTCCAGTCGAGAACGTTCTGGTAGAGGTGCGGCGTCGAGGTTCCGATACCCGGCCGGTCGATTCCGATCAGCCGGACGTCGTTGACCTCGGCGAAGGCGCGAGCCTCGATCGGGATTTGCCGCCGCCCGCCCGGGGTGCCGTGCAGCCAGAAGACGGCCGCGCCGCGAGGCGTACCGAACTCGGCGTAGGAGAGCCGGCGACCGCCACGGACGGCGACGGACCCTTCGAGACGCGGGCGTGCGAGGTAGACCATGGCGCCATTCTCCCAGGTCGGCGCCGGAACTGGAACACGTTGCACTGTGATGTCGGATCAGGCCGGTTCGGACTGGGCCACCAAGTCGTCCACGACGTTCGCCGGGTCACGGAGAGCGCCGTACAGCTGGCCGTCAGCGCTCACCTCCGGCCCGTCAATCACCGTGGCCAGCACGCAGGTCACGTTGTCGCGCCCGCCACGCGCCAGAGCGGCGGCTATCAGCGCGCCGACCGCGTCGTCGTCCGACCGGTGGCGGAGGGTACGTTCCAGCTCGGGCTCGCTGACCAGGTCGGTGAGGCCGTCGCTGGCGAGCAGGATCCGGTCGCCGGCGACCAGGTGCAGGTCGACCAGGTCAGGTTCGCCGTCCGTGTGTCCGTTGACGGTCCGCAGGACGACGTTGCGCCAGGGGTGGCCGACGACTTCGGCCGGCTTCAGGTGGCCCTCGTCGATCATGTCCTGGACGTAGGTGTGGTCCCGCGAGACCCGGGTCAGGGCGTTGTTCCGGACGACGTACGCGCGCGAGTCCCCGAGATGCCCGAGGGTGAACCGCTCACCGTCGGTGACGATCGCCGTCAGGGTGGTGGCCATCCCGGCGCGAGACCCGTCAGCCGCAACTCCGGACCGAACCTGCTGCTGGGCAAGCCGGAAGCCGGCTGAGAGCAGGTCCGCGGGGTCCCCGCCGGCGTGCGCCAGGACGGTCACTGAAACGGCGTACGCCGCAGTCGCCGAAGCGACCTCGCCCGCTGCTCCGCCGCCGACACCGTCCGCCACCAGGGCGCAGTACGGGCCGATGAAGGCGGAGTCCTCGTTGTTAGACCGGACCAGACCCACGTGGGTCTCACCGGTACCGGAGATCCGGAGCACGGGTTCTCCTAGTCCTCGAGGCGGCGGTTCCTGGGTTTCGGTGACCCTCTCACGGTTCCCCATGCCACGCATATGGCTGCGACCGGCAACAATGGGCGGATGGAGTGGCTGCTGCTCGGCATCTCGCTGGCCCTGATGGTGGCCTGCGGGTTGTTCGTCGCGGCCGAGTTCGCCCTCGTCACGGTCGACCGCGCCGAGATCGCCCGGGCCGCGGCGGCGGGTGACCGCAGGGCTGCTGGCGTCTCCACCGCCCTCAAGTCGCTCTCCACTCAGCTCTCCAGTGCTCAGGTCGGGATCACCGTCACCAACCTGGCGATTGGCTTCCTGGCCGAGCCGGCGATCTCCGAGCTGATCGAGGGTCCGCTGCGATCTCTGGGGCTCCCGGACGGCGCGATCACGCCGACGGCCCTGACCCTCGGGTTGATCGTGGCGACCTTCGCCACCATGATCCTGGGCGAGCTCGTCCCCAAGAACGTAGCGATCGCGCTGCCGTTCCAGACCGCGAAGGCGACCCAGACCTTCCAACGGCTGTTCACCACGGTGATGATCCTGCCGATCCGGTTCCTCAACGGTTCCGCGAACGCACTGGTCCGCTCCCTCGGTGTCGAGCCCCAGGAGGAGCTCCGGTCAGCGCGCTCGTCCGAGGAGCTCTCCTCGCTGGCGAGGCGGTCCGCGTCCGAGGGCACCCTGGACACCGAGACCGCTCACCTGGTGCAGCGCTCGATCGCGTTCGGTCCGCGGACCGCCGGCGAGATCATGACGCCGCGGATGCGGATGGCCACCGTCGACATCAGTGACCCGGTCGCGGAGATCATCGATCTCTCGGCAGCCACAGGCTTCTCGAAGTTCCCGGTCACCAAGGGCAGCACCGACAACATCGTCGGCTCGGTACACGTGAAGCAGGCGGTCGCAGTACCCCGCGCCGACCGAGGCTCGACCAAGGTCCGCGAGGTGATGGTCGCCGCTACCGTCGTACCGGAGTCTTTGCGCCTCGACCCGTTGCTCGCGCTGCTGCGCGGCGAGGGCTTCCAGATGGCGATCGTCTCCGACGAGTACGGCGGCACTGCGGGCGTCGTGACCCTGGAGGACGTGGTCGAGGAGATCGTCGGGGACATCGCTGACGAGCACGACCGGATCGGCGCTCGCCTACGCCGTCGCCCCGACGGCTCCTGGATCGTCTCCGGGCTGCTGCGACCCGACGAGGTGTACGACGCGACCGGCCTGGCGCTGCCGGAGCACGAGGACTACGACACCATCGCCGGCCTGCTGGTGCAGGTCCTCGGCAGGATCCCGACCCGAGGAGACGAGGTCGTCATCCCGCTCCCGGTCGCCGTCCCCGAGGACGACGACGACAAACCGGTGGCTGAGCACGCCGTCCTCCGGGTCGAGCGGATGGACGGCCTCCGGGTCGACCGGATCTCGCTGCGCCACCAGATCCCGCAGGTGGACCTATGAGTACACAGACGGCGTTGATCCTCGGCGTGCTGCTCCTGGGAGGCAATGCGTTTTTCGTCGGCGCCGAGTTCGCACTCGTCTCTGCCCGGCGTACCCAGATCGAGCCTCGGGCCCAGCAGGGCTCGGCGCGCGCTCGCTACACCCTGCGCGCGATGGAGCAGGTTGCGCTGGTGATGGCGGCCGCCCAGTTCGGAATCACGGTCTGCTCGCTCGGCCTCGGTGCGGTGGCCGAGCCTGCCCTTGCGCGCCTGCTCGAGCCGCTCGCCGAGAACCTCGGACTCCCGCACGACGCAGTGCACCCGGTGGCGTTCGCGATCGCGTTGACCATCGTGGTCTACCTGCACGTGGTGCTCGGCGAGATGGTGCCGAAGAACCTGGCGCTGGCCGGGCCGGAGCGGGCCGCGCTGGTCTTCGGTGCGCCGATGATCCTGATCGTGATCATCCTCAAGCCAGTGGTGTTCGTCCTCAATGCGACCGCCAACAAGATCCTGCGCCTGGTCAAGATCGAGCCGCAGTCGGAGGTCTCCTCGGTCTTCACCCGCGAGCAGGTCGAGGCACTTGTCGATGAGTCCCGTGCCGAAGGGCTGCTGGGTGAAGGCGAGTACGCACGACTCTCCGGCGCGCTCGGTTTCACGTCCCTCACGGTGGCCGATGTCCTCTTGCCGATGGAGGGACTTCAGACCGTCGAAAGGGGCGCTCGGGCCACCGAGGTCGAGGCGATCTGCGCCGAGACCGGTTTCTCCCGGTTCCCGGTCCTCGGGGACGAGGGAAACCTGATCGGCTACCTGCACATCAAGGACGTTCTCGGCCACGACCCGCACGGGCGGGCGCAGGTGGTCGAGGACCGCTGGATCCGGTCCTTCGCGAACGTACGCGAGAGCGACAGCCTGGTCGCAGCGCTCCAGACGGTGCAGTCGCAGGGGGCGCACATGGCGCGGGTGGTCGACGAGTCCGGTCAGGTTGTCGGGGTCGCGACCCTAGAGGACGTCATCGAGGAACTCATCGGCGAGATCCGGGACGCGGCACATCACTGAGCTACCGAAGCCAGGCAGCTGAAAAACTAGGAAGCGATCGGCACCCGGTCGAAATGTCCGTCAGGCGCGAGGTAGTTCCCATCGTCGAACAGGATCACGCCGTTGCAGAGCTGGCACCAGCCTTGCTCGGAGTGGTCGGAGACCGTGTGCGCGCTGCAGCAGTTAACTGCAGAGGCATCCGGACAGGATGGCGAATGAGTGCACGTCATCGTGCTCTCCCTTCTGTGTCGAACATGGGGTGCTACCTCTATGGAACACCCTGATCGGCCAACACTCACGCGAAATACCCAAAACGGACATAAATGTTTTCTGATTGCTTGACACTCGTGCGCGGGTTCACCTCGTGTTCAGGACCGGGAAACAGAACCGTCGTACGTTCGCGGCAGAATGCGCTGCATGGCGGTCGCACCCGAGTTCACCGATGAGCACCGCTCGGTTCTGGACTTCGAGAAGCACTGGTGGAAGCACCAGGGCACCAAGGCGGCCCAGATCCAGGCGCAGCTCGGCATCAACTCAGCGCGTTACTACCGTCTGCTGAACGCGGCGATCAACCACCCGGGCGCCCTCGAGCACGACCCGATGCTGGCCAAGCGCCTGCGGCGTCTCCGCGAGGTTCGCAAGGTCCAGCGCCGCTCGCGGCGGGCGGAGACCTACGCGACCGACGTCTCCCCCGGCTAGCCCCGGCCGCGGTCTCGGCCTCGGTCTCGGTCTCCGGCAGGATGGGCTCATGGAGCCGGTCGAGACCCTGGTCGCCCTCGAGGAGATCAAGCAGCTCGTCGCACGCCGCTGCAGGAGCCTGGACGCCCAGGATTGGGAGACGTACGCCGCCTGCCACACCACCGATGTCGTTTCGTATGCGATCAGCAGCGAGACCGGCGCCGAGCAGCCGACCCAGGGCATCGACGCGGTCCTCGCGTTCTTGCGCACCCAGCTTGCCGGCCGGGTCACCGTCCACCAGGTGCACTCCCCCGAGATCGAGTTCGCCTCCGGCGAGGCCGCGAACGGGACCTGGGCCATGGAGGACCGGCTGTGGTGGGAGCAGGCCGGGACGTCGTACTGGCTGCACGGGTTCGGCCACTACCAGGAGGCCTACGTGAAGCGGGACGCTCGCTGGCTGATCGCGAGCCGTCGGCTGGTTCGGACGCGGGTCGAGCGCGGCTCGGGCTAGGGCGGTCGATCAGACCGATCCGGCGGCGGGCAGCGTCACCGTGACGAGCGCTCCCCCGCCAGGCGCCGACCCGATCGCAACCGATCCACCGTGCTCGGAAACGATCGACTGCACGATCGAGAGGCCCAGTCCACGAGCACCACCGCCACGGGCGTCGTCGCTGCTGAACCGGTCGAAAGCCTGCTCCCGGAACTCGGGGCTGAAACCGGGTCCACCGTCAGCCACCTCGATCGTGACTTCGCGACCCACGGAACGCGCTGTCACTCCCACGGTGCCGCCACCGTGCCGGAGCGCGTTGTCGACGAGATTCGCGACCACCTGGTCGAGACGCTCCCGGTCAGCGTCGAGCAGGACCTCGCCCGCGGCTGTCACCAGGATCGATCGTTCCTCTTCCTCGACCATCGATCCGAAGCGGCCGGCCACCTCCTCCAGCAGCTCGACCACGTCGAAGGTGTTCCGGTCGAGCTCCAAGCCGCCCTCGTCGATCGCCGCCAGGGTCAACAGGTCCTGGGCGAGGCGGGTCAACCGCTCGACCTCTTCGCTGGCCGAGGCCACGGCTGCGGTGAGCTCCTCCTGAGAACGTGGCTGAGCGAGCGCCAGGTCCAGCTCGATGCGCAGCAACGCCAACGGCGTCCGGAGCTCGTGGCTCGCCTCGGCCACGAACCGGCGCTGTCGGGTGCTGCCCTCGTCCAACCGGTCCAGCATCGCGTTCAGGGTGATCCCGAGGCGTCGCACCTCGTCGTACGCCGGTGGCAGCGGCAGTCTCTCGCCCTGGTTGTGCGCCGAGATCGACGCGGCGCGAGTTCTCATCGTCTCGATCGGCCGGAGCGCCGATCCCGCCACCAGATAGCCCAGTCCGGCCGCGAAGAGCAGAGCCAGCGGGACGCCGATCCCGAGCTGTCGGCGGACTCCGTCCAGCGCACGGTCGGCGTCCTCGCGTGAGATGCCGACGATGAGCACCTGGGCGGTGTCACGGCGTATCAACAGCATTGCTGTCTCACGCTCCGGTGACCCTTCATCGCGCAGGGCTACCGGCGCATCGACCTCCGAGACTCCGACGCTGACCGGCAGCCGCCGACTTCCGAGCAGGTTCTCCCGAACCTGAGGCGAGGAAGCGAGGACGTCCCCACCCAGGCTCAGGATCTCTCCGAACGAATCCCCAACCATCCGACTGACCAGCACCGCACGGTCGACCGGATCCGCCGCTGCGAGGATCTCCATCTGCCCGTCGAGGGCGTCCCGAAGCTGGCTCTCGAGGGTCGCCTCGACCCGCAGGTAGACGAAGGCGCTGAGGCCCGCGAGCGCGACCGCAGTGGTCACCGCGAACGCGAGTGCGACCCGTAGGCGCAGCGGGATCCGGCTAGTCATCGTCGCAGGTTCCGAGTCGGTAGCCGATGCCGCGAACCGTCTGGATCGACGTTCGTCCGAACGGGCGGTCGACCTTCTCGCGTAGGTAACGCACGTAGACGTCGGCCACGTTCGAGGAACCGCTGTAGTCGATGTCCCACGCATGTTCGAGCAACTGGCTCCGGGAGAGGACCTGGTCCGGTCGACGCATGAAGGTCTCGAGAAGCGCGAGCTCTCGTGCCGACAACTCGATCTCGGTCGATCCTCGCCAGACCCGGCGCGCGGCCGGATCGAGCCGAAGATCGCCGACAGTGAGAGTGGCGGGCCGCGGGACCGGGCCCCTGCGGGCCAGCGCCCGGATCCGGGCCAGCAGCTCGGCGAACGAGAACGGCTTGACCAGGTAGTCGTCGGCCCCGCCGTCGAGACCGTGGACCCGATCCGCGACAGCGCCCCGAGCGGTCACCATCAGCACCGGGGTCCAGATCGCTTGGTCGCGCAGGCGACGACAGGTCGCGAAACCATCGATACCGGGGAGCATCACGTCGAGCAGGATCACGTCGAAGTCTTCGGCGACAGCAGCATCGATCGCTTCCTCGCCCGACCCGACGGCCGCGACGACGTCACCGCGTTCGGTCAGACCCCGCTCCAGGAGCCGGGACATCTTGGGCTCGTCCTCGACGAGCAAAACCCGCATGGCGTTCATGCTAGGCACTTCGGTGAGAATCAGATGAGTGGCTCATCGTCCCCTCATCTGAGAGACCTAACATCCGGGCATCAGCCAACGACAGAGGAGGCGGAGATGAAACTCCAGCGGACAGGTAAGAAGGCAACAGTCATCGGCGGGATCGCTGTTCTGATCGCGCTCGGCGTGGCCGGTACGGCGGTCGGGTCGAGTGACGACGATGCAGGCGACCGGGCCATCCCGGGCTCGGTCCTGGACCGAGCTTCGGACGCCGCGCTCGCCGAGACTGGTGGCGGTCGAGTCACCGAGACCGAGGTGGACGACGAGGAGAGCAAGTACGAGGTCGAGGTCACCCTCGACGACGGGTCCCAGGTCGACGTCCAGCTCGATGAGAACTTCAAGGTCGTCGGTTCGAAGTCCGAACCGGCCGGCGAGGGCGACTAAGTCATGCGTGGCATCCGAGCCGCTTGCTTGTTCTCGGTCTCGGCCGTTGCAGCGTCTGTCCTGGCCGGTTGTGGCCAAGACAGTCCTACGGCGTCGGCCGGCCCGACCGCGACTCAGGCCGCCGAACTCCCTCGCGGCGACGGTCCGGTCGACCTCGATCCCGACGACTTCAGCGCCGACATCACCCACCCCTACTGGCCTATGACGCCCGGCACCCGGTGGACCTACCGGGAGCAAGACAAGGACGGTTCGGTGTCGAAGGTAGTCATCACTGCCACCTCGGAGACGAAGCAGATCGCCAACGGGATCACCGCCCGCGTGGTGCGGGACACCGTCACCACGGACGGCGAACTCGTTGAGGACACCTTTGATTGGTACGCCCAGGACGCAGCCGGAAACCTCTGGTACCTCGGCGAAGACACAGCCGAGTTCGAGAACGGCAAGGTGAGCAGTCGTGAGGGGTCCTTCGAAGCCGGCGTGGACGGCGCCCTCCCTGGAATCATCCTTCCGGGCTCGCCCGCCGACGGGCTGGCTTACCGCCAGGAATACTACAAAGGTAAAGCCGAGGACAACGGCGAGATCCTGAGCACCTCAGAGATGGTCGACGTCCCAGCAGGGCACTACGTGAAGGTGCTGCTGACCAAGGACACCATCACCATCGAGCCCGATGTCCTGGAGTACAAGCTCTACGCGCCCGGAGTGGGCCTGGTGCTTGCGCTCGACATCTCGGGCGGCAACGGACGTGAGGAACTGGTCTCCACGACCCGCGTCTCGACTGCGACCGCTACCCGAGCCGCGACCGTGGCGCTGGGGACGTCGTACGAGTGATGGTGGACGTGGGGGGTCGGTCAGGCCGACCGGCGCCCCTCGGCCAAGTACGCGAACCGGCGCATCGCCTCCCGATTGCGTGCTGCGATCGCCCACTGCCGAGCGATCCGAGGCACCAAGGTCCCCGGGCCGTCTGAGGCGTCCTCCCAGATTCTCACGACGCTGCCGGCATCGTCGGGATCGACCGTGATGAGCACCTCGGCCGCCCCGGTGGGCCAGGCGTGGGCGCGGAGCCGCAGCAGTCGCAGCGGTTGGATCTCCAGCACTTCGGTCCGGTCGTCGAGCAGGAGTGGCCAGCCGCCTACCGAGTGGTGCAGTCGGGTGCCTACCTCCGGCCAACCGGCGTCCACCTCCCGCATGCGTCCTGCTCCGACGACCCAGAGCGGGAAGAGCCAGCCGTCGCTCAGGATGTCCCAGACATCATCAACGGACGCGTCCACGTGTCGCGTGATCGGCTCGGTGCGTGTCTCGAGTTCAGTCATGGTCTCTTCTCGCGGGTATCGGCGACATCTCTACTGGTGGTGCTGGGAGCCGCGCATGCCGAGGGTGGCCCGCGCAGCGATCGCGCGGCCCAGCCCGGCCTGCAGCGCAGGCAGCGACGGCGAGTTGGTGACGAATGCGGCAGGGGCGGTCTCAGTGGTCATCTCGGGCTCCTCGGTGACGGACTCACGTGAGGTACCCCGAAACTGCCTGCTTCACTCGACAGTGTCTTTCCCTGGTCCCGTGGCCGCCACCAGATCAGGAAACACCCGGGCGCGGCCTGGACGCCGTCCCCCAACTAGTCGGATCGACCCTGGTAGGGCGGGTGGGACTCGAACCCACGACCCAAGGATTATGAGTCCTCTGCTCTAACCGACTGAGCTACCGCCCTGCGCGGCATCGCTGCCGCGACCGTGAGCCTATCGAGGACCGGCTGACTTGGTCTGCCAGGCTCCACCCGCGGTGAGTCTCGACGCTGGCACCCGCCGGCCCGAACGTCGCGGCAGGCTCGACGACTGGGTAGCCGTCGAGCCCACCGGAGGCGACTATCCCTGCGCGCCAGCGAACGCTGCCGCGGCGCCGTACACCTTGTAGAGGGCGAACGCACCGGCGTACCCGCTGCTGCAGCGGCCGTTGAACAGCTGGTTCGCGGCATTGTCCTTCATGACCGATCCGTAGCCGACCTGCTGGTTGCCGTCGTCCACCGTGCCGCCGTCGAAGTGGCGCAGGCGCTGCACCAGCTCGAGTCGCTGCGAGGCATCGGCCTGGTTCCACCAGCTGCAGGTGTAGAGGCTAAGCGGCTTGGTGCTCCTGGCCGCCGGCGTCGACGTGCTCAGGTCGCCGAGCGGTGAGAGCGCCATGGTCAGCAGGGACAGCCCATTGAACTGCTGCCGGTACGGCGAGCATGTCCGCTCGCCGGCACCGCCGGTGGCACAGAGTTCCTCGAAGGTGTCCTGTTGCGCGGCAGCCCTGGTATCCGTCTCAGCGGCCGTCCTCGCAGTTGCGGCACCGGGCTTGTTCGGCGTGATCGACCAGCTACAAATGGTGTCCTCACCGTTCGGGTAACCCGAGACCTGCAAGCCCGCCAGACAGGCGACCAGCTCGGACTCGGCCGCGATGTCGCCCGTACCGATGCTGGTACTCGGCTGCGTTCCGTTGGCGCAGTTCGGCAGCGTCGTGTTGCTGGTCACCGACTTGCCAGGTGCAGCGACGTTGCCCCACCAGCAGTTACCAGTGTTGGTGGGGAACGAGTCCCACCAGAAGTCCTGACCGTTGGGCCTGACCGCACCGCTCGGAGCCACACCCATCGTGTTGCCGCTGATGCTGTTGTCGTACGACGTGTGGAGTGCGAGCGGGTCGCAACCGGGGACCGGCGTCGTGGTCTTGCCGACCACCGGACCGCAGATGGTCGCGTCTGGGACGGCGAACAACATCATGCCTCGGCGCCAGTTGTCGTAGAAGTGGTTGTTCCTCACCACATTCACGTTGCCGCCGGCGAGCCAGAGACCGGTGCCGACCGGTGCCGGGATGAACGGCCGGACGTCGGAGTCGGGCGTGAACGGGTTGAAGTTGTTGTTGTAGAAGTTGTTGTTCTCCACGACGTTGCCGTCCTGCGGAAAGCCTGGGTGGCCAGCGGCGGTGAAGACGTCGGTCGTGTAGCCGAGAGAGTTGTTGTAGAAGTTGTTCCTCGTCACCAGGGTGCCGTGACTGTTCGTCCCGGAGAATCCACTGGTGTTCCGGTGCGTGTCACAGAGTCTGATCGTCTGGCTATAGCGCGACGTCGGGTAGAAGGACTTGTCGCGGTTCTCGAGCAGCGTCGGAGCGCCCGAGCCTGGGTACAGGCCCGAGTCGCCGCTGCCGGTTGCTTCACAGTTCTGCATCACGCCGTGGTCCCCCACGAAGGTCAGGACGCCGTACGCGCCGCCGTAGTAGACCTTGAAGCGGTCCAGCACGTACCCGTCGGTCTCGAGCAAGTAGATGTTGTGCTCGCGCGCATGCCGGACAGCCAGGTTCCGGAGCACGAAGCCGTCGGCGCGGTCGATGAAGATGCCGACGTCCTTCTTGTGTCCGGCTGCGGACGGACCACCGTTGCCGGCCGTCTCGTCGCCCGCCTCCACCGTGACGTCGTTCGCCTTGACACCTGAGCCCTCGAGCTGGACGTTGCAGCGGATGCACTTGCCCGCGTTCGGTATGCCGTGGCGGTCCAACAGCGGTGTAGCGGGGTCACCGGCAACACCCGCGCCCTCGTCGCGGCCGATCACGGCAACCAGGTTCGCGTCGTTGGGGCAGTTGACCTGGTACTCGTGCGAGAGCGCGCCCGGGTCACCGGCGTCCGACGTGGTTCGGTACTGCTCGCATGCCGGGTCGAAGGACGGCTTGGAGCGAGAGGTCTGCTCCTTGTAAAGACCCGGCATCACCACCACGCGGTCGTTGTTGTGCGAGGCCGTGACGGCCGGCTGGATCTCGCCGTAGGTGCAGAGCTTGAACAGCTTGGCGTTCAGGTTGAGCAGGGTGGTGGCTTGGGTCGCACTGAGGGCGCGCCTGTCGGTGGGACGGATGTAGTACCCGTACTTCTTCGCGGAGGCGACCGAAGCCTTCAGAAGGGTCATCGAGTTGGACCTGCAGACCACCCGGGTCCGGCCCGGCTTCGTGGCATCCAGGGCTGAGGAGAGCGAGCGGATGCTCGGCACCTTGCCACCGGCACACGGCGTGACCGAGCAGTCGGCTGTCGGGACCGGCCAGTACGACGGCCGTTCGACGTGCGCCTGCGCCGTACCGGGTGCTACGAGCACAGCCCCGAGAGCGAGAGCAAGGGCAAGGAGGAAACGCCTCATGACCGAATTCCTGTCACGTCAATGCACCGGAGTGCGTCTGGGCCCTCACCCACGCGCAAAAATATGGTCCGGAAGCAGATGTGTCAAATCCGGGATGTGTCACATTTCGGCGTGTAACAATCCCGGACACCTGGTTCGATCAGCTACCGCCGACGAACGGCAGCACCAGCGAGCAGGTCAACTTCTTCGGGTGAGCCGGGTCGAGCGCGTTGAGCACGAAGATCGAAGCGTTCTTGTCCGCCGCGATCTGGAAGTGCTCGGCGAAGTCCTGTGCGCAGAAGTCCTGGATCACGATGTTCTTCATCCCGGCGGCCCGGCCGCTGGTGTAGGGAACGACCAGCTCGTCGTACTTCGTCATGATGTTCACGTACTTCACGCCCGGAACAGCGACCCCGCCGGCGCGCATCTTGTCCATGAACTGCGAACCGTTCGCGAACTCCACGCACGCCGCGCAGAGCGGCGCCTGGCTCTCCGGTACCCCGAAGGCGCCCGCGAGGAGCGCGAAGGGCGAGGAAAACTTGGTGCCGTTCCACAGGGGCGCGAGCGAGATGTAGCTGCCGACCTTGGGAGCACCGCCGAGGAACTTGATCCAGTAGTTCGGCATCAGGGTGCCCTGGGAGTGGCCGACCAGGTCGACCTTGGTGGCGCCGGTCGACTTCAGCACCTGGCCGACGAACGCCTTCAGGTACGCCGCACTGGTTTTCATCGACGCGTAGCCACCGAACGCTCCCGGGTACGGGACCGCGACGGTTGCGCCGTAGGTCAGCGCGAAGACGCAGTAACCACGGTTCTTCAGCAGCGGCCCGTAGGTCTGCCAGTTGGTTGACCGATTGCCCGCGGTGCCGTGCACCAGCACGACCGGGCGCGGGTGCGCGGCAGACGGCTTGCAGGCGAAGTCATTGGTACCCGGCGCGTTCGCACCCGGCATGCCGCCAGCGATCGCCGGGGGCAGGAACGAGTACGGCACCGGGAGCGGTTCGGTCGCCGCGAACACCGCAGGCGTCAACGTCAATCCGAGCGCGACGACAAGGCCGAATAGAGCAATGATGAAGCGGCGCATTAATCTCCCTGGATAGAGCGTGTCCAGGAAGTGTAGTTGGTCAGGATTCGTGCTTCTTGTGCCGCGGCTTCTTGGTACCCGAGTACGACGAACCGCCGGTGGCGCTCCACGACTTGTTCGGGCTCCCGGTCGGACCGGTGTGGCCGCGCTTGTGCCCACGGTCGAACTTGTCGGGCTTGATGTTGATCAGGACACCGGAGATGCGGGTCCCGGACAACTTGTCGAGCACGCCTGGGTCCAGGTCGACCGGGAGCTCGACGATGGAGAAGGCCGGCTTGATCTCGATCTTGCCGAAGTCCTCGCGCGACAGGCCGCCTTCGTTCGCCAGCGCTCCGACGATCTGGCGCGGCTCGACGTGGTGGCGCTTGCCGACCTCGATCCGGTAGCTGGCAAAGCCTCGGCGGTCGTTGGAGCGCGGACCACGGTCGTTCGACCGCTCTTTGGGCGAAACCCGCAACGGCTCGGGCATGTCCTCGATGAACAGCGGCTGCCCGGCCTGGGACAGCACCGCGATCGCGGCGGCGATGTCGAGCGCCGGAATGTCGTTGTTGCGCTCGTAGTCCTCGATCAGCTCGCGGAACTGCCCCAGCTGCGGGTCGCTCATCGCCTGGCTGATCGCGTCGGTGAACTTGGAGACCCGGAACGCGTTGACGTCGGAGACCGACGGCAGTCGCATCTCCTCCAACGTGGTCCGGTTGGTCTTCTCGATCGCCCGGAGCAAGTGGTTCTCCCGCGGGGTCACGAACGAGATCGCCACCCCGGGTCGTCCTGCGCGACCGGTACGGCCGATCCGGTGCACGTAGGACTCGGTGTCGGTGGGGATGTCGTGGTTGATCACGTGGCTGATCCGCGGGACGTCCAGACCCCGGGCGGCGACGTCGGTGGCGACCAGGATGTCGAGCTTGCTCTTGCGGAGCTGGTCGATCGTGCGCTCGCGCTGCACCTGGGCGACATCACCGTTGATCGCGGCGGCGGAGAACCCCCGGGCGCGCAGCTTCTCGGCGAGCTCCTCGGTGGCGTGCTTGGTCCGGACGAAGACGATCATTCCGTCGAAGTTCTCGACCTCGAGGATCCGGGTGAGAGCGTCGACCTTCTGCGGGTGACCCACCTTCAGGAAGCGCTGGCTGACATTCGCTGCCGTGGTCGAGGTCGACTTGACCTTGACCTCGGTGGCGTTCGGCGCGTGCCGCTTCACGATCCGCTTGATCTGCGACGGCATCGTCGCCGAGAACAGCGCGACCTGCTTGCTCTCCGGGGTGCCGGAGAGGATCGACTCGACGTCCTCGGCGAAGCCCATGTTGAGCATCTCGTCGGCCTCGTCGAGGACCACGAAGCGGAGCTCGCTCAGGTCGAGCGTGCCCTTCTCGATGTGGTCCATCACCCGGCCCGGCGTGCCGACGACCACGTGGACGCCGCGACGCAGCGCGGAGAGCTGGACACCGTAGCCCTGGCCGCCGTACACGGGCAGGACGTGCAGGCCCTTGATGCCGCTGGCGTACTTCTCGAAGGCCTCGGACACCTGTAGCGCGAGCTCCCGCGTCGGCGCCAGCACGAGCACCTGCGGAGTCTTCTGGCTCAGGTCGATCCGGGACAGGATCGGGAGGGCGAAAGCGGCGGTCTTGCCCGTACCCGTCTGGGCGAGCCCGACGACGTGCCCGCCGGCGAGTAGAGGCGGGATGGCCTCGGCCTGGATCGGGGAAGGGGTCTCGTAGCCGACGTCCTTGATGGCCTTGAGCACTTTCGGGTCAAGACCGAGGTCGTCGAACGTGAGGGAAGTAGGAGTCTCGGTCACCGATCAAGGGTAGTGGCGCACGGCCCCCTGGCCTATTCCAGAAGGGCCCTGGTGACAGTACGTTCGGACACATGGAAGCCCCGCAGCCACTCGAAGTCCTCGACGAGACCTGGGAGCGGGCGCTCTGCATCGTCGCCCACCCCGACGACATGGAGTTCGGAGCGGCGGCCGCGGTCGCGCGCTGGACCGCCCAAGGCAAGTGGGTCGGCTACACGATGGTGACCAGCGGTGAAGCCGGCATCGACGGTCTCGACCCCGACGAGTGCCGGGTCGTCCGCGAGCAGGAGCAGATCGACTCGGCCCGGATCGTGGGGGTCGAGACCGTCGATTTCCTGGGCCTGCCCGACGGCATCCTCGAGTACGGCGTCCCGCTGCGGCGCGCTCTCGCAGCCGAGGTACGTCGGCATCGCCCCGACATCGTGATCACCGGCAACTACCGGGACACCTGGGGCGGGTCGAACCTGAACCAGGCCGATCACATCGCCGTCGGGAAGGCTGTCCTGGACGCCGTACGGGACGCCGGCAACCGGTGGATCTTCCCCGAGCAGTTGCACTCGTCCGGGGCAGACGCCCTGGAGCCGTGGGGCGGCGTACGGCAGGTCTGGGCCTTCGGGTCACCCGCCTCGACCCACGCCGTCGACACCACCGAGACGTTCGACGCCGGCGTCGAATCGCTCAAGGCGCACGCTGCGTACATCGACGGGCTGGGGTGGGAGAACTGGGACCCGCGGGAGTTCCTCGAGGGAATGGCCCGGGCGAGCGGTCAGCGGATGGGGGTCGCGTTCGCGGCGCCGTTCGAGGTCGTTCCGATGGGCTGGGGCGACTGAGCGGAACAGCAAAGGCCCGCATCACAAGGATGCGGGCCTTCGTGGTGGCTCCCCCGGTTGGACTCGAACCAACAACCCTCCGATTAACAGTCGAATGCTCTGCCAATTGAGCTACAGGGGATCGCGCCCGCAAAGGTTAGCAAGGGGTCTCGGGGCTTCGCTAATCGGATACCGGCCGAGCGCAGCTCACTCGCCGACATCCGCCCGGGCCCGCGCCAGGGCGTCGGCCGCCGCCGACTCGACCTCGGGGTTCGCGGGGTCGATCCCGGCGTCGTACTCGTGCATCCAGGCGATCGGGCCCCCGTCGAGCGGGCGCCGCCCGATGACCTTGAACCCCTTCTTGCCGTCCACGAGCTGGCCGCGCTGGAGGACGACGCTGGCTGTCACCCGCTCCCGGATCAGCTGGAGCAGCAGCGCCGGATTCTCCAGGGTGAACACGTACGACGACCGCTCGGCGCCGTACTCGCCCACCTCGGTGACGGTCAGGGTCGATGCTTCCTGGTCCCAGTCGGCCGCCTGGACCTGCTCCCAACCGAACCGGACCGCCTCGCCGCCCGACTCGACCCCTGGTCCGACGACGAGGAAAGCCAGCCGGGTACCGAGCAGCCAGCGGTCGCCGTCCTGGGCGAAGGCGAGGACCGTCTCCCCGCGTCGGAGTCCAGCGGCAGCGATGATCGGGGCGGGAGCACGCTCCGCCCGGGCGAACAGCCTCACGACTGGTCCATGGCGAGCTCGCGGAGCGCGCGACGGTGCTGCTCGAGCGCGACCAACTCGCCGAACATCCGGTTGTACTCCACGGCGTCATCGACCGGGTTGGTGCGCTGGAGCTTGGACTTGAGATCAGCGATCCGTCGCATCGCTGTCAGCTCACGGAGCAGGTGAACGTGCTGAGCGCAGTACGCCGCGTCCGCCACCTTGCTCGTCGGAAGTGCCTCGACGCTGAGCCCGCTGAGCAAGGACTGCACCCGCTCGTCGGCAGTATTCGCCTGCAGGCGCGAGGCCCAGAGACCGTCGGCGGCTGCGACGCCGCCGGCCAGCGTGACCACAGCCCAGACGGCCCGGTACGCCGGATGCGTGAAATCTTCTTCGGTGAGGTCCGCCAGCGACGGAGCGATCAACCCCGGGTGCTGGATCACAAGTTTCAGGGTCTCCCGCTCCAGGGCGATCCTCGGGTCACGCGGATCAGGCAACGCGGCCCGGGCGGGGTCCGCAGCGGAGGTGGGGACCTGGGCTGCGGAGGCGTTCGCCTGCGCGCGGTTCGCCGTACGACGTACCTCGCGCTGGACGTCGTTCGGGTCGACACCGAGCATCCCGGCCAGCTCCCGAGCGAACGCGTCGACCTTCGAGCGGTCGCGGATCGCGGTGACCAGCTTGGCGGCCTCCCGCAGGGCGTCGATCCGCCCGTCGGCCCGGTCGAGGTCGTAGCGGCTGACCACGTTGCCGAGCACGAACCGGTACAGCGGAACCCGGCGGGCGACCAGCTCGCGGACCGCGGCGTCGCCCTCGTCCAAGCGCAGGTCGCACGGGTCCTTGCCGGACGGCTCGACGGCGACGTACGTCTGACCGGCGAAGTTCTGGTCGCCCTCGAACGCGCGGAGCGCCGCCTTCTGGCCGGCCTCGTCGCCGTCGAAGGTGAAGATCACCTCGCCCCGGAACTCGTCGTGGTCCTGGAGGAGCCTACGGATCACCCGGGAGTGATCGTCGCCGAATGCGGTGCCGCAGGTCGCCACCGCGGTCTTCACGCCGGCCAGGTGGCACGCCATCACGTCGGTGTACCCCTCGACGATGACGGCCTGGCTGGACCGGGCGATCTCCCGCCGTGCCAGGTCTATCCCGTACAGCACCTGGCTCTTCTTGTAGATCGGAGTCTCGGAGGTGTTCAAGTACTTGGCGGCGATCCGGTCGTCCTCGAAGATCCGGCGCGCGCCGAAACCGACCACGTCGCCGCTGGCGTCCCGGATCGGCCACATCAGTCGCCCGCGGAACCGGTCGTACAGACCCCGCTCGCTCTTGCCGGACAGCCCGCTGGTGACCAGCTCGTCGTCGTTGAAGCCCTGCTGGCGGAGATACTTGGTGAGGTCCTCACCGCCGCGGGGCGAGAACCCGACCCCGAAGTGTGCGGCGGCGTCCTGGTCGAAGCCGCGGCTGTCGAGGAACTGACGGGCCTGCACCGCGTCCGCGGTGTCGAGCTGCTCGGCGTAGTGCGCCGCTGCGACCTTGTGCGCCTCGACCAGCCGGGGCCGCTGCGGGCCGCCGGTGTTCCGGGCCGGGCCGGGGCCGTCCTCGTACCGGAGCGGTACGCCGACCTTCTCGGCCAGTCGTTCGACGGTCTCGGAGAAGGAAAGCCCGTCCATCTCCATCACGAACTTGATCACGTCGCCGCCGGCCTGACACCCGAAGCAGTGGTACATACCTCGCGAAGGGGTCACGTTGAAGCTCGGCGACTTCTCGTCGTGGAAAGGGCAGAGACCCTTCATGTTGCCGCCGCCGGCGTTGCGGAGCGTGACGTAGGCGCCGATCACCTCGTCGATGCGTGCCTGTTCACGCACGGTCGCGATGTCTTCGTCCTTGATCCGGCCCGCCACGGCGGTGAGTCTATGTGAGGCCGGGGACGCCCGGGAGGAGGTGTACGACCCCGGATGGGATTGGGTTCCTGCCAACGGGGTACGGGGAACACAACCCCCACGAAGGAGTTTCATCGTGAACATCACTGCTCCCGCTGACCTAGAAGCGGAGATCCTGCGCCAACGCGACCGTCTGACCGAGACAGTGGGCACACTGACCGAGAGGTTCGAGGACTTCGACGTCCTGGCCCGGGCCGAGGAGATCCTCGATCGCGCCGAGGCCGGAGCCACCGAGCTCCTGGGCCGCGCCGAGACCGGTGCCACCGATCTGATCGACGCCTCGACCGATGGAGACGGTCGACCGAAGCCGGCGGTCTTGATCGGCGGCGCAGTGGCCGTGATCGTCGTCGTCACCCTTCTCCGCCGCCGCAGCCGTGCCAAGAAGGCCGCTGCCACCACACAAGGAGTCGCAGCATGATGCGCAAACTGCTAGTTCTGACCTCGTTCGGTGCTGGGTACGTCGCCGGCGCCGCAGCCGGACGCGAACGCTACGAACAGATCCGGGCGATCGTCCTCGGCATCGCCAACGACCCGAAGGTCCAGCACCTCGCGGGCGAGGCAGCCGAGTTCGCCCAGGAGCACGGTGCCGCCGTGACCGACAAGATCACCGGTCACCACAACGGGGCTTCGGTGCCCGAGCAGCCGAGTGTCGAGGACATCGAGAACTCGCTGCGGCCCTAGGTTCCGCCCAGGGGCGTGACACCGCGCCCCGCAGGATCGACCGGCCGGACCCGTCGCCGGCGCAGCGTCTCTCCTGCTGCCCCGGGATCCGCGGCCATGGGGGTTCGCGTATCCCGGGTCAGCTGCAGAGGTGCTGGTGCCAGGTGAGCGCGCTGGCATCCGTGAGCGAAGCGATCTGATCGAGGACTACGCGGGTGCGGGCAGCGTCGTCATCCGCACCCGCGTAGTCCGCCCTCAGACTGGTGTCGAGGGCTTGGCCCTCGGAGGCGACCAGCGCCGCGAAGAGGTCCTCCAGCAGCGACCGCTGCCGCTCCATCATCGTGACCCGTGCCGGTGAGCGCATCACGTAGTGAGCGGCGATGCCTTTGAGGACCGCGATCTCGAACGCGGTGGTCGGAGGCACGAGCAGATCAGCCTGGTGCCGCACCAGCGGCTCGTCCCCGAACTGCTCCCGCGTGGCCGCGTGCACGCTGCCGCAGAAGACACCGATCAGATCGCTGGTCAGGTTCTTCAAGGCTGCGAGCGAGGCCCGGCTGCCGTCGTACGACGTGTGCGGCCAGGTCCCGACGGACCGGACCCGTGCCAGCGCGGCTGCCAGCTCGCCGTCCGCGGCGTCGGGGAGGTACCAGTCCCGGACCGTCTCCCAGACCGCGCTGAGCTCGGTGGTCGAGTCCAGAACCGCCAGGTCGATGTGCCCGCCGACGATGCCGTCCTCGAGGTCGTGGACCGAGTACGCGACGTCGTCTGCGAAGTCCATCACCTGCGCCTCGATGCAACGCCGTGGGCCCTCGATGCCGACGCGCAGCCAGTCGAAGACCGCGACATCGTCGTCGTACACGCCGAACTTGCGGGTCTCCCCCGGCCCCTGGCCGCGCGTCCAGGGGTACTTGGTGCAGGCGTCCAGCGTCGCGCGGGTCAGGTTCAGCCCGATCGAGCACCCGTCCGCGTCGACCGACTTCGCCTCCAGCCGGGTGAGGATCCGCAGCGTCTGGGCGTTGCCCTCGAAACCGCCGCAGTCCGCGGCGAGCGCGTCGAGCGCCTCTTCACCGTTGTGCCCGAAAGGCGGGTGCCCGAGATCGTGCGCCAGGGCTGCGGTCTCGGCCAGATCAGGGTGGCAACCGAGCGGATGGGCGATGTCGCGGGCGACTTGTGCCACCTCGAGGCTGTGGGTCAGCCGGTTGCGGGCGAAGTCGTCGACCTGCGGCCCGAGCACCTGGGTCTTGGCGGCGAGCCGGCGCAGCGAAGCCGAGTGCACCACCCGGGCACGGTCGCGCTCGAACGGCGTACGGGCAGGAGCCGCGACGCGCTTGACCGGTTCCTCGACCCAGCGCGCGCGGGCGGCGTCGTCGTACAGGTCGTCCCTGGTCGAAGCGAGGATCACGCGCCGAGACTACTCACCACCCTCGGCGCGAGTGCGAGGATCGGGAGCATGAGTCCACAGTCCCCGCTCGCCCTCTTCGGCACCGACGACCTGATCAGCGCCGAGGACCGCGCGATCCGGGACACGGTCCGGACCTTCGTCGACGACCGGCTCCGCCCGCAGATCGCCGACTGGTTCGAAGCCGGCACGGTGCCTGCCCGCGAGCTGGCCCGGGAGATGGGCGGCCTGGGTCTGCTCGGTATGCACCTGGCGGGCTACGGCTGCGCCGGTACGTCGGCGACGGCGTACGGGTTGGCCTGCATGGAGTTGGAGGCGGGCGACTCCGGACTGCGTTCGCTGGTCTCGGTCCAGGGTTCGCTGGCGATGTTTGCGATCGCCGAACACGGCAGTGAGGAGCAGAAGCAGGAGTGGCTGCCCCGGATGGCGACCGGCGAGGCGATCGGATGCTTCGGACTCACCGAGCCGGATTTCGGCTCCAACCCCGGCGGGATGCGCACCCGGGCACGTCAGGAACCGTCCGGGGACTGGGTGCTCAACGGCACCAAGATGTGGATCACCAACGGTTCGATCGCAGACGTCGCGGTCGTCTGGGCCCGCGCAGAAGAAGGCATCCGCGGCTTCCTGGTCCCGGCCGGTACGCCCGGGTTCTCGGCGCCCGAGATCAAGAAGAAGCTCTCGCTCCGGGCGTCGATCACCAGCGAGCTCGTACTCGAGGACGTCCGACTGCCCGCCTCGGCGATGCTGGGGGGTGCCGTCGGGCTCTCCGGCCCACTCTCCTGCCTCACCGAGGCCCGCTTCGGGATAACTTTCGGATCGCTCGGGGCGGCCCGCGACTGCCTGGAGACCACGATCGGCTACACCCGCGACCGGGAGATCTTCGACAAGCCGTTGGCGGCGTACCAGCTCTCCCAGGCGAAGCTGGCCGACATGGCCCTCGAACTGGGCAAGGCGATGCTGCTGGCCCTCCACCTCGGTCGGCTCAAGGACGCCGGCACCCTGCGCGCCGAACAGATCAGCCTCGGCAAGCTGAACAGCACCCGCGAGGCGCTGAAGATCGCGCGTGAGTGCCGGACCTTGCTGGGCGCAAACGGGATCACCCTGGAGTACCCCGTCCTCCGGCACGCGAACAACCTCGAGTCGGTACTGACCTACGAGGGCACCTCCGAGGTGCACCAGCTGGTGATCGGGCAGGCGCTGACGGGCGAGTCGGCCTTCCGCTGACCCGGCGTGAGTTCGGCGTACCTGACGCTGACCCGGCGTGAGTTCGGGGGGATCCCCAGCCGGTCGCTACGCGCCCGCCATCCACAAGCGCAACAGGGTTCAAGCATCACGTAACCCGGCCGACCAGGCTGCATGGATGCCGCGCGCCCCCGTAGACCAAGTCGAACTACTGGTCGCCTCGCATCTCGACCTTGCTCAGCCCTTCACCACCAGGATCGCTCGAGATCACGGCATTTCGATCACGTCTCTGACGGTGCTCCGCGAGGCCGGAGTCCTCAGGCACCCGTTGCGCGGCTGCTACCACTCGGCCCATCTGCCTGACACTCTCGACCTGCGCGTGGCCTGCCTACGGTTGGTCATGCCGACGGACTGCGTCATCACTGACCGGACCGCTGGTTGGTTGCACGGGGCGTCGATGGTCTTGGCGCCGGGCGACCATCTGATCGTGCCCAAGGTCAGTGCGTTTCAGCCACCTGGCTGCCGGCTCCGGAACGATTTCAGCGCCAGCGGCGAGCGGCGCTTCCTTCCCCGCGACCTCACTGAGGTCCAAGGGATTCCGGTGGCTACTCCGCTCCGAACCGCCTGTGATCTGGGCCGGCTCCTCCATCGGGACTCAGCCTTCGCAGCTCTCGACTCGATGCTCCGACTCGGCCGATTCTCGAGCGACGAGCTCAACGCCGAGGTCCTGCGCTTTGCCGGCTATCGCGGTGTGCGCCAGCTCCGGGCATTCTCTCCACTTGCCGACGCAGGCTCGGAGTCCTACGGCGAATCGGTGCTCCGACTCCGTTGGTACGACGGCGCCGCTCCGGGCCGGCCAGAGACACAGGTTGAGGTGCGGTCGCCGTACGGACGCGTCGTCGCTCGGCTTGACCTGGCGCAGTCGGAGTGGCGGTACGCCGCGGAGTACGACGGCGCGGAGTTCCACGGGCCGGAACAGCTTGAGCACGACCAGCGGCGACGCCAACATCTGAGGGAGCTCGGCTGGATCGTCGACGTCTTCCGTCGCGAACAGGTCTTCGGGCGGCAGCAGTCTGCGGACGTCTTGCTCCGGCTTGGCTCTACTCGTGCCAAAGTTCGATTTCACGCCGGGTCAGCGTCGTGAGGCACGATTTCACGCCGGGTCAGCGTCGTGAGGCACGAACTCACGCCGGGTCAGCGTCAGAAGCCGAGCTTGCGGAGCTGTCGGGGATCGCGTTGCCAGTCCTTGGCGATCTTGACGCGCAGGTCGAGGTAGACCGGGGTGCCGAGGATCGCTTCGATCTGCTTGCGGGCCTCGGTACCGACCTCGCGGAGGCGGGCACCCTTGTGGCCGATGATGATCCCCTTCTGGGAATCGCGCTCGACGTACAAGTTGGCGTGGATGTAGAGCAACGGCTTGTCGACCGGCCGGTCCTCCTTGAGGCCCATCTCCTCGACGACGACCGCGATCGAGTGCGGCAGCTCGTCGCGCACGCCTTCGAGGGAGGCCTCGCGGATCAGCTCGGCGACGATGATCTCCTCGGGTGCATCGCTGAGGTCGCCGTCGGGGTAGAGCTGCGGGCCCTCGGGAAGCTGCTGGACGAAGAGGTCTGCGAGGAGCTGGACCTGGTCGCCGGACTTCGCTGAGACCGGGACGATCTGGGCCCACTCGGTGCCGGTCTCGACGCCGAGCTCGGCGATCGCGAGCAGGTGCTCACCGAGCTGCTCCGAGGAGACCAGGTCGGTCTTGGTGGCGATCGCGAACTTGACCGACTTCCGCACCTTGGCGAGCTCGTTGACGATGAAGCGGTCTCCCGGGCCGGGCTTCTCGTTCGCCGGGAAGCAGACCGCGACCACGTCGACCTCGGACCAGGTCGCCCTCACCAGGTCGTTGAGTCGCTCGCCGAGCAGGGTGCGCGGCCGGTGCAGGCCGGGGGTGTCGACCAGGACGAGCTGCGCGTCGTCGCGGTGCACGATCCCCCGTACGACGGTCCGGGTGGTCTGCGGCTTCGAGGAGGTGATCACGACCTTCGAGCCGACCAGGGCGTTAGTCAGCGTCGACTTGCCCGCGTTGGGCCGACCTACGAAACAAGCAAAACCGCTCCGATAGCCCTCCGGCTGGTCGGACCCTGCGCTCATCACGTACTCCGTGCCTCGTCGTAGTCGTGCCAGATCTCGTCGTCAGTCTTCCCTGCCGCCTTGCCCGAAGCGTAGATGGGTCCGGGGTCGACCTCGCGGGTCTGCCGGCCGCGGGTGCCGCTCCAGTAGCCCATCACGTCGTACGCCGAGGACGACATGCCGAGGTCGTGGCGCACGTGCCGGCGGATGTCGCGCATCTGTGCCGACTCGCCCGCCATCCAGAAGTAGCCGGTGCCGGCAGGCCAGGGGACGGTACGGACCAGGGTGGCGAGCCCGCTCTGCTCCGAGGCCGGCGGCTCGACCCAGGTAATCGGCAGATCGGTGTACCCGGTCAGCGGACCATCCGGAGTCTCGACGTACGCCGTGATCGGGAGGTCGATGGTCGCGCCGATCCGGGCGATCGCCGGCAGCGCGGTCAGGTCGCCGACCAGGACCACCCAGGTAGCGGCATCCGGGAGCTCGAAGGAGCCCTTCGGCGCGGAGATGCCGACGATGTCACCGACGCAGTCGGTCTGCGCCCACTGGGTGACCAGTCCGTCCTCGTGGACGACGATGTCGAGAAGCAGTTCGGACGCCGCAGCATCCCAGGAGCGAACGGTGTAGTAGCGCGTCTGGAACTGTCCCGGCACGGTGAGCGCCACCCACTCGTCGGGGACAGCGGTCGTGGTGAAACCGCCACCCACGGCGATCGTCACTCGGACCAGGTGGTCTCCGAGGACTTCGCGTCGGGTGACCGTACCGGAGAAGGCACGGGCGTCGGGGCGTGAGTTCACCGACAAAGGCTACCCAAGGTGAAGGAGAAGATTCATGCCCAGGGCCAGCGTCTCGGCAGGCTCGACGACCGAGGACTCAAGATGCCCAGGTGGGGCGGAGCGGGAAGCCGCTGACGCCGTTCACGTCCGTCTTGGCCGCGAGCACCTGGTGAAGCTGGATCTCGTTGGTCTCGAAACCCATCCGCGAGCCGGCCATGTAGAGGCCCCAAACCCGAGCAGTGCCCTCTCCGACCTCGGCGACGCACGCGTCCCAGTTCTCCACCAGGTAGCGGTTCCAGCCGGCCAGGGTCTTGGCGTAGTGCACCCGCAGGTTCTCCTCGTGCTGCACCTCGAGACCGGCGTCCTGGATCTGGGTGATGATCGTCCCCGAGCCGGTCAGCTCCCCGTCGGGGAAGACGTAGCGGTCGATGAACGCCCCGGTGCTGGTCTTCTTGTTGTCCGCCCGGGTGATGGAGTGGTTGAGGAGCCGCCCCTGGGGAACGAGCTTGTCGCGCAGCAACCCGAAGTACGCCGGGTAGTTGCCGAGCCCGATGTGCTCGGTGAGCCCGATCGAGCTGATGGCGTCAAAGCCAGTCTCGGTCACCGCCCGGTAGTCGAGGTGCCGGACCTCGGCGAGATCTTCGAGCCGCTCCTCCTTGATCTTCTGCTGGGCCCAATACGCCTGCTCCGCCGAGAGCGTCACGCCGAGAGCCTGAACGCCGTACTCACGTGCGGCGTGGCGAACCATGCCGCCCCAACCGCAGCCCACGTCGAGAAGGCGCTGGCCGGGCTGAAGATCGAGCTTGCGGGCTACCAGGTCGTACTTCGCGAACTGAGCCTCCTCCAACGTCGCGGTCTCGCTCGGGAAGACTGCGCAGGTGTAGGTCATCGACGGCCCGAGGACCAGCTCGTAGAACCGGTTCGAGACGTCGTAGTGGTGCTGGATCACCCCGGCGTCGCGTTCGGGCGAGTGCAGCAACCCCTCCATGATCCGGCGCCAGCGCGGCAGGTGCTCCTCGGGCGGGACCGGCGGCGGCTTGAGGTTGCTGATGCCGACTGCGCGCAGGATGGAGAACGCCTCCGCCGGCGTCGGGGTGCGAAACTTCAGGCCGGCCTTGTTGCCCTTGATCGTCATCAGCGCCGGGAACGGGTCGCCCGGGTGCGTCCCGGTGATGTCGAGGTCGCCCGACACATAGGCCCGGGCCAGGCCCAGGTCGCCAGGCGCCGAGACCAGGTAGGAGAGTCCGCGCTCGGTGCGCAGGTCGAGCCCGAACTCGGCGTCTTGCGGTCCGGCGCTGCTGCCGTCGTACGCGGTGAACCGGAACGGGATGTCCCCGATCAGGAGCTGACTGAAAACGTCTGCGATCGACGTCGTGGGGGCGAGGATGCTCATCGTCGTGGCTCCACCTTCTTGACTGCCTTCTCGAACAGGGAGGGAAAGCGACCTTCGGGGTCGTAACGCGACTTGACCGCCGCGAGATTCCTGCCGTCGTACAGACGGTCGAAGGTCTCGCGGTCGTAGAACGAATCTGAGTACAACGACTTGTGGCCCTCGAGCTGGTGCACCCGGGCCTCGATCGCTCTGTTCCTCGGAGCCTGCGGGGCGTCGGCGCCGACATGCACCGTCCCCCAGAAGCCCGCGTTGACGTAGGTTCGCCCCGGCTCCAACGGGTACGACGGCCACTTGCCCCCGCTCGGTGCGCCCGGCGAGACCAGCGGGCAGAGCCAGACCGGCCGCATCTGAATCTCGTCGTCGAACCAGTCCAGGAACTCGCCGAGTCGCTCGACCGGCACCTCGACGTCCTGGATCACCCGCTCGCGCTGCGGCCGTCCGGCGCGACGGTCCAACCGCTCCGCGATGCCCCACCGAAGGTCGAGGGCGAGCAGCTTCATGTACGCGTCCGAACGACGCCAGCGCTTCGGCCAGAACCGTCGGATCCGCGGGTCCTGGGCGCCGAACGCCCCCGAGCACCAGAACCAGTCGGTGTCCCAGCGCCACAGGTAATCGTGGATGGTGAGCAGGTCGGTGGTGCGTTCCTGGATCGACCGGAAAAAGATCTTCGGGCCGGTGTAGTCGGAGGGTTTCGTCGGGCTCGACCAACGATCCCCGCTGGTTGAGGCCGCCGGTACCCACTTCGCCAGCGTCAGGTAGTACTCCCCGGGCTCGAACGCGACGCCGTCCATGCCGTCGACGCGGACGCCATCCCACTCCCGGGTCTCGGTGATCTCGGAGATCGCCGCGGCGAGCTTGTCGGTCTCGTGGAAGCGGACGTGTCGCAGCGCGACGTACGCCGGGACCTGCTCCAGCTTGATCCGCAGCCGGGTGGCGTAGCCGAGCGAGCCGTAGGAGTTCGGAAAGGTCGCGAACAGGTCGGCGTGCTCGTCCGGCGAGCAGGTGACCACCTCGCCGGTACCGGTGAGGACGTCCAGCTCCAGGACCGACTCGTGCGGCAAACCGTTGCGGAACGAGGTCGCCTCGATGCCCAACCCGCTGACCGCACCGCCGAGCGTGATGGTGCGCAGCTGCGGGACGACGTACGGGATCAGGCCGAACTGCAAGGTCTCGGCGACCAGGTCCTCGTAGGTGCACATCCCCTGGACGTCCGCGGTCAGCGCCGTCGGGTCGATCGCGATGACGCCTGACAGCCCGCTGACGTCGAGTCCGGGGCCCGCCGCGGCGGTGCGCTGGCGGAAAAGGTTGGAGGTCTTCTTGGCCAGCCGGACCGTCTGGTCCGGGGGGATTGCGGCATACGAAGCCCGCAGCCGATCAACGGCTGCTGCGTGTTGCGAGTTTCCCGGCAGTCCCACTGCTCCAGCCAACCAGAGGCCGTCGGCAGCGGTCGAGAGGTTTATGTGACCGTTACCTGAGCAACCGTGCCGCTCGGGGCCCCGAAGTGGACCGGGATGCCTTCACCGGCGAACTCGCGCAGCGCCTGCAGGTCCGCCGGCTCGAGGTCATCGACACCCAGGACGACGGCCGCTTCGGCGCCCCTCGATCCGCTGGAGATGGCCATCGAGATGCAGACGGCGAGGGCAGAGACCTTCAGTGTCGGCAGGTCGACCGTCGCGCCGGCGTACGTGCGTCCGTCCAGGTCTCGCAGCGCAGCACCCTGGACGGCGCCAGTGCGGGCCCGGGTCGCCCGAGCCAGTACGACGAGCTTGGCGTCCTCAGGGTTGCTTGCTTCTGCGCCGGCGCTGTCAGGATCCACGCGCAGAGTCTAGGACGCCCTTGGCGGCTTCCAGCCCGTCGCCCTTCCGCAACGGCGCGACCCGCGTGATCAGCACCGTGCCGATCTTGTTCCGTCGGCCCTTCGCCTCCTCGGCGCGGAAGACCAGGCCGGCGAACTCGACCTCGGAGCCGGGGATCGGGACCTTGCCCAGGTGCTTGGCCAGCAGCCCGCCGACCGAGTCGATCTCGTCGTCCTCGATCCCGATGCCGATGACCTCGTCGAGGTCGTCGACCGGGAAGCGTGACGACACCCGGACCGAACCGTCCTCGAGGGTCTCGACCGGGACCTCGTCAGGGTCGAACTCGTCGGTGATCTCGCCGACGATCTCCTCGAGGATGTCCTCGATGGTGACCAGGCCCGCCGTGCCGCCGTACTCGTCGACGACGATCGCCACGTGCTTGCGGGACGCCTGCATCTCGCGCAGCAGGTCGTCCGCGGGCTTGGAGTCAGGGACCCAGAGCACGGAGCGCATCAGCGACTCGACGTGCTCGGTGGATTCGGCGTCCTTGCGGTCGAAGACGCGGCGCGCGATGTCCTTGAGGTAGAGGAAGCCGACCACGTCGTCGAGGTCCTCACCGACCACGGGCACCCGGGAGAAGCCGCTGCGCAGGAAGAGCGACATCGCCTGGCGCAGGGTCTTGTGGCGCTCGATGAACACGACGTCGGTGCGCGGCACCATCACCTCGCGGACGATGGTGTCGCCGAGCTCGAAGACCGAGTGGATCATCGCGCGTTCGTCGGACTCGATCAGGCTGCTCGCCTCGGCCAGGTCGACCATCTCGCGCAGCTCCGCCTCGGACCCGAACGGGCCCTCGGAGAAGCCCTTACCCGGGGTGAGCGCGTTGCCGACCAGGATCAACAGGTGCGGGACCGGGCCGAGCGCCCGGGTGAGCGAGATGATCACCGCCGCCGACCCGAGGGCGATCGGCTCGGCGTGCTGGCGACCGAGGGTTCGCGGACCCACTCCGATCACGACGAACGAGACCACCAGCATGATCCCGACCGCGACGAACACGCCGAGCCAGCGACCGACGCCGATTGCGTCCTGGACCATCAGCGTGGCCAGGACCACTGCGGTCGTCTCGGCCAGCAGCCGGAGAAACAAAGCGGCGTTCAGGTAGCGCGGCGGGTCCTCGAGAATGGTGAGCACCCGCTGGGCGCCGCTGCGTCCCTCGGAGGCCAGGCCCTCGGCCCGGGCGCGGGAGAAGCCGCTCAACGCAGCCTCGGAGGCGCTCAACAGTCCGGCAACCAGGATCAGCCCGGTCGCAAGCAGCAGCAGACCCGGACTGTCCGCCCTCATCTCGGGGTCACCCCGGGTTGAGAGCCCCGCCAGGAGGCGAGCAGCCGTGCCTGGAGGCCGAACATCTCGGCATGTTCCTCCGGGGTGGCATGGTCGTACCCGAGCAGGTGCAGGATCCCGTGCACGGTGAGCAGGTCGAGCTCGTCGGTGACCGTGTAGCCGGTCTGACCCTGGGCGGCTGCCTCGTCTGCTTGACGCGAAGCCACTGCGGGGCAGAGCACCAGGTCGCCCAGGACGCCCTCCGCCGGCTCCTCGTTGACCTTGCCCGGCCGCAGCTCGTCCATCGGGAAGGCCAGGACGTCGGTCGGGCCCTCCTTCTCCATCCACTTCGCGTTGAGCTCGGCGATGGTGTCCTCGTCGACAGCGGTCACGCAGAGCTCAGCGAGCGGGTGCACCCGCATCTCGGCGAGCACGAAGGCGGCCAGCGACTGGGTCCGGCGTACGTCGGGGAGATCGAGCCCCGACTCGTTCAGTACCTCCACGCTCATGCGTTGTCCCCCGAGCGCAGGCTGGTGGGTGACCCAGCCTTGCGGGCCTCGGAGTGCGCGTCGAACTCCTCGTAGGCCTCCACGATCTTGCCGACCAGCCGGTGCCGGACGACGTCGTTGGCGGTCAGCCGGTTGAAGGAGATGTCCTCGATGTCGTCGAGGATCCCCTCGATCACTCGGAGGCCGGACTTGACGCCGGAGGGAAGGTCGGTCTGGGTGACGTCACCGGTGACCACGATCTTCGAGCCGAATCCGAGCCGGGTCAGGAACATCTTCATCTGCTCGGGCGTCGTGTTCTGCGCCTCGTCGAGGATGATGAAGGAGTCGTTGAGCGAGCGCCCGCGCAGGAACGCCAGCGGCGCCACCTCGATGGTCCCCGAGGCGAGCAGCTTCGGGATCGTCTCGGGATCGACCATGTCGTGCAGGGCGTCGTACAGGGGGCGCAGGTAGGGGTCGATCTTCTCGCTCAGCGTCCCCGGCAGGTAGCCGAGCCGCTCGCCCGCCTCCACCGCGGGGCGGCTCAGGATGATCCGGTTGACCTTCTTCGCCTGGAGCGCCTGGACCGCCTTCGCCATCGCCAGGTAGGTCTTGCCGGTACCGGCAGGGCCGATCCCGAAGACGATCGTGTGCTTGTCGATCGCATCGACGTACCGCTTCTGGTTCAGCGTCTTGGGCCGGATGGTGCGTCCGCGGTTCGAGAGGATGTTGAGCGAGAGCACGTCGGCCGGGCGCTCGTTGGTCTCGGCACGGAGCATGCCGATGGTGCGCTCGACGGTCTCGGCGTTCAGAGCCTGACCAGTTCGGATGATCGTCATCAGCTCGTCCAGCATCCGCTCGGCGAGGGCGATCTCGCCCGGTTCGCCGGTCAGCTTGATCTGGTTGCCGCGGACATGGATGTCAGCCTCTAGGGCCTGCTCAATCAGCCCGAGGTGTTCGTCCCCGGGACCGAGCAGGGAGACCATGTTGATGCTCTGCGGCACGACCACCGTGTGGACCGTCTGCGGACGGTCGGCACTGTCGTCGCTCAGGTTGTCTTGCTTGCTCATGCGTGCCCGGCGTGGGCGGCCCTTCTGGTCGGGATGCTGACGCCTCCAATGCTACGGGAGCAGGCGTTGCAGGGCACCTGGTTACCCGGTCAGGGACGGGTCACCAGCAGGATCCCCAGACACATCTCGTCGGTGGTGCCCTCGCCCCAGACGACGTAACGATCGGGCTGGCCCTCGAACGCCGGGTCGTAGTCGCGCAGCTCCTGGGTGTGCGTGCAGGTCACCCGCACGGTGTCGCCCCGCTTCAGCGTGATCGGCGGTGTGGGCGTGCTGCGCTGGTTGTCGAAGTCCCAGACCGGGATGTCCAGGACGGTGCGCGCGCGGGGCGTCCCAGGGTTCGTCTCGATCCTGATCGACTTGCCGAGCAGGTGCATGTGGCCGGCGACGCCGCGGATCGTCTCGGTCTGCTCGACCTCGCGGGTGCAGCTCTGCTTCGGCCCGACCGGCGTGCTGCCGCAGAGCAGGTGCAGGTAGTCGGCCGTCTTGCCGACCGGCCCGAACCGCGCCATCACGTCCTTCATCGCCTCGGCCCGGTCGCAGAGCTTGCCGGCCGATTTCCCGGGCCGGCAGGGCAGCTCGACCTGAGCGGGCAGCAGCTGCGTCTCCAGGACCTTCGTCGAGGGGGCCTGGGTCAGCCGCAGCTCTGCTGCGCTGGTGTCGGGCTGGGTCCCGGCGGCCAGGTTGTAGTGCACCTGCATCACGACCCGGGAACCGGCGTCGAACTCCTCGCCCAACCCGGCGCCGTAGAGCTGCTCGGCGCCGCCGGGTGCCCACGCACCCAGCCACGGGGCGTCGTCGATGGTGGCGTCGTTGCCGAGACCGGAGGTCCCGAAGCAGGTCCAGCCCTGACCCTCGGTCTCGGTATCCTTCTGCTCCGCTTCGGCGACCAGGTCCGGCGGGACCCGGAAGAGGATCACGTGGTGGACCACGTCGGGGTTACCGGGCCGGACGTTGAATCCGGTGACGAACGAGTCGGTCGCCACCTTCGGGTCGAGCAGAAAGCAGCGGTAGTCGTCGGTCCCGAACCCCGTCGGTGCGGACGGCGTGTACGCCGCCGGCATCCGTACGTCGATCCGGCTCTCGCCCGTGCGCAGCGGCTTCTGCTTCGCCCGGTCCACCGTCGCGGTGTGCCCGCTGTCCGTCGCCGGGCGCCCGGCCGGCTTTGCTTCCGGCGTACCGGACGAGCCGCAGGCGGCGGTGAGGGTCAGGGCCGCGATCGCGACGACTGCAGCGAGGCGCTTCATCCTGGCGGCCAGCCCATCGCCCGGCCCCCGAGCAGGTGCATGTGGACGTGGAAGACGGTCTGGTGCGCGTCCGCCCCGGTGTTGAACACCAGCCGGTAGCCGCCATCGAGCCTTTCGATCTCGGCGATCTCGCGGGCAGCGTCGAACAGGTGCGCCGCGGTCGCCGGCTCCCCGGCCGCCAACGCGGCGGCGTTCGGGTAGTGGCTGCGCGGGATCACCAGGAGGTGCGTCGGCGCCTGGGGGGTGAGATCACGGAACGCGAGCACGGTCTCGCTTTCATGCACCTTCTCGGCCGGGATCTCCCCCGCCACGATCTTGCAGAAGATGCAGGCTGGGTCGCTCGGCTCCGCGGTCATTCTTCGAGCATATAAGCGGACGAAACGGCCTCAGATGATTTCCCCGGAAGCAGCGTGTAAACCAACTGGGTGCCCGGCGCGTAGAAGTAGCGTGAACTCGATCGCAGTCATCACCGCAGAGGAGCCGGCCATCGACGCTGACCGCGCGCTCGCGGAACTGTTCGCCGGCCACTACGCGCGACTGGTCAGGCTCGGTGTCCTACTGCTCCGCGATCAGGCACTCGCTGAGGACATCGTCCAGGACGCGTACGTCGCGATCCACCAGCGCTGGCACCGGATCGACCAGGGCACCGCCCCGGCGTACCTGGCCCGGACGGTGGTGAACCGGTCGCGCAGCGCCCTCCGCCACCGGACCGTGGTCGCCCGGCATCGGCCCGAACCACTCCCGCACGGAGCTCCGGCCGACGCCGGCGTGCTGGCCTCGGAGCGCCGCGACGCGGTCCTCGACGCATTGGCGGACCTGCCGACCCGGCAGCGCGAGGTCCTGGTGCTCCGGTACTACCTCGACTTCTCCGAACGCGACATCGCCGACGCGCTCGGGATCAGCCAGGGCGCAGTGAAGAGCCATGCCTCCCGTGGGGCCGCGAGCCTCCGCCAGACCCTCGCCAAGGAGAAGTCATGAACGACGACAACCGTCCCGACGACACGGCGCCCGAACAGGACCTTCGTCGTCTTTTCGCCGAGACGGCTGCTGACATCCGTCCTCTCGGCACGCTCGACGACATTCGCAACCGAACAGAGAAGGTGGATCCGATGACCCGAAGCTGGTTTCTTCCCTCGATCGCCGCAGCCGCGGTGATGGCCTTCGTGATTGGCGGGGCCTTCTGGATCACGCAGCGCTCCGACGACTCGACGCCGGGTCCGTCGGGTACACCGACCGCGACAGTCACGACCGCACCCACAGTCGAACGCTCGGTGCCGGTCTACTACGCCGGCGAGGCAGCCCCAGGCACCCGACTGTTCCGCGAGTTCCAGAGGATGACTCTCTGCGAGGCGCCGCAGTGCCTGCCCGGCGCGGCGTTGAAGGCCGCCGTGACCGGCACCCCCGAGGACGCCGACTACCGGAGCCTCTGGCCCGCTGGCACGCAGGTCGGCGAGTTCACTCAGTCTGCGGACCTCCTGACGGTCGACCTCGGCGGAGACGTCCACGACCGCCCGGCCGGCATGACGGCGTCAGACGCCGAACTGGCCGTCCAGCAGGTGATCTTCACCGCCCAGGCGGCGGTCGGCAAGGGTCGCCTACCGGTCAAGTTCCTGCTCGGTGGCCAGCCGACCGACATGATCCTCGGCGTCCCCACCGCCGAGCCGCTCGCCGCGGCCGACGACCTCGACGTCCTGGCCCCGGTGCAGATCAGCAGCCCGACCAACGGTCAGAAGGTCAAGGCCGGCAAGATCACCGTCACCGGCGTCGCGGCCGCCTTCGAGGCCAACGTGACCTGGGAGCTGTTCGTCGGCGGCGATGCCGTGGTCGACACCGGCTTCGCTACCGCCCAGGAGTGCTGCACGCTGTCGCCGTACAGCTTCGAGCTGACTCTGGCGCCCGGCACCTACACGCTGGTCGTCCACGACGAGGACATGTCCGGGGAAGGTCGCCCGGTGAATCAGGACACTAAGGAAATCGTCGTCGAGTAGCGCCAGCATCACGGTGTGACCACGACACTCTCGACACTCTCGACGCTCTCGCTAGGCACGTTGCTCGCGGGGATCTGGCGGGTCGAAGAGACCTGGCGATCCTGGCGATCCCGGGTTAACGCCAGCGGTCGGTGCGGGACAGCAAGGCAGCCACTGCAGCGACCCCGGCCGTCGACGTTCGCAGCACTGACGGTCCTAGCCGCACCACCTGCGCGTCGGCGAAGAGCTGCAGTTCCTCGTCGCTGATCCCGCCCTCGGGGCCGACGATCACCAGGATCGACCCGACCCCGTCGAGAGAGAGCTCGGCCAGCGGAAGCGCGGCTGCTTCGTGGAGCACGACGGCCAGGTCCGTAGCCGCGATCAGCTCGACGACCTGGGCCGTCGTCGCGAGCTCGGTCACCTCGGGGAGCCAGGCGCGGCGGGACTGCTTGGCCGCCGTACGTGCGGCGCCTCGCCACTTCGCCAGACCCTTGGTCGCTCGCTCGCCCTTCCAGACCGCCACCGAGCGGGACGCTGCCCACGGCACGATCCGGTCGACGTCGATCTCGGTCAGCATCTCGACCGCGAGCTCACCACGATCGCCCTTCGGGATCGCTTGTACGACGGTCACGACCGGTGTTGCGCGCGTGATCCGCTCGACCTGGTCGAGCCTCACTGTCAGGGTGGTCTTGCCGGCCTCGATCACCGACCCGACCGCCCGTGTCCCGGCCCCGTCGGTCAAGCCGACATGTTCCCCGACCCGAATCCGCTTCACCGTCGCGGCGTGCCGGCCCTCGTCGCCGTCGAGAACGACGACAGCACCGTGGCGGACGTCGGTGACTGCAGCAGTCAGGAAAATGGGAAGGCTCACAGGGCTACCCGATCACCGCTGGTTGAATGCGTCCCGCACGCGACCGAACAGACCCTTGTGGGCGGGCTGGACCCGTCCGTCCGGAGACTCCTCGTGACGTAGCGACGCCAGCTCGCGGAGCAGCGCTTCCTGCCGTTCGTCGAGCTTCGTCGGCGTCTCGACCTCGATCATCACCACGACGTCGCCACGGGCCTGGCTGCGCAGGCTCGGGACGCCGCGTCCGCGCAGCACGTGCTCCGTCCCGGACTGGGTACCCGGCTTCACGTCGATCGTGACGGACCGCTCGACTCCGATCTCCTCGGTGTCGAGGTCGGCCTCGAGGAGCGCGAGCTCGAACGTGGTGCCGAGAGCTCCGGCGGTCATCGGGATCGCGACCCGGCAGTTCAGGTTGAGGCCCTCGCGGGTGAAGGTGGGGTGCGGGGCCACGTGAACCTCGACGTACAGGTCGCCCGCCGGGCCGCCGCCCGGACCGATCTCCCCCTCACCGGTGAGCTGGACTCGGGTTCCGGTGTCGACCCCCGGCGGGATCTTGACCGTGATCGCCCGGCGCGAGCGGACCCGACCGTCCCCGGCGCAGTCGCGGCACGGGTCGGGGATGATCTCCCCGTACCCGCGGCAGGCCGCGCACGGCCGGAGGGTCCGGACCTCGCCCAGGAACGAGCGCTGGACGTGCTGGACCTCGCCACGGCCGTGGCAGGTCTCGCAGGTCACCGGTCGTGAGCCCTCGGCGGCACCCGAGCCGGCGCAGGTCGCACAGACGACGGCTGTGTCGACCTTGAGCTCGCGGGTCGCGCCGAAGGCGGCCTCGGCGAGCTCCAGGTCCAAACGCACCAGCGCGTCCTGGCCCCGGCGCTGCCGCGACCGCGGGCCGCGGCTGCCGCCCTGCTGTCCGCCGAAGAACGCGTCCATGATGTCGGTGAAGGAGAACCCGGCCCCCTGGCCGAACCCGCCCTGACCTCCGAAGGGGTCGCCGCCGAGGTCGAAGACGCGACGCTTCTCGGGGTCGGAAAGGACCTCGTAGGCGGCCGAGACCTCCTTGAACTTCTCCTGCGCACCCGGGTCGGAGTTGACGTCCGGGTGGTACTTGCGGGCAAGCCGGCGGTAGGCCTTCTTGAGGGCATCGGCATCGGCATCACGGTCGACGCCGAGGGTTGCGTAGGGGTCGATAGGCATTCGAGTGGTCACAGGTCCTTGTTGGGGGCAGTCTTGTCAGGCTTCGTCGAGGATGGCGGAGACGTATCGGGCGACCGCGCGCACGGCGGTCATGGAGCCGGGGTAGTCCATCCGGGTCGGCCCGACCACGCCGAGCACGGAGAGCGCGTCGTCGGTGGCGCCGTACCCGGTGGCGACCACCGAGGTGGCGGAGAGCTGGTCGATCGGGCCCTCGTGGCCGATGCGGACGGTCACGTGCTGCGAGGACGTGGCCTCGCCGAGCAGCTTGAGCAGCACGACGTGCTCCTCGAGGGCTTCCAGCATCGGCTTGATCGAGTGCTCGAAGTTGTCGCCGAAGCGCGCGAGGTTGGCAGTGCCGCCGACGACCACGCGCTCGTCCGAGCGATGGTTCGACATCGCCTCGACCAGGGCGGCGGCGATCACGGTGTAGGTGCTCGAGGAATCGCCGGGCACCTGTTCGGGCAGCGCGCCGAGGCCGACGGCCGCCTCGGAGATGCGCACCCCTGCTGCGGCGGTGTTGATCCGGATCCGGAGGTCGACGAGCAGCTCGTCGCTGAGCTCAACCGGCACCTCGACCACACGCTGCTCGACCCGACCGGTGGAAAGGATGAGGACGACCAGCAGGCGGGTCGCACTGATGGCGACCAGCTCGATGTGCCGCACGGTGGACCTCGCCAGCGTCGGATACTGGACGATTGCGACCTGCTGGGTCAGCTGGGCGAGCAACCGGACACTGCGCTGGACGACGTCGTCGAGGTCGTGGGCCCCTTCCAGGAAGCCCGCGATGGCGCGTTTCTCGGCCGCCGACATCGTCTTCACGGTGGTGAGGCGGTCGACGAAGAACCGGTACCCCTTGTCGGTCGGGATCCGACCGGCGCTGGTGTGCGGCTGCGCGATCAGGCCCTCGTCCTCGAGCGCCGCCATGTCGTTGCGGACGGTTGCCGGCGAGACGCCGAGCTGGTGGCGCTCGACCAGGGTCTTGCTCCCGACCGGCTCCTGGGTTGCCACGTAGTCCTCGACGATGGCGCGGAGGACAGCGAGCTTGCGGTCTTCTGCCATCAGGACTCCTCTCGCGGCTTGGCACTCGTACGTACGGAGTGCCAAGTCTACCGGGGACCTGGCGGCACAGCCCTAGGGTGTGGCCATGTCTGACTTCCGGGAGATCGCCGACCGTGTGTGGGTCGCGGGGTATCAGTGGTTCGACGTGAACGTCGGCCTGGTCGCCGGGGAACACGGCCTGGTGGTCGTGGACACCAATGCCTCGACCCCGCTGGGCGAGGAGACGTTGGCCGCCGTACGACGGATCTCGGCAGCCCCGATCGTGGCTGCGGTGAACACGCACGTGCACTTCGACCACACCTTCGGCAACGCGGTCTTCGCCGGGGCTGGTGCCGAGCTGGTAGCGCACGAGGCAACCGCGTCCGGGTTCGCCGCGCACGTGGCGCAGATCAAGGCCGACGTCGCTTCCGAGTCCGACCCGCGCTTCGCGGAGCTGACGGCCACCGAGGCCGTCGTGCCGACCCGGACCTTTTCCTCCGCACTCACCCTCGACCTGGGTGACCGGGTCCTGGAGCTGATCCACCCGGGACGTGGTCACACCGACGGCGACATCGTCGTCCACGTGCCGGACGCGGAGGTTCTGTTCGCCGGGGACCTGGTCGAGGAGTCGACGGCCAGCTCGGCCGCCCCGGGTTACGGCGACGATTGCTTCCCGATGGACTGGCCGGCGAGCCTGGACCTGGTGCTCAGCCTGGTCGCCCCGAGTGCTCGGATCGTGCCCGGCCACGGCAGACCGGTGGACCTGGACTTCCTCGGCGAGCAGCGCGCCGCGCTCGGGGTGGTGGCCGAGACCATCCGCGACCTGGCCGGGCGGGGCGTGCCGCTGGAGACAGCACTGGATGCCGCTGACTGGCCGTACCCGCGCAAGGACCTGACTGACGCCGTACGCCGGGGCTATCAACAGCTCCCCCAGGTGCGGCGCCAGCTGCCCTTGATCTGAGCCGGGTCAGCAGGCTCGGCCCGGGCAGCGCCAGCCGGAGATCATTCGTCCTCGGCAGCCTCCGGCCCCTCGGCGAGGAGCCCGTACAACCGGCGGCGGGTGTCGGCGAGGATCTCGACCGCCTTCGCCTGTTGTGCCGGCGTACCGGCGGTGGCGACCTGGACGATGGCGCCGACGGTCTGCTTGATGACCTGCTGAAGCGACAGGTCGCGCTCATCGTCTGCGAGGTCGAACGGGGCCCAGACCGCAGCGATCTCCTCGACGTTGGCGGCGAGGTAGGCCCGGCCGGTCCCGGTCAGCTGGAGGGTCTTGCGTCCGGTGGGGGCGTCCTCGACCAGCCCCTCGTCGACGAGCTGGGCGATGGTCGGGTAGACCGAGCCGGGGCTCGGCTTCCAACCACCCTGGCTGCGCTCGGCGATCTGCTGGATCACCTGGTAGCCGTTCAGCGGGTCCGCCGCGGCACCGAGCACGTCGAGGATCGCTGGGCGCACGTCGCCTCGGCGAACCCGGGTACGGCGACCTCCGCGACCCGCGGGGCTGCCCCACTGCGGGCCGAACATCTGCCCGATCCACGGCGGTGGGCCGCCGGCTGGACCGCCCCAGCCGAAGCCGCCGTCCTCGCGGCCGTGACTGCGACCGTGGCCGCGTTGGCGCCGTACGGCTTCGAACTGCGCTGCGCCGAAGTCGGCCGTCCACTGGTTCTTGTTCCGGTTGTTCATGACTTCTCCTGGGGTCTGGACCGAGGCCGCGGTTACCATCGCGGAACTTCTCGATACGTTCACGATATATCGCGAACGTTCTTAAAGCAAGCAGTCAGTGGACCTGGTCGGAGGCCTAGCGCGTGGACCATCGCTCCGTGGCGAGCGGGAAAGCGTTGAACCGGCACCCGTCGAGACCCGTCGACTGCGGCAGCATCACGGGCGCGGGTCGCCCGGCTCCCGGGCACGGCGCATGCCCGTGACCGAGCCAGTGCCCGGTCTCGTGGTTGACCACCAGGTGCCGGTAGTCGCGCAACGGGAGGCCGGCCGCGTTCCAGGCGGGCGACGCGTTCAGCCAGCGGTTCTGGTTGATGACGACGTAGCGTCCGACCCGACAGCTCCAGGTGACTGAACACTCCGAGCCGAAGGTCGGCATCGAGGAGGCTGCCGCGAGCACCAGCAGGAACGAGCCTCCTGAGGCGACCCGGGTGAAGCTGAAACCCGCCGCGCGCCAGCCGCGCGGGTCGTCGAAGGTCGCCTGCGCCTGGGCGGCGAAGACCTTGGTGTCGGCCTGGATCGTCCCGCGGGTCGCGATCCGGTAGGTGAAGTGTCGGCTCACCGGGACCCGGTGGTCGATCAAGCCGGTGGCCTGCGTGTACGTCGCCGCCGACGGGTAGTCGGGCCGATGTGCGGCTACCTTCACCGACAGCCGTCGCCCGAAGTCGGCAAGCACCAAGGTGTACGTCGCTGCGTTCGCGCCGCCGATCGGCTGACCGTTCCGGAGCCACTGGTAGGTCACCGTCGCCGGATTCGGGCTCCAGGTCCCGGTCGACACCGCGAGCTTCTGCCCCCAACGCTCGACCCCGGTGATCTGCGGCGCCTCAAGGAGCACGATCGTTCCGGGCTCCGCCGCAGTGGCACTCGGCGCGAGCGCGAGCAGCAGGGTCAGGAGCACAAACACAGCCCGAGTCCTTCGCGTCATGCGTACGACGCTAACGCGGCACCCGCGAGTCTGCGAGGCTCAGCGACAACGAATGCCTAGCGTTACCCGGTGACTACCTTCCCGGGCTCCGGTGACCGCTACGGATCCAACGTCCTGAACACAGACTGGCGCGCACCGAAGAACGGCCGCTCGGTCGAAACCGCTGCCGAGATCGGGATGGTCGTCGAAGCCGTGTCCGGTTCTGAGGCCGACTGGTGCGGCGAGATCGTCAAGGTCGAGCGGGACCTGGGCACCGTCATCCTCGAGGACCGGCGCAGCAGGCGTCGTACCTTCCCGCTCGGGCCCGGGTTCCTGCTCGAGGGCAAGCCGGTGATCCTGGTCGCCCCCGTCAGGAAGGGCCCGGCTGCGCCGACGCGGACGGCGTCCGGCTCGGTCGCTGTCGCTGACGCCCCGGCTCGGGTGGCGCGGGCGAGTCGGATCTTCGTGGAGGGCCGTCACGACGCCGAGCTGGTCGAGAAGGTGTGGGGCGCCGACCTCCGGATCGAGGGCGTCGTGGTGGAGTATCTCGACGGGATCGACGACCTCTCCGAGCACCTGCGCGACTTCGGCCCCGGTCCCGAACGCCGGGTCGGCGTCCTGGTCGACCACCTGGTGCCGGGCTCCAAGGAGAGCCGGATCGCCCAGTCGGTGCGGAAGTCGCCGATCGGCACGCACGTGCTGATCGTCGGGCACCCCTATATCGATGTCTGGGCCGCGGTGAAGCCCGCGCGCCTCGGCAAGGACGCCTGGCCAACGGTTCCTCGCACCATCGAGTGGAAGAAAGGCGTCTGCCAGCAGCTCGGCTGGCCGCACCGCGACCAGGCTGACATCGCCCGCGCCTGGCAGCACATCCTCTCGAAGGTCTCCTCGTACGCCGACCTCGAGCCGGCTCTGCTCGGCCGGGTCGAGGAACTCATCGACTTCGTGACCGGCTGAGGTCAGCCGAGCAGGTCGCGGACCACGGCGTCCGCCAGCAGCCGGCCGGTCCGGGTCAGCACCAACCGGTCGCCCTGGATCACGGCGAGCCCTGCAGCCAGCACAGCATCGACCCGGTCGGCCTCCGGCAGTACCGCGAGCGGCAGCCCGTCACGCAGCCGCACCTCGAGCAGCACCCGCTCGACCCGGCGGGTCTCGTCGTCGAGGAGCTCACGGGCCAAGGCCGGCGACTCCCCGGCCTCCAGGCGGGCGGCGTACGCCGTGGGGTGCTTGACGTTCCACCACCGGACGCCCCCGACGTGCGCGTGCGCCCCTGGACCGATCCCGAGCCAGTTCTGCGAGGTCCAGTAGAGCTCGTTGTGCCGGCACCGAGAACGGTCGTCGCGAGCCCAGTTCGACACCTCGTACCAGTCGAACCCGGCCGCGGTGAGGAGGTCGTCGACTACCAGGTACTTGTCCGCGAGATCGTCCTCGTCGGGCATCGGCACCACCCCGGAGCGCACCTGACGCGCTAGCGCGGTGCCGTCCTCGACGATCAGCGAGTACGCCGAGACGTGGTCCGGCGTACAGGCGAGCGCAGCTTCCACCGAGCGTTGCCAGTCCGAAGCCGACTCCCCCGGCGTCCCGTAGATCAGGTCGAGGCTGATGCTTCCACCCCGCGCAGGCTCGAAACCGGCTTCCCTGGCCCAGGTGACCGCTTGCGGCACCCGCTCCGGGTCGTGGGTGCGGTCGAGGACGGCGAGCACGGCAGGGACCGCTGACTGCATCCCGAAGGAGATCCGGGTGAACCCGCCCTCCCTCAGCTCGGCGAGACTCTCCGGCGTCACGCTGTCCGGGTTCGCCTCGGTCGTGACCTCGGCGTCTGCAACGAGCCCGAACCCGTCCCGGACGGTGTCGAGCATCGCCACCAGGTCGGCGCTGGGCAGCAGGGTCGGCGTACCCCCGCCGAAGAAGACCGTCGAAACGGGGGGTGCGCCCGGGAGAACGGCCCGGAGCAGGTCGACCTCGCGGATCGCCGTCTCGGCGTACGACGCCTGCGAGGCACCGCCGCCGAGCTCGGTAGCGGTGTAGGTGTTGAAGTCGCAGTAACCGCAGCGGACCGAGCAGAACGGCACGTGCAGATAGGCCCCGAGCCGCCGCGTCCCCAGCTCGGCCAGCGCCGAGGGCGGCAACGAGCCGTCGCGCGGGGCTGGCTCGCCGTCGGGGAGGGAGGAAGGCACCCCAGGAGACTAGATCAGCGACGACACCGGGACGTTCAGGGTCGCGACGTACTCGTCGGCGACCGAACCGGTCACCGTGGCCAGCTGCAACGAGTAGCCGTCGGCGAGGATGTCGTCAGCCTCCAGGCTGGTCTGCGCCAGGTTGACTGCGGCACCGGTCGGGGTGGAGAGGCCGGTCGTAGGACCGGCCTCGGTCGTGGTCGTGGAGGTGCTCTGCGTGCCGTCAGCTCGACGAGCAGCCTTCTCAGGCGTACAGGCCGTCGATCAGATCCTGGTTCCGGTCTTCGACGACGTTGCGCTTCACCTTCAACGACGGGGTGAGCTCGCCGGACTCGATGGAGAGGTCGTGGTCGAGGATCTCGAACTTCTTGATCGTCTCCCAGCGGTTCAGCTGTCCGTTGAGCTGGTCGACATAGGCAGCGACCATCGCCTGCACCTCGGGTGAGCGCACCAGCTCGGTGTACTCGCTCCCGGCCTTGCCGTTCTCCGCGGCCCAGCCGGCGATGCCGTCGGGGTCCAGGGTCACCAGGGCGATGCAGTAGTTGCGCTCGTTGCCGAAAACCATGAACTGGCTGACGTAGGGGCAGATCGCCTTGAACTTGGCTTCGATGGCCGGCGGGGCGACGTACTTGCCGCCGGAGGTCTTGAAGAGCTCCTTGATCCGGCCGGTGATGGTGAGGAAACCGTCAGCGTCCAGGGCTCCCTTGTCACCGGTCCTCAGCCAGCCATCCGCGGTCAGCGCCTTCGAGGTCTCGTCAGGCAGGTTGTGGTAGCCCTGCATGATGTGCGGGCCCTTGATCTGGACCTCGTCACCCTCACCGATCCGCACCTCGGCACCCGGGAAGACGGTGCCGACCGTGCCGAGCTTGTACTCGTCGGGGTGGTTCACGAACGCGCCGGCGGAGGTCTCGGTGAGGCCGTAGCCCTCGAGGATCAGAATCCCAGCGGCGTGGAACCACTCCGCGATCTCCCGGTTCAACGCCGCCGAGCCGGAGATGAAGAATCGGACCCGGCCGCCGAAACGGGCCCGGATCTTGCTGAAGACCAGCTTGTCGAAGATCGCGTGTTGGACCTTCAGCGGCAGCGGGACCGGCTTGCCGGCGAACTTCAGTGCGTCGACCTTCTTGCCGACAGCGAAGGCGGCGTTGAAGATCTTCTCCTTCGCGCCGCCCTCGGAGGCCTGCATGGTGACGATCCGGGCGTAGGCCTTCTCGAAGATGCGGGGAGCAGCCCCCATGAAGGTCGGCTGCACGACCGCGAGGTTGTCGATGATCCGATCGACGCGCCCGTCCACCGCGGTCGCGAACCCGCAGGCGAGCTGGGCGGAGAGCAGTACCTTGCCGAACGAGTGCGCCATCGGCAGCCAGAGGAACTGGAGGTCGGTCTCGTCGAGGATCTTGTTGGACTGGATGACCGCACCCTCGTAGGTCCAGGAGGCGTGGCTCAACCGGACGCCCTTTGGCCGCCCGGTGGTGCCGGAGGTGTAGATCAGGGTGGCAAGGCCGTCGCCGCGAATGCCGGCGACTGCGGCGTCCACCGCGCGCGGGTCGGCTGCGAGGTGTTGTTCGCCGAGCGCGGCGAGGTCGTCGAGGCTGATCACCCAGTCGCCGTCAACGGTGCCGTCGAAGACGACGACCTTCTCCAGCGCGGGGAGTTCGGACTTGTGCTCGCGGAGCTTCGCCACCTGCTCGTCGTCCTCGGCGAAGACGATCCGGGACTCGGAGTCGGCCAGGATGTAGGCGACGTCGGCGGCCATCGTCGAGGGGTAGACCGTCGTGGTCGCGGCACCGGCGGAGAGAACCGCCAAGTCGGCCTCGATCCACTCGACGCGGGTTCCGGCGGCGATCCCGACCCGCTGCTCCGGCTGGATCCCCAGGGCGAGCAGGCCTGCAGCGAGCTTCTCGACCCGGTCCCCCGCCTGCTTCCAGGTCAGCGACTTCCAGGGCTGACCGTCGGCCGCCGGGTAGCGGAACGCCTCAGCGTCCGGGCTCTTCGCGACACGATCCCGGAACTGAGTGGCCATGTTGGAAGGCCGGTTCTCGATCAGGGTGATGTCACGCACGACGGGGGACATGGGGCTCTCGCTTCTCCACAGGGGTCAGGGCTTGCCCACGTAACTTAGATCACCGGCGGTGAGTGTGCCTAGGTAAGTGTTCGCTTACCGATCACCGGCGTGCCCGGGCCTACTGCCCGGCCAGATATTTTCCCGGACCTGTCGTATCTGCGCCTGGGCGTTCGTAGAAGGGATGAGACGACAAGATGGACCCGCACGGGTTCACGAGAACGAGGAGCACACGATGACCCAGTACCTGTTTTCCGTCATTCACGAGGGTGGCCTGCCGAACCTGACCGAGGAGGAGATCCAGCAGTCCTTCGCTGACACCGGCAAGTTCAACGAGGAGATCCAGGCCTCGGGTCACTGGGTCTTCGCAGGCGGCCTGGAACCGGTGGCTTCCGCGACCGTGGTCGACAACGTCCAGGGCAACAACGTGATCACCGACGGCCCGTACGCCGAGGCGAAGGAGCAGCTCGGCGGCTTCTGGGTCATCGAGGCCGCCGACCTGGACGAGGCTCTCGCGCTCGCCGCCAGGGGCTCGCAGGCATGCAAGAACCCGGTCGAGGTCCGTCCCTTCCAGGGCGAGTGAGCCCCCGCCTGCCGGAGACCGACCCGGCCGCGTTCGACGCGCAGATCTCTGAGATCGTGCGGGCCGAGCACGGCCGGGTGGTCGCCACCCTGATCCGCCGTCTCGGCGACATCGACCTCGCCGAGGACGCCGCTGCCGATGCGCTGGTCACCGCGCTCGAGCGGTGGCCGGTCGACGGGCTGCCGCCCAACCCGGGCGCCTGGCTGACCACCACCGCGGGCAACAAGGCGATCGACCGGCTCCGGCGCGAGGGCAAACGCGACCTCAAGCACAGGGAGGCAGTGGGGATGCTGGTCACCGACTCCCCCGAACCCGACCCGGGCCCGGTCACCGACGACCGGCTCCGTCTCGTCTTCACCTGTTGCCACCCGGCGCTCGCGCCGGAGAACCGGGTGGCGCTGACCCTGCGCCTGCTCGGCGGCCTGACGGTCGGCGAGATCGCCCGCGCCTTCCTGGTCCCCGAGACCACGATGGCGCAGCGGATCACCCGCTCGAAGCAGAAGATCAAGGCCGCGAACATCCCCTACCGAGTCCCCCGCGAGCAGGACCTCGTCGAACGGCTCGGCGGCGTACTCACCGTCCTCTACCTGGTGTTCAACGAGGGCTACCTGACCACGGCCGGACCCGGCGTACGCGTCGACCTCTGCGCCGAAGCGATCCGCCTGACCCGTCAGGTCGCGGACCTGCTGAGTGATCCGGAGATCGACGGCCTGCTCGCCCTGATGCTGCTCACCGAGGCCCGCCGGGACGCGCGGTTCGACGGCGGCACCCTGGTCACACTCGGCGAGCAGGACCGAGCTCGTTGGGACGCGGCACTGATCGACGAGGGCCACGCCCTGGTACGACGCTGCCTGGCGCTCAACCAGCCCGGGCCGTTCCAGATCCAGGCTGCGATCAACGCGGTCCACACCGACGCCTTGGACGCCTCGATGACGGACTGGTCGCAGATCGTCCAGCTCTACGACCAGCTGCTCGAGGTCCAGGCCTCACCGGTTGTCGAGCTCAACCGTGCCGTCGCGCTCGCCGAGCTGGACGGTCCCGAGGTGGCACTCATCCTCGTCGACCGGCTCGACCTCGACGGCTACCCGGCGTGGCACGTCACCCGGGCCGAACTCCTGCGCCGACTCGGTCGCGCCGAGGAGTCAGGGACGGCGTACGACGCCGCGCTGGCGCTGGTCGAGAACGAGGCCGAGCAGGCTCACCTGATCCAACGGCGGGCGTCGCTTCCGCGCTGAGGCTTCAACTATCCGGCGTCGGGCCCGGTCGGCGCGGCAGCGCTGGAGAGCCGGCCCTGGATCTTCAACGCCAGCAGGCCCGCCACCAGAGCCGCCAGAGCCGACGTCGCCTCCAGGATGAGCAGGTCACGGAAGTCCTCGACCGAGTCGACGTTGTCCTGCGCGGCACCGACCATCACCTCGATGAGGAGCACGGCGACGATCGCCGACCACCACCAACCGACGGTTGCCGCTCCCCAGCCTCCGGATCGACGCCACCAGAGATCGCGGACGTTCTGGTAGGGCCACCAGAGCACGGCTACCGGGATCATCCAGGACGCCACCTGCCAGCCCGGGGACCGGGTGAGCTCGCCGGGCCTCGCGGACCGAGCCAACCGGTACTGCCACACCAGCCAGAGGCAGGCCGTGACCAGCAGCACCACCAGGGTCGTCGCGGTGAGTGGTCGGTCAAGAGCCTCGTACTGGTCGACCCAGGCCTCGCCGTCCAGGGCATCGCCATCGCCCGCGGCGGCGATCCCCCACAGATTGAGCGCCACCCGTCCCGCCACCAGGAGCACCATCAGCGCCAGCGCGGCCCGCAACGCCAGCGCCAGCGACGCGAAGGCGGAGTCCAGCGGGACAACCCGCCAGACCGCTGAGCCGGCAGGACGCGGCCGTCTGGTCCAAGCGGCCTGGGGCGGCTCGTCAGATTGAGTCACCTGAAGATCATGCCCCACCGGGTGTCGTGCGCTTGCCGCACCGCCCCGGAGCCGCCCCGGGGGACGGGCCCGTCAGAACTCTGACAGCTTGTCCTCGACCCAACCGCTGAAGCCCGGGCAGGAGGTCAGGTCGTGCTCCTTGCACTCAAAGGCGTGCAGGGTCATCTCCCGGGAGATCCGCATCTCCTCCATCCGTCGGTCGAGCTCGACGACGTGAGCCTCCAGCAGCTGGTGCCGCCCGCGCGCCTCGGAGTCGAGCAGGACGCCGATCTGCTCGAGCGTCATTCCGGCGGCCTTGGTCCGCTGGATCACCGCCACGCGGACCACGTCCTCCCGGTCGTAGCGACGCCGGTCGGCCGAGTCCCGGGTCGGGCGGAGCAGGCCAACGTCCTCCCAGTGCCGGAGCACGTTCGTCGCGATGGCGAACCGCTCGGCAACCTGACCCACCGACCAACTACTTGACTTCATGTTGACATGAAGTCACAGCGTGGGCGCTGACTCAAGTTCACCGACCACCGGGAGCACCGATGTACGACACGATCGTGATCGGCGCGGGACCCGCTGGCCGCCGAGACAGTGACCGGTACAACCCGGCTGGGGCGTGGGATCGTCAGACGCCCGCACCCACTGCGCTCGCTACTTCTTGCTCTTATCGCCAGGGGCCGTGGTGGAGAGTGCGGCGATGAATGCTTCCTGGGGGACCTCGACGCGGCCCACCATCTTCATCCGCTTCTTGCCCTCCTTCTGCTTCTCGAGCAGCTTGCGCTTCCGGCTGATGTCGCCGCCGTAGCACTTGGCGAGGACGTCCTTGCGGATCGCCCGGATGGTCTCCCGGGCGATCACCCGGGCGCCGATGGCGGCCTGGATGGGCACCTCGAATTGCTGCCGCGGAATGAGCTCGCGCAACTTGCCGGCCAGCATCACGCCGTACCCGTACGCCGCGTCCTTGTGCACGATCGCGCTGAACGCGTCGACAGTCTCGCCCTGCAGCAGGATGTCGACCTTGACCAGGTCGGCCGCCTGCTCGCCGGAGACCTCGTAGTCCAAGGAGGCGTAGCCCTTGGTCCGCGACTTCAGCTGGTCGAAGAAGTCGAAGACGATCTCGCCCATCGGCAGCGTGTAGCGCATCTCGACGCGGTCCTCAGAGATGTAGTCCATCCCCTCGAGCTGGCCGCGCTTGGACTGGCAGAGCTCCATGATCACGCCGATGAAGTCGCTCGGACTGAGGATCGTCGCCTTCACGACCGGCTCCCGGACCTCGGAGATCTTCCCGGCGTTCGGGTACTCGCTCGGGTTGGTGACCATGTGCTCGGAACCGTCGTCGAGGACGACCTTGTAGACGACATTGGGTGCCGTCGAGATGAGGTCCAGGTTGAACTCCCGCTCGAGCCGCTCCCGGACGATCTCCATGTGCAGCAGGCCGAGGAAGCCACAACGGAAACCGAAGCCGAGAGCACCCGAGGTCTCCGGCTCGTAAGCCAGCGCGGCGTCGTTGAGCTGCAGCCGCTCCAGGGCATCGCGCAACGTCGGATAGTCGTCGCCGTCGATCGGGTACAGGCCCGAGTAGACCATCGGGTTGGGGTGCTTGTAGCCGCCGAGCGGATCGGTAGCGCCGTGGTACTGACTGGTGACGGTGTCACCGACCCTGGATTGGCGGACGTCCTTCACACCGGTGATCAGGTAGCCGACCTCTCCGACGCCGAGGTCGCCGGCCTTGACCGGCTCCGGGCTGATCACCCCGACCTCGAGCATCTCGTGGACGACGCCGTTGGACATCATCTTGATCCGGTCGCGGTGGGAGAGCTTGCCGTCGACGACCCGCACATAGGTGACCACGCCGCGGTAGGTGTCGTAGACCGAGTCGAAGATCAACGCCCGCGGCGGAGCATCGGGATCGCCCACAGGCGCCGGGGTCTGCTTGACGATCTCGTTGAGGAGCGCCTCGACGCCGACGCCGGTCTTCGCACTGACGTGCAGGACGTCGGAGGGCTCACAGCCGATGATGCCGGCGAGCTCGGCCGAGTACTTCTCCACGTTGGCCGACGGCAGGTCGATCTTGTTCAGCACCGGAATCACGTGCAGGTCGGCACCGAGCGCGAGGTAGAGGTTGGCCAGCGTCTGGGCCTCAATGCCCTGCGCGGCGTCGACCAGGAGGACGGCGGCCTCGCACGCCTCCAAGGACCTGGAGACCTCGTAGGTGAAGTCGACGTGACCCGGGGTGTCGATCATGTTGAGCACGTAGGTGCCCGGGTCGGTGCCCTGCTCGTTGTCGACCGGCACGGTCCACGGCATCCGAACGGCCTGGCTCTTGATCGTGATGCCACGCTCGCGCTCGATGTCCATCCGGTCCAGGTACTGCGCCCGGGCCGCCCGCGCGTCGACCACCCCGGTGAGCTGCAACATCCGGTCCGCGAGCGTCGACTTGCCGTGGTCGATGTGCGCGATGATGCAGAAATTCCTGATGATCGCGGGGTCGGTCTTGCCCGGAAGGGGCGCAGGCTTCGTGGACAAGGAGCACTCTCGGGTCGGGCGTACGGCGAGTCCGCATTCTCCCATGCCGGGGCGCCCGGTCCGAACAGCGTCGGTGGAGGGACGCCGAAGATCGGCGCGATGGCCCACGCGCCGGGCCGCCACAGCCCTAGGCTGCCGCCATGAAGCGGATGAGTGGGGTCGACGCGGCGTTCTGGTACGGCGAGACGCCGGCCTGGCACATGCACATCGGAGCGGTGGCGATCCATGACACCGAGGACGCGCCCAACTTCAGCTTCGAGGAGGTGCGCCGGATCGTCATCGAACGGCTCCCCCAGATGCCCCAGCTCCGCTGGAAGGTCGTCGAGGCACCGTTCGGGCTGGACCGGCCGTGGTTCGTCGAGGACGAGACCCTCGACCCCGACTTCCACATCCGTCGGATCGGCGTACCCCAGCCGGGGACCCGCAAGGAGCTCGACGAGCTGATCAGCAGGTTGATGAGCTACAAGCTTGACCGCAGCCGCCCGCTCTGGGAGCTCTGGGTGATCGAGGGCCTGCAGAAGGGTCGGGTCGCGACCCTGACGAAGATGCACCACTCGATCGTCGACGGCGTCTCCGGCGCCGGTCTCGGAGAGATCCTGCTCGATGTCGAGCAGCAGCCACGAGCGGCGTCGACAGAGGTCGTGCACGGCATCGGCACCGAGATGCCGAACGCGTTCAAGGGGCTCGCCAGCGGCTGGGTCAACCTTGCCGTCCGGACCCCTGCCCGAGTGTTCGGCATCCTCAACCAGACCGCGCGCCAGCAGATCGCCGTACGCAACTACCAGAACAAGCCCCCGCGGTTCTTCTCCGCGCCGACCACCCGGTTCAACGCGACCCTGACCCCGCACCGCCGGATCACCGGGGCCCGCGTCGAGCTCGCCCGGGTCCGCGCGGTCAAGGACGCGTACGGCGTGAAGCTGAACGACGTCATCCTGGCTCTGGTCTCCGGCGCGCTCCGGATCTACTTCGCCGAGCGGGAGGGGATCCCGGAGAAGCCGTTGATCGCGCAGATCCCGGTCTCCACCCGGACCGAGGACACGGCCGGCGAGGTCGGCAACCAGGTCAGCTCGATGACGGTCAACATGGCCACCGACCTCGACGACCCCGCAGAGCGGATCAAGGCGATCTACGAGAGTTCCCAGGGTGCCAAGGAGATGGCCAAGGCCCTCAGCGCGCGCCAGATCATGCAGCTGCCGGACATCACGCCGCCGGGCCTGCTCACGATCGCCTCGCGGGCCTACACGATGAGCGGACTGTCGAACACGTTGGCGCCGATCAACCTGGTCGTCTCCAACGTCCCGGGGCCGAGCTTCCCGCTGTACATGGCCACCGCTCCGCTGCGATCACTGCTGCCGATCGGTCCGCTGGTGCTCGACGTCGCCCTGAACATCACCGTGTTCAGCTACCTGGACTGGGTCGACTTCGGCTTCGTGACCACCCCGGAGGTCGCGCCGGACGTCGACGTACTCGCAGACGCGATCAAGGAGGCGCTGGTCGAGCTCGAGGAGGCCGTGGGCATCACGGCCTGAGTCGGCTCTGGTTGGATCGCCGCATGGACCTCTCCGTCGGCCCCGTCGGTACGTCTCGCGTTCCCGCGGTTCCGCACGGCAGGACTGCACAGCGGTTGGACTGGAAGTTCCTGCCGAAACAGGTACGCGCCCTGGTCGAGGACGAGCTCGGATCCCCGGTGGTGAGCGCCGAGTCGCGCACGAGCGGTTTTACCCCCGGCTTCGCCTCGATCCTCACCGCGGCAGACGGATCGCAAGCCTTCATCAAGGCAGCCAGCAAAGTCGCCCAGGCCGAGGTCGCGGCGTCGTACGCCGAGGAGATCCGCAAGGTCGTGCTGTTCGGCGACTCGATCCCCGCTCCGAAGCTGGAGTGGTTCAGCCGAGAACAGTCGTGGGTCCTGCTCGGCTACGAAGCGGTCCCCTCCCGGCAACCGCGGCGCCCCTGGCGGCCCGCCGAGCTCGAACGCGCCCTCACCCTCGCCGAGACGATCGTCGGGGCGACCTCGCCGACCCCTGCGGGCCTGGACCTCAAGCCCCTCCTCGAGGACTGCCCGACGCTGGTCACCGGCTGGGACTCGGTGCCGTCGAGCTGGCCGCACCGGGACGAGGCCGCCGAGCTGGCCTCGATCCTGGCAGCGGAACCGGGTGCGCAGGTCGTGCACGCCGATCTCCGCGACGACAACATCCTATTCGCCGAGGATGGGCGGACCCTCGCCTGCGACTGGAACTGGCCCGCCCTCGGGTACGCCTGGCAGGACAGTCTGGACCTGCTGATCTCGGCGCACGGCGACGGGCTGGACGCGGCGTCGGTCCTGCGGAACCGCAGCCTGACTGCCGACGTCGAACCCGAGCTCATCGACGCCTGGCTCGCGGGCATGTGCGGGTTCATGCTGGACGCGTGCCAGCTGCCGGTTCCGCCGACCTCGCCGCACCTGCGCACCCACAACCGCTGGACCGCTGAGGCGGCGTGGTCCTGGCTCGCCCAACGACGAGGATGGTCCTCATGACCCAGACGCCCCGCACCGCCGTGATCGCCGGAGCATCCGGGCTGGTCGGCTCGCACCTGCTCAGCGCCCTGCTCGCTGACGGGCACTGGCACCGGGTCGTCAGCGTCGGCCGACGGGAGGTCGCCGTCAGCGACCCGCGCCTCGAGCAACGCGACGTACCGTTCCCGGAGATCGGTGACCTTCCGGCGATCGACGACGTCTTCAGCTGCCTGGGCACCACGATCAAGAAGGCCGGCAGCCAGGACGCGTTCCGCGCGGTGGACCACGACGCGGTGGTGGCCCTCGCCCGGGCCGGTCACCGTGCCGGCGCCTCCCAGTTCCTCCACGTCACGGCGCTGGGCTCCTCCGCCTCGTCCCGGATCTTCTACAACCGGGTCAAGGGCGAGACCGAGCGAGACGTCGCCGCCAGCGGCATCCCGACCACGGTCGCGTTCCGCCCGTCCATGATCGACGGCGAGCGGCCGGAGTCCCGCAGCGCCGAGCGCGTCGGGTTGATCGCGATGCGCGCTGTCGCCCCGCTGATCGGCAGGTACCGCCCGAACCGGGCTACCGACATCGCGGCAGCGATGATCCGGGAGGCCCTCGTCGGCCGGCCGGGGCACCGGGTCGTCGATGCTGGTGACCTGGGTCGCGCCTCCGGCTGAGCGGGCCGTCGACGATTTGGGCGGTACGGCGCCCCGCTGGTATCGTTTCCCCTCGTGTCTGGGCCGCAAGCCCGCACCCCGAATTTCTTAGACGAAGTCCTCCGAACCAGCATCAACAGACAGGTGAGCCTCCGTGGCCAACATCAAGTCCCAGATCAAGCGCAACAAGCAGAACGAGCGCGCTCACGAGCGCAACAAGGCCGTTCGCTCGGCGCTGAAGACGGCCGTGCGCAAGTTCCGCGAGGCCGTTGCTTCCGGTGACGCCGCCCAGGCCAAGACGCTGGCTGCCGACGCCGGCCGCGCGCTCGACAAGGCTGCGTCCAAGGGCGTCATCCACAAGAACCAGGCCGCGAACCGCAAGTCCTCGCTCGCGAAGCAGGCTTCTTCACTCTGAATCTCGGCTGAGCTCGACCCTCAGTCGCTGACCGGCGCTCGTCCCTCGGGACGGGCGCCGTTCGCGTTCTCTGAAGGTCAGCTGGCCCGCTGGGGACGCGAGCGGACGATCTCCAGCACCATCTTCTCCAGCGCGTACGCCGCGTCGTGAGCCTTGCCCTTGATCTCTGCGTCCGCGGTCGCGACCAGGCGGATCGCGCGGGCCAGGCCACCCTCGTCCCAGCCCTTCGACTGGTCCCGCAGGATGTCGAGCTTCCAGCTGGGCACGCCGACCTCACGCATCAGGTCGGCATTGCGCATGCCGCGCGGAGCGGACTTGTAGCGGGCCAGGCTGCGGAGTCCGCCGGCGAACGCACTGGTGATCAGCACTGGCGCGGTGCCGCGCTCCAGGGCCCAACGCAGCTCCTCCAGCGCCTTCGACGTGCGCCCGAAGATCGCGTGGTCGGCGACGGCGAAGGACTTTGCCTCGGCCCGGCCACCGAAGTAGGTCTTCACCATCTCGGTGGAGATCGGCTGCCCGGCGAAGTCCCCCGCCAGCTGGCTGCAGGCCGCCGACAACGACCGCAGGTCCTGGCCGACGGCCTGGACCAGGAAGGCCGCGGCATCGGCATCGATCTTGACCCTCAGCTGACGAAGCTCACCGAGCACGAAGCTCGGATACTCGCGGGGCGTCAACCCGACCGACTTCACCTCGGTGACCGCGGCCTCCTTGCGGAGTTTGGTGAGCACACCGGTCCCCTTCTGCCCGCCTCCGTGCACGAGAACCAGGGCCACCTCCTCGGCCGGGGAGGCGGCGTACTCGAGGAGACCGGAGACGGATTCCTCCGGCAGATCCTCGAACGAGCGCACCACCACGCAGCGCGTGGAGGAGAAGAGGGACGGCGCCGCAAGCTCACCGAGGGTCGCCATGGTGAGCTGGTCGGCAGCCGTCTCGCTGAACTCCGCCTCCGCGTCGGCAGTCCGTACGGCGGCCCGCACCGACTGAACGGTCCGCTCGGCCAGGAACTCCTCGGGACCGGTCACCAGGGTGACCCGGCCGAGCACCTGAGCGGGATCGGGCGTCGCCATGCGCGCAGCCTCTCACGCTGCTCCGACAACCCGATGGCTGCCTCATCCGCCCCCACCCCGGGTCACCGTGCCCAGGGCCCCCTGGTCGTCTAGGACCACCGCCACGTCGCCGTCCCGGTCGGTCCGTCGTACTGTCAGCCCGGCACGTCCGAGCAGGTCCAGCGTCGATCCGGCCGGGTGCCCGTAGTCGTTGTCCAATCCGACCGAGATCACCGCGAGCCGGGCGCCGAGCCCGGCGATCAGGTCGGCATCCTGCTTGCTGCTGCCGTGGTGAGCAACCTTGAGCACGTCGGCCCGGAGGTCAGGCAAGGAGCGGCGCAACGCCGCCTGGGAAGGTCGTTCCTGATCCCCCGCCAGCAGGATCCTGGTCCCGCGGATCTCGACCAGGAGGACCACGCTGGCGTCGTTGGGGGGTGAGTCCGACTCCGGGTAGGACTCCCCGGTCGGAGCCAGCACCTCCCAGCCGATCGGCCCGACCACAGCCGTCGCGCCGACGGTGACCGGTTGCACCTCGATCCCGGCCCGCTCCGCCGTACGGCGCACTGCGGCCGCGCCCGAGCCGGGGTCCGCCAGCGGCGTGGTCAGGATCTGGCCGACCCGTCGCCCGCGCAGGACTCCGGGAAGGCCGTCGACATGGTCGGCATGGAAGTGGGTCAGCACCAGCACCGGGACCGAGCTGATCCCGAGCCGGTCCAAGCAGCCGTCGACCAGGTCGGGATCCGGGCCCGCGTCGACGACCACGCCGCTGTGCGCGCCAGCGTTGAGCACGAGGGCATCACCCTGACCGATGGAGCAGGCGGTCATCAACCAGCCCGACGGAGGCCAGCCCGGGGTCGGCAGCGGGACCAGGATCGCCACGACCAACATCCCGGTCAGGCCCACGGTGAGGTCGCGTCGCGCGAGCACCGCGTGCAGCCCGAGCGCTAGGGCGCCGCAGAGGGCGACGAGCCCGACCACGGCGGTGGTCCCGGTCGACCAGGCGACGGCCGGCAGGGGCAGACCGGCGCACCGATCCGCGACCGCGATGATCCCGGCGGCGCTCCACGCCGACGGAGCCGCCACGATCTGACCGAGCGGTCCCCAGAGCAGTCCGAGGAGTCCCCCGGCCAGGCCGAGCACGGTGGCCGGGGCAACCAGCGGTGCCGCGAGCACGTTGGCGAAGACCGCCACCAGGCTCACCTGCGCCGAGAGGGCCGCGACCAACGGCGTACAGGCAAGCTGCGCTGCCAACGGTACGGCCGCAGCCTCGGCCGCCCAGCGCGGCAACCAACGAGCCAGGGCATCCCGCCACGGGGGCGCCAACAGCAGGATCCCCGCCGTCGCAGTCGTGGAGAGCGCGAAACCCCAGGACCGGGCCAGCCACGGGTCCACGAGCAGCAGCCCGAGGGTCCCGATGCCGAGTGCCCGGATACCGTGGCGCCGAGCACCCGAGCCCAGACCGATCAGCGCGACCGTGCCCATCGCGGCGGCTCGCAGCACGCTCGGCTCCGGCCCAGCGAGCAGCACGAAGCCGACCACCCCGAGAGCGCCGACCACGATCAGTCCACGGGCACGCACCCCGGCCCAGCGGGCGATCAGCAGCAGGAACCCGACGATCAGGGTGAGGTTGGTACCGCTGACCGCCAGGAGGTGGGTGAGGCCCGCGGTCCGGAAGTCCTCGACCACCCCGTCTGGCAGGTTGCCGTCTTCTCCGTCGACCAAGGCTGGCACCAGTGCCCGTGGTCCGTGCGGTTGGGTCGACACCGCGTCCCGGATCGCGGCCCGGACCCGATCGGACCCACGCACCACCGGATCCGGCTTCGCCAGGATCACCGCGCGGCCGCGCGCGGTCAGGACACCGGCCCGCTCGGGACGGTCCGAGGGTCGCATCATCCCGGCGAGACGGATCCGTGCTCCGCGCGCCGGCGCGGGGCCCGCGTCCATGAGCACCAACACCGGTGCCCGCACCCGGAACCGAGACCCGCGCCCGGCGATCTCGGTCACCGTCGCCTCGAAGTAGACCCGCTCCGCGAACCTCCCCGGCGCCCGGACCGGGGTCGCGGTCACCACCGCGACGACCTGAACCGAGGCTTCGTCGCGGGCGAACCGGCTGACCGGCGACTCCGCGACGACCAGGAGATGCAGGTACGCCGAGGCGGCTACGGCCGCTGCCGCCAGGAGCCAGCCGATCCGGGTGTGTCTGGCTCGGCAGTCGTTCCAGCGCCGAACGGTCGCGAGCAGTCCGACGACGACCAGGCCGGTGATCCACCAGACCGACCAGGTCAGCATCAGGAAGGCGGCCACCCAGGCAACGAACCCGAGCGCTGCGGCCCGGAGGTCGAGGACGTCGCTCCGGTCAGGATCCGGCCTCACAGGGTGACGTGCGGCGCGATCTCTTCGAAGGTCTTCGCGCCGATGCCGTCGACCTCGACCAGCTCGTCGATCGCGGTGAAGGAACCGTGCTCGGTCCGCCAGTCCAGGATCTTCTGCGCCGTCACCGGACCGACCCCGGGCAGGCTCTCGAGCTGGTCGAGGGTGCTGGTGTTGAGGTTGACCAGGGCTCCGCTGCCGGTCGTCGGTGGAGTCGTAGCAGCGACGCCACCGGCCGGCACGACCCCGACCAGGATTTGCTCGCCGTCGACCAGGATCCGGGCCAGGTTGAGCGTGCTCAGGTCGACGCTGCCGCGCGCACCCCCCGCGCGTTTCAACGCATCGATCACCCGCGACCCGGCGGGCAACGTTGCCACGCCGGGCCGTCGTACCTTGCCGGCGACGTCGACCACCACCTCGCTCGGGGCCGTTGACGGGGACCCCGACGCGACAGCGGGTGCTGCGCTGCTCGGAGTCGGTCCCGGCGAGACGTGCGCCACCGGGACCGGCTCCGGCGCCCCCTTGAGCGTCCACCAGGCCGTCCCGGCAACCGCGACGCCGACCAGCAGGGCGAGCAGCGAGACGTGGCCGGATCGGAGTGCCACCCGACCCTGGAGGGCTGCCGGGAGCCGCGGCTCTAGGCGCGCGGCGATCCGGGATGATCCCCCTGCGTCGCGTTGCCGCGCATGACGCCCGGGGTTCGGTACTACTGCCGGCTGTGGCTGTGGCTGCGGCTGTGGCTGTGGCTGCGGCAGCCGGGGCCGTTCACCTTCCGAAGAGCTCTGGCCGGCGAGCGCGATCTCGCGCCCGAGCGTCTCCAGGCGGCGCCGCGCGACGGCAGCCCTATCGTCTCCCGAGTCCCTGTGCATACCCGCGAGGCTAAGGAGCCTCGGACCTCGGCGGCGCCATCCGCGAGCCGCGCTGTGGAGATCAGGCGCCGGCGGTCGCTGTGTGCGCCGTACGGACTGCGACGGTGACCCCGACCATCCCCGGGCCGACGTGGGCGCCGAGGACCGCTCCGATCTCGCCCACCGAGACCGACCTGTCGCCGAGACCCCCTGCGAGCCGGGCGGTGAGCTTCTCGGCCAGGGCCCCGGCCCGGTCGGGGCTGGCGAGGTGAGCGACCGCGATCTCGACCTCGTGCTCGCCGGCCGCCTCGACCGCCAGGTCTTCGAGCCGGCTCAGTGCCTTGCCCGAGGTACGAACGCGCTCGAACGGCCCGACTCGCCCGTCCACGACCTTGAGAATCGGCTTCACGGCGAGCGCGGAGCCGAGGAGAGCAGCTGCTGCGCCGACCCGGCCGCCGCGGCGCAGGTACTCCAGGGTGTCGACGTAGAAGAGCGAGGTCGTCGCAGCAGAGCGCTCCCGCGCTGCCGCGACGAGGGCGGCAGCATCTCCACCGGCGTCGCGGGCGTCTGCCGCGGCCAGGACCGCGAAACCGGTCCCCATCCCGACCTGGCGGGCGTCGACCGGGTGCACCGGAACCGGCGAACGTCGGGCGGCCAGCTGAGCGGACTCGAAGGTCCCGCTGAGGTCGGCCGAGAGATGGATCGAGACGATCTCGGTGGCACCCTCGACCGCGAGTCGCTCGAAGATCTCGAGCATCTCCTCCGGGTTGGGTCGCGAGGTACTGACCGGCGTCCACGCCTGCAGGGCTTCGGCGAGCAGCTCCGGGGTCACGCCCCCCTCGACGCCCTCGTCGTACGACGTGGCGCCGATGACGACCTGCAAGGGCACCACGGTCACCGCGCGAGCAGCCGCCACCTCGGGGGACAGCGAAGCCGTCGAGTCGGTCACCAGCGCCAAGGTCATGCGCGCAGCCTACTGATCGAGCACGACGTCAGACGACGATGTTGACGAGCTTCGGTGCCCGCACGATCACCGTGCGCACCTCGGCCCCGTCGAGCGCCCGCTGGACTGCCTCATCGGCCAGCGCCGCCGCCTCGAGGTCGGCCTCGGAGATGTCGGGCGCGACTTCCAGGCGCGCCCGGACCTTGCCCTGGATCTGAACGATCGCGGTGACGGAGTCCTCGACCAGCAGTTCCGGGTCGACCACGGGCCAGGACGTCCGGGCCACGGTCGGCTGATGGCCGAGCCGCTCCCACATCTCCTCGGCGGTGTAGGGCGCGACCAACGAGAGCAGGATCGCGACCGTCTCGGCCGCCTCACGCACCGCCGGATCAGCCGGGCCGCAGCCCGAGTCGATCGCCTTCCGGGTCGCGTTCACGAGTTCCATGACTTTGGCGACCATCACGTTGAAGCGGTGCGACTCCAGCAGAGCCTGCGCCTCATGGATCGTCTTGTGGGTGATCTTGCGCAGCGCGAGCGAGCCACCGCTGGCGGGGTCGCCCCCCGGCGCCGAGGTGACGTCGCCCGAGAGTCGCCAGGCGCGCTGCAGGAAGCGCAGCGATCCGGCCGGTGAGAGGTCTGCCCAGTCGATGTTGTCCTCGGGCGGCCCGGCGAAGACCAGGGTCAGTCGAACCGCGTCGACGCCGAACGCGTCGAGCTGGTCACCGAGGTTCACACCGTTGCCCAAGGACTTGCTCATCTTCTTGCCCTGGTTGATGACCACGCCCTGGTTCATCAGCGCCGTGAACGGCTCCACAAAGTCCAGCAAGCCCATGTCGTGGAGGACCTTGGTGAAGAACCGGCTGTACAACAGGTGCAGCACGGCGTGCTCGACCCCGCCGACGTACTGGTCGATCGGGCCCCAGGCACGGACCTGCTCGGGATCGAAAGCGGCGGTGGTGTCCTGCGGTGAGCAGAAGCGCAGGAAGTACCAGGACGAGTCCACGAAGGTGTCCATGGTGTCGGAGTCGCGCTTCGCCGGGCCCCCGCAGGAGGGACAGTCGACGTTGACCCAGTTGGAGGCGGCCGCCAGCGGGGACTCGCCTTTCGGCTTCAGGTCGGCTCCCTTGAGCTCCGGCAGGACCACCGGCAGCTGGTCCTCGGGGACCGGCACCTCACCGCAGGACGGGCAGTGGATGATCGGGATCGGGCAGCCCCAGAAGCGCTGGCGGGACAACAACCAGTCGCGCAGCCGGAAGTTCACGGTGCCGGTGCCGGTGCCCTTGCTCTCCAGCCAGGTGATGATCGCGCTCTTCGCCTCGGCGATGTCCAGGCCGTTCAGGGAGATCTCGTCGTTGGCCGAGTTGATCGCCGGGCCCGCCCCGGTGAAGGCGTCGCCCTCGAAGTCCTCAGTCGGCTGCACGGTCCGGACGATCGGCAGACTGAACTTCTTCGCGAAGTCCCAGTCCCGCTGATCCTGACCGGGCACAGCCATGATCGCGCCGGTGCCGTAGTCGGCCAGCACATAGTCAGATGCCCACACCGGCATCTGCTCGCCGGTGACCGGGTTGGTCGCGGTGACGCCCAGGTCGACGCCGGTCTTGGCCCGGTCGCTGCCGAGCCGTTCGATGTCGGAAGCCTTGCGCACCTCGGCCAGGTACTCCTCGTACTCGGCACGCTTCTGGGGCGCGACGATCTCACCCGCCACGGCGGCGTCGACTGCGACGACCATGAACGTCGCCCCGAACAGGGTGTCGGGACGGGTCGTGTAGACCTTCAGGTCCTGGGTCCCGCCGTCGGCCAGGCGGACAGCAAAGTCGACATGCGCGCCTTCCGAGCGGCCGATCCAGTTCTTCTGAGCGGTCAGCACCCGCTCGGGCCAGGTCCCCTCCAGCGGTTCCATGTCGTCGAGCAGTCGCTGCGCGTAGTCGGTGACCTTGAAGTACCACTGGGTCAGCTCACGCTTGGTGATCTCGGCGCCGCAGCGCTCGCACATCCCGTCGACGACCTGTTCGTTGGCCAGCACGGTCTGGTCGTTCGGGCACCAGTTGACCGGGGAGTTCTTCCGGTAGGCGAGGCCTTGCTCCCGGAACTTCAGGAACAGCCACTGGGTCCAGCGGTAGTACTCCGGGTCGGAGGTGTGCAGGCGCCGGGACCAGTCGAAGGAGACGGCGTACTTCTTGAACGACGCCGCCTGGGTCTCGATGTTCGCGTACGTGTAGGTCGCCGGGTGCTCGTTGTTCTTGATGGCCGCGTTCTCGGCGGGCAGACCGAAGGAGTCCCAACCCATCGGATTCATGACCTCGTAGCCACGGAGCCACCAGTACCGCGCGATCACGTCGTGCAGCGCAGTGACCTCGGCGTGACCCATGTGCAGATCGCCGCTCGGGTACGGGAACATCGTCAGGGCGTACCGCTTCTCACGCCCCGAAGCGTCATCGGCTCGGAACGGGTCGAGTCGCTCCCACACCGGCAGCCACTTGGCCTCGGTGGCGTGGATGTCGTACCCGACCTGCTCGTCTCGCTCGCTCATCTGTCCTTCTTCTCGGTTCGGGGAGGTCCGCTGCGCCGGGGTGAAATGCCTGGTCGAGTGCCTGAGCTGAGCGCTCTGGCATGAAAAAACCCCTCGGTCAGGAGGGGCAGCCGCATCACGTTCGCGATGCGGCTAGGCAAGGAGCAACAGCGACCTCATGGAGGTCATGATACCGACGATTCAGGGTTCTCCGGTTACCCTGGGCAGGTCGGCAATCTCGCCGCACCCTCAGGGCAGACGTCTCGTTGACCGTTGGGCTCGCCGCCCGGCCACGAAGCCCGTCGCCTCCTCTGAGACGTCCCAGAGGAACTGCATGTCTTCGCTTTCCAGCAATTCGTCCTTCGATGCCCGCGTCCAGGGGGTTCCGCAGCCACGTGCGGACGCTACCCCCGCCGCGCCGTTCAGCCTGCCGGTCGGCTCCACCGCGATCGTCTACTGCGACCAGCAGTTCGGCGAGCAGGACGGCAAGACCGCCAACGGGCTGGTCCGGCACTCGGAGAAGTACGAGATCCTCAGCGTCATCGACTCCCGGCGTGCGGGCCTCGACGCCGGCGAGTTCCTGGACGGCACCCCGAACGGGATCCCGGTCCTGGCCGACCTCGCCGAGGCGATCGCCCACGCCGGACACGTCCCGGACTACCTGATCTGCGGGGTCGCACCGGCCGACGGCCTGCTCTCCGACGCCCAGCGCGTCGTCCTGCTCGACGGCATCAGCCGCGGCATGCACGTGATCAACGGGCTGCACGAGTTCCTCAACGACGACGCCGAGTTCGTGGCGGCGGCCCTGATCGCGGCCGTCACCATCACCGACGTACGCCGCCCGAAGGACACGCGCGACCTGCACCTGTTCTCCGGTCGCATCTTCGACGTGACCTGCCCGCGGATCGCGGTGCTCGGGACCGACGGCGCGATCGGCAAGCGCACCACCGCCACCTTGCTCGTCCAGGCGCTGAACGCCGCTGGCATCAAGGCGGTCATGGTCGGCACCGGTCAGACCACGCTGATCCAGGGCGGCAAGTACGGCGCCGCGCTCGACGCGCTGGTCCCCCAGTTCATTTCGGGCGAGGTCGAGCACCAGATCGTCAGCGCTTTCGAGAACGAGGACCCGGACGTGATCATCGTCGAGGGCCAAGGCGCGCTCAGCCACCCGGCCTACCTGTCCTCAGGCCACATCCTGCGCGGTAGCCGACCGGAAGGCGTGATCGTCCAGCACGCGCCGAAGCGCCGAGTCCTCGGCGACTTCCCGATGATGCCGATGCCTACCGCGGCGAGCGAGATCGCGCTGATCCAGGCCTTCGCCGAGACCCGGGTCATCGGGGTCACGATCAACCACGAGGAGATGACCGAGGACGAGATCGGCGAGGCCATCGCCGACCACCGCCTGCATCTCGGTCTCCCGGTCACCGACCCGCTGACCCGCCCCGCTGAGGATCTGGTCGAGATGGTCCTGCTGGCCTTCCCCGAGCTCGCGCCGCGCGCGCTGACAGCGGCGGGCGCGCTGACCACCTCGTGACCACGCCTCGGGTCGACGTCGATCTCGACAAGATCGAGCAGAACACCCGAGCCCTGGTGAACCAGCTGTCGCCCCGCGGCATCCGGATCACCGGCATCACCAAGGCCGCCCTCGGGTCGCCCGGCGTCGGCGCAGCGATGCTCGCAGGCGGCGCCCTCGGCCTCGGTGACTCCCGGGTCCCCAACCTCGTCCGCCTGGCTGGGCTCGAGGGATCACCGTCACGCACGTTGATCCGTTCGCCGATGCTCAGCCAGGCGGGCTCTGTCGTCCGGCACGCGGCGACCAGCCTGAACACCGACCGCACGGTGATCGATGCCCTCGACTCCGCTGCTGCCCGGCACCGCCGCGTCCACGGCGTGATCTTGATGGTCGAGCTCGGCGATCTGCGCGAAGGGATCGCGGCCGAGGACGTCGTCGCGGCCGCCGGTCACGTGCTGACCCGGACGTCGCTCCGGTTAGCCGGCCTGGGTGCCAACCTCGCCTGCCAGAACGGCGTCGTCCCCGACGACACGAACATGGGGGTGCTTTCCAGGCTCGTCGAGCAGGTCGAGGAGACCCACGGCGTGACCCTCTCCGTGGTCTCGGGCGGCAACTCCGCCAACCTCGACTGGGTCTCGGGCGGGGGCGACCTCGGCCGGGTCGACGAGCTCCGCCTCGGCGAGGCGATACTGCTCGGCACCGAACCCCTGTACCGGACCCTCCTCCCGGGGCTTCACGGGGACGCCTTCCGACTGGTCGCCGAGGTCATCGACGTACGCGACAAGCCGGCGCAGCCGTGGGGAGCACGGGCCCAGACCGCCTTCGGCGAGTTCCCGGTCCGGACCGGGACCGGCTCGATCCGGCAGGCCATTCTCGCCCTTGGCCGTCAGGACACCGACATCGAGACGCTGGTCGCCCCGGAGGGGATGTCCGTCCTCGGGATGAGCAGCGACCACCTGGTCCTCGATGTTGGCGACCACTCGGTCGCTGTCGGCGACGAGATCGCCTTCGGGCTCGGGTACGGCGCCCTGGTCGGCGCGATGACCTCCCCGTTCGTCACCAAAATCGAGCGGACGCACCTGCCCGCGGCCCACGCCCTCACCGTCGCTGGCTGACCTCTTCCCGCCTCGCTTCCGCACCGTCCCCGCAGGGGACGACCTCCGCTTCGTGGCCTCGCGTCATAGGGTCAGGGACGGAAAGAGGAGGAACGTCATGTCGTGGCTGGTCACCGGCGGTGCCGGGTACATCGGATCGCATGTCGTCCGGACGCTCTCCGACGTCGACATCGCGGCCGTGGTCGTCGACGACCTCTCCACGGGGCACCGCAGGTTCGTCCGCGACGACATTCCGTTCGTAGAGGGAAACATCCTCGACACCGCCCTGCTGGAGCGCACCATGCGCGAGCACGACGTGCACGGCGTGATCCACCTGGCTGGTTTCAAGGCGGCGGGGGTTTCGGTCGAGGTACCGCTGCTCGCGTACACCCAGAACGTCACCGGCACAGTCAGCGTCCTCGAAGCAATGCAGCGTGCCGACGTCCCCTCGATGGTCTTCTCCTCCAGCGCCGCCTGCTATGGCACCACCGACGTCGAACTGGTGACCGAGGCGCTCAAGCCGGCACCGGACTCGCCGTACGGCGAGACGAAGCTGATCGGCGAGTGGCTGATCCGTGACCAGGGGATCGCGACCGGCCTGCGGCACACCTCGCTGCGCTACTTCAACGTCGTCGGTTCGGGAGCTGAGGACCTCTTCGACGACAGCCGGCACAATCTGCTGCCGCTGGTCTTCGACGCCCTCCTCGACGGCCGGCCCCCGAAGATCTACGGGAACGACTACCCGACCCCCGACGGCACCTGCGTCCGCGACTACATCCACGTCGCCGACCTCGCCGCGGCGCATGCGGTGGCGGCCCGTCACCTGGAGAACGGCGAGCCCCTCGAGCCGGTCTACAACCTCGGTAGCGGCTCCGGATCGTCGGTGAAGGCGATCATGGACGCCGTCCGGGAGGTTAGCGGGATCGAGTTCGAGCCGGAGGTCGTCCCCCGACGTCCTGGCGACCCGGCGCGGATCGTCGCCGACGGCACGCTGGCCGCACGCGACCTGGACTGGATGATGCGCCACGACCTGCACGACATGGTCGGGTCCGGCTTGCGGGCCCGCCGCTACGAAGCGTCACTCCGAAAGGGCTGACCGGTGCTGGACCTACGTCCCAACTGCGAGTGCTGCGACCTCGATCTCGATCCCGACTCCCCGCACGCGCTGATCTGTACCTTCGAATGCACCTGGTGCGCGGATTGCGTCGAGAGCTGCCTCCCCGGGCAGCGCTGTCCCAACTGCGGGGGGAACCTGGAACGGCGGCCGATCCGGCCCGCCGGACTGCTGGAGTTGTATCCCCCGAGCGCCACCCGGGTCCACCAGGCGGGACTTCACCGTGGCTGAACCCGTTCACCGCGGTCACCGACGCGCCGAACGGCCCCGATCCGGCATGATCGGCGCATGACCTCACCTGTGACAGACCTCTTCCGGCTCGACGGCAAGGTCGCCGTGGTGACCGGCGCCTCCTCCGGCCTCGGCGTCGCGTTCGCCCAGGCTCTGGCCGAGGCCGGCGCGGACCTCGCGCTGGGCGCACGCCGGGTCGACCGGCTCGCCGACACCGCGGCCCTCGTCGAGGCGGCCGGCCGGCGCGCGATCAGCGTCGGGACCGACGTGGCCGACCCGGCTTCCTGCCAGGCGCTCGTCGACGCCGCGATGGCCGAGTTCGGCCGGGTCGACGTCCTGGTGAACAACGCCGGTATCGGCACCGCCGTACCGGCGACGCGGGAGACGCCCGAGCAGTTCCGCAGCGTCATCGAGGTGAACCTCAACGGGTGCTACTGGATGGCTCAGTCGTGCGGCCGGGTGATGGCCCCGGGGTCCTCGATCATCAACATCTCCTCGGTCCTCGGCCTCACCACCGCCGGGCTCCCCCAGGCCGCGTACGCCGCCTCCAAGGCCGGGCTGATCGGTTTGACCCGCGACCTGGCCCAGCAGTGGACCGGGCGCAAAGGCATCCGCGTCAACGCGATCGCGCCGGGCTTCTTCACCTCTGAGATGACCGAGCAATACCCCCCGGGCTACCTCGAGCAGCAGCAGCTCCGGATCCCGATGGGCCGCAAGGGCGACCCGCGCGAGCTCGCCGCGACGGTGGTCTACCTGGCCTCGGACGCCGCCGGGTACGTGACCGGGCAGACCTTGCCCGTCGACGGCGGAATGACGATCACCTGAGATGTCGACCTCGGGAGGAAATACCTACGACGAGTTCGTCTTCACCACCGGTGACGAGCTGTGGGCCCGCATCCACCAAGCGCAACGTCGGTTCGCTGCTCTGCTCTCGGTGACGCCGGGCAGGACCCGGATCCCTGGTTCGGACTGGACCGCGACCGAAGTGGCCGGCCACCTGCTGACCGTTCTGCACCGCTATACCCAGCGCGATCTGAGCTCCACTGTCGGCCTCAGCCCGGATCCCGACGGTGTCGCCGGGATCAACTCCGTCGAGCTCCGCGACCTCGACCCGGGCAACCAGGCCCAGATCCTCGACCGCGTCTGGCAGGAGCTCTCCGACCTGGAGCGGATCATCCCGCGCACCGCGGACCTGCACCAGCGGTACCCGTTCCACAGCGGTCAGGAGCTCGACGTGGCCGGCTGGTTGGGGAACCTGATCGGCGAGTTCCTGATCCACGGGCGTGACGTGGCTCGCGCGCAGCAGAAGACCTGGAAGATCGGCAGTCGTAACGCAGCGCTCGCCCTCAACGTCGTGGTGCAGGCTGCTCCCGGGTACCTCTCCCCGGACGCACCGGGCGATCTGAAGCTGGAGATCCGCACCCCGGAGACCAACCCGTGGGTCATCGACCTCGCGGACGGCGAGCTGACCAGCCGGCGCGCTCGACGCCGGGAGTCCGTGGACGTCCGGGTCCTCGCCCGGCCCGAGCCGCTCCTGCTCAATCTCTACGGCCGGATCGGCATCCCCGAGGCAACCGTCCGCGGCACCACCGTGATCGGCGGGCGACGACCGTGGCGCGTGACCCGGATGGGGCGCTCGTTCGTGACCCCGTAACTCAGCCGGTCGCCCAGATCGCGAAGGAGACCAGGCTGATCGCCGGGAAGACCCCCTGCACGATCGCGCCCCGCGCCTTGGACCGGTCCGAGGAGACCAGCACCATCGCGGCGGTCACCATGGAGGAGATGGCGAAGACGATGATCGCGATCCCGGCGTCCCGGTTGCCGTTGGTCAGACCCAGTCCGACCGCGACCCCGATCGCCAGGAACAAGTTGTAGAAACCCTGGTTGTAGGCCCACGGCTTCATGATCGCCGCGTCCTCGGCGCTGACACCGAACGCATTCCGGCCGACGGTCTCGAAGGCGAGCGCCTCCAGCCAGAAGATGTAGACGTGGACGGCGGCGGCTAGCGCGGCGAAGACATACGCGACGGTCAGCATGGTCGGAGACTACTCCCCAGATCGTCTGGTGGGGGTCGTGCCGTGCCAGCGCCGGTGGGCGTGGATGAGGCTCGCCGCTTCGGCGTACCCGAGGCGGTGTGCGACCTCGGTGACACTCAGCGTCCCGGCCGCAAGCAGCCGACCGGCTAGCGCGATCCTGACCTCGTCCAAGAGCGCCTGGTACGACGTCTGGTCGGCCGCGAGCCGTCGGCGTAGGGTCCGCTCCCCCACGGCCAGCGCGCGGGCGACCCCGGCCGCGGACGGGTCGAAGGCGATCCGCTGGGCGAGCAGGATCCGGACCTGCTGGGCGAGCCCGCTCGCGTCGCGGCGCCGGGATGCGAGGTCGGCACAGAGGTCCTCGGCCAGTGCCCGGGCCGCCGGGCTCGCCTGCGGGAGCTCAGCGGTCAGGAAGGTTGCCGGGAAGGTGAGCCGGCCCGCCTCGACCTCGAACGTCGTCGGGAGATTGCCGAGGAAGAGCTCGCGGAGCACGGCCTCGACGGCGGCGAGGTCGCGCCGGACCAGAAAATCGCGGACGTCGCTGGGCAGGGTCTCGGCGTAGGCCTCGATGACGACCGTCTCGCCCTCGATCCGCGCGTGCGGAATCGAGAAGGTGAAGGTGAGGTCGAGGAATCGGAGAGCGAAGTTCATCGCGTCGAGCAGGGTTCTGCTGGAGACCAGCGCGTACCCCGCGATCCCGAAGGTGCTGATCCGGTAGCGCCGTCCGAGTGCCACTCCCGAGCGCGCCGCGGCGGGACCTGAACGGAGCAGGTTTCGTACCACCCGGAGCTCCTGCTCAGCAGTCACCTCGCAGTCGGGGTCTGCCAGGTCCCGTGCGGACAGACCGGTGCCCGCAAGCGCCGTACGCGCTGCGAGCCCGGAGGCTCCGGCGTGTGCGACGAGGATGTCGATGCTGGTGACGTGCCTCGGGAAGGACCAGTCCCGGGTCACCGGCTCCTGCAACGTCGTCACACCCAGGACTCTAGGCCGGAATTATCAATCTTTGCCCCTCTCGCCCCTGTCCGGGAACGCCCGAAGTTCCTAACCTCTTCACATGACCTCACCCCGGATCATCATCATCGGCGCCGGCTTCGGCGGCCTCGGCACCGCGATCGAGCTGATGCAGCACGGCTTCGACGACATCACCGTGCTTGAGAAGGCCGATGACCTTGGCGGGGTCTGGCGGGACAACACCTACCCGAACGCCGCTTGCGACGTCCCGAGCTCGCTGTACTCGTGGTCGTTCGCCCCGAACCCGGAGTGGGAGCGCCGCTACGCCGGCCAGGCGGACATCCTGGCCTACATCGACCGGGTCGCGAGTCGGTTCGGTCTGCGCGAGAAGATCCGCACCGGGGTCGAGGTCAACAGCGCGACGTTCCAGACCGCGACCCAGTGCTGGCGGGTCGAGACGGTGGACCGAACGACTGGGGCCCGCGAGACCCTGGAGGCCGATTTCCTGGTCGCCGCCGTGGGTCAGCTCTCCCGCCCCGTGATCCCGGCGATCCCCGGAGCCGGGTCCTTCAACGGGCCGGCGTTCCACTCAGCACAGTGGGACCACAGCGCCGACCTGACCGGGAAGCGGGTCGCGGTCCTGGGCACCGGGGCGAGCGCGATCCAGTTCGTCCCCGGGATCCAGCCGATCGCCGGGGAGGTCACCGTCTTCCAGCGCAGCGCCCCGTACGTCGTCCCGAAGCCGGACCGTACCTACACCCGCACCCATCACCGCGCCTTCGCCCGCCTGCCTCGCAGCCAGGCGGTCGGGCGGAAGCTGACCTGGCTGATGTCCGAGCAGCTGAACAAGTCGCTGACCGGCACCAACCCGATGAAGAAGGTGCTCGAGGTCGCCTGGCGCGTCCACCTGAGGCGCCAGGTGAAGGACCCGGCTCTGCGAGCGAAGCTCCGCCCCGACTACCCGATCGGCTGCAAGCGGCTGCTGTTCAGCAACGACTGGTACCCGGCGCTCGCCTCAGCGAACGTCGATGTCGTCACCGACGAGGTTGTCGAGGTGCTGCCCGAGGGCGTCCGCACCGCCGACGGGGCCGTGCACCCGGCGGACGTGATCATCTACGGCACCGGTTTCGCCGCGACCGAGTTCCTGGCACCGATGACGATCACCGGTGTCGACGGCCTCGGGCTCGACGAGGCCTGGGCCGACGGCGCCCGGGCGTTCTACGGCATCTGCGTCCCCGACTTCCCCAACCTCGGCATCGTCTACGGCCCCAATACCAACCTCGGCGGGAGCTCGATCATCAACATGATGGAGTCCCAGTCCGGCTTCATCCGGCAGCTCGTCCAGACCGCCGCCCAGACCGGGTACGTCGCCGTACGACCCGAGACCGAGAGGCGGTTCGACGCCGAGATCCAGGAGCGGCTCGCCGCCAGCGTCTGGGGCGGCTGCGCGAGCTGGTACCGCGACGAGGGCGGCCGGGTCACGACGAACTGGCCGGGCACCGTGGTCGAGTACAAGGATCGGACCGCCTTGGTCGACCTCGCCGATTTCGAGGTTTCGACAAACTCAACCAGCGGGTGAGCCCCACCACCGCTGGTTGAGCTTGTCGAAACCAATTACCGTGACCAGATGACAGCCGAAGACCGCAGCCAGCGCGAGCGCATGCTCGCCGGAGAGCCCTATCTAGCCGACGACCCGGAGCTGGTCGCGGGCGCGGTCCGGGCCCGGCGGCTGATGGCGTCGTACGACGACATGCGGTGCGACGACCACATCGGCGCCCGGCAGATCCTGGTGGAGCTGCTCGGCTCCGTTGGCACCGACGTCACCCTCCGGGCACCGCTGTACGTCGACTACGGCACCCAGATCAGCATCGGCGACCGGGTCTTCGCGAACTACGGCCTGACCGCGCTCGACTGCGCGCCCATCACGATCGGTGACGACACCCAGATCGGCCCGCACGTGCAGCTGCTCACCCCGACGCACCCGTTCGACGCGGACGCGCGTCTTTCGAAGCTCGAGGCAGCCGCGCCGATCACGATCGGCAGCAACGTCTGGATCGGCGGCGGGGTGATCGTGCTTGCCGGGGTCACCATCGGGGACAACAGCGTGATCGGCGCGGGTGCCGTGGTCACCCAGGACGTGCCGGCAAACGTGGTGGCAGTCGGGAATCCTGCGCGGGTCATCCGCGAGCTCGCCTGATGGGACCGGTCCACACCCGGGGCGCAGGCTCCGGACCCCGGAGAACGCCAGAGCTGGCCGGTATAGTCGGGCCTTGCCGCGCTGGCTCTGAGCACGGCCCGAACCGGAGGAATTCATGGATCTCGCTGACGTCGTCGTCTGCTCGTTCTACACCGCTGACGATTACTACCGCGACCACGCTGACCGGCTCCGAAAAAACCTGAGCGACATCGGTGTCCGCGGCGAGCTCCAGGAGATCGTCAAGACTCCGGGCGAGGACTGGGCGGACATCTGCCGCAAGAAGATCTCCTTCCTCGGCCGCGTGTGCGAGGAGAACCCCGACAAGAGGGTCTTCTGGATCGACGTCGACTGCCAGCTCCTCGCGCTCCCCGACTACGTGCACGGCTTCACCGCCGACCTCATCGGGTTCCAGCGTGGGTTCGGTGCTCCGTCCACGATCGGGTACGCCAGTCGGACCCGGTTCTGGGAGCCCTGCTTCTTCGGGATCAACACCACACCCGCCGCCCGCCGCTTCATCGCCGACGCCGTCGCCCTCGAGGCCGACCTGGAGATCAAGGCGACCGATGACTACTTCTTCGAGGAGTCCTGGCGGAAGAACGCCCCCTCGATGAGCTTCCAGGTCGTCCCCTCGGCCGCCGTCGTCGGGCGCAGCGGTCACGACGTCACCGCTTTCTTCTCCTTCGGCTCCAGCGGTAACGTCGCGGAGTTCAAGTCGAAGGTCGTCCAGCACGGCCAGATCGACGGCACGAAGAAGAAGCAGACCGGCGGCCCGCGCAAGCGCGCGCTCAGCTGGGCCAAGCGGCTCGAGTCCCGAATGGGCAGCAAGTCCTCCGCACGACTGCGCCGGGTAGCCGACACTCTCGGCGTGACCCACGTGCTCACCAAGAGCGCGCACGACCAGAGCACCTCGCGCCACCGTCAGAACCTGATCAACCAGATGGTCTCCGCCGGTCAGCAGGGCGAGCTCGACTCGGTCCGCGAGATCGCGGCACGCCTGAACTCCGGCAGCATCCCGAACGCGAACGAAGCCGGTGCCCAACGGGCCGCGGAGTCCTTCGCGCACTTCCGTCTCGACGGGACCGAGGACGAGCCGCTGACCTTGACCTGGTGGCCCCGCCCGTTCCCGGGAAACTTCGGTGACTGGCTCAGCCCGGCGATCCTGCAGTCGGTGTCCAGCCACCCGGTGGCGCACCTCGCGCCGACCGCGCCCAGCTCGCACCCGAACCTGGTGATGATCGGCTCGATCGGCCGGTTCATCCGGGCTTCCTCGATCGTCGTCGGCACCGGCATCGCCTCGGACGATATCGAGCTCAACACCAAAGCCCACTACGTCTCGCTGCGGGGGCCGATCACGGCCGACCTGCTGCGCAGCCAGGGTGGACCTTCGGTGCAGAGTCTCGGCGACCCCGGTGCTCTGCTCTCCCGGGTGATGCCGGTCGAGCGCGGCACCACCAACGGCCGGACCGCCCTGGTCCGGCACTTCACCCACGCGAGTCTGCCGATCACGCTGCCCGAGAACTTCGACGAGCTCAACGTGCTGATGTCGCACCCCGACGACATCCGGGCCTTCGTCTCGACGCTCGCGTCGTACGACGCCGTGGTGACCAGCGCGATGCACGTGATGATCATCTGCCACAGCTACGGGATCCCGTGCGCACTGGTCGGTTTCAGCGGCTTCGAGGACGCCGTCCACGGCACCGGAATCAAGTACCGCGACTACTCCGAGGGCATCGGCCTGGCGGACGTCTGGAACCCGGTCGCCGTCGACCTCAACCTTCGCCGGACCAGCTGGGACGACCTGATCCGCACCGAGCAGGTGAGCTCCGCCAAGCTCGATGAGCTCGAGCAGGCGATCTCGGACGGCGTCGCGGCGTACCTGGCGCGCACGTCCTGAGCGTGTCGGTCTAACGCGCAAAGTCGAGCGCAGCTGCCAACTGCGGCCGGTCGATTCTGGTGATTGAGGCGGTCTCCTCGAAGATCCTGATACAGCCAGCCTCGCGGAGAGCGTCGTTCTGAAGCTCTGTTGTCTGGTCCCCGTGCTCACTCGGGCGTACCCGCTGAGGTCGCAGTTTTCTGTCATGCCATGACGCCGTGCGTGCTCGGGCCGGCTGGTGTCCGGCATCGGACGGTTGTGCGACAACATCCGGATCTGTTGAGACCCGCTCGGATCTGCTCGAACGCGGGTGCCCTTCGCAGAACGGCCCGCCCGGCCTCCGCGTAGGCGGCTAAGCGCGACCTGCCAGGTAGAGCACGAGTTCCTGGTCCGAGGCGGTGGCGGGCGGCTCGCCGGCCGGGGGCGAGAAAAGCGCGGCAAGGGCGGGCAG
>JBKJHO010000003.1:0-13647 GCA_046598915.1 Marmoricola sp. | reverse complement strand
GAGGCACAGGACCGTGGCGTCGTCGTCCAACGTGCCGGTCGCCTCGAGCACCCGGTCCGCCAGCGCCCGGACCGCTTCCCGTGGGTGCAGGCGGACCGGGTGCTCGAGGCGACCGGCACGTTGGACGACGACGCCACGGTCCTGTGCCTCGACTGGCACGGCGGCCACGGTCGGGACCGCGACAGCGTCCACGGCGCCGAGCCCGACCGAGCCAGCGCGGCGTCGGAGCAGCACTGAAGCGCGCACGGTGGAGCCGGTGACAGGAGTCGAACCCGCGACATCCTCATTACAAGTGAGGCGCTCTACCAACTGAGCTACACCGGCGTGCCAGCAGAGCCAGCGGCGACATCGTACCGACGGCACGACCGGCTGCCAGTTTCGGGAGCAGCACCTCGATCGGGGAGGATGGTCAGGTGGACCCGCTGCTGGAGCTTCCCCATCACGACGGATCTCCGCTGTACGTCGAGCGCGAGAGCGCCCCGCTCGGCACCGCCGTTCCGGTCCGGGTGCGGACCAGTGCGCACCGACCGGTCGATGCCGTCTGGTTGCGCACCGTCGAGGACGGCGAGCCGTTCTTCACCGCGTGCGAGGTCGAGCAGACCGAGGGCAACGACGTCTGGTGGGGTGCTGCGGTCACGGTCCGCAACCCGGTCCAGCGTTACCGGTTCATGGTCGTGGTCGGCGATACCTTCAACTGGCTCAACCAAGCCGGCGTCTTCGCCTACGACGTCACCGACGCCCACGACTTCACCCTCTGCGCCTACGACGCCCCGCCGACGTGGGGCCGGGACGCCGTCGTCTACCAGGTCTTCCCGGACCGGTTCGCACGCTCGGCAGCCGCTGATGAGCACCCGACCCCGGATTGGGCAGTCCCGGCGCAGTGGACCGACGCCCCGATCCACGTCGGACCGGACACCCCGCTCCAGTTCTACGGCGGCGACCTCGACGGCATCACCGAGCACCTCGATCACCTCACCGACCTCGGTGTGGACACGCTCTACCTGACGCCCGTCTTCCCGGGTGAGAGCAACCACCGCTACAACGCAAGCAGCTTCGACTCTGTCGACCCGCTCCTCGGCGGGGACGCGGCGTACCGGCGACTGATCGATGAGGCCCATGCGCGTGGGCTCCGCGTGCTCGGCGACCTGACCAGCAACCACACCGGTGACACCCACGAGTGGTTCCTGCGCGCAGCCTCAGACCCTGATGCGGAGGAACGCTCGTTCTTCTACTTCGCTGCTGACGGCAGCCACGAGGGCTGGAAGGGACACGGCACGTTGCCGAAGCTCGACCACACCGCTCGGGCGCTCGGCGAGCGGTTCGATGCGGTGGTCGCGCGCTGGCTAGAGTTCGGCCTCGACGGCTGGCGGATCGACGTCGCCAACATGACCGGTCGCCACGGCGAGGTCGATCTCGCGCGCGACGTCGCCCGGGAGATCCGGCGCACGGCCGTCGGGATCCGGGCAGACGCCCTGGTGCTGGCCGAGCACGGCCACGACGCAACCGGCGACCTGGACGGTGACGGCTGGCACGGGACGATGAACTACTACGGCTTCTCGTTCCCGGTCTGGGAGTGGCTTCGCGACCCGGAGCGGCCGACGCCCAGCTTCGGTCTCCCGGTGCACCTGCCGCGGCGAGACGGGCACGCGATGGTGACGGCAATGCGCTCCTTCACCGCCAGCTTCGGGTGGCGCGCGGTCTGCACAAGCTGGAACATCCTCGGCTCGCACGACTCCCCCCGGATCCGGACGATCACCGGTAGTGCGGCACTGCACCACCTCGCCGTAGTTCTGCAGTTCACCCTGCCCGGCGTACCGATGGTCTTCGCCGGTGACGAGCTCGGCCTCCAGGGCGTCGACGGCGAGGACTCCCGGCGGACGATGCCCTGGCATGACCCGGACGCGTTCACCACGCTGACCAGCGACGTGTACGCCGCCCTGGCCGCCGTACGGACCGCGCAACCCGCCCTGCGCCACGGCAGCCTCCGGTGGACGCTGGTCAGCGCCGACTCGGTGGCGTTCCTCCGCGAGCACCCGGACGGTTCGGTGCTGGTCTGCGTCTCCCGCGACGGAGCCGACGTTCTGGAGCCCGAGGACGTGCCACTCGGCCACCTGCGCCTCGGGGAGCAGCTGTTCTCCGTCGGAGCCGGCGACGAACCCTGCGCGAGGATCTGGACCGTCAGCTGAGGCTCAGTGGGACTGCCAGGCGTCGTCGTCGGCGGTCCGACTGGTGACCGCCTTGGGCAGCTTGCCGTCCGCGAGTTGCTGCACGGAGACTGCCTCGAAGACATCGCGGAGCGCGTGCCGGCCGGCGATCCAGACGTGCTGGAGGACCGCGGCACCGTCGTTGTAGTTCACTGCTTCGGGACGCAGGCCGTAGACCGAGACGAGGGGTCCGTCGACGGCGCGGATCACGTCGGCGACAGAGACGTCCGAGGCTTCCCGGCTCATCCGCCACCCGCCGGACTGCCCGCGCTGAGCCATCACCACACCGGCCCGGCGAAGATCGGCCAGGATCGCCTGCAGGAAGCCGTGCGGGATGTCCTGCAGCCGCCCGAGCTCTTCGGCACTCACCGGCGCAGCGTCATCGCGGCGGGCGATCTCGATGAGTGCTCGCAAGGCGTAGTCGGACTTGGCAGTGACGCGCATGGAAGAAGTCTCTCAGATCGCTCAGAATTATTGGGTTTCGACCTCGTAGTCGAGCGGGACGAAGTCGTCGACCAGGAACTGTCCACGGGTAGAGATCCGGACCGACTGCAGACCTACCGGACGGCCGTCTTTGAAGGTGAGGAAGGTGAACTGGGCCTCCCGACGCAGGCGGCTCCCGACCGCGACCGCGAACGCGGCTCCGCCGGTGGTCCCGTTCGTGTAGCTGTAGCCGACCGAGCCGTTGGCGCCGACCACCCGGTCCGGCCCGACCTGGACATGGGTGTGTCCGGCGAGGACGAGGTCCACGCAGCCCCGTTCCAACGCCGGGCCGCCCAGGCTCCGGTCGTGAACCAGCAACGTGACGATGCGCTCCCCCTCGGCGTCTCGTGCGCAGAGGTCGTCCGCCACCCGGCTCTGGACCTCGGCGAAGGTGAGGCCCTTCTCGTCTTTCCAGATCCCCAGACCACTCGACCGCGGGTCGTCGACACCGAGCAGCGGCATCCCGAAGTGGACCGAGGACTCCCCGTCAGGGTGGGTCCAGCCGCGTTTCTCCAGGTACCTGCTGACGAAGTCCCCGCTGTCGTGGTTGCCCGCCACCGTGACCCGGTCGCGGTAGCCGGCAAAGGCGTCGTCCAACGATTCGAGGCTGAAGGCCTCCCACGGCTCGCCGGTCGAGGTGTCGTCACCGGCGTTCAGGATTGCCGTGACCCCGAGGCCGTCCGCAACGGCACGGACGACCGCGTCCATGCCGATGTTGTCGTGCCGGTCGCTGACCAGAATAGCGAGGGACTGGCCCAGCAACGGCCGACGGAGCTGAGCCGCGGCCACGGGGGCGCCGTCGACCAGCTTGTCGTAGAACTCCTTGCCCTCGGAGAACCCCTGGAAGACGCTGGAGACGAGTCGGCGGGTGCCCTGGGTGAGCAGACCGCCCTGCACCTCGATCCCCGTCAGCTCCGGCGGGATGGTGACGTCCGGCAGCGCGGTCCCGAGCGGGATCCACTCAGTCGGCTGGACCCGCGCGGTGCCCGGCCGCCACGGCAGCAGGATCGCGAGCACCACCACCCCGGCAGTACCGATCGCGATCAGCACCTTCGGCCGGGAGGGCCGGACCAGCTCGCGCCGGCGGGCCGCACCGAGCAGCAGCCAGACGGCCACCGGGAGGGCGGCCAGCGCCCCTGCCTGGACGGCGGCGTCGACGGCCTGGCCGCGCACCTTCGCCCCGACCAGGCGCACCTCGGCATCGGGCTGGGTCCCGAGCAGGGCGTACCGCTCGATCAGTTCGCGCTCACTCAGTGCCCTGGTCTTGCCGAGATCAATCCGAACCCCGATCTGGCTGTCCGTACGACGCCGCAGGTCGGGCAGGTAGGGCCCCATCGTGATCCGCGCGTAGTGGTCGAAGGTCGGCGTGACGACCGCGTCATGACTGGCGATCACCATCGGGTCGTGGCTGTAGACGAACAGGCCGAACCAGGTCGGCACTGCGAGCAGCAACCAGACCGCAACGAGCCCGAGCCGTCGGAGCATCAGCCCGACGACTGCTCGCGCTTCTGGGCTACGGCGTACAACGCGATCGACGCAGCGACTCCGGCGTTGAGCGACTCCAGGGAGGAGCTCATCGGGACCGATACGAGCTGGTCACAGGTCTCGGAGACAAGCCGGCCGAGACCCTCTCCCTCCGAGCCGACGACGATCACCAGCGGACCGTCGGCCAGGTCGAGGTCGGGCAGCGCGACGTCACCGTCAGCAGCGAGACCGATGACCATGCAGCCAGCCTTCTGGTACTCCTTCAGCTGCCGGGTCAGGTTCACCACCTGCGCGACCGGAATCCGGGCGGCGGCACCGGCCGAGGTCTTCCACGCGGACGGCGTCATCCCCGCCGCGCGACGCTCGGGGATCAGCACGCCGTGGGCACCGAAGCCGGCAGCGGACCGGACGACCGCACCGAGGTTCCGGGGGTCGGTCACCGAGTCCAGCGCCACGATCAGCGGTTTCTCGCCGCGTTCGGCGGCGAGCTGCAGCAGGTCTTCGGGGTGCGCGTACTCGTAGGCCGGCACCCGGGCAGCCAAGCCCTGGTGCACAGCTCCGCCGGTCATCCGGTCGAGCTCGACGCGCGGGACCTCCATCAAGGAGATGCCGAGCTCGGAGGTGAGCCCGAAGGTCTCCCGGAGGCGGGCGTCGCGCTCGGCGCCCTCGGCGACGTAGACCGCGATCACCGGCATCCTTGCGCGGAGCGCCTCGACCACCGAGTTGCGGCCGGCGATCCACTCGGCCTCGCCCGGCTTCTGACGCCGCTTCGGACGCTTCGCCTCAGCGCTCTCGATCCGCTGCTTGGCTTTGAAAACCTTATGGTTCGGACGGTCCTTCGCCTTGGGCGTCGGACCCTTGCCTTCGAGGCCGCGCTTGACCCGGCCACCGGAACCGGCGGTCGGGTTGCCCTTGCCGGTCTTCTTGATCGCCCCTCGTCGGGCACTGTTGCCTGGCATTAGTTTCTACTCTCCAAAGTCCACCGCGGCCCTGCCGGGGTGTCCTCGATCTCGATGCCGGCCGCCGCGATCTGGTCGCGGATGAGGTCGGCTGCGGCGAAGTCCTTCACCGCACGTGCGGTCTGTCGCTGGTCGAGCAGGGCACCCACCAGAACGTCGACCGCCGAGGTCAGACGCAGGGTCGAACCACTCGACTCACCTGACCAGTGTGGATCAGCCGGGTCCAGACCCAAAACCGAGAGCATCGCGCGCACGCTGTTCGCGGTCGCCGAGGCACCGGTTCCGTCCCCGGCAGCGAGCTGGGAGTTTCCCTGGCGCACGTGGTCGTGGATGACCGCGACCGCCGCCGGCGTCCCCAGGTCGTCGTCCATCGCGGTCGCGAAGGCACCAGGAACTTCGGCGCCTTCGGCGGAACCGCCGGCCTTCTCCACGAACCTCTCGATGCGGGTGAAGGCGGCGGCCGCGTCAGCGAGCGCCTCGAAGGAGAACTCCACGTGGGAGCGGTAGTGCGCCGCCACCATGTAGTAGCGCAGCTCGATGCCCCGAACTTTGCGCAGCACCTCGGGGACCAGCAGCGAGTTGCCGAGCGACTTGCTCATCTTCTCGCCGGACGTGGTGATCCAGGCGTTGTGCAGCCAGTACGACGCGAACGCGCCCCCCGCTGCGCGGGACTGGGCCTGCTCGTTCTCGTGGTGCGGGAACCGGAGGTCGACCCCGCCACCGTGGATGTCGAACGCCGCACCCAGGTACTTGCCAGCCATCGCCGAGCACTCGATGTGCCAGCCCGGACGACCGCGGCCCCACGGCGAGGGCCAGGCCGCGGTGACGGGCTCGGTGTCCTGCTTCCAACCCTTCCAGAGGGCGAAGTCGCGGGGGTCACGCTTCCTGGCTGCGAGGTGCGGGTCGGCGTCCTCGGCAGCCTCCATGTCGTCGATGCCCTGATGGGTCAGCTCGCCGTACGACGCCCACGAGCGGACGTCGAAGTAGACGTCGCCGGATCCGTCCTCGGCCGCGTAGGCGTGACCGCGCTCGATCAGCCTCTCGATCAGCTCGACCATCTCGGGCACGTGCCCGGTCGCGGCCGGCTCGTAGGTCGGCGGCAGCACGTGCAGGGCGTCGTACGCACGGTCGAGCTCGCGCTTCATGTCGTAGGCGAGGTTGTACCAGGGACGGTCCTGCTCCGCGGACTTGGCAAGGATCTTGTCGTCGATGTCGGTGATGTTCCGGATGAAGGTGACCGCGTACCCGTCGGCGGCGAGCCAGCGCCGCAGCACGTCGAAGTTGACCGCTGAGCGGACGTGCCCGACATGGGGCTCGCTCTGCACGGTGAGTCCGCAGACGTAGATACCGGCCTCGCCCTCGGTCAGGGGCACGAAGTCGCGGACTGCGCCGGTGGCGGTGTCATAGAGCCTCAGGGTCACCGGGGAAGTCTATTGGCTTCGACGCGCTGAGAAAATTGGCTACATGTGGGGCTGTTGGGGTTACCGTCGAGTGTGCTTCCCCACCTCGCTCTGTCGCTGCTCGACCGACCCCGGGTCCTGGTGACCCTGGTCGTGATCGGCCTCGTCGTCCCGCTGGCCGTGGCGACCCGCACCGACCAGGACCAGCAGCCGGGTCCCACTGCGAGGCTGACTGCGACCAGTGCCACCCCGAGCGCCTACAAGGTGTACACCCAGGACGCCGACTTCAACCAGGGCACCCGCGACGGGCTTGCCTCGTCGTCCGGCAGCCTGAAGATCACCACCCCGGCGGGTACCCGGACCTGGGCCGGACGCAGCTACCAGTACTCGACCTGGACCTCGCCGTGGACGACCCGGTCGCGTCCGTTCACCCGGCTCGTCCCGTCGTGGAAGGCGACCACGCCGACCGGTACCTGGATCCAGGTCCTGGTGCAGGTCCGCGACGACGCCGGCACGACCAGCAGCGTCAAGGACCTCGGCAGGTGGGCGAGCGGCGACTCCGTCCTGAAGCGTTCGAGCGCTGGCGCCCAGTCCGACCCGGTGGCCCGGGTGGAGACCGACACCCTGCTCGCTGGCACGCGCCCGCTCACCGCGTTCCGGTTGTACGTCAAGCTGATGCGCCGGGCAGGCGACCCGAGTCCGACGGTCGGCGCGCTCGGCGCGGTCACCTCTCGACCCCCGGCGACACTGCCGAGTACATCGGCGCCGTTGAGCAGCACGTCCGTCAGCCTGCCGGTCCCGCGCTACTCGCAGATGATCCACCTCGGTGAGAACCCCGAGTACGGCGGCGGTGGCGAGGCGTGGTGCTCGCCGACCTCGCTGGCGATGGTGCTCGGCTACTACGGTCGCCTGCCACCGGCCTCGAGCTACACCTGGGTGCCGACGTCGTACGCCCAGCGGTTCGTGAACCACCTGGCCCGGGTGACCTACGACCACGCCTACGACGGCACCGGAAACTGGCCGTTCAACACGGCGTACGCGGGGACCCGGGTCTCCGGCGCCTTCGTCACCCGGTTGGCCGACCTGCGGATGGCCGAGCGTTTCCTGCGCGTCGGGATCCCGTTGATCGTCTCGATCCGGTTCGATCGCGGCGGACTCACCGGCGCCCCGATCTCGTCGACCGAGGGCCACCTGGTGGTGCTCACCGGTCTCACCGCCACCGGCAGACCCATCGTCAACGACCCGGCCGCGCCCTCCTCGAGAACAGTGCGACGGGTCTATGACCGCGCCCAGTTCGAGCGGGCCTGGCTCAGCGGGTCGGCCGGGATGACCTACGTCCTGCACAGCTCCGGAAGGCCCCTGCCGGCCAGGCCTCCCGGGGTCTTCAACTGGTGATCGGGGCTGGGGCTAAGCCCCGTAGCCACCGTCGATGTCCCACTTCTGCCCGCTGACGAATCCGGCTCTGTCCGAGGCCAGGAAGCAGACAGCCTCGGCGATGTCGACCGCCTGGCCGAAGCGGCGCAGCGGGATGTTCGCGCGGGTTACCTCCAGAGCGCGCTCGTCCAGCTCACCGGAACTGATCAGTCGATCCGCCATCCCGTCGGTGAGCATTCCCGGTCCGACGCAGTTGACCCGGACACCGAAGCGCCCCTCCTCGACCGCCAGCGCACGGACGAGTGCCTCGATCGCGGCCTTCGGCGCCGACGAGAGCCCGTCCCGGATCGGGAACCGGGTGGTGGCGGCTGTCGTGACCGCGACGATGTTGCCCTGACTCTCCCGCAGCGCCGGCAGGGCAGCAGAAGCCACCCGGAAGAAGGCGCCGGTGTCGGCCTGGAGCTGGGTGATCAGGTCCTCCGGGGCAACCTTGCTCAGGTGCTGCATCGGGACGTGCGGACCGGCGGCGTACACGACCGTGTGCAGCGCGCCGTAGGTTTCGACGACGTCGGCAGCAAGGTCCCGGCAGGCCTCGGCGTCGAGGGTGTCCAGGGCTCGAGCGTCACCGCGGACGCCGTACGCCGTCGCCTCGGAGACCGCGAGCTCGGCCTTCTCGCGACCCGACCGGTATGTCGCCACGACAGCGCTCCCGCGCTCGCCGAACATCCGCACGATCGCGCGCCCGAGTCCGCCGCTGCCACCGATCACCAGCGCTGCGCCGGGCCGGTCAGCGAAGTCACCTTCCCCATGTGTCATGGACGAAAGACTAAGGGGGAGACCGCTCAACCGGCGTCGAACTCGATGCCGTGCCACCCGGTGGCACCACTCGGAATGACGTCGGTCCGCACCGGGGTCTGGGTGTAGCCGGTCTTGTCGGTCGCCCGTACCACGAGGTTGTGGCGGCCACGGTCGACCTCGACCTCGCCGCTCCACTGCACCCAGGTGTCCTGGCCCGGGACCTGGCCCAACCTCGCCCGGGTCCAGTCACCGCCATCGAGCTGGTACTCGACGTACTCGATGCCGGTGTGCTGCGCCCAGGCGCTGCCGCCGATCTGGACCTTGCCGGTTCCTGAGCTGCTGCCGTCCCGCGGCTGGTCGATCCGGGACTGAGTCAGCACCGGGCCCTCGGCGGACCAGCCGCGCTGGGTCCAGTACGCGTCGAACTGGTCGAAACGGGTGACCTCGAGATCGACCAGCCACTTCGTCGCCGAGACGAACCCGTACAAGCCTGGTACCACCATCCGCACCGGGAAGCCGTGCTCGATCGGAAGCGGCTTGCCGTTCATCGCCAGAGCGAGCATCGCGTTCCGGCTGTCCGTCAGCGCGGTCAGCGGGGTCCCGCAGTTCCAGCCGTCGTCCGAGGTCTGCAGGACGGCGTCGGCGCCCTCCTGGACGCCGGCTTCAGCGAGGATGTCGCGGATCGGGACGCCGGACCAGTAGGCGTTTCCGATCAGGTCGCCGCCGACCTCGTTCGAGACGCAGCACAACGTGATCCAGTCCTCGGTGAACTGGCGACCGACCAGGTCGTTGTAGCTGATCTCCATCTCGCGGTCCACCATCCCGTGGATCCGCAGCCGCCACTCACCGGGAGTTATCGAGGGCTCGGTGAGTGCGGTGTGGATGACGTAGAAGTTCTCGTTGGCGCTACGCCAAGGCTCGATGCCGGCGACGTCGAGACTGACCCCGGCAGGCTCGGTGTTGCCGGTGACCCTGAGCCGCAGCAGCTTGCGCGCCTGCTCGACTCGGCGTCGGCCCCGGCTGGTGAAGGCACCCAGCGCACCGGCCGCGGCGACGCCGAGGGTGACACCGCCCACGCGACGCAAGAACGTACGCCGCGACTCGTCGCTGAGCGTCGACTCACGACCGAGCAGCGGGGCGACCAGTACCCGGTGCACGACCAGCCAGGTGATCAGGCCGACGATCACCCCGATGCTGGAGCCGGTCGTGGAGTTGTCCAACCGGAGGACGGCAGCGAGGCCGATGGCGGCGAGCACGAAGTAGACGAAGTCGGCGAGCCAGGGGCGTCGTACGGCTTGGGTGCCGACCCATCCGCAGATCGCCAGCATGATCACGGTCGTGCCGGCGATGAGCAGCGGCTTGTCGAGTCGACCGACCAGGTGGACCAGGCTCACCGCGAGGCTTCCCGGCGTCAGGTCGCGAACGGCACTGCCCACCGCGACGATGGGCCCGTTCTTCGCCTGGAGGGCCCAAACCGCGGCCTGGCTGGTCACCAGACCAGCGATGCCGGTCAGGACGCCCGCGAGGGCCAGGGCACGACGCGAGTTGTTCACAGGTCTATCGTCGCGCATCGATCCAAGCGACAGGGCATGATCTCGGGTGTGGACCTCCGGATCGGCATCGGCACCGACGTACACCGCCTCGTCGAGGGGCGGCCGATGCGGATCGCCGGACTGGACTGGCCGGAGGAGACGGCGGGCCCCGAGGGCCACTCCGACGGTGACGTGGTCCTGCACGCGGTCTGCGACGCGCTGCTCTCCGCAGCCGGGCTCGGCGATCTCGGCAGCAACTTCGGAACCGCCGAGCCGCAGTGGGCGAGCGCGGCCGGCAACGACCTCCTCGCCGAGACCCTGCAGCGGGTTCGCAGCCACGGCTGGCAGGTCGTCAACGTGGCTGTCCAGCTGATCGGCAACCGGCCCCGGATCGGCGACCGCCGGGCGGAGGCGGAGCAGGCTATCGCCGCGGCGCACGGCATCACAGCCTCGTTCTCGGCGACGACTACCGACGGCCTCGGGCTGACCGGGCGCGGCGAGGGCCTGGCAGCCGTGGCGACTGCACTGCTGAGCCGTCCCAGTCCTTGACCGAAGTCTTTCCGCGGTTGACTACCTGAGACACCGCGTGTCAGATACTTCACAATGCCAGCGGATCACGCCGGCAGCAGGCACACTCGGATCCCATGAGGACCTTCGACGGCCTGCGTCTCGACGTGCGCACCTACGGACCCGACGACGCGCCGGTGACGGCCCTGCTCGGGCACTGCTGGACCCTGAACCAAGCTGTCTGGCACTACCAGGTCCGGGACCTGCAGCGGGAGTTCGGTCACCGCATCCGGATCGTGACCTGGGACCACCGCGGCCACGGCCAGTCCGACGAGGCCGCCCGCGCCGCCTGCCAGATCAGCAATCTCGCCCGGGACATGAGCGATCTGATCGACACCTACGCGCCGACCGGGAAGCTGGTTCTCGCGGGCCACTCGATCGGCGGGATGACGATGATGGCCCTGGCTGAGCAGCGACCAGAGCTCTTCGACCGCGTGGTCGGGGCCATCTTCATCGCCACCTCGTCCGGCCAGCTCGACACGGTCACCCTCGGACTGCCCGAGATGGGGACCCTGGTGAAGGCGCAGATCCCGAGAATCCTGGCATTGCGCTCACGGACGCTGACCAAGCGGGCCCGACGCCGCGCCCCGATCATCGAGCGCCAGATCGTACGCCGCTTCCTCTTCGGCAAGCCGATGCGACTGGTCGATGCCGCGCTCACCGTGGAGGGCCTCATCAACTCCCCTGCCGCCACGATGGTCGGCTACTACGAGGACTGCATGACTCACGACCGCTCGGCGGCGCTGAAGGTGTTCGACGGCATCCCGACCCAGGTCCTGGTCGGTACCCGGGACGTACTCACCCCGCCGTCGCACGCGCGGCGGATCGCCGAGAACATCGACGGCGCCGTGCTCACGATCGTCCCTGACGCCGGGCACATGCTCCCCCTGGAACGCGATGACCTGATCTCGGGTGTCCTGGTCAGACTGATCCGCCCGAACCTGTGAGCACCGGGCCCGTTCCTGGCGGTATCGCGATCGTCCTGCTCGCCGCGGGCGCCGGTCGCCGGGTCGGTGCCTCGACGAACAAGGTGCTGCTGCCGCTCGATGGCATACCGCTGCTCGCGCACTGTGTCCGTACTGCGCTGGGGGTCGAGGGCGCCCACCGCATCGTCGTAGTCCTCCGACCGGAGGACCGCGCCGAGGTGGCTGCCTCCTTGGCCCCCCACCTAGGGCCACCTCCGGCACCTGGGCAGGCGGAGAGCTCTGACTCGGGACAGGTCGACCTCTGGCTCGTCGATGGAGGAGCCGAACGGCACGACTCCGAGGCCCGGGCGCTGGAAGCGCTACGCCCGGAGATCACCTCCGGAGAGATCACCGTCGTGGCGATCCACGACTCCGCCCGGCCACTGGCGACGGCGGCTCTCTTCAGAACGGTCATCACCACTGCCCTCGACTACGGCGGCGCCGTACCGGCTACTGCGGTGGACCAGCTCAACCGGAGCGACGGCTCGCTGGCGCCTACCGGGCTGGCGGCGGTGCAGACGCCGCAGGCGTTCCGGGCCGGGGCCCTGCTGGCGGCGTACGACGCTGCTTCTGCAGACGGCTTCATCGGCACCGACACGGCGGCCTGCCTGGAGCGTTACACCGACCTCGAGATCCGGGCCGTCGAGGGGGACCCGGCCAACCTCAAGGTCACCTTCACCGAGGACCTGGCTCTCGCTGCCGAGCTGATCACACCAGTGAACGGCTGAGCGCCTCCAGCACCAGCAGGTCATCCTGGTCGCGGATCCGCCGAGCAACCGGCGGCGCCTCGAGCCAGGTGATCGAGCTGAGCAGGGCCAGCTGTGCGACCAGACCAGCGAGATCTGCGGTCTGGAGTCCGTCGAGACGAGCCAGTACCGCACCGGGAATGACCACCGGGGTCGCAATCGCGCGGAGGTCGGCGCGGTCGACAGTCTCCCCGAGCGTGTCCCCCGTACGTCGCTTGACCGTGTCAGTCACCGGGCGGTAACCGACCACCACGGAGCCCTTCTCCAGGCACAGCGCGGCTGCCCCGGCCAGGAAGTCGGCGGGGGCCAACGGGCAGAGCGGATCATGGATCAGGAGCGGGCGGCCCGAGGACCGGACCTGGTCGAAGGTCACCGAGGCGTCGAAGAGCTGGACGCCGGACTCGCCGACCGCCCACGAAGCAGCCGCAACGAGGGACTCCCCGTGCACCAGGGCGAACGGCAACGAGCCGCGACCCTCGAGCGGGACCCAGCCCAGCACCTGCTGTTCGTCGTCGTCGCCGTCCATGGCTCCACCCTAGGCACCGAGCGGCACCCGACGAAAACTGCCGATGCCCCCGACCACCAGGGTCAGGGGCATCAAGCTGAGCAGATCGGGGAGCGGCTTAGGAGGCCAGGACCTCGTCGAGAATGGCCTCGGCCTTGTCCTCGTTGGTGTGCTCGGCCAGAGCAAGCTCGGAGACGAGGATCTGACGGGCCTTGGCAAGCATTCGCTTCTCACCGGCCGACAGTCCCCGGTCGCGCTCCCGGCGCCACAGGTCGCGGACAACCTCGGACACCTTCATCACATCACCGGAGTGAAGCTTCTCGAGATTGGCCTTGTAGCGGCGCGACCAGTTGGTCGGCTCATCCGGGACGATCGCACGCAGTACGTCGAAAACCCGGTCCAGTCCTTCCTTGTCAACCACGTCCCGTACCCCGACCAAGTCGAGGTTGCAGGCGGGGACTCGCACCACGAGGTCCTGCTGGGCGACGATCCGGAGTACTAGGTACTCCTTGTCCTCGCCCTTGATCGTGCGCATCTCGATGTCCTCGATGATGGCAGCCCCGTGATTTGGATATACAACCGTTTCGCCGACGGTGAAAGTCATCTGCAGAAAACCCCTTTCAAGGTGA
>JBKJHO010000033.1:0-23222 GCA_046598915.1 Marmoricola sp. | reverse complement strand
CCCGGAGGTTCTACAGGGCTCCAACGGAAGTGACATCTTGCGCAATCTCGACCCGAGAGCGCCGCTCGTGCTCGATACACGCGAGCTCGGCCGCCGCCCGGGGTCCCAGCGCCTGGTATCCCTCACCGCTGAGGCTCCTGCAGAACTTGGCATTGAAATCCTGGGCGTGCCCGAGGGTTCGCCGGTCACTTTCGACCTGCGGCTCGAGGCGGTCATGGAGGGAGTGCTCGTCACCGGGACGGCTTCGGCCGACCTGGAGGGGGAGTGCGCGCGGTGCCTGGAAGCGATCGAGGACGATTTCACGGTCGAGATCCAGGAGCTGTTCCTCTACGACGACTCCCGTGACGTCTCCGCAGCGCTGGAACAACAGCGTGGAGACGACGAGGAGACTGATGTCCGCCGGACCGAGGGAGATCTGATCAACCTCGAGCCGGTCCTGCGTGATGCGGTGGTGCTCGCACTGCCGTTCCAGCCCTTGTGCCAGGACGACTGTCCAGGATTGTGTGTCGAGTGCGGCGCACGCCTGGTCGATGACCCGGACCATCGGCACGACGAGCCCGTCGACCCACGGTGGGCAGCGTTGCAGGGCATCGCAGCAACCGACGAAGACTGAAACCAACTAGGAGTACATCGTGGCTGTCCCGAAGCGGAAGATGTCGCGCAGCAACACGCGCCACCGTCGTTCGGCCTGGAAGGCCATCGCGCCGTCGCTGGTCAACTGCACGAACCCGGCGTGCGGTTCCAAGCACCTGCCGCACCGTGCGTGCCCCGAATGCGGTCAGTACGGCGCCAAGGCCGACCGCCGCCAGGTCATCTGACCAGGCTCACAGGCCCTTGACGCAGCCGTACGACACGGTGTCGCTGAACGACCTGCGTGACGCGCTCGGTGACCCGGTTCTGAGTCCCGAGCTGCTGGAGCTTGCCCTCACCCACCGTTCCTACGCCTACGAGAACGGTGGGCTGCCGACCAACGAACGGCTGGAGTTCCTCGGCGACTCGGTGCTCGGCGTGGTGATCACCGAGACCCTCTACCGCACCCATCCGGATCTCTCCGAGGGCCGGTTGGCGAAGTTGCGGGCGGCCGTCGTGAACGCACGCGCTCTCGCGGACGTCGCACGGACGATCGGCCTCGGGCCGCACATCCGATTGGGCAAGGGTGAGGAGTCCACCGGTGGGCACGACAAGGCGTCGATCCTCGCTGACACGGTCGAGGCGGTCATCGGTGCGACGTTCCTGTCCGGCGGCCACGAGCCCGCCGCAGAACTGATCCACCTGCTCTTCGACCCGCTCCTCGAGGCGGCCGCCGTTCTCGGCGCCGGCCTGGACTGGAAGACGAGCCTGCAGGAGTTCTGCGCCGAGCACGACCTCGGCGTCCCGGCGTATCTGATTCAGGACGAGGGTCCCGATCATCTGAAGACCTTCACCGCGCAGGTACGCGTCGCCGACCGGCTGCACGGTCATGGCGTCGGCCGCTCGAAGAAGGAGGCCGAGCAGCAGGCCGCTGAGTCGGCGTACCAGACGCTGCTCGAAGAACTCCCGGACGCCGAGGCCAGCGTCTCCGAAATCTCAGGTGCCTGAGCTTCCCGAGGTCGAGGTCGTCCGGCGTGGCCTCGAAGGTCACGTGCTCGATCGTCGGATCGAGGCGGTCGAGGTCCTGCACCCGCGCCCGGTCCGCCGGCATCTCGCCGGCCCGGCCGACTTCGCTGCAGCACTGACCGGGCGCACCTTCACCGCGGCCCGCCGTCGGGGCAAGTACCTCTGGCTGCCGATGGACAGGTCGCCAGGCTCGGAGCACGAGAGCACTGATGCGTTGCTCGCCCACCTCGGAATGAGCGGTCAGATGCTCGTCCAGCCCGCCGGTGCGCCCGACGAGAAGCACCTGCGGGTCCGGTTCACTCTCTCCGGTGGCCCGACCCGGTCCGAGTTGCGGTTCGTCGACCAACGGATGTTCGGCGGGCTCTCGATCGCTGAGGGTGGGTCCGACCTGCCCTCAGAGCTCGCACACATCGCCCGGGATCCGCTCGACGAGGGTTTCGACGACCGCGCCTTCGTCGGCCGGGTCCGGCGCAGCGCGTCGGGGATTAAGCGGATCTTGCTCAACCAGACCGTCATCTCCGGCGTCGGCAACATCTATGCCGACGAGGCGCTCTGGTTGGCCGGACTGCACGGCGACCGTCGCGGCGACCGGCTCCGGACCGTCGAGGTCGAGCGACTCCTCGCCGGGGCCCGCGCGGTCATGCTGGCTGCGCTGGGCCAGGGCGGGACCTCGTTCGACGCGCTCTACGTGAACGTGAACGGCGAGAGCGGGTACTTCGACCGCTCGCTTGAGGTCTACGGGCAGGAAGGCGAGCCCTGCTCGCGCTGCGGTACGCCGATCAGCAGGGTCAGCTTCATGAACCGGTCGTCCTTCTTCTGTGCCCACTGCCAGCCGCCTCCGCGGGTGCGAGCGACGTAGTCGCGGCCTTGCTCGAACGCCTCGCTCATGAGATTCTTGTAGACGGCCCGTGCGGGTCACCGCCCCAGAAATCATCACAGCTCCCCCGGAGGAAATCTTCATGGCCAAGGCACTTCTCGGCTACATGGGTGGCGCCGACCCCCGTGTTACCGCCCGCCTCGCTCGTGAGAACCAGCTCCTTCGTCAGCGCATCGCTGACCTCGAAGCTGCCGCACTTCGCCTTCACAAGGAAAACGACGCCCTGGCGTCGATGGTCAGCGAATCCGCTGACGAGGTGCTCGAGCTCGCTTGATCCGGCAGGCCCGAGAGGCCGCCTACCCGGAGTGGAGACGCTCCGGCGACACGCGCACCCTGGTCGCTGCAGGGCAGGTGCGGACACGTAGGCTCGACGTGCCGCTTCCCCCGGCCGACGTCCTGCTGAGGATGCCTGTTCGCGAGCCCACGCAAGTGGTTGTGCAGTGCCGGAGTGAGGAGCCCCGAGTTGTACCTGAAGAGCCTGACCCTGAAGGGGTTCAAGTCCTTCGCCTCCGCCACGACGCTGCAGCTCGAACCAGGCATCACCTGCATCGTCGGCCCGAACGGCTCCGGCAAGTCCAACGTTGTGGATGCCCTTGCCTGGGTGATGGGCGAGCAAGGCGCGAAGTCGCTGCGCGGCGGCAAGATGGAGGACGTCATCTTCGCCGGTACAGCCGGCCGTCCGCCGCTGGGCAGGGCCGAGGTCCAGCTCACCATCGACAACTCCGACGGCGCGCTGCCGATCGAGTACGCCGAGGTCACCATCAGCCGGACGATGTTCCGCAACGGTGGCTCCGAGTACGCGATTAACGGCACCCCGTGCCGGCTTCTCGACGTCCAGGAACTGCTCTCGGACTCTGGCATCGGCCGGGAGATGCACGTCATCGTCGGCCAGGGCCAGCTCGACTCGATCCTGCGCGCGACCCCTGAGGAGCGTCGCGGCTTCATCGAGGAGGCGGCCGGCGTCCTGAAGCACCGAAAGCGCAAGGAGAAGGCTCTCCGCAAGCTCGACTCGACCGAGGGCAACCTGACCCGGCTCAGCGATCTGCTGAGCGAGATCCGTCGCCAGCTCAAGCCACTGGGTCGTCAGGCAGAGGTAGCCCGGCGCGCTCAGACTGTCCAGGCCGACCTCCGCGACGCCCGTGCCCGGCTGATGGCTGACGACCTCGCGACCGCGACCCTGGCCCTGCAGCAGGAGCTCGCCGACGAGAGCGTCCTGGTCGCCAAACGAGTCGAGGTGGAGGCGGCGATCGCCACCACCCGAGCATCCGAGGCCGCCCTCGAAGCAGCCCTGCGTGAGGACCTACCGGCTCTCGCCCGGGCCCAGGAGACCTGGTTCGGTCTCTCCGGCCTACGAGAGCGCCTCCGCGGGACTGCGAGTCTCGCTGCCGAGCGGGTCCGCAACGCCGCCACCGAGCCGGAGGTGCCGGCAGGTCGGGATCCCGCCGAGCTCGAGGCCGAGGCGGAGCGGGTCCGGACCGAAGAGACAGCGATTCTGGCTGAGGTGGAGCAGAACCGCACCGCCCTCGAGACCGCTGTGACCGCCCGGCAGAGCGCGGAGCAGGCATTCGGTGAAGAGGAGCGCCGGATCGTCGGCCTCCAGCGCGCCGCAGCGGACCGTCGCGAGGGCATGGCCCGGTTGCACGGCCAGGTCAACGGCCTGCGCAGCCGCGCAGCCGCGGCCGAGGATGAGGTGGCCCGGCTCGCAGAGGCGCGCGCCGAGGCAGTCGCCCGGGTACGGACGGCCGAGCAGAGCTTCACCTCCCTGGAGTCCCGGATCGCTGGCCTCGATGCCGGCGAGGAGGGACTGGACGCCGAGCACGAGGGCGCCAGCAGCCTGCTGGTCGACATCGAGGAGCGCCTCGCCAAGATGCGTGCTGAGGCCCAAACGGCCGATCGCGAGCGGAGCGCGCTGGCGGCCCGTAAGGAGGCGCTCGAGCTGGGCTTGAACCGCAAGGACGGGGCCGGGGCACTGCTTGCGGCGACCGGCACCGTCTCCGGCCTGCTCGGCTCCGTGGCAGCTCTGCTCAACGTCCGCCCGGGGTACGAGGCCGCTGTCGCGGCGGCCCTCGGCGGTGCTGCGGACGCAGTAGCGGTCAGCGACGTCGACTCGGCGCTCTCCGCGATCACCTACCTCAAGGCAGACGACTTCGGCCGCGCCGGACTCCTGCTCGGGGGCGCAGTCATCGACGACGATGCCGACTGGCCGGGCCTGACGCCAGGTGCGGTCTACGCCATCGATGCCGTGGAATGCCCCGCTGAGCTCCAGCCGGCGCTTTCGCGGCTGCTCTTCAAGGTCGCGGTCGTCGGTGATCTCGGCGCTGCCAGGGCGCTGGTCGCCGACCTGCCCGACGTCACCGCGGTGACCAGGGACGGCGACGTCCTCGGGGTCCACTTCGCAGCAGGCGGCTCCTCGAGCCAGCCGAGCCTGATCGAGGTCCAGGCCGCCGTCGATGAGGCGACCGAGTCGCTGACCCGGTCCGGGTACGAACTCGACCGTCTGACCTTCGCACTGAGCGCGCTGGAGAACGAACGCGAAGATGCCGCACGCAGGGTCGACGTTGCGCTCGCCAAGCTGCACGAGTCGGACGCCGCCCTGGCTGCGGTCGCCGAGGAGCTCGGCCAGTACGGCTCCCAGGCACGGTCGGCGAAGGCCGAGGCATCCCGCCTGGAGCAGGCAATTGCGACCGCCCGGGAGTCGCACGCGAAGGACCAAGCCGGTCTCGCCGAACTCGAGGCGCGCTTGAGCGCCGCCGAGGATGCGCCGGACGACGAGCCCGACTCGACCGGGCGCGAGGAGCTGGCTGACGCAGCTCGGGCCGCACGGGCGCTCGAGATGGAGTCACGGCTGGCGCTGCGTACCGCTGAGGAACGAGCCCGTGCCCTGCACGGCCGTGCCGACGGCCTGATCGCCGCGGCGCGCGGTGAGCGCGAGGCCCGAGCCAAGGCGATCGCCCGACGTGAGCGACTGATCCGCGAAGGCCAGGTTGCTGAAGCGGTCGGCCGCGGGGTCGCCGTCGTGCTCGTCCGTCTGGAGGAGTCGGTCGAGCTCGCTGCGATCCAGCGGACCCGGGTCGAGCAGGGCCGCGTCGGACGCGAGCGCGACCTGGTCGAGGTCCGCGAGCAGCTCCGGAGTCTCGGTGCCACGTTGGACGAGCTGGTGAACTCGGTGCACCGCGACGAGATGGCCCGGACCGAGCAGCGGATGCGCATCGAGCAGCTCGAGGAACGCGCGCTCACCGAGCTCGGCCTGGACTCGACGGCGTTGATCGCCGAATACGGCCCGGGCCAGCTGATCCCGCTGACCACCGAGCCGGGTGGCGAGGGCGAAGGGGCCGCCGGACGCGAGGACGGTCAAGAGGCGCCGGAGGCGGTCCCTTACGACCGCGAGGAGCAGACGAAACGGCTGCGGTCCGCCGAGCGCGCACTGGCGCAGCTGGGCAGGATCAACCCGCTGGCCCTCGAGGAATTCTCGGCGCTCGAGGAGCGGCACAAGTTCCTCACCGAGCAGCTCGAGGATCTGCGCCGTACCCGCCGGGACCTGCTGGACATCGTCAAGGAGGTCGACGAGCGCGTCGAGCAGGTCTTCACCGAGGCGTACGTCGATGTCGTCAAGGCCTTCGATGAGACGTTCTCCCGACTCTTCCCGGGCGGCGAGGGCAAGCTGGTCCTGACGGACCCGGACGACATGCTGACCACGGGTATCGAGGTCGAAGCCCGTCCGGCCGGTAAGAAGGTCAAGCGGCTCTCCCTGCTCTCCGGTGGGGAGCGGTCGCTGGTGGCAGTCTGCTTCCTGTTCGCACTGTTCAAGGCTCGACCGTCGCCGTTCTACATCCTCGACGAGGTCGAGGCTGCCCTGGACGACACCAACCTCGGCCGCCTCCTGGAGATCTACGAGGAGCTTCGGACCCACTCGCAGCTCCTGATCATCACCCACCAGAAGCGCACCATGGAGGTCGGCGATGCCCTGTACGGCGTCTCGATGCGTGGCGACGGCGTGTCAGCCGTAATCAGCCAGCGTCTGCGCGAGGCCGAGTCGGCGTGAGCCAAGGATCGACGCAGGGCCGACCGACCCGGGCGGACTATGTCTTTTGGCGGCAGGCGACGACCCGGTGGCGCGATGACGACGCCTACGGCCACCTGAACAACGCGACGTACTACGAGCTCTTCGACACCGCCGTCAACGCCTATCTCTACGAAGCAACCGGGGTGGACGTCCGGGCGCTGCCTGCGATCGGTGTCGTCGCCGAGACCGGCTGCAAGTACTTCCGCGAGATCGGGTTCCCGGCGCCGATCGACATGGGCCTGGTCGCCGACAAGGTCGGCACGTCCTCGATCATCTACCGGATCGGCCTGTTCCAGGGCGGGTCGGGGGAGCCGGACGAGGTCGCGGCCGCCGAGGGCCGCTTCGTCCACGTGTACGTCGACAACACCGATCCGGAACGGCGGGCCACGCCGATGCCCGAAATCATCCGGACCGCGGTCCTCCCCTTGTTGGCTGCGTCACAATAGCCGGTCGGGGGAGTGACCCCGCCCTGATGGGGGTAGCAAGATGATGGCCTGCACCTCTCGGAAGAAGGACCCCTCCATGTTCCTGCTGTTGCTCGCGATGACGACGATCCTCGCCCTCGCCGGAGCTGTCGTCGTGTACGTGGCCTACCCGCACCGCGGCGAGGACGTGCCGGTCGCGCCCTGGTTCGGTGAGGCGATGAGGCGCGGCGTCGACGCGTTGCCCACGCTCGAGGACCAGCACACCCGCCGCTGAACCTCAGGCGATCCGGCTCTGGTTGGATTGCGACATGGGTCTGACCGAGTATCTCGTCCTTTCCGGTGTCGTCGCGCTCGTCGCGATCGCCTTCGTGGTGGGGCTGGTCTCCGCTCGGCGCCGTCGTACCGGGCCGACTGCGCAGCATCCGACGGCCACCGTCGCGGAAACCGTCGTCGTCGGCACCGAGGTCCTCGGCCGCTCGACCGCCGCCGCGCCCACTCTCGAGCGTCCCGAAGGTACGGCGAGCCGCCTGGTCCGGCTGCGGCAACGGCTGGCTGGCTCCCAGGGCGGCCTCGGTCGCGGCCTGCTGGCGCTGCTTTCCCGTGACCGGTTGGACGAAGACACCTGGGAGGAGCTCGAGGACACCCTGCTCACCGCCGATGTCGGGGTCGGCCCGACCACCGAGCTCGTCGGGAAGCTGCGGACTCGACTGCGGGTCGAAGGCGTTGGCGCTTCGGCTGCTCGCGCCGTACTGCGTGAAGAGCTGCTGGCCTTGATCGACCCGAGCATGGACCGGTCGCTGCACCTCGAGGCCGTGAAGGGGCAGGGTGGCCCAGCGGTAATCCTCGTGGTCGGCGTGAACGGTGCCGGGAAGACCACGTCGGTGGGCAAGATCGCGCGGGTGCTGATCGCCGAGGACCACAGCGTCCTGATGGGGGCTGCCGACACGTTCCGCGCCGCCGCCACGGAGCAGCTCTCCACCTGGGGTGAGCGCGTCGGGGTGGACGTGATCTCGGGTCCCGAGGGGAGCGACCCGGCGAGCGTCGCTTTCGAAGCGGTCAAGACCGGCGTCGAGCGCGGCGTGGACGTCGTCCTCGTCGATACCGCCGGACGGTTGCAGAACAAGGCCGGCCTGATGGACGAGCTCGGCAAGGTGAAGCGGGTGATCGAGAAGCAGGTCCCGGTCCGCGAGGTACTGCTGGTCCTCGACGCCACGACCGGACAGAACGGCCTGGTCCAGGCGCGAGTCTTCAGCGAGGTCGTCAACGTCACCGGGATCGTGCTCACCAAGCTCGACGGCTCGGCTAAGGGCGGCATCGTGGTCGCCGTACAGCGCGAGCTCGGTGTTCCGGTGAAGCTGGTCGGTCTCGGGGAGGGCCCGGACGACCTGGCCCCGTTCGATCCCGAGGAGTTCGTCGACGCTCTCCTGGGCTGACGGCTGGCTGAGGGCTAGCTGAGGCCTACGCCTTGATCCCGTTCATCAGGAAGTCGATCATGTCGCCGACCTCGTCAGCGGTCGGCTGAGGCTTGTCGGCTATCGCGTTCAGCACCAGCAACGACGAGAACCAGCTGACAGCGAAGTCGATCCGGATGTTGGGTCGCAGCTCGCCCCGCGCGATCGCGCGCTCGAACATCCCCCGGGCCGCTGCGTCCTGAGCGTCATGGGCGGCGGTGTAGAGCGAACGCAGCCGGTCGTCGCGTAGCGACTCGGCAATCGTCATCCGTAGGTAGGCCTTGCCGACGTCCGAGGTCGCGAACTCCAACGCCTGGGTGAAGGCTTCCCGCAGGTCACCGACGATGGATCCGGTGTCCGGGACCGGGAACTCGGTCCCGTAGAGCTGCTCGATCGCAGCGAAGGCCAGGTCCTCCTTGCCGGCCCAGCGCCGGTAGACGGTCGCCTTGCCGGCCTTGGCACGTGCGGCGACCTCGTCGACGGTCATGTTGTCGTAGCCGTGCTGCAGGATCAGCTCGGCCGCAGCAGCGAGGATGCGCTCGTCAGCGCCGGCGTCGCGGGGACGGCCCTTGCGCCGAGGAAGCGGACGCTCCACCGGCTCAGAAACCCCCGTCGTCTGAGACACGTGCATAAGGTAGACCGCGATCAGTCCAGGAGAGGCGAAACGCCGAAACTCAGGACCCCTTGCCGCTCCGGACCGATTCGGCCGGGCCGGGCGAAAGCGACGTGAATTCCGGCCAAACGGCTCAGAACGGCTGGTAGTCCGCAGGGGGACGGGGAAGCGGGTCGCGTCCGATTCGCGGGTATCGGGGAGGCCGTCGAGCCGGAGTTCACCTGTTCGTAACACGACAGGGCAATGTGTCACGCAATTGAAACGGCGCTGCACGCGTCCGCGAAACCTCGACCCGTGAGTCTGTTCCTCGACACGCGGTGCGCTGCGGTCCGGACATCCTCGTTCGGGCTGGTGCTGCTGTCGCCCAAGCAGTCTCACCACTGGAGGTCCAATGGACGGCTATTACGCCTTCATGCTCATCGCAACACTGCTGGTGTTGATGATGACCACACCCGCTCTCGCGTTGTTCTACGGCGGCATGAGCCGCTCGAAGTCCGTGCTCAACATGATGATGATGTCCTACATCTCGATGGGCATCGTCGGCATCATTTACGTCCTCTGGGGCTGGTCGATGTCGTTCGGCGGTGACGGCACCTTCTTCGCCGACCCGTTCAAGCTGTTCGCCCTCGACGGGGTCACGACGGACAACTACATCTACGTTATGTTCCAGATGACCTTCGCGGTGATCACGGCGGCCTTGATCAGCGGCGCCATCGCGGATCGGGTCAAGCTCTCCGCCTGGGTCGTCTTCCTCCCGCTGTGGGTGACGCTTTCGTACTTCCCGCTGGCGCACATGGTCTTCAGCTGCACCGACGCGGCGCTGATCTGCAGCAAGATCGGTGCCCAGGACTACGCCGGCGGTACGGCGGTCCACATCAACGCCGGTGTCGCCGGCCTGGTGCTCGCGTTGATCATCGGCAAGCGGGTCGGCTTCGGCAGAGACCCGATGAAGCCGCACAACCTGACTCTGACCATGCTCGGTGCCGGTCTGCTCTGGGTCGGCTGGTACGGCTTCAACGTTGGCTCGATCGTCTTCACCGGCGAGACCGACGAGGAGAACATGGCCCAGTTCTTCGCCGAGACCGGACGCACGTTCACCAACACCACGTTGGCCACGATGGCCGCGATCCTGGCCTGGCTCCTGATCGAGCGTCTGCTGCACGGCAAGGCCACCACCCTGGGTGCTGCGTCCGGCATCGTCGCCGGTTTGGTCGCGATCACCCCGGCCGCCGGTGCGGTCGACATCGAGGGTGCGCTCGCGATCGGCGCCATCGCCGGTGCGGTCTGCGCCTACGCGGTGGGACTGAAGTACAAGTTCGGTCTCGACGACTCCCTCGACGTCGTGGGCGTCCACCTGGTCGGTGGCATCGTCGGAACCCTGCTGATCGGGCTCTTCTCGACCGCGGAGGGCGCGGGCGGGGTCGACGGCTTGTTCTACGGCGGCGGCTGGACCTCCCTGGGCGACCAGGCTGCTGGTGCCGGTGTCGCGATCCTCTGGGCGGGTGTGACCACCGCCGTGATCGGGTTCGCGATCAAGTACACGATCGGCTGGCGGATCACCGCTGAGCAGGAGATTGACGGCATCGACCTCGCCGAGCATGGCGAGTCGGCGTACGACCTGCACAGCGGCACCGGTGGCTCCTCGGTCCTCTCCGCTTCGAAGGAAGGTGCACTCGCATGAAGCTGGTGACCGCGGTGATCAAGCCGCACAAGTGGGAAGAGGTCCGCGAGGCGCTGGAGACCTTCGGCGTGACGGGCATGACCGTCAGCGAGGTCAGCGGCTACGGACGGCAGAAGGGCCACACCGAGGTCTACCGGGGCGCGGAGTACGACATCGCCCTGGTGCCGAAGATCAGGATCGAGATCATCGTCGATGGCGGTGACGTCGAGGACGTCGTCGGGATCGTCGTGAAGGCCGCGCAGACGGGCCGGATCGGTGACGGCAAGGTCTGGGTCTCGTCCGTCGACAGCGTGATCCGGGTCCGTACCGGAGACCGCGACGAAGCGGCGATCTGAGCCGGCCCCGCCTAGGGCCGACAGGAAGTGAGCGGCCGGTAACACGGCTGTAACATTTCCGGCGGGTGCGCAACATGGTGGAAACACTGAGCGCGCCCGTCGGAAACCTGCGCCCGTGACAGTGTCGGCTCATGAGCTCACCACTCCTCACCTCCCTCGTTGCCGAGGTCGACACCGGCAACACCGCGTGGCTTCTCGCCGCGGCCGCCCTGGTCATGTTGATGGCGCCGGGGCTGGCGCTGTTCTACGGCGGCATGGTCCGGTCCAAGAGCGTCCTGAACATGATCATGATGGTCTTCGGCGCACTCGCCGTGGTCAGCGTCGTCTGGGTGCTGGTCGGCTACTCGATCGCGTTCGGCGACGACGTGGTCGGCGGGCTCTTCGGTGACCCGTTCCAGTACGCCGGTTTCCGGGACATGCTCGACCAGGTGATGGACGGGACCGGCCTGCCGGTCCCGCTGTTCGCGATCTTCCAGGGCCTGTTCGCCGTGATCACCTGCGGCCTGGTCGCAGGTGCGATCGCGGACCGCACCCGGTTCGGGACCTGGCTGGTCTTCGCGGCCGTCTGGACGGTCGTGGTCTACGCTCCGGTCGCGCACTGGATCTTCGACTTCAGCAACGATGCCGGTCACGTGGGCGGCTGGATGGCCAACAGGCTCGGCGCGCTCGACTTCGCCGGCGGTACCGCGGTCGAGATCAACTCCGGTGCCTCCGGCCTGGCGGTCGCGCTCGTGCTCGGCAAGCGGATCGGCTTCGGGAAGGAGCCGATGAAACCGCACAACCTGACTCTGGTCATGCTCGGCGCCGGCCTGCTCTGGTTCGGCTGGTTCGGCTTCAACGCCGGGTCGGCGCTCGCGGCCGGTAGCACCGCATCGATCGTCTTCGTCAACACCCTGATGGCGGGCTGCACCGGCTGCCTCGCCTGGCTCGCGGTCGAGCGCGTCCGCGACGGTCATGCGACCTCGTTCGGCGCCGCCTCCGGAGTCGTGGCCGGCCTGGTCGCGATCACCCCGGCCTGCGGCTCGGTCACCCCGATCGGGGCGATGCTCGTGGGCCTGGTCGCCGGCGCGGTCTGCGCTGCTGCGGTCGGTTGGAAATACCGCTTCGGGTACGATGACTCGCTCGACGTCGTCGGCGTCCACCTGGTCGGCGGCCTGATCGGCACCCTGCTCATCGGTCTGCTCGCCACCACGGACGTGACCTCGGTCGACGGCCTGCTGTACGGGGGCGGCCTCGACCAGCTAGGCAAGCAGATCGTTGCCTGCCTGGCCGCCTTCGCCTACGCGTTCGTCGGCTCCGGCTTGCTCGCGATCCTCCTTGACCGGACGATGGGCTTCCGGGTGCAGGAGGACGACGAGGCCAGCGGCGTGGACCTGGCGATCCACGCGGAATCGGCGTACGACCTGCACGCGGCCACCGGTGGGGCACGTCCCCATCTCGGTGGCGGTGGTGGCAGTCTTCAGATGAAGAACGACTAGAGGTCTCCGAAGGAGTCGCACCATGAAGCTCGTGACCGCGGTCATCAAGCCGCACAAGTGGGAGGAAGTCCGTGCCGCCCTCGAGACCGTCGGCGTGACGGGGATGACGGTGAGCGAGGTCAGTGGCTACGGTCGCCAGAAGGGGCACACCGAGGTCTACCGGGGAGCGGAGTACGACATCTCTCTGGTGCCGAAGGTCCGCCTGGAGATCGTCATCGACGATGGTGACGTCGACGCGATCACCGCGGCGATCGTCAAGGCCAGCCACACCGGTCAGATCGGCGACGGCAAGGTCTGGGTCTCGCCCATCGAGAGCGTCGTCCGGGTTCGCACCGGCGACCGGGACGAAGCCGCAATCTGAGCACCCCGACGACTCCGTGACTGCCATCGAGCGCGCCGAGCGTGCCCGTGAAGCCGATGCGTTGTGCCAGAAGGCGTTCGCGGAGGTCGGCTGCCCGGAGGTCGGTGTCGCGCTGGTCGCGGTCGGCGGCTACGGACGTGAGGAGCTGGCGCCGTACAGCGACCTCGACGTGGTGCTGGTCCACGACAGCGACGTCGAGGCAGGGGACTGGGCCGGGAAGATCTGGTACCCGCTCTGGGACTCGGGCGCGAACATCGACCACTCGGTCCGGTCCTTTACCGAGGTCCTCGACCAGGCCGCCGCGGACCTGAAGGTCGCCCTCGGGCTGTTGGACATGCGGCACCTCGCCGGCGACCCGAACCTCACCCTCCGCCTCCGTACGGCGATCCTGGCGGCCTGGCGCCGCGATGCCAAGGAGCGGTTGCCGGACCTGCGCGAGCTCGTGCGGGACCGCAACCGGCTCCTCGGCGAGCTGGCGCACGTCTCGGTCCCGGATATCAAGGAGGCCACCGGCGGCCTCCGGGACGCGGTCGTCCTGAAGGCGCTGGTCGCGACCTGGCTGGTCGACGTTCCGCACGGCGAGCTCGAGACCTGCCGCCAGGCGATGCTCGACGTCCGCGACGCCCTGCACCAGGTTGCCGGTCGGGGGACAGACCGGATCTCCCCGGAGTACTGGTCCGACATGGCGCCGTTGCTGCACCTGCCCGACGACGCCGCCGTGCAGCTGCACGTACGCAGCCTCGGGCGACGCATCACCCACCTCTCCCGACTCACGTGGCGACGAGTCGCCTCGGTCCTCCGACGGCCGGCGAAGACCCCGGCGGCGCGCCGGCCGCAGCTGACCTCGATCGGGGACGGCCTCGCGGTCGCCTACGAGGAGATCGTGCTCGATCGCGACGCCCGTCCCGCCTCCGATCCGCTGTTGTTGCTCCGGGCGGCCGCCGAGGCCGCGGAGCGGGACCTCGTGCTGGAGCCGACGACCGCTGCTCGCCTCGTCTCCGAGGTCCCGCAGCTGCCGGATCCGTGGCCAGCAGAAGCACGCGACCTGCTGGTCCGGCTGCTGGCCGCCGGGCGGGGACTGCTCGCGGTCTGGGAGACGCTCGAGGAAACCGAGGCGCTGAAGTCGTTCCTGCCCGAGTGGGACCGGGTACGGCTCCTGCCGCACGCCTCGGTGGTCCATCGGTTCACCGTCGACCGGCACCTGGTCGAGACCTGTATCGAAGCCTCCACCCTGATCCGACGGGTCTCGCGGCCGGACGTCCTGATGATCGCCGCTCTGCTGCACGACATCGGCAAGGGTCAGATCACCGAGCACTGCGTCGCCGGCGAGCCGATCGCCCGCGAGATCGCGCGCCGGATGGGCTTCGACGAGCGCGAGACCGAGCTGGTCGCGGCCCTCGTGCGCTGGCACCTGCTGCTACCGGAGACCGCGACCACCCGGGACCCCGAGGACCCGGCCACCGTCGAGCTCGTCACCCAGCGAATCAACGATCGCGAGGAGCTGGAGCTGCTGGCCGCGCTCACCGAGGCTGATGCCCGGGCGACGTCGGAGAAGGCCTGGACGACGTGGCGCTCGTCGCTGATCAAGAGCCTGGTACGGCGCGCCTCCGTCGAGCTCTCCGAGCACCTGACGTTCGAGACCGAGCCTCGCGCCGTGCCGGTGCCGGCGTCGCTGCGCGCCTCGCCGTCCGAGGTCGTCGTGACTGCGGAGGAGAACGCAGACGGCTCGACCGTCACCGTGATGTCCGAGGACCGGGTCGGGCTGCTGGCCGATGCTGCCGCGATGCTGGCCCTGCAACGGGTGTCGGTCAGGGCCGCGCGGGCGTGGACCGACGAGGGGATCGGCATCTCGCAGTGGCAGGTCGTCCGGACCGGGCTGGACGCCGCAGTCATGCGCGAGCAGCTCGAGGCGATCGCCGAAGGACGCCTGGACGCGCGGACCCGGCTCCGCGCCCACGCCGATGCGAAGCTGGCACCTATCGTGGTGCTGCACCCGGAGGCCTCCGAGCGGGCCACCGTTCTGGAGGTCCGGGCGGCCGACCGCCCCGGCGTGGTCTACCTGGTCTGTGCGGCGCTGGCCGGGCTCGGGCTGACCGTGGCGTCCGCCCACGTAGACACCCTCGGACCGCAGGCAGTGGACGTCTTCTACGTCCAGGAGTCGTACGACAGTGCGTTGAGCGAGAGCCGGGCGGCCGAGGCGGTGGCCGCCGTACGGGCCGCGCTCGACGCGTCCCACGGATCTTGACCGACCACTCAGCCACCTTCGCAGGGTGAACTACCCTGGGCACGCGCAGTTCCTGACGTATCGACTCCGAGGACCGTCTTGTTCAACACCCTTTCCGACCGTTTGTCCGAGAGCTTCAAGAGCCTTCGAGGCAAGGGCAAGCTCTCCGAAGCAGACATCGACGCCACCGCGCGCGAGATCCGCCTCGCGCTGCTCGAGGCAGACGTCGCGCTGCCTGTGGTCAAGGACTTCATCGCCGCAGTCAAGGAGCGGGCCAGGGGCTCCGAGGTCAGCGGTGCCCTGAACCCGGCCCAGCAGGTCATCAAGATCGTCAACGAGGAGCTCGTCGGTATCCTCGGCGGCGAGACCCGCCGGCTGGAGTTCGCGAAGAACCCGCCGACCGTGATCATGCTCGCTGGCCTCCAAGGTGCCGGTAAGACAACGCTGGCCGCCAAGCTCGCGGTCTGGCTCAAGGACCAGGGCAAGTCGCCGATGTTGGTCGCTGCCGACCTGCAGCGGCCGAACGCCGTCCAGCAGCTCCAGGTCAACGGCGAACGCGCCGGTGTGACCGTGTTCGCCCCGGAGCCGGGCAACGCCCAGGGTGTTGAGCACGGCGGCGACCCGATCGCGGTCGCGCGGGCCGGTGTCGAGGAAGCTCGTAGGACCTTGCACGACGTCGTCATCATCGACACCGCCGGTCGCCTCGGCATCGACGAGGAGCTGATGCGGCAGGCGGCGGGGATCCGCGACGCGGTCAACCCCGACGAGGTCCTCTTCGTCGTCGACGCGATGATCGGCCAGGACGCGGTGAACACCGCGCAGGCCTTCCTCGACGGCGTCGGGTACGACGGGGTGGTGCTCACCAAGCTCGACGGTGACGCTCGCGGTGGTGCAGCGCTCTCGATCGCGAAGATGACCGGCAAGCCGGTGATGTTCGCCTCCAACGGCGAGAAGCTCACCGACTTCGACCTCTTCCACCCCGACCGGATGGCCTCGCGCATCCTCGACATGGGCGACCTGCTCACCCTGATCGAGCAGGCGGAGAAGACCTTCGACGCCGACCAGGCCGCGAAGGCCGCCGAGAAGCTGCAGTCCGGGGACTTCACCCTCGACGACTTCCTGGACCAGATGCTGCAGGTCCGCAAGATGGGCTCGTTGACCAAGATGCTCGGGATGCTCCCCGGGATGGGTCAGTTCCGCGACCAGCTGGAGAACTTCGACGAGCGCGAGATCGACCGAATCCAGGCGATCATCCAGTCGATGACACCGACCGAGCGGGCCAACCCGAAGATGATCGACGGCTCGCGCCGCTCCCGGATCGCCAAGGGTGCGGGTCGGACGGTCGCGGACGTCAACCAGCTGGTGGACCGGTTCTTCGAGGCCCGGAAGATGATGCAGCAGATGGCCCGCGGCGGCGGCATGCCGGGGATGCCCGGCTCTCCGGGGATGGCGCTCGGCAAGCGCGCCAAGGCCCGCCAGGCTCCGCAGGCGAAGAAGGGCAAGGGCAAGCGCGTCTCCGGCAACCCTGCCAAGCGGGCGCAGCAGGACGCCGAGCAGCCGGAGACTCCGGCCGCCAATCCGTTCGGGCTGCCGAACGGGTCGCCGAACGGGCTGCCGAACGGGGCCCAGGACCTGAGCCCCGAGGACTTCCAGCTGCCAGCGGGCCTCGACCAGTACCTGAAGTGAGCCGGTAGTGCCGGTGATGAGATTCCGCGGTCCGGTGCTGCCGGACGGAGAACCCGCCGACCTGTACGTCGTCGAGGGTGCGATCACGCACCAGGTCCAGTCCGGGTCGGAGACGATCGCCGAGGGCTGGATCGTCCCGGGTCTGGTCGACGCGCACTGCCACATCGGCCTGGACGACCACGGTCCGACCGACAAAGCCACGGCCGAGGAGCAGGCAATAGCCGATCGCGACGGGGGAGCGCTGCTGATCCGGGACTGCGGGTCGGCACTGGATACCTCCTGGATCCACCAGCGCGAGGACCTACCGCGGTTGATCCGTGCCGGTCGGCACATCGCCCGAACCAGGCGCTACATCCGCAACTACGCCGACGAGGTAGAGCCGGTCGACCTCGCCGCCACGGTCGCGAAGCAGGCTCGCCGGGGCGACGGCTGGGTCAAGTTGGTCGGGGACTGGATCTCCCGGGAGGAGGGCGACCTAACGCCCTCGTTCCCGGCGGAGGCGTTTGCCGCGGCGATCACGGCGGCGCACGAGAACGGCGCCAAGGTGACCGCGCACTGCTTCGGGTACGACGTCCTGCCTGGCCTGATCGAGGCCGGCATCGACTGCATCGAGCATGGCACCGGGCTCACCACCGCCCTGGTCGAGGCAATGGCCGCACGGGGGGTGGCCCTGGTGCCGACCGTCATGCAGCTGGACACCTTCCCCGGGCACGCCGAGGCCGGCCGCGAGAAGTTCCCGGCGTACGCGGCGACCATGACCGACCTCTACGCCCGCCGTCGGCAGACGATCATGGCGGCGTACGACGCTGGTGTCAGCCTCTACGCGGGCTCGGACGGGGGCGGCGGCTCCAAGCACGGCAATCTCCCCGGGGAGGTGCTGGCGATGGCCGAGCTGGGCCTTCCCGCCGAGTACGCCCTCGGAGCCGCGTCCTGGCGTGCCCGCGCCTGGCTCGGGCACAACCCGACCTTGACCGAGGGTGCCCCGGCGGATTTCGTGGTCTACCCGCGGGACCCGCTCGCTGATCTGTCGGTGCTGCGGGAGCCGTCCTGCATCGTGCTGCGTGGTCAGGTCATCGGCCCGCGACGCTAGCCGCTGGCGTGGGCGGGCGCGACGGGGACGCGATCGCGGAGCTGGGCACCGCTGACTGCTCCGCTGCAGCACCGTGTCAGTTGGAATAGGTCCTTGATTTCGACACCGGAGTGATCTCTGGCAGAATGACGGGCTGAGTCTCGCTCGACAAGGACCCTCTCATCCGCGTCGAACGAGCCCCCCGATCAACCGACCCGGTCCCCACCTGGTTCCGGTTGTTCACCCACTCCAGAACTCGCAAGGAGACACCACACAAGTGTCCGTCAAGATTCGCCTGAAGCGCATGGGCAAGATCCGTCAGCCGTACTACCGCGTCGTCGTCGTCGACTCCCGCAAGAAGCGGGACGGCAAGGTCATCGAGGAGATCGGCAAGTACCACCCCAAGGAGGAGCCGTCGTACATCGACATCACCTCCGACAGGGCCCAGTACTGGCTCGGTGTCGGCGCTCAGCCGTCCGACGCCGTCGCGGCGATCCTCAAGATCACCGGTGACTGGCAGAAGTTCAAGGGTCTTCCGGGCGCCGAGGGCACCCTCAAGGTTGCCGAGCCGAAGCGCGACAAGACCGAGATCTTCAACGAAGCCCTCAAGGACGCCGCGAACGAGCCGAAGCGTGACGCCGTGACCAAGAAGGCCAAGAAGGCCGAGGAGCCGAAGGTCGAGAAGGCCGCCGCCGAAGCGCCCGCCGCTGAGGCTCCTGCCGCCGAAGAGGCGCCGACTGAGGCGCCCGCCGCTGAGGCTCCTGCTGCTGAAGAGGCGCCGGTCGCTGAGGCTGCTGCCGACGAGGCTCCCGCAGCCGACAAGCCCACCGAGGCCTGAGCCCGATGTTGGCCGAAGCGCTTGAACACCTGGTCCGTGGCGTCGTCGACAACCCCGACGACGTCTCGGTCCGGGACAAGGAGCTCCGCAGGGGCTCGATCCTGGAGGTCCGCGTCAACCCGGCCGACCTGGGCAAGGTGATCGGCCGCAACGGCCGTACGGCGACCGCGTTCCGGACCGTCGTCTCCGCCCTCGCGGGGCGCAACGGCGCCCGGGTCGACTTCGTGGACGTCGACCGCAGGAGCTGACCGGGGTGAGTACCACTCCGGTTTCTGGCGAGACGATCGTGGTCGGCCGGATCGGCAAGCCGCACGGCATCAAGGGCGAGGTCTCCGTAGAGCCTCGTACCGACGAGCCGGACCGACGGTTCGCCGCCGGCGCACGGCTGATGACCCAGAGCAAGCGACCCACGACGCCGTCGCGGGGGAGCGAAGCACCCGCGCGTGACAACGCCGGCCGTGCCCCGGTTCCGTCGACGATGACGGTTGCCGGGTCCCGGTGGCACTCGGGTCGCTTGCTCGTCCGTTTTGAGGAGCTCAACGACCGCAGCGCGGCCGAGGGGGCACGAGGGACGCTGCTGTCGGTGGCCTTCGACCCTGACGAGCGCCCTGAGGACCCGGAAGAGTTCTACGATCATCAGCTCGTCGGGCTCCAGGTCCTGACGACCGACGGTCGCGAGGTGGGCACCCTCAAGGAAGTCATGCACGGGACCGCCCAGGACCTGCTGGTCATCGCTACCGAGGGTGCTGACGTGCTGGTGCCTTTCGTCAGCCAGCTCGTCCCGGAGGTCGACGTTCCCGGCGCCCGGATCGTGGTGGCAGACCTCCCGGGTCTGCTCAGCGACCTGGACTGATCGCCTCCGGCCGGGTCCCGACGATCGGTCCCGGTCACAGGCAGGTCGTCGCGGCACCGGCCACCATAGGGTGGGCGCCAGGTCGTGCCCCCGGGAAGCCGCCCCCGGACGACGGACGAGGAGGACTGCAGTGCGCATCGACGTCATCTCGATCTTCCCCGACTACCTGGCCCCGCTCCAGCTCTCCCTGCCCGGCAAGGCCCGGGAGAAGGGGTTGCTCGACCTCGCGGTCCACGACCTGCGCACCTTCACCTCCGACCGGCACCGGACCGTCGACGACAGCCCGTACGGCGGCGGAGCGGGCATGGTGATGAAGCCGGAACCGTGGGGCGAGGCGCTGGACCACGTGCTCGCCGCGGGCCCGTCCGCCGGGCGGCCCGTTCTTGTCGTACCGACGCCGTCGGGGGTCCCGTTCACCCAGGCCCTCGCCGAGGACCTGTCCACCTGCGAGCACCTTGTCTTCGCCTGCGGGCGCTACGAGGGCATCGACCAACGGGTCATCGACGATGCCGCCGCACGGTACGAGGTACGCGAGATTTCCTTGGGCGATTACGTCCTCAACGGCGGTGAGGTGGCCGCGCTCGCGATCATCGAGGCCGTCGCGCGACTGATCCCTGGCTTCATGGGTAACGCCGCGTCCCTGGTCGAGGAGTCGCATGCCGACGGGCTGCTGGAGTACCCGGTCTTCACCAAGCCGGCAACGTGGCGAGGGCACGACGTCCCCGAGGTGCTGCTCTCCGGTGACCACGGCCGGATCGCGGCCTGGCGCACCGACCAGGCGGAGCGTCGTACGGCGCAGCGACGTCCCGACCTCCGGCACCCCGCGGACACGTTGGAGGACCTCGAGATCCGGTTCGTCGTACCGGCGGATGCCGGCGAGATCCTGACGCTGCAGCGGGCCTGCTGGGTCCAGGAGCAGCGCGCCAATCCCGGGGTGCGGATCTACGCGCTCGAGGAGACTCTCGACGACGTCGTCGATTGGACGCACAGCGACACCGTCCTGGTGGTGCGCTCGGCAGGCCGGTTGGTGGGAGCGGTCCGGGCGCGGCTCGACGACGAGACCTGGGACATCGGGCGGCTCATGGTCGCCCCGGACCTGCAGGGCTCAGGGCTCGGCCGGGTCCTGCTCGAACGGATCGAGGGACTAGCCCCCGCGCCGACGACGGGATTCGTGCTGTTCACCGGTGCCGGGAGCGAGCGCAACCAGCGGATGTACCGCAAGGCCGGCTACCGTCTGCGCGGCGAGGCCGAGCCCGGTGTCGTCCGGATGACCAAGGCGATGACCAAGAAGCAATGACTCATCCGGTTCTTGGGAGGACGCCGGCTGGATCGAGCGGAGATCGACCTCGGATTTCCGCTTCGGGCCCTGCCTCTGGCAGACTTGCTCCTCGGCCCAGTCGGCCACGATCGTTCGGAGCACACGAACCGGAGATCCGCGTGAGCACCTGCCACAGGGGGCGCAGCGCGACGGCCACCCAGACCGGGTCCGACTCCCTGAACTAGCAACCTGATCCGCGGCTGACCTGTGGCGATCGCGAGGAGACACCATGACCAACGTCATCGATGCCCTGTCCGCCGCCTCCGTGCGAACCGACGTCCCCGCGTTCCGCGCGGGTGACACCGTCAAGGTCCACGTGAAGGTCGTCGAGGGCAACCGCTCCCGGGTCCAGGTCTTCCAGGGCGTGGTGATCCGCGTCCAGGGCTCCGGCATCGGCCGCACCTTCACGGTCCGGAAGGTCTCCTTCGGTGTCGGTGTCGAGCGCACCTTCCCGATCAACTCCCCGATCTTCGAACAGATCGAGATCGTCACCCGCGGTGACGTCCGTCGCGCGAAGCTGTACTACCTCCGCAACCTGCGCGGCAAGGCGGCGAAGATCAAGGAGCGCCGCGAGGCCTGAGTCCCTCCGGCTCGTTGGCACCCATGGTTAGGCTCCGCACGTGACTGATCCTTTCCCCGAGCGCGGGGCGGCTGCTGCCGGAACGGCACAGGAGACCCCTCCTGGCAAGAAGGCTGCGTCCCACAAGGACAAGAATCCGCTCCCGGTCTGGCAGGAGAGCCTGCTTCTGCTCACGATCGCCCTCGTGCTCGCGGTGGCCATCAAGTACTTCTTCGTGCAGGCGTTCTACATCCCGTCGGAGTCGATGGAGCCGTTGTTCATCAAGAACGACCGGATCCTGGTGCAGAAGGTTTCCTACTGGGGCGGCGATGGTCCGCAGCGCGGCGACATCGTGGTGTTCAAGGACCCCGGCGGCTGGTTGAACGACGCCGAGACGCGTAGCGCTACGAACCTGCTGACCAAGTCGCTCGAGGCGATCGGCCTCTACCCCTCCGGCGGCCACCTGGTGAAGCGGGTGATCGGTGTCGGTGGCGACCGGGTGAAGTGCTGCGACACCAAGGGGCTGATGACGATCAACGGCAAGGCGCTCAAGGAGTCGAGCTACTTGCCGGAGAACACGCTGCCCTCGGACCAAGCGTTCGACATCCGGGTTCCCGCCGGGCACCTGTGGGTCATGGGCGACAACCGCAACAACTCCTTCGATTCCCGCGGCCACATCGGGGAGCCAGGTGGCGGGTACGTCAAGGAAGACCTCGTGGTTGGCAAGGTGTGGGCCCTGATCTGGCCGTGGAAGCGCGCTGAGCGGATCCACACGCCGGACACCTTCAAGGGAATCCCCTCCTCCTGACGAGGACCGCACGATGACTGCCTCCTCCGGCTTGCCTCGTGGTGCGACGATCCGGCGCGACGCAGGGCTGTACGGCTACGAACGCGCCCTCCGGCGCGCCGGGCTCTCGCCGGTCGCCGGGGTCGACGAGGCCGGTCGTGGCGCTTGTGCCGGGCCTCTGGTGGCCGCAGCGGCGATCCTGCCCGAGGGCAGGGCCGGGCTGGTCCCCGAGCTCGCGGACTCCAAGCTGCTCACTGCAAAGGCGCGGGAGCGCTGCTACAACCAGGTCGTGAAGCGGGCGCTGGCCTGGTCCGTGGTGGTCATCGAGCCCGGTGAGTGCGATCGGCTCGGGATGCATGTGGCCAACGTCGAGGCACTGCGACGGGCGCTGGCCCGCCTGGAGGTGCGGCCTGCGTACGTCCTCACCGACGGGTTCGGAGTCGACGGCCTCGACGTACCGGGGCTGGCTATGTGGAAGGGCGACCGGGTGGCCGCCTGCATCTCGGCCGCGTCGGTGATCGCGAAGGTGACCCGCGATCGGCTGATGGTGCAGCAGCACGAGCTCTGGCCGCACTACGATTTCGCTACGCACAAGGGTTACGTCACCGCGGAGCACTCCGAGGCGCTGACCGAGCACGGACCGTGTCCGATCCACCGGATGCGATTCGTGAACGTACGACGCGCAGCCGGCTCGAGTGTCGCAGCACCGCTGTCAGGGCCCTTCAGCCTCGAGCCGCAGCTCGAGCTGGACCTGCAGGACACGTGGGAAGAAACGAGCCGATGAGCGAGGACTGCGATGAGTGCTGAGGATCTCGAGAAGTACGAGACCGAGATGGAGCTGACGCTCTACCGCGAGTATCGCGACGTCGTCGGCATCTTCAAGTACGTCGTGGAGACCGACCGGCGCTTCTACCTGTGCAACCAGGTGGACGTGAAGGCGCGTACCGAGGCCGGGGACGTCTTCTTCGAGGTCTCGATGACCGACGCGTGGGTGTGGGACATGTACCG
>JBKJHO010000015.1:0-28043 GCA_046598915.1 Marmoricola sp. | reverse complement strand
CATCCAGTCCTCGCGGGCCTTGTTGTTCAGGCCCCACGGGTTGCCGGTGTTCTCCAGGTTGCGCAGCATCACGCCGGCCTCGCTCGGGAACGCCGACTCGATCAGCACCTGGTAGCGGCGCATGTCCAGGATGTGGTCGACGTGCTCGATGTCGACGGGGCACTGCTCGACGCAGGCGCCGCAGGTGGTGCAGCTCCACAGCACGTCGGGGTCGATCACCCCGCCCTCCTCGGCGGTGCCGACCAGCGGCCGGGCGGCCTGGTCGGGCGTGCTCCCCATGACCCGCTCGTAGCCGGACTCGGGCACGTGGTGACCGGTGTCGGTGCCCGCGTCGTGGAAGTTCGGGACATGGTCCTCTGGCGCGGTCCGGTTGCCCAGGACGTACGGCGCCTTGGCGAACAGGTGGTCGCGCAGGTTCATGATCAGCAGCTTCGGACTGAGCGGCTTGCCGGTGTTCCAGGCCGGGCACTGGCTCTGACACCGGCCGCATTCGGTGCAGGTCGCCATGTCGAGCATCGCGGTCCATGAGAAGTCCTCGACCTTGCCGACCCCGAAGGTGTCGACGTCGGGGTCGGCCTCCTCGAGCTCGAGGACCTTGCCGCCGCTCATCATCGGCTGCAGCCCGCCGAGCGCCGTCCGGTCTGGGATGCGCTTGGTCAGAACGTTCAGCGGAGCCGTGAAGATGTGCAGGTGCTTGGAGTACGTCACGAGCACCAGGAACCCGAAGACGACGGCGATCTGCCCGGTGACCATCACGTCCTCGATGCGCCGGTTGGCCGTCAGGCCGAGCGGGTGCAGCGCCCGCGAGATGACGTAGGAGAAGAACGGAGCGTGCGGGGTGCCCTGCCACGGCGAGACGCCGGTGTTGAGTTGCGCCGCGCGGATGCCGAACAGCGTCACGACGACAAGGAGGATCAGGCTGAGTACTGCCCAGGCGGCGCCGGTGTGGGAGCCGTAGAACCGCGAGTCGCGCTGCTTGGTAGCCGGGTTGTTGAGCAGCCGCAGGACACCGAAGGTGATGATCCCAAGCATCACGGCCACGCCGAAGAAGTCCTCCAGGAAGCCCAGCGCGGCGCTGTGCCCGATAAACGGGATGGCAAAGTCCTCCTGGAACAGCGCTCCGACGGCCTCGATGATCGTGAACGTGAGGATGATGAAGCCCCAGAACACGAAGAAGTGCGCCAGCCCGGGGACGCTCCACGTGAGCAGTTTCTTCTGCCCGAACACCTCGGTGAGCTGGGCGACCACGCGGCGCGGCGCGTTGTCCAGCCGGCCGGGGCTGGGTTGCCCCGCGGAGACCAGCCGGTAGAGGAAGAACACCCGCCGGCCGGCCACGGCAAGGGCCACCACCATGATCGTTAGGCCGAGCACGAGGCGCACGAGCATGTGCGTGTCCACAGGTCCTCCTGGTACGAGGCGACCGCCCCGGGCAGAGACGGCCGCGCGCGCGAATCCTAACCGCCGCGGACGCGCGAGACTACCGGCCGGTAACGGTGCGCCGATCCACTCATTCTGGGGTGCTGCTGCCCGCTCCGCTCGGCGGAGGGCCCCCCTCGGCCGCAACCACGGTGAGGGCGGGCGGCCGGCTTCGTGATGGGTGCAGCCGGGCTGAAAGGTGCAGGCCGGGCTGAGAGGTGCAGCCGGGCTGTTCCGCCGCTGGGCAGGTGGCGCCCGACCGCGCGTCGATGGCCCTACCGGGTTGCCGCGCGTCGCGATCCGGACATCAGGCTCACGACAGGCCGGTGTCGCCGAGCAGGATGACACGGCGGCGCGGCGCGGCGGGGCCGGTCGGGTCAGGCCCGGGACCGCCAACGGGTTGGCCAGCCGACATCCAGAGCCACCCGCCAGCCATCGGTCACAGTGCCACCAGGGCACGTACGGCGGCGCGGAGCAGCAGCAGGGTGAGCGGGCCGGCGAGCAGCAGGGCGAGCAGCAGCGCCAGCGCCCGGATCAGCACGCTCGGACCGCCCGACCGGTTGCGCATCCTGTTGAGCACCAGCCACATTCGCACGTCCGGTGCGGCAGCAGGAAACCTGAGTCGATCAGACGCAATCCGTGATGGACATCTTGCGGCCGGGCCGGTAGGATGAGCGCAAGGCACTCAACTCGCGCGGCAATCAACCCGTACAGCACGTGACCCGTACAGCACCTCACCTCACCTCACCCGCACAGCACTGCACCCGCACTGCACCCGCACTGCACCCGCACTGCACCTACAGGGAGACGTCTTCATGGCACGAGCGGTCGGCATCGACCTCGGCACCACCAACTCCTGCGTCGCCGTCCTCGAAGGCGGTGAGCCCGCCGTCATCGCCAACGCCGAGGGCGCCCGCACCACCCCCTCGATCGTCGCGTTCGCCAAGAACGGCGAGGTCCTCGTCGGCGAGGTCGCGAAGCGGCAGGCCGTCACCAACGTCGACCGCACGATCCGCTCGGTGAAGCGGCACATGGGCACCGACTGGAAGCAGTCCCTGGACGGCAAGGACTTCACGCCCCAGCAGATCAGTGCGTTCGTGCTGCAGAAGCTCAAGCGCGACGCGGAGGCCTACCTCGGTGAGCCTGTCACCGACGCCGTCATCACGGTGCCGGCGTACTTCTCCGACCACGAGCGCCAGGCCACCAAGGAAGCCGGCGAGATCGCCGGTCTCAACGTGCTGCGCATCGTCAACGAGCCCACCGCCGCGGCGTTGGCGTACGGGCTGGACAAGGGTGAGAAGGAGCAGACGATCCTGGTCTTCGACCTCGGTGGCGGCACCTTCGACGTGTCCCTGCTCGGGATCGGCGACGGCGTCATCGAGGTGAAAGCAACCTCCGGCGACAACCGCCTCGGCGGCGACGACTGGGACCAGCGGGTCGTGGAGCACCTGGTCAAGCAGTTCATGCTGAGCAACGGCGGCATCGACCTCGCCAAGGACAAGATGGCGATGCAGCGGCTGCGCGAGGCGGCCGAGAAGGCCAAGATCGAGTTGTCGGCGTCCCAGTCCACGACGATCAACCTGCCGTACATCACGGCGAGCCCGGACGGTCCCCTGCACCTGGATGTCACGATGACGCGGGCCGAGTTCCAGCGGCTCACCCAGGACCTGCTGAACCGGGCCAAGGGGCCGTTCCAGCAGGCCGTCAAGGACGCCGGGATCGCGGTCAGCGCGATCGATCACGTCGTGCTGGTCGGCGGCTCGACCCGGATGCCCGCGGTGTCGGACCTGGTGCGTGAGTTGACCGGCGGCAAGGAGCCCAACAAGGGCGTCAACCCCGACGAGGTCGTCGCCATCGGCGCGGCCCTGCAGGCCGGTGTCCTCAAGGGCGAGGTCAAGGACGTGCTGCTCCTCGACGTCACCCCGCTCTCCCTCGGCATCGAGACCAAGGGCGGCGTGATGACCACGCTGATCGAGCGGAACACCACGATCCCGACCAAGCGCTCGGAGATCTTCACCACCGCCGACGACAACCAGCCTTCGGTGGAGATCAAGGTCGCGCAGGGCGAGCGCCAGATGTGGGCGCAGAACCAGGCGCTCGGCAACTTCGAGCTCACGGGGCTCCCGCCCGCTCCTCGGGGGGTGCCGAAGATCGAGGTCACCTTCGACATCGACGCGAACGGCATCGTCCACGTCGCTGCCAAGGACCAGGGCACCGGCAAGGAGCAGTCGATGACGATCTCCGGCGGTAGTGCTCTCTCGAAGGACGACATCCAGCGGATGGTGGCCGACGCCGAGCAGTACGCCGAGGAAGACGCCAAGCGGCGCGAAGCAGTGGAGGTCCGCAACCAGGCCGACAGCCTCGTCTACAGCACCGAGAAGTTTGTCTCCGAGAACGACGAGAAGCTGCCCGAGGACGTGAAGACCGAGGTGAACGATGACGTCGCCGCGCTGAAGGCCCTGCTCGAGGACGAGAATGCCGAGTCGGACGCGCTCACTGCAGCGATCACCAAGCTCGGGGAGTCCAGCCAGAAGATGGGCGCCGCGTTGTACGCGAGCGAGGCGGACGGCGCTGGCGCCGACGGCAGCGAAGCCGATGGCGACGCCGCGGCGGACGACGACGTCGTCGATGCCGAGATCGTCGACGAGCCGAACGAGGACGAGTCGAAGTGACCTCGGACGCGCAGGGTGGGGAGCCGGGCGACAACCCGGCTCCCCAGCCCGGCCCGGATGACCCCGGCTTCCCGGTCGTCCCCGACGACATCAGCGGCATCGACAACCTCCTCGAGGAGGGCGGGCCGCTGGAGCCGCAGGACGTGGCCGAGGTGGAGTTCGTCGACCCGCTGACCGCGGCGCAACAGCAGGCCGCCGAGCGGACCGCCGACCTGCAACGACTGCAGGCGGAGTTCCTCAACTACAAGCGTCGGGTCGACCGCGACCGCGACCTGGTCCGGGAGAACGCTGTCTTCGCGGTGCTCGCGCCGATGCTCGACGTCCTCGACAACATCGACCGCGCCCGCGAGGCCGGAGAGCTCGAGGGTGGCTTCAAAGGCGTGGCCGAGCAGCTGACCCGGATCGTCGAAGGCCTCGGCCTGAGTCGGTTCGGCGACCCGGGCGATCCGTTCGACCCGCTGCTGCATGAGGCGCTCTCGCACGTCGGCACGGACCCCGAGGTCACCACCCCGACCTGCAAGCACATCGCGAAGGCCGGCTACAAGATCGGTGACCGCGTCGTACGCGCTGCGCAGGTGCTGGTGGTGGATCCGGCCGGCGAGTAGGGGTCCGACAAGCTCAACCACAACAGAGAGGAGGGGTGGCGATGTCCAACGCAGATTGGGCGAACAAGGACTTCTACAAGGTCCTCGGTATCGAGAAGGACGCCGATCCGGCTGCGATCAAGAAGGCCTATCGCAAGCTGGCGCGCGCGAACCACCCCGACTCCAAGCCCGGTGACGCTGCTGCCGAGGAGCGTTTCAAGAAAGTTGCCGAGGCGTACGACGTCATCGGCGAGGAGAAGAAGCGCCGCGAGTACGACGAGATGCGCTCGCTCTACGCCGGTGGTTTCGCGGGCCCGGGGGGCAACTTCGGCGGCGCGCCTGGTGGGGCCGGATTCGATCTCTCCGACCTGCTCGGCGGCTTCTTCGGGGCTGGTGGCAACGGCGGTTCTCCGCGCGGCGGACAGCGTCGCGCGGCCCGCGGCGCCGACCTCGAGACCGAGGCCGCGATCTCCTTCACCGATGCGCTGGACGGCACCACCATCTCACTCCGGCTCTCTGCGGACTCCGCCTGCGAGAACTGTCGCGGGACCGGCGGCAAGCCCGGCACGAAGCCGCACGTCTGTCCGACCTGCGGCGGCGCCGGCATGGTTGTGAACAAAATGGGCGGCGGGTTCGCCATGAACGAGACCTGCCCGGAGTGCCATGGTCGCCAGGTCATCTACTCCGATACCTGCCCGTCCTGCCACGGCTCGGGCCGCGGCCGGTCCAGCCGAACCATCCAGGCCCGCCTCCCCGCCGGGGTGAAGGACGGACAGCGGATCCGGCTCAAGGGCAAGGGCGCTGCTGGTGATGGTGGCGGCCCGGCCGGGGACCTTTTCGTGACGGTCCGGGTCGCGGCGCACGAGATCTTCGGCCGGAAGGGCGACCACTTGACCCTCGTCGCTCCGGTCTCCTACGACGAGCTGGCGCTGGGCGCCCAGATCACCGTGCCCACCCTCGGTGGCAGTCCAGTGACGCTCCGCATCCCCGCCGGTACGCCGAACGGCCGGGTGCTCCGGGTCCGCGGGCGCGGCGCGCCGGTCAAGGGTGCTGGCTCCGGCGACGTACGGGGTGATCTGCTGGTGACCGTGGAGGTCCAGGTTCCGACCGAGCTCGACGACGCGGCCCGCGAGGCGCTGCTCGCGTACCGCGCGGCCACCGCGGACCGGGACCCGCGAGCGGGTCTGCGATCGCGCGAGAGGAGCTCGTGATGCCGAGATCAGGTGCAGGTTCGGGAGCCAGGACTCCGGGACCGTCCACTCCTGTCTATGTGATCAGCGTGGCAGCCGAACTCACCGGGCTGCACCCGCAGACCCTCCGCCAGTACGACCGGATCGGCCTGGTCTCGCCGGGCCGGACCGGTGGTGGCGGTCGGCGCTACTCCCTCAACGACATCGAGGCGCTGCGGGTGGTCGCCGAGCTGACCGCTGCCGGCATCGGCCTTGAAGGCGTACGCCGGATCATCGACCTGGAGAACCAGGTCCTGGCGCTCCGGGCCCGCAACGCCGAGCTCCTCGGACGTGCCCGCGCTCTCCAGTCCGCCCTGGACCAGACGGCTGCGGCGTTGGCCGAGCGGCGTCCGAATCTGCCGGTCCTCCGGACCCGGGGCACTCTGAATCCGTTCCAGTGACCGGCATTGCGGTACTACTCGGTCCAGTCGTGTGCCTGAAGTCGCAGTGACGATCCTCGGCTGAGCCGTTAGTCTCAGCACCGGCTCGTGGCACGCGACGAAGGTGGGGCACTCAGTGGCGTTGTTGGAGACTGACTGGTACTTCCAGAACGTCGACCTGCAGGGGTGGATCCATATCGCCACCATCCCGGTCTTCACCGGGGTGATCGGTTTCCTAATCAACTGGACCGGCCTGATCATGCTGTTCTCGCCGGTCCGGTTCTACGGCGTCTCGGTCCCGGGGCTCAAGCAGTTCGCCCGGGTGCTGCCGCGCAAGCTCCAGGAAGTGCCCGGCATCCTCCAGGGCGGGATCGGTTGGCAGGGGATCGTGCCGGCCCGCGCGGCCAAGATGGGCAGCATCGCCGTCGACAAGGCGATCGCCAAGCTGGGAACCCCCGCCGAGTTCTACCAACAGCTGGAGCCCGACAAGATCGCCGAGCACATCGTCAAGGTCTTCGAGCCGGACATGCCGCGGATGATCGAGGACATCATGGCCCGCGAGCACCCGAACCTGTGGCGGGACCTGCCGCGACCCGCCCGGCAGGCGATCATCGCCCGGGTCCAGGCGCAGCTCCCGACGGTGGTGCACGGGATCACCGAAGAGATCGGGATCCACATCGACCAGCTCCTCGACCCGAAGATCATGGTGATCGACCACTTCGAGGCGAACCCGGCGCTCGTCGTGCGAATCTTCCGCGACTTCGGTCAGAAGGAGCTCAACCTGATGGTGGCCTTCGGGTTCATCTTCGGGTTCCTGCTCGGAATCCCGGTGGCGATCGTCGACCACTGGTTCGGGCTGTGGTGGCTGCTGCCCCTCCTCGGCATCGTCGTCGGCTGGGTCACCAACGCCCTCGGCATGTGGCTGATCTTCGAACCGCCGGAGCCGAAACGGATCCTGGGTATCAAGGTGCACGGCCTCTTCCTGCGTCGCCAGAACGAGGCAGCCGAGGTCTACGCCCAGATCATCGCCGACGATGTGATCACCCTCGAGCGGATCGGGGACTTCTTGCTCGACGGTCCGCGCGGTGACCGCACCCGGCAGATGCTGGCCACCGCGATGCTGCCGGCGATCGACCAGGCCGCCGGACCGGTCCGGGGCGCGGTGCGGATCGCGATCGGCCGGCGAAACTTCGACAACATCCGCGACGCCGTGGCCAACGAGGCCGTCGACCGGACGATCACGCCTTTCCGGGACCCGGCGTTCAGCAAGCGCCAGGCGGACAAGATCCGCACGCTGGTCGCCCAGCGAACCAAGGAACTGCCGCCGCGCGACTTCGTCGACATGATGCGGGCGGCGATCAAGGAAGACGAGTGGATGCTCTACGCCCACGGCGCGATCATGGGCTTCGCCGGCGGGGTCATCCACCTGGCGTTCTTCGGGGTAGGAGGACAGTGAACGTGACGAGCGAGCGCAACGGAACAGGCGGCAGGCCGGACCGCAGTCCGGCAGTGTGGGAAGGCGCGGCCGACGCGCTTCCCGGCGTGGCCCGGATCGCCGGTACGGCGTGGCTGCGGTCGGCTTCCTGGGCAGCCGGTTCGGGTGCACGCTCGGCGCGCAACCTGGCCCGGGCGCTCACCGATCCGGCTGCTGCCGGGGACCTGGTCCGGGGGGTGGCGACCGACCTGGCCGACGCGACCCGGGCGATCTCCGGGGTGGCCTCCAAGGTGTCGGCCGGGGTGTCGATCCCGGTCGCGCTCTTCGAGGCAAGCGTGACCCTGACCTCGGTGATGAGCAGTGACGAGCCCACGCGCGACCCCGGTCGCGACGAGCTGACGCTGCGTGAGCGCGGCGAGGTGCTGCTGCGCAAGTCCCGCGACGTCTGGAGCGACGACGAGGCGCACCCGGCGTACGGGCGGATCCTCGAAGAGGTGGCGCCGGACGAGGCACGCATCCTGCTCCTGCTCCTGCGCGGCGGACCGCAGCCCTCGGTCGACGTACGCACCGGCGGACCGGTCGGGATGGTCAGCTCGAACCTGCTCTCGGCGGGCCTGACGATGATCGGCCCGCGCGCCGGGGTCCGCTACCTCGACGAGGTTCCGGCGTACTTGAACAACCTGTTCCGGCTCGGCCTGATCTGGTTCTCCCGTGAGCAGCTCGAGGACCCGTTGGAGTATCAGGTCGTCGAGGCCCAGCCCGATGTGCTCGCGGCGATGCACTCGGTGCGGTTCGCGAAAGTGATCCGCCGCTCGATCCACCTCACCCCGTTCGGCGCCGACTTCTGCAAGACCTGCCTGGTCGACGAGGACGAGGTCCTGAACCTGCCGGTGCACGAGCTCCCCCAGGAGTGACCCACGATCGGTCGGCCTGTCGGTCGGCCTGGTCAGGGGCGGGGCCAGGACTGGCCCTCGAGCTCCTCGATCGAGGTGTTGAACCGCGCCAGCAGCTCGTTGAGCTGTACGACGTCCGCCGGATCCCAGGTCTCGAGCACCCGGCTCACCTGGGTGTGTCGGACCGTGCGGTCCTGGTGCAGCAGGTCGAGCCCGCGCCGGGTCGGACGGAGCAGTCGGGCGATGCCTCCACCGGGGTCCGGGACCCGCTCGACCAGGCCCTTCTTGCGTAGGGCTGCGATCTGCCGGTTCACCGTGGAGATGTCGAGCCGGAAGGCCTCGGCGAGCTGCTTCAGCGTGAGCGGGCCGAGCTCGATGCGGGTGAGCAGCTGGTAGCCGGAGCGATCCAGGCTCAGGTCGGGGGTGTGCTGGGCGGAGCTGAGCTGGTGCCGGGCCAGCAGGGTCAGCTCCTGCTCGAGAAGCTGGATCGTCGCGGCCAGGCAAGCAGCGGTCGTTCGGGTGGTCGGCACTGTGACGCTCCTCTCGCCGGCGGGCGATATGCACAGTACACATCATGTGTATGATACATATCAAGCCGCCACGTCCGGACGGCGTACCGCCTGGGAGGACCCGATGACGACGACCGCGACCTTGCCCGATGCCGCCGAGCAGCAGCTCGCGAATCAGGGCCGGATCGTCGCGGTCGCCTGCTACTGCGGGATCGTCGTAGCACTGACCCAGACGATGATCGTCCCGCTGATCCCGCTGCTGCCGACCCTGCTCGGCGCCAGAGCCTCGAACACCTCCTGGGCCGTCACCGCGACCCTGCTGACCGCAGCGGTCACGATGCCGATCTCCGGGCGCTTGGGCGACATGGTCGGCAAGCGGCTGATGCTGGTGATCAGTCTCGGCTTCCTGGTCGCCGGATCGCTCCTCTGTGCTGTCTCCGACAGTCTCGTCCCGGTGATCGCCGGCCGCGCCTTGCAGGGGATGGCCATGGGCGCGATCGCCCTGGGGATCAGCGTCATGCGTGACGAACTGCCGGTCGAGAAGGTCGGTCCTGCCGTTGCCCGGGTTAGTGCGACCCTCGGCGTCGGCGGGGCGATCGGCCTGCCGGTGGCTGCCTTGATCGTCGAGAAGGCCAACTGGCACGCGCTCTTCTGGGTCGCCGCCGGCCTCGGTGTGATCGGCATCGTGGCGGTGCTGGCATTCGTGCCCGAGTCGCCGGTCCGCACCCCCGCCCGTTTCGACTTCCTCGGCGCCTTCGGTCTCGCGGCCGCCCTGGTGATGTTGCTCCTGGCGATCAGCAAGGGCGGCGACTGGGGATGGAGCGACCCGCTCACGCTCGGCCTGCTGGTCGGCTCCGCCCTCGTCTTCGCGATCTGGGGCCTGTGGGAGCTGCGCTCCGCGGCTCCGCTGGTCGACCTCCGCACCACCGCCCGGCCGCAGGTGTTGTTCACCAACATCGCCTCCATCGGCGCCGGCTTCGCCATGTACGGGATGTCGCTCGTCCCGATCCAGATCCTGCTGGCCCCCGAGGTGCTCGGGCACGGTATCGGGCTGACTCTGACCCAGGCCGGCCTCGTACTGATGCCGGGTGGTTTCGCGATGTACTTCTTCTCCGACGTCGGTGCCCGGATCACTGCTGCGCGCGGTCCGCGAGCGGCGCTCATGACCGGCGTCGCGATCATCGCTGTCGGCTACACCGTGCTGCTCTTCCTGCGGGCCGAGTGGTGGCAGATCTCGCTCGCCGGCGCGATCACCAGCGCCGGGGTCGGGGTCGCGTACGCCGCCATGCCGGCGCTCATCATGGGGGCGGTGGCGGTCAAGGAGACCGCAGCGGCCAACGGCCTGAACGCACTGATGCGATCAGTCGGCACCTCCCTTTCCGCCGCAGTAATCGGTACCGTGCTCGCTCACGAGACCGTCCGGCTGGGCTCGGTCGAGCTCCCCTCCGAGCACGGGCTCACCCTCGCCATCCTGATCTCGCTTGCCGCCTCCGCGGCCGCGCTGGTGCTGACCCTCGCGATCCCGGCGCGCAACTCCGGCTAGCCGGAAACTTCCCCAAGTTGAGGGGAATGGACTCAACTTTGGCTTCGTTAGGTCGATGACGGACCGAGCAGCGTCCGTCACGATGGACCCAACAGCCCTGGAGGGGGAGTTCATGGACGGTTCGACGTTCACCTCACGCAGCGTGGAAGCGATCAACGCTGCCCAGACCGCGGCGGTGGCCGCAGGCAACGCCCAGTTGGCGCCGGCGCACCTGGCGTTCGCGCTGCTGCGCCAGGACGGCGGCATCACCCCTACCCTGCTGGAGAAGTCCGGGGTCGACCTGCAGGCACTCGGCGCCGCGATCGACGAGCTCACCGTCCGGCTGCCCAGCGCCTCCGGCGCCACCGTGGCCACCCCCGCGGCATCCCCGGCGCTCACCCGGGTCTTCGCCAAGGCGCTCGAGGTCGCGGCTGGGATGACGGACGAGTACATCGCCACCGAGCACCTGCTGCTGGGACTGGTGGCCGTGGAGAGTCCGGTCAAGGAGGCGTTGACCCGGGCCGGTCTGACCGAGGAGGCCCTGCGCGGGGCGATCTCCTCGGTCCGCGGCAACCGCCGGGTGACCAGTCCGGAAGCAGAGGCGTCGTACGAGGCGCTGGAGAAGTACGCCGTCGACCTGACCGCGCAAGCTCAGGAGGGCCGGCTGGACCCGGTGATCGGCCGCGACGCCGAGATCCGCAGGGTCGTCCAGGTGCTCTCCCGGCGTACCAAGAACAACCCGGTCCTGATCGGCGAGCCCGGGGTCGGCAAGACCGCCGTGGTCGAGGGCCTCGCCCAGCGCATCGTCGACGGCGACGTACCGGACTCGCTCAAGGGGCGTCGGCTGCTCAGCCTGGATCTGGCCGCGATGGTCGCCGGGGCCAAGTACCGCGGAGAGTTCGAGGAGCGTCTCAAAGCCGTGCTGGAGGAGATCAAGTCCTCGGACGGACAGCTGATCACCTTCATCGACGAGCTGCACACCGTCGTCGGGGCGGGCGCCAGCGGTGAGGGCGCGATGGACGCCGGCAACATGCTCAAGCCGATGCTCGCCCGCGGCGAGCTGCGGCTGATCGGCGCAACCACCCTCGATGAGTACCGCGAGCGGATCGAGAAGGACCCCGCCCTGGAGCGCCGCTTCCAGCAGGTCTTCGTCGGCGAGCCGAGTGTCGAGGACACCGTCGCGATCCTGCGCGGGCTCCAGGAGAAGTACGAGGCTCACCACGGGGTCAAGATCACCGACGCCGCCCTGGTCGCGGCCGCGATGCTCTCCGACCGCTACATCACCGGCCGCCAGCTGCCGGACAAGGCGATCGACCTGATCGACGAGGCGGCCTCGCGGCTGCGGATGGAGATCGAGTCGTCACCGGTCGAGGTCGACCAGCTCCGTCGAGCCGTGGACCGGATGAAGATGGAACAGCTCGCCCTGGAACGGGAGACCGACCAGGCCTCCCGTGACCGGCTGGACAGGCTGCGCGTTGATCTGGCCGACTCCGAGGAGGAGCTGCGCAGTCTCGAAGCCCGCTGGGCGCGGGAGAAGACCGCCCTTGAGGGCTCCGGCGCGATCCGCAAGCAGCTCGACGTGCTCCGGGTGGAGGCCGAGCGCCTGCAGCGGGACGGCGATCTCGCCCAGGCTTCGGAGATCCTCTACGGCCGGATACCGGTCCTGGAGAAGCAGATCGCGGAAGCGGAGCACGCCGAGACGACATCCTCCGGCGAGGACCCGATGGTGGCCGAGGAGGTGGGACCTGCCGAGATCGCCGAAGTGGTCGAGGCCTGGACCGGTATCCCGACCGGTCGGCTGCTCGAGGGCGAGACCGCCAAGCTGCTCCGGATGGAGGAGATCATCGCCAAGCGCCTGGTCGGCCAGCAGGCCGCCGTCGCCGCGGTCGCGGACGCCGTACGACGCTCCCGGGCCGGGATCTCCGATCCCGACCGGCCCACCGGGAGCTTCCTGTTCCTCGGACCGACCGGCGTCGGCAAGACCGAGCTGGCCAAGTCGCTCGCGGACTTCCTCTTCGACGACGAGCGGGCGATCGTCCGGATCGACATGAGTGAGTACTCCGAGAAGCACTCGGTCTCCCGGCTCGTCGGTGCGCCGCCGGGCTACGTCGGGTACGACGAGGGCGGCCAGCTCACCGAGGCCGTGCGTCGCCGGCCGTACTCAGTGGTTCTTCTGGACGAGGTCGAGAAGGCGCACCCGGAGGTTTTCGACATCCTGCTCCAGGTCCTCGACGACGGTCGACTGACCGACGGTCAGGGCCGGACTGTCGACTTCCGCAACGTGCTGCTGATCCTGACCAGCAACCTGGGCTCGCAGTTCCTGGTCGACCCGTTGCTCGACACGGATACCAAGCACCAGTCGGTGATGAGCGTGGTCCGAGGGGCGTTCAAGCCCGAGTTTCTGAACCGGCTCGACGAGATCGTCATGTTCGATGCGCTCGGCAAGGACGAGCTCGCGCACATCGTCGACCTGCAGCTAGCGGCGTTCGACCAGCGGCTCGCACCGCGACGGATCACCGTGACGGTCACCGGGTCCGCCCGGGCCTGGCTCACCGAGCAGGGCTACGACCCGGCGTACGGCGCCCGGCCGCTGCGGCGCCTGGTTCAGACGGCGATCGGTGACCCGCTCGCCCGGATGCTGATCGGCGGCGTGGTCCTAGACGGGCAGCACGTGGTGGTGGATTCGGAAGGCGAGGGGCTCGCGCTGCGGGTCCTCGACGAGAGCTCTGCCCCTGGTCGGGCTGGTTCGGATGGAGTTGGTTGAATGGCTCCATGAGTTCCTCCGAGGGCAGTGTCCGCCCGAGCCAGGTCACCTTCGCCGGGTGGGGGATCGCCGTTGCTGCCCTGATGCTGGTGATCTCGGTCTTCGACTCGATGGCCAACCTGAAGTCTGTCGACATGCGCGAACAGATCACGCGCGGCATCACGTCGGGCTCGGCCAAGGGTCTCGGCCTGAGTGTCGAGGAAGCGACCGAGATCATGCGGTGGAGCCTCTTCGTCGCCGGTTTCGCTGCGGTCGCGGCCGGCATCCTCGGCGTCTTCGTGCTCCAGCGGAACAAGGGAGCCCGGATCGGCCTGACCGTGGCCGCAATCCCGATCGTCCTGACCGCTCCGCTAGCAGGGAGCTTCCTCGGCATGTTCATCGCCGCCGGCACCACCATCCTCTGGACCCGGCCGGCGCGGGACTGGTTCGCCGGCCGTCAGCCCGCCGCGCCTTCGCGACCCGAACCGGCCAGCGTGCCTGCCGCTCCCTGGGAGCCGCCGACCCCGCCCGCGGGGGCGCAGCCGCCGCCGTCCCCGAATCCTTATGGCTACTACCCGCCGACCCCCCATCCGGTGCTGCCCCAGGCACCGTCGGCGCGGCCCCGCGAGGTGCGGATCGGCTGCATCCTCACCTGGGTCTTCACCGCGATCACCGCTCTCGGCTACGTCGCCGTCCTCGCCGCGGTCGCGATTGATTCACCAGGCCTGATCGGCATTCTCCAGGACACCCCCGGCTGGGACGACTCGTTCGACGAGGATCTGGTGATCACCGCAGCCGTGGTCGGCTCGGTTCTCTTCCTGATCTGGTGCGTTGCCGCGGCGACGCTCGCATTCCTCGCCTGGCGCCAGCAACGCTGGGCCTGGGTGCTGCTGCTGGTCTCGACCGGCGCGGCCGGGCTGATCAGCATCCTGGGGTTCCCGTTCTCGTTGCTCCACCTCACCGCGATCGCCGCCACCCTGGGGATGCTGCTGAGCCGGCCGTCGCGGGACTGGTTCCGGCGCTGATCAGAGAGCGTTGAGGTCGCCTGCTCCGAGTCGGCGGAGTCCCTCGGCGATCACCTCGGTACGTTTGCAGAACGCCCAACGGACCAGGTGCCGACCCTCCTCGACGTCGTCGTAGAAGACCTGCGAGGGGATCGCCACCACCCCGGCGACCTCCGGTAGGGCGAGGCAGAACGCCCGCCCGTCGTCGTACCCGTACGACGCGACGTCCGTGGTCACGAAGTAGGTGCCGTCCGGTCGGTACGCCGTCATGCCGAGGGCGGCGAGGCCGTCGCAGAGCAGGTCGCGTTTGACCGCCAGGTCGGCCGCGAGACCGCGGTGGAAGTCGTCGTGCTCGTTCAGCGCGACCGCTACCGCCGGCTGCAACGGCGCCCCGGAGGAGTAGCTCAGCCAGTTCTTCGCGCCCTCGACCGCAGCGACCAGATGTGCCGGCCCGCTGGCCCAGCCGATCTTCCAGCCGGTGACCGAGAAGGTCTTGCCGGCGCTGGAGATGGTGAGGGTCCGGTCGAACATCCCGGGCAGTGTGGCCAGCGGGATGTGCGGCACCCCGAAGGTCAGGTGCTCGTAGACCTCGTCGGTGACCACGATCAGGTCGTGCTCGATCGCCACTGCGGCAACGCCCTCCAGCTCGCCCCGGGTCAGGACCGTGCCGGTCGGGTTGTGCGGGGTGTTCAGTAGGACGACCCTGGTCCGCGGGGTGATCGCGGCTGCCAGCTCGTCGAGGTCGAGGCGGAAGTCGGGCGCTCGCAGGGTGACCGGCTTCCGGATCGCGCCGGCGATCTGAAGCATCGCGACGTAGGAGTCGTAGTACGGCTCGAGGACCACGACCTCGTCCCCGGGGTTGACCAACCCGAGGATCGCTCCGGCGACCGCCTCGGTGGCACCGGTGGTGGCCACCACCTGGCTGCGATCGAGGGTCAGTCCGTAGTGCCGGTACTGGTGCGAGATCACCGCGTCCAGGAGTTCCGGGGTGCCGTGCCCCGGCGGATACTGGTTGCGACCGGACCTCAGCGCCGCTGCCGCGGCGTCGAGCATCGCGGTCGGCCCGTCCTCGTCCGGGAACCCCTGACCGAGGTTGACCGAGCCGGTCCGGACGGCGAGAGCGGACATCTCGGCGAAGACTGTGCTGCCGATTCCGTCCATCCGGTGCGCATATTGGCCCATCCCCTGACAGTAGTAGTTCACAATGGCGAGGTGACTGATGACGCTGGGACGACCGCGACCCTGATCGAACCGGACGACGCGCCGCCTACCAAGAAGAGCGTCGGCCGCCGGATCACCTTCTGGGTCGGTGCGGGTCTGATCCTGGCCGGACTCGGTCTGCTCGGGTACGTGGCCTGGCAGCTCTGGGGAACCAACTGGGTCTCCAAGCGCAACCAGCGCGAGGTCACCACCCAGCTGCAGGAGGACTGGGCCGCCGGCACGGTCAAGCAGGCCGAGTTCGGCGACGCCTCGGCGTTGATCAGGATCCCCAAGTTCGGCCCGAAGTACGTGATCCCGGTGCTCGAGGGCACCAGCCAGGACGTTCTGGCCAAGGGCTTCGGCCACTTCACCGACACCGCGGATGCCGGCCAGATCGGCAACTACGCCCTCGCTGGCCACCGGGTCACCCACGGCGAGCCGCTGCGTCGGATGCCCGAGCTCCGACCCGGTGACAAGGTCACCGTGGAGACCCGGACGCACATCTACACCTACACGCTCGACACCAACCCGAACGACCTAGTCATCCCGTTCACCGGGGTGTGGGTTCTCGCCCCGCTGCCGGACAACCCGGCCGAGGGCGGTGTGGAGCCGAAGCAGGTCAAGGGTCAGAGCCTGATCACCCTGACCACCTGCTCGGAGATCTTCCACACCGACAACCGGTCGATCGCGTTCGGACACCTGACGAACGCCAAGGAGAAGAGCGGCGTCGCGGCGTCCTAGGCGGCGGTGATCGTCGCTCCGCTCGCTCGCGTAGCCTCCTCCCATGGCGGATCGCGACGTACTCCTGGACCAGGTCAACGGCAAGGCGATCGTGCGGGGCAAGGTCACGCTCGCATCCGGTCGTGAAGCTGACTACTACGTCGACATGCGCCGGGTGACGCTGGACGCCGAGGCCGCTCCGGCCATCGGCCGCACCATCCTCGAGCTGACCTCGGACTGGGACTTCGACGCCGTCGGCGGTCTCACCCTGGGTGCTGACCCGATCGCGGTCGCGATGATGCACCAGGCCGCTGCGGCGGGCCGCCGCCTCGACTCGTTCGTGATCCGGAAGTCGCAGAAGGTGCACGGGCTGCAGAAGCTGATCGAAGGTCCCTCGGTCGAGGGGCGCCGGGTACTCGCGGTCGAGGACACCTCGACCACCGGGGGCTCGGTCCTCGAGGCCGTCGCAGCACTGCGTGCCGCCGGGGCGACCGTCGTCGGAGTCGCAGTCGTAGTCGACCGGGACACCGGCGCGCGGGAAGCCGTCGAGGCCGAGGGCCTTGAGTACCGCTACGCCGTGGGGATCTCAGACCTCGACGTCTGAGCCGGCGTGCTTGCGGTGCTTGAGGTACTCGTAGACCACGGGGATCGCCGAGAACAGCAGGATCACGACGATGGCCTTGTCGATGTTGTCGCCGAGGCTCGGGAACTTCTTGCCCAGCCAGTAGCCGAGCACGGTGATGGTGAGGACCCACAGGGGCGCCCCAACCGCGCTCCAGTAGAAGAACCGGCGCCGGTCCATCTGCGCGACGCCCGCAACCACGGTCACGTAGGTGCGCACGAACGGCACGAACCGGCCGATCACCAGGGCCTTGTTGCCGTGCTTCTCGAAGAAGTCGCGGGTCTGGTCGAAGTACTTCTTCTTGAGGATCCGGCCGTCCCGCTGGGTCAGCGGCGGTCCGATCTTGCGTCCGATCTCGTAGCCGACCACGTTGCCCAGGAACGCACCGATCACCAGGACCAGCATCCCGATCAGCAGCCCTGCGAAGTTGTCGTTCACGATCACGTCGATACGGTCGGTGGCGATGAAGAGCCCCATCGCGAAGAGCAGAGTGTCGCCGGGGAGGAACGGGAAGAACAGCCCGCACTCGACGAAGATGATCGCGACGCTGATCCAGAAGAACTCCTGGCCGAACTCGCTCAGCCACCAGTTCGGGTCCATCCAGCTGATGCCGGCAAGCTGTACAACGTCGAGGATCACCCCGTGAGGGTATCTGGCCGAACCTGAAGAGCGCCCGACGTTGCGACGACTCGTAGGGTGCGTCGTGTGAGCGAGCCGGAGAATGCGCCGTACGACCCGATGCCGCACGGTCCGGCCGAGGTCGGCGTAGGCCCCTGGGTCGGTCCGCTGCCGTCCGGTGCTGGTAGTGACCGGTACGACCCGGAGCTGCTCGAGCAGGGCGACCGGCGCAACGTGGTCGACCGCTACCGGTACTGGACGATGGCCGCGATCGTGGCCGACCTCGACACCCGGCGGCACGACTTTCACGTGGCGATCGAGAACTGGCAGCACGACTTCAACATCGGCACGATCGTCCGGTCGGCGAACGCGTTCCTGGCCGCCGAGGTGCACATCGTCGGAAACCGGCGATGGAACCGCCGCGGTGCGATGGTCACCGACCGCTACCAGCATGTGCGTCACCACGCGGATGCCGATGAGCTGGCGGCGTACCTGCACGAGCACCCGGGCGGCCCGGTGCGACTGCTCGGGATCGACAACCTCCCGGGCTCCGAGCACCTGGAGACGATGGACCTGCCACGCCGGGTCTGCTTCCTCTTCGGGCAGGAGGGCCCCGGGCTCTCCGAGGGCGCCCGGAGAGCCTGCGACGGGACCTTCTCGATCGCCCAGTTCGGCTCCACCCGGTCGATCAATGCCTCCGCAGCGGCAGCGATCGCCATGCACTCCTGGGTGCGCGCGTACGCCGACCTCGGGGGCGGGTCCGCCTGGCGGGGCTGAGGGGGAGCGAGCGCCGAGCCGTCGTCTAGGGTGGCGGTGATCTGGACCTCTTCATCAGGAGTCACTTCATGCCCATCGCCACCCCCGAGAAGTACGCCGAGATGCTCGACGCGGCCAAGGCCAACTCCTTCGCCTTCCCTGCCATCAACGTCTCCTCCTCGCAGACGTTGAACGCCGCGCTCCAGGGCTTCGCGGACGCCGGCAGCGACGGCATCATCCAGGTCTCGACCGGCGGCGCCGAGTACCTCTCCGGTCCGTCGGTGAAGAACATGGTCACCGGCTCGGTCGCTTTCGCGACATACGCCGCCGAGGTCGCCAAGAACTTCGGAGTCAACATCGCGCTGCACACCGACCACTGCCCCCAGGACAAGCTGGACGGCTTCGTGCGCCCGTTGGTGCAGATCTCGGCCGAGCGGGTCGCCCGCGGTGAGGCGCCGCTGTTCCAGTCGCACATGTGGGACGGGTCCGCGGTCGCGATGGAGGAGAACCTCCAGATCGCCCAGGAGTTGCTGGCGCAATGCGCGGCCGCGCACATCATCCTCGAGGTCGAGATCGGTGTGGTCGGTGGCGAGGAGGACGGTGTGGTCGGAGCCATCGACGAGAAGCTCTACACCACCCCCGAGGATGCGCTCGCGACCGTGGCCGCCCTCGGCACCGGTGAGAACGGCCGTTACCTGACGGCGCTGACCTTCGGCAACGTGCACGGTGTCTACAAGCCCGGTGGGGTCCAGCTCCGTCCGGAGATTCTCAAGGCTGCCCAGGAAGCCGTCGTTGCTCAGCTCGGCCTCGACGCCGGCGCCAAGCCGTTCGACCTGGTCTTCCACGGAGGCTCCGGCTCGACTCCCGAGGAGATTGCTGCGGCAGTCGACTTCGGCGTCGTGAAGATGAACGTCGACACCGACACCCAGTACGCCTTCACCCGACCGGCCGCGGCGCACATGTTCGCCAACTACGACGGTGTCCTGAAGATCGACGGCGAGGTGGGCAACAAGAAGGCCTACGACCCGCGCGCCTGGGGCAAGGCTGCCGAGGCCGGCATGGCCGCCCGGGTCGTCGAGGCCTGCGAGAACCTGCGGAGCACGGGTCAGTCGATCGGCTGAGCTCGCCGTAGCGCGGGTAGGGGAGGATTGCTCCATGACCCCATCTCATTTCTCCGGCGACGACCTGATGGCAGGACCGCCCCCCACCCGTCTCCCCGAGGACCCGGCCGCCGCGCCCCTGGCTGCCGGCGAGGATCCCCGAGCGGTCGTGAAGGACCACCCCGAGTCCCCGTTGGCCTGGGCGGTGCTGGCCGAGCAGACACTCGTCGACGGTGACGACGTGGTCGCCTACGCGTTCGCGCGGGTCGGCTACCACCGCAGCCTGGACCAGCTCCGTCGCAGCGGGTGGAAGGGCCACGGCCCGGTCCCGTGGGACCACGTCCCGAACCGAGGCTTCCTGCGCGCCCTGGCCGCACTGACCCAGGCGGCGGGACGGATCGGGGAGACCGCTGAGGAGCAGCGCTGCAGTGACTTCCTGCGCGACTCCAGCGCCGCGGCGTATGAGGAGCTGCTGGGCTGAGGCCATGGACGTCCGGATCGCTCTGCGCGATGCTGTCGGTATGGCTGACTACACGCTCGCGGTGAGTGACGCAGAGATCGCGCGGTACCGGATGATGGCGCAGCACGCGCTGGCAGGTGAGTCCCGACAGCTGGCTCTCGCGGGAGTCACCGACGGGGCGGTCGTCGCTGATGTCGGGTGCGGCCCGGCCGCGATGAGCGTCGAACTGGCCGCACTCGTCGGCCCGTCCGGACGAGTCATCGGGGTGGAGCGCGAGGACGAGGCGCTGGCTGCAGCCCGCCAGGTGGTCGCTGAGTCCGGGGTCGGCAACGTCGAGCTCGTCCAGGGCACCGCCACCGAGACCGGCATCCCTGCAGGGACGGTCGACCTGGCGATGATGCGGCACGTGCTTGCTCACAACGGAGGCGACGAGCAGCGCATCGTGGACCACCTCGCGTCGCTGGTCCGACCGGGCGGATCGGTGTACCTCGTCGATGTCGATCTCACCGGGATGCGGATGCTCGACGCCGACCCCGACCTCGCGGACCTCGTCGACCGCTACGCCGCCTTCCATGCCGCTCGGGGCAACGACCCGGTGGTCGGGCTGCGGCTCGGCAAGTTCCTGACGAGTGCCGGTCTCGAGGTGGCCGAGTTCACCGGCGGCTACAACATCCTGGAGGTGCCCCCGGGCATCCGACCCCCGCTGTGGGCGGCCAGGGACGCAATGCTCGCCCAGGGTGCGGCCACCGAGGAGGACGTCGCTCGTTGGGGTGCTGCCTTCGAGCGGCTCGACAGAGCACCCCAGCGCCCCACCATGTTCGCGCCGAGCTTCACCGCCGTCGGTCGCAAGCCCTAGTCGCCCGCAGGCACCAGGAGCGAGTACGCCGCCGGCTCGACGTGCCAGGTACGTCGCCGCTCGGGTCCGCTGATCTCGCCGTCGGCGCTGAGCCAGAAGTCCTCACCGGAGATCGAGACCTGGTTGCCGTGCAGGTGGATCACGTCGTCACGCTCCTGGTGCTTCCCCCGCACGACGTCGAAGGCGTAGCCGACGCGGGCCAGCGGCCCGGTCGCGAACGAGACCATCAGGTCGAGCGTGCGACTGGTCGGATGGGCGTCCGGGTTGATCTCGGCGCCGCCACCGACGCTGCTTCCGTTGCCGACGGCCACCATCAGGATGTGTCGGTCCATGTCGGCCACGACGGTGCCGTCGACCTCGATCCGCAACCGGATGAACGGCGGGCGGACGGCTGCGATCGCGGCTCCCAGCGGATACCCGAGCAGGCCGAGCTTGAAGCGACCCAGGCGCTTCTTCAGGCCGGCCCCGTGCCGGCTCGCGAGCGCGCCGGTGCCGGCGTGCACGTTGTTCACCACGATCTCGCCGAGCTCGTCGACGATCAGGTCCATCGACCGCGGACGGGCGGTCAGCAGAGCCTGTGCGGCCTCGACGGCGTCGAGCGGGATCTGCAGTGCGCGCGCGAAGTCGTTCCCCGTCCCCAGTGGCAGGAGGCCCAGGGTCTTGCCGGCCAGGTCATTACGCCGGTGCAGGGTGGCGATCACCGCGTGGATACTGCCGTCCCCGCCTGCGACCACGATCGGCCGGCTGCCGGCGCGGTGCAGGACACCGTCCAGCTCCCCCGGGTTCGCCGTCTCGCAGACCTCCACCGAGGTGACCTCCCGGAGGATTTCGAGGGCCGGTCCGAGCTCGTCGGCGTTGCCGGCGTCGGCATGGGTGATGAGCAGAAGAGGGTCCACTCAGACACCGTATGTGGTCGGTCCGCACGATGGCCGGAAGGCTGATCTCTGGTAGCGTGACGTCGCAAGAGCCCCGTGCTGTTGCACGCCGGGTTCTTCTGCATGGAAAGGGGTGAGCAATGCCCGCGATCGTCGTCCTCGGCGCCCAGTGGGGCGACGAAGGCAAAGGGAAAGCAACCGACCTCCTCGCCACCAGCCAACCCATCGATTTCGTCGTCCGCACCAGCGGCGGGCACAACGCCGGTCACACGATCGTGGTCAACGGCGAGAAGTCCGCCACCCACCTGCTGCCCAGCGGCATCCTGACGCCGGGCGCGACCTCGGTCATCGCCAACGGCGTCGTGGTCTCGCCCGAAGCGCTCTTCCGCGAGCTCGACGGACTGATCGAGCGCGGCGTCGACGTCGCCCAGCTGGTCGTCAGCTCCAACGCGCACGTGATCGCGTCGTACCACGTGGCCGTGGACAAGGTCAGCGAGCGCTTCCTCGGCAAGAACCAGATCGGTACGACGGGCCGGGGCATTGGGCCGGCGTACGCCGACAAGGTGAACCGCGTCGGCATCCGGGTCGCGGACCTCTTCGACGAGAAGATCCTGCGCCAGAAGGTCGAGGCCGCCCTCCAGGTCCGCAACCAGGTCCTCGCCAAGGTCTACAACCGGCGCGCGATCGACGTGGACGCCGTGGTTGAGGAGCTGCTCGTCTACACCGACCGGCTGCGCCCGATGGTCGCCGACACCAGCCTGCTCCTGAACCGCGCGCTCGACGACGGCAGGACGGTGCTCTTCGAGGGCGCCCAGGCGACCATGCTCGACGTCGACCACGGCACCTACCCGTTCGTGACCAGCAGCAGCCCGATCGCTGGTGGTGTCTGCACCGGCGCGGGCGTCGGCCCCACCCGGATCGACCGGGTGATCGGTGTGATCAAGGCGTACACCACCCGTGTCGGCTCGGGCCCGTTTCCGACCGAGCTCTTCGACGAGGACGGCATCAACCTGCAGCGGATCGGTGGTGAGATCGGTGTCTCTACCGGTCGTACCCGTCGCTGCGGCTGGTACGACGCCGTGGTCGCTCGTTACTCGGCCCGGGTCAACGGCCTGACCGAGTTCTTCCTGACCAAGCTCGACGTCCTCGACACCTGGGAGCGGATCCCGGTCTGCGTGGCGTACGAGATCGACGGCGTCCGGTACGACGAGATGCCGATGACCCAGACCGAGTTCCACCACACGACCCCGGTCTACGAGTACTTCGACGGCTGGGGCACTGACATCTCCGGTTGTCGCAGCTTCGAGGACCTCCCGAAAAACGCGCAGATCTACGTCCGTGCACTCGAGGAGATCTCCGGCGCTCCGTTCTGGGCGGTCGGTGTCGGGCCGGGCCGCGAGCAGACGGTGGTTGTCACCCCGCGCTGAGTGCCGCTCAGGTGCGCCGACCGAGGGCCGCGAAGAGGTCCTCGGCGGTCTCGACCAACTCCTCCGACGTCAGGGTGACGTCACCGGTCAGCCAGGAGGCGACCAGCTCGGCGAAGCCGGCGATGGCGACGATCCCGTGGATTCGTGCGCGGGCGGCAGGCCAGGCCTGGTCGCCGTACAGGTCGGCGGACTCGCGACTGACGAAGTCGGCGAAGAGCCTCATCAGCTCGTGCCTGCGGGCCCGCAGCCGCGGGTTGGCGCTGGAGTGGATCACGGCGACCTTGGCCTTGGCGGGGAAGCGCTCGACCAGGTCCACGAAGGCGACCATGACGGCATGGACCCGGGTCTCCGGCGACCCCACCGTGCTCTCGATCGTGCTGGCGGCGAGGGTCAGAATTTCCTCGCAGACGCTGTCCAGCGCCGCGAGCATCGCGTCGTCGAGGCCGGTGAAGCTCTCGTAGAAGTAGCGCTCGGTGAGTCCGGCGGCGCTGCAGACCTGGGTCATCGTGATGCGCGCTTCGCCCTGGTCGGCAAGCACCTCGACGGTGGCAGCGATCAGTCGCTGGCGGCGCTCGGCGACGCGCTCGGCCGCCGTCCGGCCGCCATAGCTGCGGGTGGATTCACTCACCTGGACACCTTGACGGATCGTGGCCGTGCGGACCAAACTGACAGGAATGTCTGTCAGATCGGAAAGTCGGCCCGCGGCCTCGGTCCGGCGGCGTCGTGGACTGCCGCTCCTCGGCACCACCTTCGCCTACGTCCGGGACCCGTTGAGGTTCATGCGCGATCACCATGCTCGCTTCGGGCCGGTCTCCGAGATGGGCTTCGTCGGCGAGCGCTGGACCGTGCTGCTCGGCCCGGATGCGACCGGCGAGGCGCTCCGCAACGCGGACAAGGCCTTCGCCAACGGCCCGGGCTGGGGCCGGCTGGTCGGGCCGTTCTTCGACCGCGGTCTGATGCTGCTCGACTACGAAGAGCACCACCGACACCGCCGGTTGATGCAGGAGGCGTTCACCCGCGACCGCCTCGCCGGCTACACGGCAGCACTCAGCCCGGCGATCGCGGCCGGTCTGGAGGTCTGGCGGCCCGGGCCCGACTTCCGGGTCTATCCGGCGCTGAAGGACCTCACCCTGGACCTTGCCACCCAGGTCTTCATGGGTGGCGCCGACTCCGATCCGGACGAGCTCGCGGAGGTCAACAGGGCCTTCATCGCGTGCGTCCAAGCGGCCACCGCGATCGTCCGGCTACCGCTTCCCGGCACTCGGTGGGGCCGGGCATTGAAGGGCCGCCGACTCCTCGAGCAGTTTCTGGGCAGGCACGTACCGGCCAGGCGCAAGCACCCCGGGGACGATCTCTTCTCCGTGCTGTGCCACCTCTCCGAGGACGGCGAGGCTTTCACCGACGCGGACGTCGTGAACCACATGATCTTCTTGCTGATGGCGGCCCACGACACCTCGACCATCACCGTGTCGACCGCGATGCAGTACCTCGGTCAGCACCCGGAGTGGCAGCAGCACCTGCGCGCGGAGGCTGCCGGACTCGGGGAGCACCCGACGCTCGAGGAACTCGATGCGCTGGTCGGTTTCGACCTGGTCCTGAAGGAGGTGCTCCGGCTGCTGCCACCGGTGCCGGTGCTGGCACGTCGTACGGTCAAGGACACCGAGGTGCTCGGAGTGCCGATCCCGGCCGGGCGGTTGACGGCGGTGATGCTGCACCTGCAGCACCACGACGCCGATCTCTGGCCGGATCCGGAGCGCTTCGACCCGGAACGGTTCGCCGAGGGCCGTCGCGAGGACAAGGTGCACCGGCACGCCTGGGAGCCGTTCGGGGGAGGGGTGCACAAGTGCCTCGGGATGTTCTTCGCCGGCGCCGAGGTCAAGCTGATCCTGCACCACCTGCTGCGGAGGTACTCCTGGTCGGTGGACCCGGCCTACGTCGCTCCGCTGGACTACTACTCGCTCCCGTTCCCGAAGGACGGCCAACCGGTCGACCTGGTCCGGCGTCGAGGGACCGCGGAACACCACTAGAATCCTGTGACGTGAAGACCCTCGTGATCGGCACCGGTGGCCGCGAGCACGCGCTCGCCCTCGCGCTGTCGCGCGACCCCGCGGTCACCGAGGTGCACGCCGCGCCCGGCAACCCAGGTATCGCCCCGGTGGCAACGTTGCACCACGTCGACCCGATGAACCCGGGCGCCGTGGCCGACCTGGCCGAACGGCTTGCCGTCGACCTGGTGGTGGTCGGGCCCGAGGCCCCGCTGGTCGCCGGAGTCGCGGACGCGGTCCGGGAGCGTGGAATCTCCTGCTTCGGACCGTCCGCCGAGGCTGCTCAGCTGGAGGGCTCGAAGGCGTTCGCCAAGGATGTGATGGCCGGTGCCGAGGTGCCGACCGCTCTCGCGCACGTCTGCACCACCCGGGACCAGATCGAGGCCGCGCTCGACGCGTTCGGGGCGCCGTACGTGGTCAAGGACGACGGACTTGCCGCCGGCAAAGGGGTCGTGGTCACCGAGGACCGCGCCGTCGCGCTCGCCCATGCGCTGCGTTGCGACCGGGTCGTCATCGAGGAGTTCCTCGATGGACCCGAGGTCTCGCTCTTCGCGATCACCGACGGCACCACCGTCTACCCGCTCCAGCCAGCCCAGGACTTCAAGCGGATCTTCGACGGCGACCAGGGCCCGAACACCGGCGGCATGGGTGCGTACACGCCCCTGCCCTGGGTCCCCGAGCGCCTGGTCCTCGACGTTCTCGAGAGGGTGCTCCAGCCCACCGTCGACGAGCTCGCCCGCCGCGGCGCCACCTTCTCCGGCCTCCTGTACGCCGGCCTCGCACTGACCGAGCGCGGGGTGAAGGTGATCGAGTTCAACGCCCGTTTCGGGGACCCGGAGACCCAGCCACTGATGGCGTTGCTCGACTCGCCGCTCGGCGAGTTGCTCAAGGCCGCCGCCGACGGCACCCTGCACGAGGTCTCGCCGCCGCGCTGGAAGCCCGGCGCCGCGGTCGCCGTCGTGATGGCCAGTGCCGGTTACCCGGAGTCGTCCCGGTCCGGCGACGTGATCATCGGCACCGAGACGCTCGCCGACGACCCCGAGATCGACGTGATCCATGCCGGCACCGCCCTCGACGAGGGCAAGCTCGTCACCGCCGGTGGTCGGGTCCTCGCCGTGACAGCAGTCGGCAGCGACATCGCCAGTGCCCGCGCGAAGGCTTACCAAGGGGTCTCCTCGATCTCGTTCGACGGTGCCCAGTGGCGGCGCGACATCGCAGCCCGGGTTTCGACCGGCTCAATCAACGATGGAGAGGTCGACCTGTGAGCGTCCGCGGTGTTCCCAACGTCCTGGCCACCCGGTACGCCGGCGCAGACCTGGCCGCGATCTGGTCCCCGGAGCACAAGATCGTCCTGGAACGGCAGCTCTGGATCGCCGTACTCAAGGCCCAACGCGACCTCGGCATCGACGTGCCTGACGGCGTCGTCGAGGCCTACCAGGCCGTCGTCGACCAGGTCGACCTCGACTCCATCGCGGCCCGTGAACGGATCACCCGCCACGACGTCAAGGCGCGGATCGAGGAGTTCAACGCGCTCGCCAGCCGCGAGCACAACTCTCTGGAGTTCATCCATGCAGGGATGACCTCGCGTGACCTGACCGAGAACGTCGAGCAGCTCCAGATCCTGCAGTCGCTCGGTCTGGTCAGGCAGCGTGTCGTCGCGACGTTGGCCCGGCTGGGCCGCCTCGCCGCCGAGCACCAGTCGCTGGTGATGGCCGGCCGTTCGCACAACGTGGCTGCCCAGGCGACCACGCTGGGCAAGAGGTTCGCATCCGTAGCCGACGAGCTGCTGGTCGCGCTCGCCCGCCTCGACGACCTCACTGCGCGCTACCCGCTGCGCGGCATCAAGGGCCCGATGGGCACTGCCCAGGACATGCTCGACCTCCTCGACGGTGACGAGGCGAAGCTCGCCGACCTCGAGCAGCGGGTCGCCGCACACCTCGGCTTCGAGCACGTGTTCACCAGCGTCGGCCAGGTGTACCCGCGATCGCTCGACTTCGATGTCGTCTCGGCCCTGGTCCAGATCGTCGCCGGTCCCTCGAACCTCGCCACCACGATCCGGTTGATGGCCGGCATCGAGCTGGTGACCGAGGGTTTCAAGGAGGGCCAGGTCGGCTCGTCCGCGATGCCGCACAAGATGAACACCCGCTCCTGCGAGCGGGTCAACGGCCTCGCCGTGATCCTCCGGGGCCAGCTCTCGATGGTCGGCGAGCTCGCCGGGGACCAGTGGAACGAGGGCGACGTCTCCTGCTCCGTCGTACGGCGGGTGGCGTTGCCGGACGCGTTCTTCGCCACTGACGGGCTCTTCCAGACCTTCCTGACCGTTCTCGACGAGTTCGGGGCGTTCCCGGCGGTGATCCAGCGCGAGCTCGACCGCTACCTGCCGTTCCTGACGTCGACCAAGGTGCTGATGACCGCGGTCCGCAACGGCGTTGGCCGCGAGACGGCGCACGAGGCGATCAAGGAGCATGCCGTAGGCGTCGCCCTCGAGATGCGCCAGGGACTGGCGGTCAACGATCTCTTTGACCGGCTCGCCAAAGATCAGCGCCTCGGGCTCACCCGCGACCAGATCGCCGCGCTGGTCGCGGACCCGATCGAGTTCACCGGGGCAGCGGTCGCTCAGGTCCAGGCCGTCGTACGACGGATCGAAGAGGTCGCAGCGGCTGACCCGGTCGGGGCGGCGTACAACCCGGGCGCCATTCTCTAGCCTGCCCGCAGCCGCTGTTCCAGCCCGCCAAGCAGGCAATCCAGCGCGAACGCGAACTGGGCCTCGCGCTCTGGTCGGGCCGCGATCATCTCGCGCAGGTGGGGGAGGTCCTCGGCGGCCCGCTCACGGACGCCGCGGCCGAACTCGGCGAACTGGGGGTCCTCGCCGCCGGCCGCCAGGGCCTGCTGCCAGGCCTCGCCCAGCACCAGGGTGTAGATGTGCGCGACGCACTGCTGGACATCGGCGGTGCTGAAACCGGCACTGTCCATCACG
>JBKJHO010000045.1:0-12637 GCA_046598915.1 Marmoricola sp. | reverse complement strand
CGGCAGATGCTGCGCCGGGTGACCGTGATCGAGTCCGGCGACACCAAGCTGCTCCCCTCCGACCTGGTCGACCGGGTCCGGTACGAGGAGGAGAACCGTCGCGTGGTCACCGAGGGCGGCAAGCCGGCCTCGGGTCGTGCCGAGCTCATGGGCATCACCAAGGCCTCGCTCGCGACCGAGTCGTGGCTCTCGGCGGCTTCCTTCCAGGAGACCACCCGGGTGCTCACCGACGCGGCGATCAACGGCAAGTCCGACTCGCTGCGCGGTCTGAAGGAGAACGTGATCATCGGAAAGCTGATCCCGGCTGGTACCGGCCTCGAGCGGTACCGCAACATCCGGGTGGAGCCGACCGAGGAGGCCCGCGCTGCGGCGTACTCGGTCACCGGCTACGACTCCTACGGCAGCTACGACTTCGGTACGCCGGGGAACCAGACTGTCGCGCTGGACGACTTCGACTTCGGGTCGTACCAGAACTAGGAAGCCTGCGTAGCGAACAAGGTTGAGAAGACCGAAGCCCCGCGAGTTCGCTCGCGGGGCTTCGGTCTTCTCGAACCCGGCGAGGAGCGCAGCGAGTCGAACCACCGAGCCAACCCCCGACCCACAGCGCCCCAGACTTTCCGCGGTCCACCGCGACCGGCATGATCGACGCCATGACTGTGCAGGACTGGCGCCGTGAGCTGCGGGACCTGGTCGCCCGCGGGGTGGCGGCGTACGGCCCCGACGAGACGATCGAGCACCTCACTGCTGAGACAGTGACACTGGGCCGATCCGGCGCGCCCGCGTTGCTGCAGCCTCCGGCGCCGGTCCTCGGGGTCGATGCCTGCGTCACCGGCTGGGTGGGCGCCCTGCTGAGACCGGACGGCCGGGTCACGGTGCACGTCAGCGCCCGCATCGAAACGTTGGTCAATCACGTCCGTGAGAGCGTCGCCCCCGCGGTGGTGGCGATCGACATCCCGATCGGGCTGCCTGACTCCGGGGGGCGGCAGGCGGACGCCCTCGCACGCCAGGCGCTGCCCGGAAAGTCCTCGTCGGTGTTCTCGACGCTGACCAGGTCCGCCTACGCGGCCGACACCTACGCCGAGGGCCGCGAGGCGAACCTGGAGGCGACCGAGGGGGCGAGCAGCGCCAGTGCGCAGGCGTGGGCGCTGGCGCCGAAGATCCTCCAGGTGGACGCCTGGGTCCGGGCAGGTGCCGGTGTCGCGGTGATCGAGGTGCATCCGGAGCTCTGTTTCGCTCGGATGGCGGGAGAGCCGATCCTGCAGACGAAGCGCAGTCCCGAAGGGGTGGCGTTACGACGCGCGGCCCTGGAGCAGGCCGGCATCGTCGCGCCCGCGTGGTTCAGCGGGTCCGGGTTCGCCGAGGACGACCTCCTCGACGCATGCGCCGCCGCTTGGACGGCCGTGCGCCACCTACAGCGGGAGACCGAGTCCTTCCCTGATCCGCCCGAGGTCTTCAGCGACGGGATCGCTGCGGCGATCCGCGTCTGAGGCCAGCAGTAGCGCGCAGGCCCGGAACGGACTCGGTCCGGACCGCCTGCGGCTCCCCTAGGAGACCCTGGGAGAATGGTCGCGTGAGCTCCCTTGTCCCCGAACGCACCGACGTGCTCGTCGTCGGAGCCGGCCCTGCCGGCTCGTCCGCTGCTGCCTGGTCGGCGCGGGCAGGACGCGACACGGTGCTCGTCGATGCCGCAGTCTTCCCCCGGGACAAGACCTGTGGCGACGGACTCACGCCGCGCGCGATCGCCGAGCTCGCTCGGCTCGGCCTCGAGGACTGGCTCCTGGCCCACACCGTCAACCAAGGATTGCGCGCGCACGGTTTCGGTCAGACGCTGCTGCTCCCGTGGCCCGGGCCTGGCGCGAACGGCACCGGGCTGCCGGCGTACGGTTCGGCAGTCGCACGGACCGAGCTCGACGACCACCTCCGTTCGACGGCGATCAAGTCTGGCGCCACTGCGATCGACGGCGTCCGCGCGGTCGACGTACGCCGGGCCGGGGCGGCGGTCGCCGCGGTGATCTTCGAAAGAACGGGCCCCGACGGGGTCGAGCGCTTCGAGATCGCCTGCAACCGGCTGGTCGTCGCTGACGGCGTCCGGTCGGGTCTCGGCAAGGTTCTCGGCCGCGAGTGGCACCGGGACACCGTCTACGGCGTTGCCGGACGCTCGTACGTCGACTCCGGGATGTCCGACGACCCGTGGATCAGCTCGCACCTGGAGCTCCGCGGCGAGAGCAACGAGATCCTCTCCGGTTACGGCTGGATCTTTCCGCTCGGCGACGGCTCGGTGAACCTGGGCGTCGGAACTCTCGCCACTGCCAAGCGCCCGGCAGACCTAGCGATCCGGCCGCTGATGAAGCACTATGCCGAGCAGCGCCGCGAGGACTTCCAGCTGAGCGGTGACCTCCGGATGCCGACGTCGGCGTTGCTGCCGATGGGCGGAGCCGTTTCCAACGTGGCCGGTCCGAACTGGGCCTTGATCGGGGACGCTGCTGCCTGCGTGAACCCGCTGAACGGCGAAGGTATCGACTACGGGCTGGAGACCGGCAGGCTGATCGTCGATGTTCTGATGGCCTCGCCCGAGGGAGACCTCTCCGTTGTCTGGCCGGCGTTGCTGCGCGAGCACTACGGCGAGGCGTTCTCGATCGCCCGCCGACTGGCCGGCATCGTCACGGTGCCGAACGCATTGCGCGCGCTCGGGCCGATCGGGATGCGCTCGGACTGGATGATGACCCTGGCTCTGCGCTGGATGGGCAACCTGGTCACCGAGGAGGACCGGGACCGCTCGGCCCGGATCTGGCGCTGGGCCGGACGCCGTTCCGTGAAGTTCGACGCGCGGCCACCGTTCAGCTGACCCATCCGTCCGGCGGTTCGGGGACGAATCCCTGCCGAGCGCGACAGAATCGTCGTGATTTCACGACGAGGAGGTCGGCATGGACGTTGTCTATCGCTGCGTGAACGCGCTCGGGCGGTTGGTCCTCGCATTGCTGGGAGTCAAGGTCCGGGTGCACGGAGCGGAGCACCTCCCCACTTCCGGTGCGGTGATCCTCGCCTCCACGCATGCGTCGTACCTGGACTTCGTGATCCTGGAGAAGGCGGCCGTCCGTCGTGGTCGGTATCTCCGGTTCCTGGCTCGGTACGACGTCTGGGTGCCCGGTCCGGTTGCCTGGGCGATGGACCGGATGCAGCACGTCCCGGTCGACCGAGCAGTTCCGGCGGCCGCCTATCTGCAGGCGCGCCGACTGCTCAGGGCCGGCGAGGCAGTTGGTGTCTTCCCCGAGGCGGGGATCAGCTACTCCTACACGGTCCGATCGCTGATGCCCGGAGCCGTTGCGCTGGCGCGCGAGACCGGTGCCCCGATCGTGCCGGTCGCGATGTGGGGTGCTCAACGGGTCGCGACCGTCGGGATCCCAGAACCGAAACCGGACTTGACCCGCGGGCGGCGCATCGACGTCCTGCTCGGCCCACCGATCTGGATCGCGCCGGACGCCGACACCACCCACGAGACCCAGGCGATGGGGGACCGGCTGACCTCGCTCCTCGAGGAGCTCCAGTCCCTGCCCGAGCACCGTCCCCGCGCGGGCGAGAAGGCGCTCTGGTACCCGGCCCATCTCGGCGGGGACGCGCCCACCCGGACCGAGGCGGCGGCGTACGACGTCCTGCCGAGCAGTGCGGTCAGCCCGACGTGGGGGCCTTCTCCCGGCGCCGCTGAAGATGCCCGATCGGATCCGCGAACCGGCTGAGGAAGCCGGCTACCGGAGGAGTGGCGAGCGTCAGCCCGACGAGAACAGCGCCGGCGGTGCCGAGCAGGATCGCCGGCAGCAGGTGGTCCTCAGCCCAGCCAAGGAAGGGCGAGTAGACCATCCCGAGGACCGCGAAGTCGTGGAACAGATACACGACCATGGTGGCCGCACCGAGGACGGTCAGCCAGCTGCGGGTCCTGGGCACCAGGGCGAAGAATGCGGCGGAACCCACCAACCCGATCGCGATAACGACGAGCCGGGTCACTATGCCGTCGATGGCACCCCGGTCGAGCGCCTGGTAGGCGGTGTCGTAGTGGAACCAGGAGGTCTGGAAGAACTCCTCGGTACGCCGGGCGAGGACCAACAGCACAGCGAGAACGGCCAGCGCCCGCGGGATGGTGACGTGGCGGCGCAGGGCGTCCCAGTCGCTGCGGCGCAGGTGCAGGCCGAGGACGAAGAACGGCAGGAAGCCGAGGATGCGGTTCACCGCCAGGGTCTCGTAGGTGGTGAACCCGACCACCAGGCTGGCCGCGACCGCGACGAGGAGGCCAGCAGGCCGAGGGATCCGCAGGAAGAGCGGGGTCATCAGACGCCACCCGATCAGTGCGACCAGGAACCACATTGGCGAGTGCGGAACGAGGAGGAAGTCGTTGACCTCCGCGCCGCCGAAGCGCACGTGCACGAAGGTCAACGCGGACTCGAAGATCACGTAGGGCACGGCCAGGGTGGCCACCAGTGACCAGAGCCGGTCCCGCTCCCAGGTCATCGAGCGGGACAGGTAGCCGGTGACGACGACGAAGGCCGGCATGTGCCAGGCGTAGAGGAAGTCGTAGGCCCAGACGACCGCTCTGCTCTCCGGCAGCTGCGACCAGGTGTGCCCGACGACGACCAGCACGATCAGCACGATCTTGGCGTTGTCGAAGAACGGGTCCCGGATGCGCCCAGTCGGCTTCACGTCCTGGACCCGTTCGGGGGCCGGGCTGCGTAGAGTCGTCATGTGTCCGACGTACCCCAGGAATCGGAAACTGATGCATCACGTGAAAAGGATCTCCCTCGTCGGCAGCGCGTTGCCGCGTACGCGGTGATCCTGCGCGGCGACGCGATCCTGCTCTCCCGGCTGGCGCCGTACCTGGTCGTCGATGAGCAGTGGACGCTGCCGGGCGGTGGTATCGACTTCGGCGAGGACCCGCGGGACGCGGTGGTCCGCGAGGTCTACGAGGAGACCGGGCTGGCGGTCGAGGTGGGGGACCGTGCCTGGATCGACTCGGCGCGGCGCTACGCCTCGCCGTTGGGTTCGAGTACGGCTGAGACCGACATGCATTCGGTCCGGATGGTCTTCGAGGGCTGGGCGCCGGTGGACGCCCCGGAGCCACGGGTCGTCGAGGAGGACGGCTCGACCGTGGACGCGCGCTGGGTGCCGGTCCTCGACGTCCTCGACGGCACCGTGCCTGTGGTCGCCTGGGTCCGGAACGCGATCCAGGAGCACGACGCGACCCGGGTGCAGCGGCTCGCCGCCAAGGCGGTCGTACGACGGGGTGACCAGATCCTGCTCACCCGGTTGAGCCGGTACGCCGTGGAGACCGGCCAGTGGACCCTGCCCGGCGGAGGGGTGGACCACGGCGAACGGCCGGCGGCGGCTCTCGCCCGGGAGATGTACGAGGAGACCGGACTGACCGCGGAGGTGGGTGACCTCCTCGGCGTCCACGACCTGCACCTGACCGGGACGGCGCCGAACGGTCGGCACGAGGACTACCACGCGGTGAACCTGATCTTCGCGGTCACGGTCCCTGCCGACACCGAGCCGATGGTCGTCGAGACCGGCGGTACCACCGACGAGGTGGCCTGGGTCGGCCTCGCCGAGATCACCTCCGGCGCGGTGGAGGTCACCGAGGTGGTCCGGTTCGCGTTAGCGTCTGCGCCATGACTGCGACCCCGCGATCCGAGACCGTCTTCACCTACGGTGCTCCGGGCCTGAAGTTCGGGGTCGGCGCCTCCGACGAGATCGGCTACGACCTGAGCCAGTACGCCGTGCGCCGGGTCCTGGTGCTGACCGACCCCGGCGTCGCCGCGACCGGCCACCCGCAGCGGGTCGCCGACCAGATGGCCCGGTTCGGGATCGAGGCTGCGGTCTTCGAGGGTGTTCACGTCGAGCCGACCGACGCCAGCTTCGAGGCGGCCATCGACTTCGCCCGTCAGACCGGACCGTGGGACGCCTACGTCGCGGTCGGCGGAGGGTCGACGATCGACACCGCGAAGGCCGTGAACCTGATGACCTCCAACGACGGTGAGCTGATGGACTACATCAACGCGCCGGTCGGGAAGGGGCGAGCGCCGCGCAACGCCCTCAAGCCGCTGGTGGCGGTGCCGACGACAACCGGTACCGGTGCCGAGTCGACCACCATCTGCGTGCTCGACGTTCTCGCCCTGAAGGTCAAGACCGGGATTAGCCACGCCCGGCTCCGGCCCACCCTGGCGGTGGTCGACCCGGCCCTGACGATGAGCCAGCCGGCCGGTGTCACTGCCGCGGCCGGGATGGACATCCTCTGCCACGCGCTCGAGTCCTACACCGCGCGCTCCTTCACCTCCTACGACCGCAAGACCCCGGAGCAGCGGGTGCCGTACTGCGGCTCCAATCCGATCTCCGACCTTTGGTCCGAGCAGGCGATGACACTGCTCTCCACCTCGTTCCGTCGCGCCGTCCAGCACGGCGACGATCCGGCGGCGCGCGAGCAGATGGCGCTCGCTGCGACGATGGCCGGCCTCGGCTTCGGCAACGCCGGCGTGCACATCCCGCACGCGAACGCCTACCCGATCGCGGGACGCGTCAAGGAATTCCAACCGGACGGCTACCCGACCGACGAGCCGATGATTCCGCACGGTATGGCGGTCTCGTTGACCGCGCCGGAGGCATTCCGCTGGACCTTCGAGTCCGACCCGGCGCGGCACCTGCGGGCTGCCTCGCTGCTCGCACCTGACCACCCGTACGACGGCCCCGGCGCGCTACCGGCGGTGCTGGCCGATCTGATGCGCGACATCGCGATTCCAAACGGCCTCGGCGCCGTCGGGTACGGCGAGGGTGACGTCGACGACCTGGTCGAGGGCGCGATGAAGCAACAGCGCCTGCTCGCGACCGCGCCGCGCGAGGTCACCGCGGAGGACGCCGCCGAGATCCTGGGGCGCTCCTTGGAGCTCTGGTGACGGCTGAGGTCGGCTCCGGTGCTGCGACCGGGTGTGTCGCGGCGCTGCGCCAGGCCGGTCTGGAGGTCGACGACTCCGCCCTGGCGCGCTCGCTCTACGCCAGTGACGCCTCGCTCTACCGGATCGCGCCCCAGGTGGTCACCTACCCGCGCGACGGGGACGACGTGCTCGCGGTACTCGCGGTGGCCCGGGAGTTCGACGGGAGCCTGACGATGCGCGGCGCTGGTACCTCGATCGCCGGGAATGCGATCGGCCCCGGCATCGTCGTCGACACCACCCGGCACCTGAACCGGCTCCTCCGGATCGACCCGGAGGCGAGGACCGCCACGGTCCAGCCCGGCATCGTGCACGCCGCGCTGCAACAGGCCGTCCAGCAGCACCGGCTCCGGTTCGGCCCTGACCCCTCGACCCACACCCGGTGCACGATCGGCGGGATGATCGGCAACAACGCGTGCGGCTCGCGGGCGCTCGGCTACGGGCGCACGGCCGACAACGTGCTCGATCTGCGGGTGGCCCTGGCCGACGGTGAGGTGGTCGGTCCCCGCGGTGCTGTGCACTCGACCGGATTCTCGGTCGACGAGGAGCGGCGGCTGCGCGGCTTCGACGTCCCGGTGCAGCAGCGGGTCTCCCTGATCGACGGTGTGGACGCGCTCGTCGACGCGAACCTGGGCCTGGTTCGGACAGAATTCGGTCGGTTCGCACGGCAGGTGTCCGGCTATTCCCTCGAGCACCTGCTCCCCGAGAACGGGCGCTCGTTCGAACGGTTCCTGGTGGGGAGTGAGGGAACCCTCGGCGTCGTCCTGGAGGCGACGGTCCGCCTCGTCGAGGACGCGCCGTTCCGGGCGCTGGTCGTGCTCGGGTTCGCCTCAATGGCGACTGCCGCCGACGCGGTGCCCGCCGTCCTGGGTGTACGCGAAGCCCTGGAGGGGATGCTGACGGCTTGCGAGGGCCTCGACCACCGGATCACCGATCTGGTCCCGAACGTCCCCGACCTCCCGGCCGGCCGCGGTTGGCTCTTCGTCGAGGTGACCGGGACGAGCGTCGAGCAGACCGTGGCTGCCGCGGCCGCCGTGACCGCGGCGGTGGCCGCGCCGAGCAGGGTGGTCACCGACCTCGCCGAGCAGGCGGCCCTGTGGCGGATCCGTGAAGACGGCGCCGGGCTCGCGGCCCGGTCGCTCAGCCGGCCGGCGCACTCCGGCTGGGAGGACGCCGCGGTCCCGCCGGAGCGCCTCGGCTCCTACCTCCGTGACTTCGAGGACCTGCTCGTCGGCTCCGGGCTCGACGCGGTCCCGTACGGGCACTTCGGTGACGGCTGCGTGCACGCCCGGATCGACTTCGAGCTCGGCGACGACGACGGCCGGACCCGGTTCCGGGCCTTCACCGAGTCCGCAGCAGACCTGGTGGCGTCCTACGGCGGGTCGATGAGTGGCGAGCACGGCGACGGCCGGGCCCGCTCCGAGCTGCTCGGCCGGATGTACTCCGCCGACGCGGTCGCCCTGATGGCGGCGGTCAAGCACGTCCTCGACCCGCGCAACATCCTCAACCCCGGGGTCCTGGTGGACCCGGACCCGTTCGACGCGTCCCTGCGGCTGGCGAGCCCGCCGGCCGGACCGCTCGCCGAGCTCTTCGGGCAGGTGCACCGGTGCACCGGGGTCGGCAAGTGCGTGGCCGACAACACCACCACCGGCGGCGTGATGTGTCCCTCGTACCTGGCCACCCGTGAGGAGAAGGACAGCACCCGCGGCCGGGCCCGGGTCCTCCAGGATGTCGTGGTCGGTCGCCTGGCCGTCACCGATCCGGCGGTGACCGATGCCCTGGATCTGTGCCTGTCCTGCAAGGGCTGCGCCCGCGACTGTCCGACCGGCGTGGACATGGCGACCTACAAGTCGCAGGTCCTGCACGAGAAGTACGCCGGCAAACGCCGTCCGCGGTCCCACTACGCACTCGGCCAGCTTCCGCGGTGGGCGGCGATGACCCCGCCGAAGGTGGCCAACCGGATGCTCCGGTCTGCCAGCGTCGCCGCTCTGGCGAAGAAGGTCGCCGGGATCGACGTACGACGGAGCCTGCCGGAGTTCAGCCCGCACCGGCTCCGGTCCTTCGCCGTACCTGCACGGATCCGCCCGGCGAGTACGCCGGACGTCTGGCTCTGGGCGGACTCCTTCACCGACCACTTCGCCGCGGAGACCGGCCAGGCTGCGCTGGCGCTGTTCGCCGCCGCCGGCATCGAGGCCAAGGTCATCCCCGAACGGGCCTGCTGCGCCCTGACCTGGGTCACCACCGGACAGTTGGACCAGGCCCGGAAGATCCTCGCTTCCTCGGTCCACACCCTCTACCCCTACGTCGCGAGCGGCGTGCCCGTCGTCGGGCTGGAGCCGAGCTGTCTCGCGAGTCTGCGCAGCGACGCCGTCGAGCTGCTCGACGCAGTGCCTGAGGAGCGCGCACGCGCGGTCGAGGTCGCGGCCGGGATGCGGACCCTGGCCGAGTTCCTCAACGATGCCCGTCACCAGGGTCGGTGGGAGGTCCCGGACCTGAGCGGCACCGAGGTGGTCGTCCAACCGCACTGCCACCACGCGAGCGTGCTCGGCTTCGAGACCGACCTCGCGCTGCTGGCTGCCACTGGCGCAGCGGTCACCCGGCTCGGCGGCTGCTGCGGCCTGGCCGGGAACTTCGGGGTCGAACAGGGTCACTACGAGACGAGCGTCGCGATCGCCGAGCAAAATCTGCTCCCGGCGATCCGGGCAGCAGGGGAGGCGGCGGTGATCCTTGCCGATGGGATGTCCTGCCGGGTGCAGGTCGCCGACCTGGCCGGCGTTCGGGCGCAGCACCTCGCGGAACTCTTGATGACCGGCCGGATGGCCTGATCCGTGCAGCGCGGGTCAGAGCGGACGCTTGAGTCCGTCGACCGGGCGCATCGGCTCGGGCCACTTGGCGCTCAGCGCCGCACCGAGCGGCTTGTTCTGCCAACGGCGGCCCAGCATCGGCTTCACCCACCCCTGCCACCAGTCGATCTCGTCGGAGAGCGCCTCACGCCAGGTCTGCGGCGGGATCGTGCCGAGGTCGCGCAGGGTGATGGTGTGGTCGACCTGGAGGGTCTTGAGCACCGCGGCAGCCAGGTATCGATGCCCGTGCCTCGACATGTGCAGCCGGTCGGGTTCCCACATCCGGGGATGGGTGTAGGCCCGCATCGCCCAGTGGTCGACCAGCAGGGCGTCGTAGGCGAGGGCGACCTCCCGGACCCGACGGTTGAACTGGTTGTTGCGCACCCGTAGCGGTTCGAGGAGCGGCGAGAGGCGCAGGTCGTAGCTGGTGAAGAGCAGGACCCGGGCCCCGCTGCCGGCCAGCCGGGCGACCGCTTTCTCGTACCGGGCGAGCACGTCCTCCAGGTCGATCCGGATCTGGAGGATGTCGTTGCCGCCCGCGAAGAACGAGACCAGGGTCGGGTCGAGGGCGATCGCCGTGTCGACCTGGTGCTCGACCACGTCGTCGAGCACGCGGCTGCGTAACGCGAGGTTCACGTACTCGGTCTCGGGGTCTGCCTTACTCAGCTGACGGGCAACCCGGTCGGCCCAACCCCGTACGCCGTTGGGGTAACGCTCGTCCCAGTCCCCGACGCCCTCGGTGAAGGAGTCCCCGAGTGCCACGAACCGCTCCGCCATGGGGCCGAGGATGACCGGTCCTGCTGACCGGGAGCCGAACCGGACATGAACACTGGCCGTCGGTCAGGCCGGGTCGTCCACGCGTTTTGACCCCCGGACCGCCACCCGGTAATCTCAATCCTTGTGTCTGGGCATTCCCAGGCCTTTGAGCGTGCCCGCGAGGCCGCGCCCAGCAGTCAACCCGGCAGATCACTCTGCCGGACCTGCATAGCAGCACAGCACTGAGCTAAATCACCGTGCCCGGCAGAGCGCCGCGTACAGATAGTCAACACGAAAGGGAACCACCCGGTGCCCACCATTAATCAGTTGGTCCGCAAGGGCCGCCAGGACAAGGTGTCGAAGAACAAGACGCCTGCCCTGAAGGGTTCGCCCCAGCGACGCGGTGTCTGTACCCGCGTCTACACCACCACTCCGAAGAAGCCGAACTCCGCTCTGCGCAAGGTCGCCCGTGTGCGCCTGTCCAGCGGCGTCGAGGTCACTGCCTACATCCCGGGCGTCGGTCACAACCTGCAGGAGCACTCGATCGTGCTCGTCCGCGGCGGCCGGGTGAAGGACCTTCCCGGTGTCCGGTACAAGATCATCCGCGGCACGCTCGACACCCAGGGCGTGAAGAACCGCAAGCAGGCCCGCAGCCGGTACGGCGCCAAGAAGGAGAAGAGCTAATGCCTCGCAAGGGTCCCGCTCCCAAGCGCCCGATCATCGTCGACCCCGTCTACGGGTCGCAGGTCGTCACCCAGCTCGTCTCCAAGGTTCTCCAGGACGGCAAGAAGCAGGTCGCCCAGCGGATCGTCTACTCGGCCCTCGAAGGTGCCCGGGAGAAGACCGGCTCCGACCCCGTGGTCACGCTCAAGCGCGCGCTGGACAACGTCAAGCCGGCCATCGAGGTCAAGAGCCGCCGCGTCGGTGGCGCCACCTACCAGGTCCCGATCGAGGTCAAGGGCACGCGGGGCACCACGCTCGCGCTGCGCTGGCTCGTCGGCTACGCCCAGGACCGTCGGGAGAAGACGATGGCCGAGCGACTCATGAACGAGATCCTCGATGCCTCGAACGGCCTCGGCGCCGCGGTGAAGAAGCGCGAGGACACCCACAAGATGGCCGACTCCAACAAGGCCTTCGCCCACTACCGCTGGTGACCACCGGGTGCCGGTCGCGCCCTGCGGGCCGGCCGGCCCCGACCACCCCCGTCCTCGACGCAAAGGAAGCGTGAGCCCTCGTGGCTGTCGACATCACCACAGACCTCCAGGTGGTCCGCAACATCGGGATCATGGCGCACATCGACGCCGGCAAGACCACCACCACCGAGCGGATCCTCTTCTACACCGGTATCAGCTACAAGATCGGTGAGGTCCACGACGGCGCAGCCACGATGGACTGGATGGAGCAGGAGCAGGAGCGTGGCATCACGATCACCTCTGCTGCGACGACGTGCTGGTGGAAGGACCACCAGATCAACATCATCGACACCCCCGGCCACGTCGACTTCACGGCCGAGGTCGAGCGCTCACTGCGCGTCCTCGACGGTGCCGTGGCGGTCTTCGGCGGAGTTGCTGGTGTCGAGCCCCAGACGATGACCGTATGGCGCCAGGCCAACAAGTACTCAGTCCCCCGCATGTGCTTCGTCAACAAGCTCGACCGCACCGGCGCAGACTTCTTCAACTGCGTCAAAATGATGGTCGATCGTCTCAACTCCACTCCTCTCGTGCTCCAGCTCCCGATCGGCGCCGAGAGCGAGTTCATCGGTGTCATCGACCTCGTCGGGATGCGCGCACTGGTCTGGCGCGGCGAGACCACGATGGGCGACGACTACGAGGTCGAGGAGATCCCGGCCGATCAGGCCGAGCAGGCGGCTGAATACCGCGTGAAGCTCCTCGAGACGCTGGCCGAGGCCGACGACGAGATCATGGAGAAATACCTCGAAGAGGGCGAGTTCACTACTGCCGAGCTCGACGCCGCTATCCGTCGCGCCACCCTCGCCGACAAGCTCAACCCGGTCCTGTGCGGCACGGCTTTCAAGAACAAGGGCGTCCAGCCCCTGCTCGACGCGGTCGT
>JBKJHO010000026.1:0-29396 GCA_046598915.1 Marmoricola sp. | reverse complement strand
CGGCCTTGGCGATGTCGTCGATGTACTGGCCGCCGTACCCGTCCTCGGGCACCGGCTTGCCCTGGGCACTGGCCATCAACGAGTTGCTGAACCGGTCGATCTGGCCGCCGTGGTCGTTGAAGTAGTACTCCCGGGTCACCTCGGCGCCGGTCATGGTGAAGATCCGGCCCAGGGCGTCACCGACCGCGGCCCAGCGAACGCCGCCGATATGGATCGGTCCGGTCGGGTTGGCCGAGACGAACTCGAGGTTGATCTTCTCCCCGGCGAAGGTGTTGGAGGAGCCGTACGCCGGGCCGGCCGCCACCACGTCGGCAGCCACCTGACCCTGCGCGGCCGCAGCGACCGTGATGTTGAGGAAGCCGGGGCCGGCGATGTCGACCTTCGCGATCCCGGCGTCCTCGGCCAGCCGGTCGGCGAGCAGCTGCGCCAGCTCGCGTGGCGCGATACCGGCCCTCTTCGCCAGCTTCATCGCGACGTTCGTGGCGTAGTCACCGTGGCTGCGGTCCCGGGGACGCTCGACGGTCACCTCGGCGGGCACCCCGTCGGGCAGGACGAGCTCGCCGGCCTCGACCAGGGCGGTGAGGGCGTCGACGACTGTCGCTGAGATCTGGTGGGGAGTCACCGCGCAAGCCTATCGGCGGGATCCGCCTTCCACCCCGGGAGTATCGCCGGGTAGTGTTCGGGCTCGTGCCGCGAGGCGCATGCCTCCGTAGCTCAGGGGATAGAGCACTGGTTTCCGGTACCAGGTGTCGCAGGTTCGAATCCTGCCGGAGGCGCTCCCGGACGTTGATTGACTCCCGTCCCGAAGGCGCCCAGGATCGAGCGCATGCGCTTCGGAATCCTCGCCGCCAGCACTGCCTTCGTGCTCGTTGCCGGCTGCGGTTCGGGTGGCAGCACGGAGACCGCCGCCTCGCCGTCCGTCGAGCCCGCCCCAGAAGCCACCGCCTCGCCTTCAACCTCGGGCACGGGACGCGTGGCCGTGGACCCCGAAGCCCAGTTCGTGAGCTTCCGGCGCGCGGCGGTAGGGACCTACGCGAGCGATCAGGCGCTGATCACGGGAACACTGCGCAACCTGGGCGGATGCCTGGTCGTCGAGCCTGGCCAGCAGGTGGTCGCGTTCAACGCCGACTACGCCTCCTTTGACGCAGGGACCTTGACCCTCGAGCCGATCGCTCCGGGCGACCCGGTGGTCCGGGTCCGTCTCGGTCAGAAGGTCCAGTTCGGAGGCGGGTACTCCGACTTCGCCGACGCGCGCACCAGCCCGCTGGTCGCGGTGCCGCGTGCCTGCGCCTTGATCGCTCCGGCGGAAATCGCGTATGTCGAGGACTGGTGATCCGGTTCAGCTGAGCCGGGAGAGCAGCGGCAGCCGTGGGCGCGCAAACACCCAGACGACTCCGGCGACCAGGAGCGGGAGCACCAGCACCAGTCCCCCGATGAGCAACCACGGGATCGCGAGGAAACTGTCAGGTAGCGGTGGGCAGGACTGACCGCTGCACGGGTTCCACTGCGAGGACGTCATCGGATAGGTGACCGCGATGCCGGGCACAAAGCCGACCAGGACACCCAGCACCGAACCGACCCCGCCGACCGCCAGCGCGTACGCCGCGGCCACGCTGCGCCGTGTGCGGGGAGCGGCGCCGACTGCACTCAACGTCGCCAGGTCCGGCCGGGCGTCGGAGAGCGCCAGGAAGGTAGCCGTCAGGGTGCCGCCGAGCATCAGGACCGCACCGAGGCCGGCCAGCACCAGCTGGATGATCCAGTTCGAGGAATCGGGCTCGAAGCCGCGTTCGACGTACAGGGAGCCCTCCGGCGTCATCGCGTCCAGCGCCTCCTGGACGTCCTTCTGTTTGCCCTCGGTGATGCCGCCGTCGACGACGAGGCCCACAGTCCCGGTCAAGTAGCCGAGCTCCTCGGCCAGTGCCTGGGAGATGATCCCGATCGTCGGCGGGGTGCCCTGGAGGTCGAGCGTGAGCGTGTCCACCTTGACCTTCCGCACGTTGACGGGCGCACCGGTCTCGAGGTCGTAGGTGTCGACGCGGACGATCCCCTGGGAGACCGGCTCGGCACTGTCAGCGAAGGCCACGACACCGCCGGCCTCGAGGACCTTCGTGGCGGCAGCCGTGTCGAATCCCGGGGCCTCAGTGACCAGTGCCGGCAGTTTCCCGTCGTAGACGAGGACCTGGGTGCCGACGGTGCCGCCGTAGATTCTGAGCTCGATCGGGGTCCCGTCCCCCCGGGTGAAGCCGAGTTGTTTCTCGGGCCCTTCGACCGGGGCATAGCGGGTGCCGGTGATCGAGTCGACCGTGACACCGGGCACCTCCCTGCGCACGGTCGCCGCGTAGTCCTCCCAGGTGGCGCCCTCTTGTTTGCCGTCGTTGTCTGCACTCAGGGATGCCATCCCGATCGGCAGCTGCGGCTGGTAGACGGCTTCGGAGCGCTCCGCGTCGCTGGCGACGCCGATGCCGAAGGCGACCACGCCGGCGACGGTTGCGGCCACCGCGGCGATGGCGGGCGTCGTACGGGTCCGGTGCCGCGCGGCGTCCCGTACGGCGAACCGCAGCGGGAGCGGGAGGTGCCGGCCGAGCCGGGCCACCCCGACGACCACTACCGGGACCAGGAAGAGCATCCCGAGGATGCAGAGGATCGCGGAGAGGCCGATGAGGATCGCGCTCGTGCTGGTGATCTGGCCGGTACCGGCCCAGGCCAATGCCACGCCGGCAGCGAGGAGGGCGAGTCCGATGAAGGGTGACCGGGCGGAGGGCTTCCGGTCCCCTCGACGTCCGGCGAGGACCGCGACCACGTCCTGGCGCGACGCGATCCAGGCAGGCACCACCGCGGCCAGCAATGCGCTGAGGAAGCCGAAGACGGCGACGCCGAACAGGTGCAACCACGGCACTTCGAACGGCCCGAACCAGCTGCCGTCGAACCGCTGGAGGACCGGCTCCAGCGCGAACGCGACGAGGATGCCGAGCGCCACTCCACAGATGGCCCCGGCAGTGCCGATCACCACCCCGGTCGCCAGGACGACCCGGCGGGCCTGCCTCGGCGTACCGCCGCTGGCTGCGAGGAGAGCGAGCGGACGGGCCTGCCGGCGGGCGCCGACGGCGAACGCCGGTCCGGCCAGGAGGACGACCTCAATCAGGGCCATCACCACGATCAGGATCGCAACTGTCACGGTGGCCTCGTCGATGCCACCACCGTCGAGGAGCTCGGCATCGGCGGCCTTCGCCTCGGCACTCGGGTCCAGCACCTGGTCGCGGCTGACCACGAGTGCACCGACGGCGTTCAGAGCCTGGACATCGTCCCAGCTGACCGGCCCTCCGCCCACCAGCCAGAAGTGCTCCTCGCCCTCCTGCGCGGCAAGGCTTCCGGGGAGGGCGATCACAGACTCGCTGGTACGCACCGAGGTCGACTCCGCTGTTCCCACGACCGTCTTGGTGACGGTCGCACCCTGCGATCCGTCGTGCGCCGGGACCGTGATGGTGATCCTCTCCCCCGAACCCGGTCCGCGCTTGGCGAGCGCCCGGTTGACCAACACTTCGCTGGCGTCCTTCGGCCAGCTCCCCTCGGTCAGCCGGAAGAGTCCCTGGGCCAGCGGGTCACGGACGTCGATCTCGGTGGCGCCAGCCGCTACCGATCCCTTGTCGGTCTGCACCATCGGGTAGGAGTGGACGACCTCGATGCCGCGCCGATCGGAGCCAAGGGTCTTGAGCACCTTCGGGAGGGTGAGCGCCGAAAGGATCGGGCTGCCGGTAGTTCCGGAAGCGCCGCTCTCTGGGTCGACGCTCTGGGCCTGCGCGCTGGTCGGGCTGCCCCAGGAGAACACCTTCGCCGCCGCCGTGGTGCCCAACCGACGGTCGAGCGACTCGGCCGAACTCACGTCCTGGGTCTGGATCAGGACATCGGCCGCTGTCACACCCATCACCGGGAGAGCGATCATCACCAGCATCAGGATCGAGCGCGCCTTAGCGCGGGTCGCCTCCCGACGCGCGATCCGCAGCGGGACCCGCCAGCCCGTCATCGCGCGAGATTCTGGCCGAGAAGTCCGACGCCGAGGTCGGACGCCGACCCGCCGGACTCGTCCACGATCACGCCGTCCCGAAGGAAGACCACCCGGTCGGCCCAGGCGGCGTGCCTCGGCTCATGGGTGACCAGCACCCCGGCAGCGCCCGCATCGCACCGCGCGCGCAGCAGCCGGAGGATGTCCTCGCCCGTCTCGGTGTCGAGGGCACCGGTCGGCTCGTCGGCCAGGATCAGGCGCCGTTCCCCGACCACCGCGCGCGCGATCGCCACCCGCTGTTGCTGCCCGCCCGACATCTCATCCGGGAAGCGGTCAGCGAGTTCGGCGATCCCGACCTGGTCGAGGGCCTCGACCGCGGCGGCGCGAGCCTTGGCCGAGCCCGCGCCGTCGAGCTCCAAGGGCAACGAGACGTTCTCGGCAGCGGTGAGCGCCGGGATCAGGTTGAAGTCCTGGAAGACGTAACCGACCGACGTACGGCGCAGCCGAGCCCGACCCCCTGCGCCGAGGGTCGCCACGTCGACGCCTTCGACCGAGACCGTCCCGGACGTCGGTGCGTCCAGGCCCCCGGCCAGGGTCAGCAAGGTCGACTTGCCCGAGCCGGACGGGCCCATCACCGCGACGAGCTCGCCGACGTGCGCCCGGAACGAGACGGCACGCAGGGCCATCACCTCGGTGGCCCCCTCGCCGTGGATCCGCGTCACGTGGTCGAGCTTGAGCACTGCGTTCATCGATCGTTCTCCTCAGTCACGGGCTTGTCTGTCGTTTGATCAGCAGGAGGTCTGTCGGCGCGCTGCTCGGCCGCTGCCCGCCGCAGTCGCGCCTCGCAGTGGTCGAGCCAGCGGATCTCGGCCTCGCACTGGAAGACGAGACCGTCGAGGACGAGCGTCTCTGCGAGATTCTCGGATTGGCGCTTGGCGCGGATGTGCTGCTGCAGCGCAGCCATGGTTGCCGTGCGCTGCTGCTGGATCACGGCGCCGACGTCCACGCCGGGGACGGTGACCGCGAGTACCAGCTTGATCGCCAGCTCATCGCGTGCTGACTGGGTGCGAGCAACCGGGGACATGAACCAGGCTGCGACCTCGTCGCGACCACCGTCGGTGATGCGGTAAAGCACCCGACCCTCCTCTGAACCGGCGGGCTCGACGAGGTCGGCGCGCTCGAGTCGGGTCAGCGTCGTGTAAACCTGGCCGACGTTCAGGGGCCAGGTCGCCGCGGTGCGCTCTTCGAAGGCCGAACGCAGGTGGTAGCCGTACTGCGGACCTTCGGCGAGCAGGGCCAGCAGTCCCATCTTGACTGACATCCTGACCTCCCGCTGCAGTAGATACCCGGTATGTATATACCAAGTATGTACTGTCGGCAAGTGCGCGTCGAGGCCCGCATAACGCCAACCCATCACCTCGTCGACGCGTGGGGGTCACCGGTCCCGCGAGAGCCTTGGGCAGACTGGCCCCATGACCACGGTCGTCACGGCGAATCTCCTCTACACGCTGCCGTTCCCCGCCGCCCGCGAAGCATTGGGGCTGGTCCTGGCAGACCAGCCGGACCTGGTCGGGCTCCAGGAGTGGTACCTGCCCCGGCTCCCGTTGCTGCGCCGTACCGGCGATGTCCGGTTGGAGCCGTCGTTCGGCCTGCTCCGGGTACCTGCACCGCGCTCGCCGCAGTACCACTGGGTCGAGACGATCGCCGACGGCAACGTCGTAGGCGCTCGCGCGGACCGGTTCGACCTGATCGAGGGACGCTCGGTGGTGCTCACCGGGATCGGGCGCTCCGACCGCCCGGACCGGTTCCTGCACACCGAGCCGCCGCGGCTCGCCGCGCTCGGGATCTTCCGCGACCGGCTCCTCGACCGCACCGTCGCGCTGATCAGCTACCACTTGGCGCCCGGAGTCGAAGCACGCGGACGCTACCGCGAGGACCGACCGCGCCTGGTCGCCCGGCACCGTCAGGAAGTGCGCCGGATCGAGTGTCTGATCGCCGACCTCGGCCGGGCAGGTCACACCGTGTACGCCGTCGGCGACTCCAACTTCCACCTCCAGCGGTTCGCGGGTCTCACCTCGGCCTGGGAGACCCGCGAGCAAGAACCGGGCACCTGGGGCCGCGGCCTCCGCAAGATCGACGACGTTCACGGCCCGGGCCCGGCAGCCGAGGTCCGGCTGATCGAGACCCTCTCGGACCACCGGGCCGTGCTGGCGGTCCGGTCGGACTGAGTCCGAGGCGGGGTCGAACCGGGCCAGCCTGCTCGACGTGGTGGCGAGACCCTGCCTGTGATCCGCGCCGTCAGCCCGAGCCGATTCCGAGACCAAACTCTCACTCGTGAGGCTGCGGCGGGCCACACCGCGGACTAACCTTGGCTCCGACGTCACCAGCACCGCATCGGAAGAGGCGAATCAGAGCCGTGCCACAGCCCACTGAAGGCAACCCACTCGAAGCGTTCGGAGCCAATGAGTGGCTCGTGGACGAGATGTATCAGCAGTACCAGAAGGATCCGAGCAGTGTGGATCCGGCGTGGTGGGACTTCTTCGCCAACTTCAACGGGGCCAGCGCTCCGGTTTCTGCCCCGGCTCCTCAGGACCCAGCGCCGGTAGCAGAACCGCCGGCCCCGGCTGCGGTTACCCAACCGGCCCCGGCCACGAAGCCTGCGCCGGTCACCAAGGCTGCGCCAGCCACCAAGCCTGCGGCCGCCGCCTCGGCCGCTCCCGCCGCCCCGACCACCCCTGCCGCTCCCCCGGTCCCGAAGGAAGCCGCTGCCCCGAAGCCGGCCGCGGCCACCGAGGAGTTCGTCTACACGGTCCTGCGCGGCATCCCCGCCGCCACCGCGAAGAACATGGACCTCTCGCTCGCCGTACCGACCGCGACTAGCGTGCGCAACATCCCCGTCAAGCTTCTCTGGGACAACCGCATCGTCATCAACAACCATCTCAAGCGCGCCCGCGGTGGCAAGGTCTCCTTCACCCACCTGATCGGCTACGCGATCATCAAGGCGATCAAGTCGCTGCCGGAGATGAACAACACCTACGCCGCGGTCGACGGCAAGCCAAACATGGTGACGCCGCCCCACATCAACCTGGGTCTGGCGATCGACCAGCAGAAGCCCGACGGCACTCGCCAGCTGGTGGCGCCGTCGATCAAGGGCTGCGAGTCGATGGACTTCGCACACTTCTGGACGGCGTACGAGGAGATCGTCCGGAAGGCCAAGGCCAACAAGCTGACCATGGATGACTACTCCGGTACGACGATCAGCCTCACGAACGTCGGCGGGCTCGGCACTAACAACTCGGTGCCTCGCCTGATGGCGGGCCAGGCAGCGATCATCGGCGTCGGCTCGATGGACTATCCCCCGGAGGCGCAGGGCGCCTCCGAGGAAACCATCACCCGCAACGCCATCAGCCGGATCATGACGATGACCTCGACCTACGACCACCGTGTCATCCAGGGCGCCCAATCAGGTGAGTTCCTGCGCCGGGTCCACCAGCTGCTTCTGGGCGAGGACAACTTCTACGACGAGATCTTCCGCAGCCTGCGGATCCCCTACGAGCCGATCCGCTGGGCCGTCGACGTCTCGCACAGCCACGACGAGGACGTCAGCAAGCAGGCCCGCATCCTCGAGCTGATCCACTCCTACCGGGTGCGCGGCCACATGATGGCCGACACCGACCCCCTTGAGTACAAGCAGCGCAGCCACCCGGACCTCGAGGTGCAGAGCCACGGCCTCACCCTCTGGGACTTGGACCGCGAGTTCGCCACCGGCGAGTTCGGCGGTGCCCGCCGGTTCATGAAGCTGCGCAACGTCCTCGGCATCCTGCGTGACTCCTATTGCCGCACCGTCGGCATCGAGTACATGCACATCCAGGACCCGGATCAGCGTCGCTGGATCCAGGAGCGCGTGGAGCAGCCGCACCAGAAGCCGCCTCGCGAGGAGCAGCTCCGGATCCTGCTCAAGCTCAACCAAGCGGAGGCCTTCGAGACGTTCCTGCAGACCAAGTTCGTCGGTCAGAAGCGGTTCAGCCTCGAGGGTGGCGAGACCACCGTCCCGCTGATCGACGAGATCTGCGAGGCCGCCGCCGAGGCATCCCTCGACGAGGTCACCATCGGGATGGCCCACCGCGGCCGACTGAACATGCTGGCCAACATCGTCGGCAAGTCCTACAACCAGATCTTCCGCGAGTTCGAGGGCAACATCGACCCGCGCACGGTCCAGGGCTCAGGCGACGTGAAGTACCACCTGGGCGCCGAGGGCGAGTTCCTCGCCGGCTCCGGGGACAAGATCAAGGTCTCCATCGCTGCGAACCCGTCCCACCTGGAAACGGTCGACCCGATATTGGAGGGCATCGCCCGCGCCAAGCAGGACGTCCTCAACCGCGGCGCCGAGTACCCAGTCCTCCCGCTCCTGGTCCACGGTGACGCAGCGTTCGCCGGCCAGGGCGTGGTGGCGGAGACGCTCAACCTCTCCCAGCTCCGCGGCTACCGGACCGGCGGCACCATCCATGTCGTCGTCAACAACCAGGTCGGCTTCACCACCTCTCCTGCCTCGTCGCGCTCGTCGCTTTACTGCACGGACGTCGCCCGGATGGTCCAGGCTCCGATCTTCCACGTGAACGGCGACGACCCGGAGGCGTGCATCCGCGTCGCCCGGCTCTCGTTCGAGTACCGCCAGGCGTTCAACAAGGACGTCGTGATTGACCTGGTCTGCTACCGCCGTCGCGGCCACAACGAGGGCGACGACCCGTCGTACACGCAGCCGCTGATGTACGACCTGATCGAGCAGAAGCGTTCGGTCCGCAAGCTCTACACCGAGTCACTCATCGGTCGTGGCGACATCACCGTCGAAGAGGCCGAGCAGGTGCTGCAGAACTACCAGAAGCAGCTCGAGCGGGTCTTCACCGAGGTCCGCGAGGCCGACACCAAGCCGGACTCCTGGACCACCGTGCCGGACTACCCGGACAAGCTCGCCACCGGCGAGGCGACGACCGCGATCAGCGTGGAGATGATGAAGCGGATCTCGGACTCCTACGTCAGCCCGCCCGACGGTTTCACGGTGCACCCGAAGGTACTGCCGCAGCTGCAGCGCCGCGCAGCCGCGATCAACGAGGGCCCGATCGACTGGGGCACCGGCGAGATCCTGGCATTCGGCTCGTTGCTGATGGAGGGTCGCCCGGTCAGGCTCGCCGGTCAGGACTCCCGCCGCGGCACCTTCGTCCAGCGGTTCGCCACGATCATCGACCGCAAGAACGCGGACGAGTGGACCCCGCTGGCCAACCTCACCGAGGACCAGGCACCGTTCCACGTCTATGACTCGCTGCTCAGTGAGTACGCCGCCCTCGGCTTCGAGTACGGCTACTCGGTGGCGCGGCCGGACGCGCTGGTGCTCTGGGAGGCCCAGTTCGGCGACTTCGTCAACGGCGCCCAGATCGTCACCGACGAGTACATCACCGCCGGACAGACCAAGTGGGGACAGCAGTCGGGCGTCGTCCTGCTGCTTCCGCACGGCTACGAGGGTCAGGGCCCGGACCACTCCTCCGCCCGGATCGAGCGGTTCCTGCAGATGGCCGCGGACGAGGCCTTCGTCGTCGCCCAGCCGTCCACGCCGGCCAGCCATTTCCACCTGCTGCGCCGGCATGCGCTCGGCGAGGCCCACAAGCCGTTGATCATCTTCACGCCGAAATCGATGCTCAAGCGCAAGGAAGCTGCCTCGCAGCCGGAGGCGTTCACGCACGGCTCGTTCGCTCCGGTCATCGGCGACTCGGTCGCCGACCCGGCCAAGGTGACCACGGTGCTGCTGTGCAGCGGACGGATCACCTGGGACCTGATGGTCGAGCGGCCGAAGCGCCAGGGCGAGAACCCGACGACGGCAATCGTCCGGATCGAGCAGCTGTACCCGCGGCCGGTCGAGGAGCTCAAGGCCGAGCTGAGCCGGTTCCCGAACCTGCGCAGCGTGCGCTGGATCCAAGACGAGCCGGTGAACATGGGTCCGGCTCCACACTTCCGGCTCACCCTGTTCAACGACCTCGACCAGGACATCGAACTGATCTCGCGTGCCGAGTCCTCGTCCCCCTCGGTGGGCCAGCACTCTCGGCACGTCGAGGAGCAGAAGTCGCTGATGGACCAGGCCTTCGCCTGAGGCCATGTACTTCACGGATCGCGGTATCGAAGAACTCGAGAAGCGCCGGGGTGGCGAGGAGGTCACCCTGGTGTGGCTCGCCGACCAGCTACGCGCCTACGTCGACCTCCACCCCGACGACGAGAACCCGATCGAGCGGTTCGCGACCTGGTTGGCCCGCGCGGACGACCCGGACGACGACTGAGCGGCGGGCTATGGTCGCCCGCTCCCGATGACCTCGCATACCCTTCTGCCATGACCGTGCAGTGGACCTCTTCGCCGACCTCGGGCGACGTCACCTACCCCGAAGCCCCCTGGAATATGACCGGCCAGCTGTGGCTGTCGCTGTTCAAGGTCCGCGAGGGTGACCACGCCGACCGGGAGCCGGGCATCTACGGCGTCGCGCTGGTGAAGTACGAAGAGCCGAGCCCACTGACGTACGGCGAGATCCTCGTCGCCCGGCCGTACAACAAGGCCGTGAACATCACCGACATCTGGGTCGACTCGATCCAGTCGGTGCACGGCGGCCGCGATCTGTGGGCGATCCCGAAGGACCTCTGCGACTTCTCCTTCACCACCCAGGCCAAGGGCCCGCTGACCCGCACGCTCTGGACCGCCGAGCTCGACGGCGTACCGATCGTGACGGCGTCGTTCGCCGACATCTCCCGCGCCGTACCGCGGCTGCCGTTCAAGGGCAGCACCTGGCAGCAGCGCGCCGACGGCACCGAGGTCACCGCGGCCCTGGTCGGGTCGTCGAAGGCCGCACCGTGCCGCGCGAAGTGGGACTTCAACCCGGACGGTGCGCTGGGCTGGTTGGCCGGCAAGCGCTCGATCGCCTCGTTCCGCCAGACCGACTTCCGGATGTCTTTCGGCTGAGCAAGACGAACCGGTCCGAGGACGCCCCGCTCGCTTCGCAGGCCGTGGAGCCCCTGCACCTGGGTGCGGGGTCAGCTCCCGCGAGTCAGATGGCCTTGGGAGCCTCAGGGTCGGTCGCCTCGGGGGCGGTCAGATCGAGGTCGGACGCTTCAGCGGCCGCCGGGGAGTCCGCGCTGGCGCGCTTGCTCGCCTCACGGATCTCGAAGAGGTCGGTGGCCAGGCCGCCCACGGCTTTCGCGACGTCGCCAACGGCGCCGACCACGATGTTGGTCACCTGTCCGACGGCGTGGGTCGCGGCCTCGACGCCGTCCTGGAGTGCGTCCTTGCGAATCTCGGCCTTGCTGATCTGATCCTTCATGGGACCAGTCTCGGTTCCGCAGGACCTGCTGGCAACGTGAGTCGGCTCTCAGGCTCGGTCACGGGTTCGATCATCACGGTCCGGTGTGCGCCTCGACCGAGCGATCCAAGGCGTCCCGGACGGTGGGAACCTCGGCGTAGAGCCGCTCGACGGCCTCGCGACCGAAGTGCAGGACGCTCAGCGCGGTGGTAGCCGTCACGGACGCCGACCGCAGACGACGACGCAGGATCGCGACCTCACCGATGATGTCGCCGGCGCCCAGGGTCGCGATGACGGCACCGTCGCGGCGTACCTCGACGGTGCCGTCCAGGATCACGTAGGCCTTCTCGGCCGGGGTCCGATCCCAGATCAGTGACCAACCAGCAGGCACCGAGACCACGTAGCCGGCGTCGACGATCTCGGCCAGGTCGGACGCCGGTGCCCCGGGGAAAGTTCCCAGGGCACGCAACGTCTCGACCGCTGCACCGGTGTCCGAGCGCGGCGCGGGCGAGGTGGAGGTCATCGAGCCCCTCCCGCTGCGCAGGAGCGCCATCAGGCCGCCGCCGCATCCTCGCCGGTCGCCGACGGAGCCGGCGACGGCTTCTGCTTAGCGTTCGGGAACGAGAGCCGGACGATCTTCTTCGCGACACTGAAGAGCTGCTTGCCCAAGCTGCCGGTGTTGTACTCCATCCCGTACTTCTCGCACAGCGCCTTCACCTCGACCGAGAGCTCCGGGTACCGGCGGGCCGGGATGTCCGGGAACAGGTGGTGCTCGATCTGGTGCGACAGGTTGCCCGACATGATGTGGAACAGCTTGCTGCCGGTGATGTTCGCCGAGCCGAGCAGCTGACGGTAGTACCAATGGCCGCGCGACTCGTTCTCGCACTCCTCCTCGGTGAACGTCGCCACGCCCGCCGGGAAGTGACCGCAGAAGATGATGTTGAAGGTCCAGATGTTGCGGACCACGTTGGCCACGGCGTTGCCGGCCAGGGTGCTGAAGAACAGCGGCCCGGTCAGTGCCGGGAACAGCAGGTAGTCCTTGAAGACCTGCTTGCCGACCTTCTTCACGATGGGCTTGCCGACCTTCTTGGTCTCTTCCCAGGTGCGCTCGCCCGCCATGATGCGGTCGACCTCGAGGTCGTGCACAGCAACGCCCTCTTCGAAGAGGAGCATCAACAAGATCGCGTAGATCGGGTTGCCCAGGTAGTAGGGCCGCCACTTCTGGTCCTCATCCATCCGGAGGATGCCGTAGCCGATGTCACGGTCCTTGCCCAGGATGTTGGTGAAAGTGTGGTGGATGTAGTTGTGGCCGTACTTCCAGTTCTCGCCCGGAGCCATCGTGTCCCAGTCGTAGATCCGCGAGTTCAGCTTCGGGTCGCCCATCCAGTCGTACTGGCCGTGCATGACGTTGTGGCCGATCTCCATGTTCTCCAGGATCTTGGAGACGCTGAGAGCAGCGACGGCGAGCGGCCAGGCCGGCGGCAGGTAGAAGAGCGCCCGGCCGGCGATCTCGAACTGCTGCTGGCGCTTGACGATCATCCGGATGTAGTCGGCGTCCTCCTTGCCGAGCTTGCCGAGGACCTTCTGGCGCAGCGCGTCCAGCTCCGCGCCGAACTCGTCGAGCTGCTCGGGGGTGAGGTTTGGGCTCTTCGGGTCACTGGCGCGCACGGTGCTCTTCTTGGCGGCCTTGGTGGGAATTTGGGTGATGGTCATGGTGTCTCTCCTTTGACTGGGAAACGGTGTGGCGTGGAAGTTCGGAATCAGAGTTCGACGGAGCAGTCGCCGACCGGTGCGGAGACACAGATCCTGATCTCCTCGCCGGGGAGTGAGGACTCCTCGCCGGTCAGGACGTTGCGCACGGTGCCGTCGGTCTTGGTCTTGACGCAGGAGAAGCAGATCCCCATCCGGCAGCCGAACTCCGGCTTGAGGCCGAGCGCTTCAGCCTGCTCGAGCAACGACGCTCCGGTATTGGCCGCGGACGCGCCAGCCTTGGTGAACGAGACAGCGCCCTCGGCGGTGCCGGTGGAGACGGTCGGCGGCTTGAAGAACTCGACGCGCAGGCGTGCAGTGTCGCCGTACGCCTTCGTGACCAGCTCGATCAGGCCGCCGGGACCGCAGGCCCAGGTGTCGGTGTTCTTGTAGTCCGGGACCAGGCGGCGCAGCTCGAACTCGCTGAACGTCTGGTCGCCGTACCGCAGGTGGACGTCGATGTGGTTGTCGCCCTCCGCGATCGCTGCGAGCTCTGCGGCGAAGATCTGGTCCTCGGCGCTGCGGGCGTAGTGCAGGAAGGTGACCTTGCGGTTGGCCCGGCCGTCGTACCCGTCACGCAGCAGCGTGCGGATCTGAGCCATCACCGGGGTGATCCCGGATCCGCCAGAGATCATCACAAGGTGGTTCGCGGTCGGGGTGGCGGCGCTCTCGTGGATCGTGAAGTCACCTTCGGCCTGACTCAGGTGGAGCATCTGCCCGACCTTCGCCTCGTTGACCAAGTACTTGCTGACCTGGCCCTCGTCGTGGGCCCGGATCGTGAGCGTGAAGCGCTCGCCCGGGAGCGACGCTGCCGAGGAGATCGAGAAGCACCGCGTCAGGCGACGCGCGCTGCCCGGCAGCTCCACGCCGACCTGGACGTACTGGCCGGCACGGTGACCGCGCCAGGTGCTGGTCGGCTGGAGGGTGAGGGTGGCGACCGGGGCGGAGCCCAGCGCATCCGGGTTCTCACGGTGGATGGAGACGACGCGAGCGCGAACCTCGGTGGCGGCCCACATCGGGTTGAACATTTCGAGATAGCGGTCCACACCATGGGGTGAGGTCAACGCTGCAACGGTCTTGGAGCCGAGAAGTTTAGTGGTGATGCTCATTCTTGTGGCCTCCTTTCAGTGAACGTGCGTACACTGAAACTATGACCGTTACCGCGATCCCGGGTCAAGGGAACACCGGCGTGACGCCGAACACGGTGCACATACGTGCACCAAAACTTACGGTCCCTGACCTCGATACGCTGACCCTCGTGACCGCCATCCTGCCCGGCCCTCCCAGCGAGAGTCGTAGTGACAAGAAGGAGCGCACTCGACGCGCGATCCTGAACGCTGCGCTGGCGCTCACCGAGGACACCGGCCTGGCCGGACTCTCCTTAAGGCAGGTCGCCAAGGAGGTCGGAATCGTTCCGACCGCCTTCTACCGGCACTTCGACTCGATCGACCAGCTCGGCCTCGCGCTCGTCGAGGAGAGCTTTGGTTCGTTGCGCGCGATGATCCGCGACGTCCGTCAGGGAACGCCTTCCCTCGGTCAGATCGTCGAGAACTCCGTCGCGGTCCTGGCCGAGCACGTCCAGGACCAGCGCGCCCACTTCGGCTTCATCGCCCGGGAACGCTCCGGTGGTTCAAAAGTGGTCCGCGACGCCGTACGCCGGGAGTTCCAGCTCTTCGAGCGCGAGCTGGCCACCGACCTTGCGCGGCTCCCGATGGATCACTGGTCAGCCGACGACCTGCGAATCCTGTCGAACCTGATCGTCGGTTCGATGATCACAACGTCGGAGGAGATCCTGCGGGCGGACCCGCGGGATCTCCCCGACATCACCTACCGGGCACGAACCCAGCTGCTGATGGTCATCGTCGGCGCCGTCAACTGGAAGTCGCAGAACGGGTCAGACTGAGTCGGTCAGTGGATCTGGACAGACTCTTCGAGGCTGTCACCATCCATGTCCTCGTGGAGGGAAGCGCTTTCGGGCAACCTGTTCGGCAGCAGCGTGGCCAGCACGATCACGCCGATCGACAGGGTTGCGCTGAGGCCGAACGCCCACTGCATCCCCCCGTTGTACGCCGCCAGCCGGGAAGCGCCGCCGTCGCTGAGCGAGGCTTGGCGTGCGGTCAGGATCGCAATCGAGAGGGCAGCACCCATCGCGCCGGCTACCTGCTGGAGCGCGCCGAGCAACGAGCTCGCATGCGAGTACAACTGAGGAGGGACCGCCCCGAGTCCGAGGGTGAACACCGGGGTGAACACGAACGCGAGACCGACCATCAGCAGGATGTGCGCGCCCAGGATCAAGGCGTAGGGCGTGTCCAGGCCGACCTGGGTGAACAGCGCGAGGGCGACGGCGATGCCGATCGAACCCGGGATCACCAGGGCCCTGCCGCCGAAGTTGTCGAACGCCTTGCCCACACGGGGACCGAGAAGTCCCATCGCCAGGCCGCCCGGCATCATCAGCAGCCCGGTCTGCAGCGGGGTGAGTCCCCGGACGTCCTGCAGGTAGAGAGGGACCAGGAGCAACGATCCGAGGAAGCCCATGAACGCCAGGGACATCAGCACCAGCGAGAGCGCGTAGGTGCGGTGGGTCAGGGTACGCAGGTCGAGCAGGGGCGAACCGACTCGCTGCAGTCGTAGCTGGCGCCAGACGAAGAGTCCCAGGACCACCACGCCACCAGCGACCAGGGCGAGCGGCGAGACCGGGGCGTCGTCCTTGCCGATCAAGCTCAGCCCGTAGACGAGACCGCCGAACCCGAGCGCAGCGGCGATCACGCTCGGGAAGTCGATCGACCCGGCGGTCGGCTCCCCGACGTTCTTCAAGCGAGACAGACCGGCGATGGCGATCAGCGCCGCAACGGGGAGCACCAGGAGGAACATCCAGCGCCAGGAGAGCGTGGAGAGGATCAGGCCCGAGACGGCCGGACCCAGCGCCGGCGCCACCGACATCGCCAGCGTGACATTGCCCATGACGCGTCCGCGATCGTTCTCGGGGACGACCGACATCAGCGTGGTCATCAGCAGTGGCATCATTACCGCGGTTCCGGCCGCCTGGATCACCCGGGCGACGATCAGGAGCCAGAACATCGAGGTGGGCGTCGCCGCGGCGAGCAGGGTTCCTGCGCAGAAGACGATCATCGCCAGCGCGAAGGCCTGCCGCGTGGTGACCCGCTGCAGGAACCAGCCCGTCACCGGGATGACAACCGCCATGGTGAGCATGAAAGCAGTGGTCAGCCACTGGGCTGCGCCGTTGCCGACTCCGAAGTTGTCCTTCAGGTCGGGGATCGCGTTGATCATGATCGTCTCGTTGAGGATCACGATGAAGGTGGCTGCGACCAGCCAGCGCAGCACGGCGATGTCGCTGGCCGAGGTCTTGGCTGGCGCTGCGGCGGAGGTGCCGGAGTGTGACATGGGGGATTTGTCCTTCAAAGTCGATGGGGCGGCAGAAAGACTCCCGCCCCAGATTTCGTCTGTCACCTAGGCGACGATCAGCTGCGGGCGAATACGACACCGGCGACGAGAAATGAACCTACGGGAGGTCTCCGACATTCCTCGACCCATTTTTCGGTCTGGACCAGTACCGGAACGACAACAGGCCTCAGCGCGGCCGGATCACCAGCTCGGGGATGCTCGCATCCGGCGCCAGGTCGAGCACCTGCAGGATCGCGTCGGTCACCGTGCCGGGCTGGATCCAGCGCGACGCGTCGTAGGTCCGACCCTCCTGCTCGTGGACCTTCTCCTGCATCGGGGTGGCGGTGCGGCTGGGAAAGACCGAGCTGACCCGAACCCCGTTGACCGCCTCCTCTGCGCGGAGGGCGTCGGCCAGCGCCCGGAGGCCGAACTTCGAGGCCGCGTACGCCGACCACTGCGCGTTCGCGGTCAGTCCGGCCGAGGAGTTGACGAACACCACCGTGCCTGCGGCCGCGCGGAGCGCCGGCAGCAGCGCAGCGGTCAGCACCGCCGGGGCGGTCAGGTTCACGTCGAGCTGACGCTGCCAGTCGGACAGGTCCAGGTCGGCGACCGTCGAGAGGTCGACGGTCCCGGCCGCATGGACGACGGAGTCGAGGCGGGGGTTGGCCGCGGCGTACTCCCCCGCCCAGCGTCGTACGGCGTCGAGATCGCTCAGGTCGAGCACGTCCCGGGTCACCCGCACCACCCGGTCGCCGCGCTCCTCGAGACGCCCGGCCAGGTCGTAGCCGATCCCGGAGCCGGCGCCGGTGACGAGGTGGCGGCGCCTGCCGGTCTCAGAGGACACGGGTCCCGTACATCTCTCCCAGCGGATCCGCGATGAGCTCGAGACGAGCGCCGTTGGGGTCGCGGAAGTAGATCGAGGTCCCGCTCTCGCTCTGGTACTCCACGCCGGCCTCGTCCAGCCGGTCCCGAAGCGTCGCCCACTTGTCCGGTTCCACCGAGATCGCGACGTGGTGGAGGCCGCCGAGAACTTCTGCGTAGGGGCCGACGTCGAGGCCTGGGAAGTCGAAGAAGGCGATCAGGTTGTTGTTGCCGATGTCGAAGAAGAAGTGGTTCGACCCCGGGTAGTCGCGGTTCTCGAAGATGTCGGTCAACGGGAAGCCGAGCAGGCCCGAGTAGAAGCGGACGGTCTCCTCGACGTCGCGGCAGACGATCGCGAAATGGTGCAGTCCCCGGGCCATCGAAGCCGGCCGCTGCTCGTCGTCGAGCAGGTAGGTGGAGCGGATCCGCTCGCGCTCGGTCTCGATCGCCGCCAGATCCGTGTCAGACATCGAATGCTCAGACATCGAAGGGGCCTCCGCTCCAGGTCTCCCGGCGGGCGAGGTCGGCGACCTCCGCACGGGTCAGCTTGGTCAACTGCTTCACAGGCTTGCCGATCGGTACGACGCACGCAACGGCGTACGGGTCCGGGATGCCGAGAAGCTCCTTGATCGCGGGCTCCTGGGCGATCGCCATTGTGGTGATCGTGCCGCCGAATCCTTCGTTCCTCGCGGCGAGCAGGATGTTCCAGACCAGCGGGTACACCGAGGCCCCGCTGATCAGTCCGACCCGGTCCAGGTCCTGGTCGACCGCTGCCACCAGACGCAGGTCGACGCACACGACCAGGACCGCGGCCGCCCGACGCAGCGGCACCGTGAAGCTGTCGGGGACCTCGGTGGCGGAGATCTCCTCAGCGGAGAGCATGCTCGGAGCCACTGGGTTCCACGGCCCCTCACCCGCGACCCGCTGGGCGACGTACCGGCGGGCACCGGGAAGCGTCAGCTCCACGAGCGCCTCGCGAGCACCTTGGTCGCGGACGACTATTACCTGGGTGCCCTGACGGTTGCCCCCGCTGGGCGCAAACCGGGCGTTCTCGAGGATCGTGTGCAGGATCTCGTCGGGCAACGGGTCGTCGGTGAACTCCCGGACCGCGGCCGTGGTCCGCATGACGTCGTAGAGCTCCATGGTGTCCTCCAGGATCGGGTGCGGTGGCCTGCCTAGCGGGTGCTCTGCCTACCTCGTGAAGACGATCTTGCCGAACACGTCGCCTTCGGCCATCGCAGCGAAGCCCTCGCGGGCCTGCTCCATCGGAAGCTCGCGGTCGATCAGCGGCCTGGTCCCGGTCGCATCGAGCATGGTGAGCAGCGAGGCGAGCTCGGTCGAGGAACCCATCGTGGATCCGATCACCCGCAGCTGGAGGAAGAAGATCCGGGTCAGCTCGGCGTCAGCCGGGTTCGGGCCGGAGGTAGCACCGGAGATCACGATCGCGCCGCCCGGCCGTAGTGCCCGGATCGAGTGCGACCAGGTCGCCCGGCCGACCGTCTCCATCACGGCGTCGACCTTCACCGGTAGGCGCGCACCGGACTCGAAAACCTCGTGGGCGCCGATCTCCAGCGCACGGGCCCGCTTGGCCTCGTCCCGGCTGGTCGCGAAGACCTTGAGCCCGGCTGCGCGGGCGAGCGTGATCAGCGCTGTTGCGACGCCGCCGCCGGCGCCCTGGACCAGAACGGTGTCCCCGGCTTTCAGGCAACCCTGGGTAAACAACATCCGGTACGCCGTGAGCCAGGCCGTCGGCAGGGTCGCGGCTTCGGCGAACGAGAGCGAGGCGGGCTTGGGGATCAGGTTGCGCCTAGGCACGATCACCGACTCCGCGAACGTGCCCTGGTGCCGCTCGGAGAGAATCGAGCGTTTCGGGTCGAGGGTCTCGTCCCCGGTCCAGGCGGGGTCGTTGATGATCGCGTGGACGACGACCTCGTTGCCGTCCTCGTCGTACCCGGCCGCATCGCAGCCGAGGATCATCGGCAGCGCTTCCTCGCGCAGTCCGACACCCCGTAGGGACCACAGGTCGTGGTGGTTCAGCGAAGCGGCCTTGACGGAGACCTTCGCCCACCCGTGAGGTATCTCCGGATCGGGCCGCTCCCCGATCACCAGGCCGGACAGGGGATCTTCGGAAGAGAACTTCTCGGCGTAGACAGCGAACATGTCACGACCCTAGCCGGATCGACAGAGGAGATCCGGCGTGGGCCGGGAGGTTGAGCGGGGCTCTGCGGCCGAGCCTGCGAGGACGCAACGGCCTGTCGAAACCAGGTGACGTGAACGCCGAGGCGCCTACCGCCTCGCGACACCGTCTCGCCGCGCGGCCTCGGCCACGGCGGCCGCGACCGACGGCCCGACGCGCGGATCGAAGGGCGAGGGGATGATGTAGTCCTCGCGCAGGTCGTCGGAGACGATCGCGGCCAGGGCCTGCGCTGCGGCGAGCTTCATGCCCTCGGTGATCGCGGTCGCGCGGACGTCGAACGCGCCTCGGAAGATCCCCGGGAAAGCCAGCACGTTGTTGATCTGGTTCGGGAAGTCCGAGCGGCCGGTCGCCACCACCCGCGAGTACTTGTGCGCCAGGTCGGGGTGCACCTCGGGAGTCGGGTTCGCCAGACCGAAGATGATCGGGTCCTCGGCCATCGAAGCGACGACCTCCTCGGGCACGCTGCCACCGGAGAGCCCGATGTAGCAGTCAGCGCCCTCCATCACGGCAGCCAGCGATCCCCAGCGGCCGGTGGTGTCGGCGGTGTCGGCGGCGAGCGAGCGCTTGGAGGTGTTCATGTCGGTCCGGTCGCGGTGCAGCACACCGGCACGGTCGACGACGGCGATGTCACGGATGCCGGCCGCGAGCAGGATCCGGGTCACTGCGACGCCAGCGGCGCCGGCTCCGGAGACGACCACCCGAATCGTGTCGTGGTACTTGCCGGTCAGCTTGATCGCGTTCTCCAGCGCCGCCAGGACGACGACGGCGGTGCCGTGCTGGTCGTCGTGGAAGACCGGGATGTCCAAGAGCTGCTTGAGACGCTCCTCCACCTCGAAGCAGCGGGGCGCGGAGATGTCCTCCAGGTTGATGCCGCCGAAGCTGGGCGCGAGCCGGACCACGGTCTCGACGATCTCGTCGACGTCGGTGGTGTCCAGGCAGAGCGGGATCGCGTCGATCCCGCCGAACTGCTTGAAGAGCACCGCCTTGCCCTCCATCACCGGCATCGCGGCCCGGGGCCCGATGTCGCCGAGGCCGAGGACGGCGGTGCCGTCGGTGATCACCGCGACCGTGTTGGCGGTCCAGGTGTAGTCGCCGTACAGGCTCGGGTCCGCCGCGATGGCCTCACAGACCTGGGCCACACCCGGGGTGTAAGCGAGCGAGAGCTCGTCCGGCCCGTTCAGCGCCACCGTCGAGGCGATCTCCATCTTCCCGCCGACGTGCAGGGCGAAGACAGGGTCGTGCGCGCGCTGCGCCTGGAGATCAAGCGCAGGATCCAGATCTGGCATTGGGTCAAATGCAACCATGAGGTTGGCTTCTCTCGTGACATCGGGCAAGCAAGTAACAAGGGTGGTGTGGCTGCTCGACGCCGACGTTGAGTGGGTCCGCGGAGTTGCCAGAGGTGGTGCTGAATTTCGGGGGGTCGCCCGCCCCTATGGTCTCACAGTCCCCACGACGTGCCACCGGCCCGGCCCCGAATGTGGCCGATCCGACATTGCGGGCGCTCAGACGGTCCTCGGGACCCGCCCGGGCCGCGGCCAGACCCGCCCCCGCACGACGCCCAGGACAGCGTCCTGGCCGACCGGTCCACGATGCCGGGAGTCAACGCCCTCGTCCGGATTGTCGCTGAGCACGAACCAGCCCGGAACGCCTGCTCCGGTCGTGGCGGCGTACCCGATCCGTTTGACCGCCAGGGTCCCGTCGCCGAGCCGGGCCAGCACCAGATCACCGACCGCGACCGTTGCGCCGTACTGGACGAGCAGCCGGTCCCCTGGTTGCAGCGTCGGTGTCATCGACCGCCCGCGCACCCGGGCGAGACCCCACGGACGGCTCGTCTGCACGCGGAGTAGTCTCGCAGGTGATCCATCGGATCAATGTCAGCTACCTGAGAGGACCGAGGATGTTCGCGCCACTGTTCGCCCCCACTGTCGAGGTTTCTGCCCACTGCGACCTCCCCTGCGGCGTGTACGACCCCGCCCAGGCACGCATCGAGGCCGAGTCGATCAAGGCGCTGATCGCCAAGGTCGCCGACAACGACGACCCCGACTTCCGCACCCGCGCCCTGGTGATCAAGGAGCAGCGCTCCGAGCTGGTCAAGCACCACCTGTGGGTGCTGTGGACCGACTACTTCAAGCCCCCGCACTTCGAGAAGTACCCCCAGCTGCACTCGCTGGTCAACGAGGCCACCAAGCTGGCCGGCGCCGGCGGCACCAAGGGGAGCCTGGATGCGGCCGCTGCCGACGACCTGCTCGCGAAGATCGACGAGATCGCCGAGATCTTCTGGGAGACCAAGAAGGCCTGAGAAGACGCGACCGTCCGCGGTACCACCCGTCGCTCTCAGCGACCATCCCGAGCGGGGCCGACCACCTAGGTCGGCCCCGTTCGGCGTTCCTGAACAGATCTCCCTTAGGCTCGGCTCTATGCAACCGGACGCTGAGGTTCGCCTCCCCGCCGAGACCGCGTACGTCGCCGTACTGCGGATGTCGGCAGCAGGCATCGCTGCCCGCCTCGACTTCACCCTCGACGACATCGAGGACCTGAAGATGGCGGTGAGTGAGGCGTGCGCACTCGTCCTCGCCGACGCAACCCCGGGCGGCGACCTGAGGGCTCAGTTCTTCCTCAGCGACCAGCAAATCGAGATCGATGTGACTGCTGACGCGGTCGACGCGAGTCCGCCGGACCAGGACAGCTTCGGGTGGCAGGTCCTCACGACCAGCGCCGCGCGGGCCAGCGCGTCCGCCACCCCCAGCAACGTCACGATCCGGCTCGCGGTCACGTCGAGCACGTCCGTCTGATCATGTCCCCGGAGAAGCCGGACCCCCTCGTGACTGTGCGTGAGCGCAGCCAGGCCCTGTTCGCCCACCTCGACGAGGTCCGCGGGGGGCCCGACGCCAAGGCGACCCGGGACAGCCTGATCGAGCTCCACCTGCCCTTGGTCGACTTCTGTGCGCGGCGTTTCATGAACCGGGGCGAGCAGCTCGACGACCTGGTCCAGGTCGGCACCATCGGCCTGATCAAGGCGGTGGACCGCTTCGACACCGAGCGCGGGGTCGAGTTCTCGACGTACGCGACCCCGACGATCATCGGCGAGATCAAGCGACACTTCCGGGACAAAGGCTGGGCAATCCGGGTACCGCGCCGGCTCCAGGAACTCCGGATGTCGATCTCGACCGCCACCGCCGAGCTCTCGCAGAGCCTCGGCCGCTCGCCGACAGCACGGGAGATCGCCGAAAGGCTCGGGGTCCCCGTCGAGGACGTCCTGGCGGGGATCGAGTCGGCGAATGCCTACTCGACGATGTCACTCGACGCAGGCCACGGCGACGAGGAGGCGGGCTCGTGGTGGGAGACTCTCGGCGATGACGACGCTGCACTCGAGCACGTCGAGATCCGGGAGTCGTTGCGCCCGCTGATCGAGCGGCTGCCCCCGCGCGAGCAGCAGATCCTGGTGCTCCGATTCTTCCGACAGCAGACCCAATCTCAGATCGCGGCCGAGATCGGCATCTCGCAGATGCACGTCTCCCGGCTGCTCACCCGGACCTTGGAGAGTCTCCGCGGCTCCATCGAATGACCACTGCCGCTCAGTCCTGGTCGGGGTGAGTTGTGCGCTCCAGCGCCTCGATCGTGCGCGGGTGGAGCATCCCGATCAACGCCAGCACCGCAGGTACGGCGAAACCCAGGGAGACGAGCCCGGTAGCGGCGTCTCGGAAACTCCAGGCGAGCCCGAGCGAAATGAGCTGGGCCAGCAGGATCGGCCCTCGGGCCCAGGTGCTCAACCGGATCAGTCCCCACGCACAGAAGACCATCCCGGCGCCGAACGCCACGAAGAACAGGGAGGTCGTCGCACCCATCACCGCTCGGGCGCCTGTGGTGCTCAGCGCCTCAGCAAGTCCGAAGCCGATCGAGACGAGTCCCTGGAGGACGACGATCGCGGCAGCGAGGCGGAGCGGGGGCGGCACATCCGGGCGCGAGTACGACGAGACTGGGTCCACGGAAGAGGAGCGTAACGGCCTGTGTGATGAACCTGACCTGGGCAAAGCCTTGTGGTTGTCGGCAGATGTTGCCAACATCTACAGGTAACTACGCCCGCCGCCAGGTGGGGATAGTCCCAACTCCCTGCCCCGGACCCGATCGGCCCGGACGTAGGAGTGACCTAGTGAACGCGTTCACACACCCCACGAACCAGGAGTTCCTAGCCATGGATTGGCGCCACCGCTCTGCGTGTCTCGACGAAGACCCAGAGCTGTTCTTCCCCATCGGCAACACCGGGCCGGCCATCCTCCAGATCGAGGAAGCCAAGCAGGTGTGCCGTCGCTGCGACGTGCGCGAGCAATGCCTTGCGTGGGCGCTCGAGGCCGGGCAGGACCATGGCGTCTGGGGTGGACTGAGCGAGGACGAGCGCCGCGCACTCAAGCGCCGCAACGCCCGCGCCCGCGTACGCACCGCCTGAAATCCCCCGGGAACCCCTCCTAGCGAGGGAACGAGAACTCCACGACGGTCCCGGACCCACTCTCCACCGGCCCGATCCGTAGCGTGCCGCCGAGCTCGGCGACTAGCGTCTGCACGATCGAGAGTCCCAGGCTGGTCGACGTACCGGGATCGAAGCCCGCAGGCAGCCCGATGCCGTCGTCGCGGACCCGAACGACGACGATCTGCTCCCCGGCGTCGTCGGTCCCCGGCGCGGCGTTCACCTCAACCGTGCCCGAGGCGCTGTCCGGGAACCCATGCTCCATCGCGTTCTGGAGGACCTCGGTCAGCACCATTGCCAGCGGGGTCGCAGCGTCGGACTCGAGCGTCCCGAACGTGCCGGTACGACGGAGCGCGACCGAGCCCTCGTGCCCGCCGACCTCGCTGACCAGGCCAATGAGCTGGTCGGCAACGGTGTCGAACTCGACCGACTCCTCGAAGCTCTGGCTCAGGGTCTCGTGGACGACGGCGATCGCGCCGACGCGCCGTACCGCCTCCTCGAGAGCCTCGCGGCCGCTCACCGAGTCGATCCTTCGTGCCTGCAGGCGCAGCAGCGCAGCGACCGTCTGGAGATTGTTCTTGACTCGGTGGTGGATCTCACGGATGGTGGCGTCCTTGGTGACCAGCTCGCGGTCGCGGCTGCGCAGCTCGGTCACGTCGCGCAACAGGATCAGGCCGCCGGTCGGCGCTCCGGAGAGCCGGAGCGGGATCGCCCGCAGGATCACCGTCGCCTCACGGTTGCCGATCTCCGCATCCCGCGGCATCCGGGCACCGAGCACGGCGCTGATCGTCTCCTCGTCGGGGCGCTGTGCGGCGGGGATCAGGGCGCGGGTGATCTCGGCGAGATCCTGGTCGGCCAGGTCGGTGGAGAGCCCCAGCTTGCGGTAGACCGAAAGTGCGTTAGGGCTCGCGTAGGCGACCCGCCCGCCGGCGTCGACACGAATGAACCCGTCGCCCACCCGCGGCGAGTCCGCGTGGTCGGAGCGCTGGCCCGGGTACGGGAACGCCCCGACCGCGATCATCTGGGTCAGCTCGCTGGCCGTCTGCAGGTAGGCGAGCTCGAGTCGGCTCGGGGTTCGTACGCCGTGCAAGTTGGTGTTGCGCGCCACCACGGCGATCACCCGGTCGGCGCGTCGTACCGGGATCGCCTCGACCCGGACCGGCACGTCGTCGCGCCACTCGGGGTCGCCGTCGCGGGCGATCCGGCCCTCGGCGACGGCGCGGTCGATCAGCGGACGCCGTCCGCGCCCCACGAACGTGCCCACGATGTCGTCGACCAGCGCCGTCGGCCCCGTCGTCGGGCGCATCTGGCCGGCCGCCCAGAACCCGGTGCCGTCGCGCGCCGGGAGCCAGAGCACCAGGTCTGCGAACGAGAGGTCCGCGATGATCTGCCAGTCCGCCTGGAGCAGCGAGAGCCATGCGAGGTCCTCGTCAGTGAGGTCCGTGTGAGCGCGGGCGAGCTCGGGCAGCGAGGGCACGCGTGGAGCCTACGCGTGCGAACGGAGCCGCAAGGAGCTTGCTCCGTTGTCGGGCGTAGCGAAGATAAGCGGAGCGACGATCGCAGGATCAGCGCAGGGCCAGGGTTCACCGACCGGACGGACACCGTTCAGGACAGGGAGGGGACCGTGCTCGGCGGATGCAAGAATGCTTCGCATGGCCTCGGGATTTTGGCAGCAGGTAGTCGCAGACGGGTTGAGAGTCCCGCCGGATCGGTCACTCGTGGAGTTGACCGAGGACCTCACCCGCATGCTGGGCGACCCGGATCCAGAGATCCGCGATGGGATCGCCTTCCCGACGATGGCCACCTGGATCGACGACGGCGTCTACGACGACCTGCTGATCGGCCTCGGCGACGGGATGTGCCACGGCTTCAGCATCGGCCTGGGCTTGACCGAGGACGACTCTGTCTTCCGGCGGAGCTTCTCGGCACTGATCCTCACCGAGTGCATCGACCGGAGCACCACGGCCGACCTGGCCGGCCCGGAGGTCGTGCTCCGCTGGGGTGACCGGTTGATGGGCTGGCTCTCCCGCGAGCAGGATCTGCGCGGCTTCGTCCCGGGCAAGGGCTGGGCGCACGCCATGGCACACGGGGCCGACGCCCTCGGCGCTCTGGCGCGGTCGCCGTACGTCGGACGCCTGGAGCTCACGGTCATCCTGGACGTCATCGCCGACCGGTTGCTGGCCCCGACGCCCGCTTTCCTGGTCTGCGGCGAGGAGGACCGGTTCGCCTACGCGACGATGCATCTGCTGCGCCGCAACGTGCTGGGCCTCGACGTGCTCGAGCCGTGGGTCGCCCGACTGGCGGCCGGTGCCCGCACCCAGGGCGCCGGCACCGGGCCCAATCCGTTCCAGGGATCGGGCAACGTCCAGAACTACCTGCGCAGCCTGCACCTCCAGCTCGCCCTCGGCACCGATCACCCGCTGGTCCGCAGCGACCTGCTCCTCGTGCTGATGGCCCACCTGCGGGCCACCAATCCCGCGTATTTCGTGCCGGTGCGCCAGCACTGAGGCGTCGACCTGCGCTCAGCACCCAACCAGTAACCTCAGGCTCATGACCTCTGAGGCGAACTCCTCCGTCGAAGCCCACGCCGGCCAGCACGCGGTCGCGGTCGCCCGCGCCCACGGGGTGAATGCGATGTACACCCTCTCCGGCGCCCACGTCTTCCCGATGTACGACGGTGCCGTCACCGCCGATCCGCAGATGAAGATCCTCGACGTCCGACACGAGCAGACGGCCGCGTTCGCGGCCGAGGCGACCGGCAAGCTCACCAGGAAGCCCGGCCTCGCCGTGCTGACCGCGGGTCCCGGCGTCACCAACGGGGTGAGCGCGGTCGCACAGGCACAGTTCGCCGGGTCGCCGATGGTGGTCATCGGTGGGCGGGCTCCGGCCAACCGCTGGGGATCCGGGTCGCTCCAAGAACTCGACCAGCCACCGATCCTGGCTCCGGTCTCGAAGTCGGCCCGCACCCTACACACCGCGGCGGACGTCGCCGACGGGCTGCACGAGGCGTTCACTCTCGCAGGCTCCTCGCACCGCGGACCGGTCTTCGTCGACGTACCGATGGATGAGTTCTTCAACAGCGCTGACGTGGTCCGACCCACTGTCGTGGCCCCGACTCCGGTCGCGCCGGATTCCGATGCGCTGAGCTCGGTCGCCCGGCTGCTCGCGCGGTCGGCTCGCCCGGTCATCGTCCTGGGCACCGATGTCTGGGCGGACGGTGCCGAGATCGCGGCCTTGCGCCTGGTCGAGGATCTCGGCATCCCGGCGATCACCAACGGCATGGGCCGCGGTGTCATCCCTGGCGGACATCCGCTGCTCGCCACCAAAGCGCGCGGCCAGGCTCTGGGTACCAGCGACCTGGTGATCGTCGTGGGCACACCCCTCGACTTCCGCTTGGGCTACGGCATCTTCGGCGGCCCGGAGAAGAACGCCGGCGCGCCCTACGCCCGCGTCGTCCACCTGGCCGACTCCCCCGGCCAGGTCTCCAGCCACGCCGAGCTCGCCGGCTCCGCCTCGGGAGACCTCACGCTCATCCTGGACGGCCTGGCCGAAGCGTTCGCCCGCGAGTCCCGCCCGGACTGGTCGTCCTGGGTCGCTGGCCTGCAGGAGACAGTCGCTGCGGCGACCGCTCGCGACGCCGACCTGCTCGGCGCAACCGCGGAGCACATCCACCCGGCCCGGATTTACGGAGAGCTCCTCCCCCGGCTGGCCGAGGACTCCATCGTGGTCGGCGACGGCGGCGACTTCGTCTCGTTCGCCGGCAAGTTCGTCGAACCGAAGTGTCCCGGCGGCTGGCTCGACCCCGGCCCGTACGGCTGCCTCGGCGCCGGCATGGGTGGAGCGATCGCGGCCCGGTTGCACCGTCCGTCCGCCCAGGTCGTCCTGCTCTACGGAGACGGCGCCGCCGGGATGTCCCTGATGGACGTGGACACACTGGTCCGCCACGACCTTCCGGTGGTGATGGTCTGCGGGAACAACTCCGCCTGGGGCCTGGAGAAGGGCCCGATGCAGATGCTCTACGGGTACGACGTCGCGGCCGACCTCGCCCCGCAGACCAAGTACGACGAGGTCGTCAAGGCGCTCGGCGGCGCTGGCGAGACCGTCGCCGACCCGTCCCAGATCGGCGCGGCACTCGACCGCGCCTTCGCGGCCCAGGTGCCCTACATGGTCAACGTGATCACCGATGTGAACGCGGCCTACCCACGGTCGACCTTCGGGATCTAGAGCCGGTCGAGGAACCTTGCCGCGTCGACGACGACGCGGGTGACCTCGCCGGAGCCGAGCAGCTTGCCCCCGGGCTCGCGCGCGTCGACCTCAAACCGGATCAGCCGGGCGCGCCGGCCTGCGCCTGGCGAAGGATCGACGTACGCGACGGTGGCGGTTACCGCGATCTGCGCACCGACCTTCGAGGCGGCGAGGTGCTCGAGCGAGACCCGGGTGCCGACCGAGGTCGAACCGTCGGGGAGGTCGAGGGCGGCGCAGGTGGTCGCCTCGCACCACGCGAGCAGTATCGGCGTCGCGAGGACCGGCAGCGACCCGGAGCCGACTACCTCGGCTGTGTCGGCCGCAGAGACCACGAACTCCCGGGTCGCGGTTCGACCCAGGAGCTCGGTGTTGTCAGCCATCACTCGACTGTGCAGACGCCTGAACGGCGTGTCTTAGGCGTTGGGGCGCTTGCCGTGGTTCGCGCCCTTCTTCTTGCGTGCCCGACGCTTACGTCCGGTCTTTCCCATAACGGTCCTCCTTGAAAGCTTTCGCCCCGCGATCACACGAAGCAGCAGCCATCCTCTCAGGTGGACGAGGACGGCGCCAATCGAGGAGCGGTCAGGAGCGTTCGCGCTCGTTCTCGATGGCCAGGGTGACCTGGACCTCGCGGATCCGGATGAGCACCTTCTCGCGGAGCTCGTTCGGCGCCTGCTCGGAGCAGGAGCGTTGCACCAGAGCCTTCACGGTGCGTTCGAGGTCGTACTTGGCCAGGCACGGTCCGCAGTCGTCGAGGTGTTTCTGGATGACCGCACAGTCGGCTTGGTCCATCTCGTTGTCGATGAAGGTGAAGATCTGGTGGATCACCTGCGAGCAGTCGGGCTCGTGCTCGTGGACGTCGCTCATGACGTCGCTCCCGTCTTGACGGAGGGGATGAGGTCGTTATCGCGCACGTAGTCCGAGAGCATCACGCGCAACTGGCGCCGACCACGGTGCAAGCGCGACATCACGGTGCCGATGGGGGTGTCCATGATCTCGGCGATCTCCTTGTAGGGGAACCCCTCGACATCGGCAAGGTAGACCGCGAGACGGAACTCCTCGGGCAGCCGCTGCAACGCGTCCTTGACGTCGGAATCGGGGAGGTGCTCGAGCGCTTCCATCTCTGCCGACTTCAGACCGGTCGACGTGTGC
>JBKJHO010000019.1:0-7834 GCA_046598915.1 Marmoricola sp. | reverse complement strand
ATGCGGACCGTGCGCAGCTTCGACCCGTGTCTGCCCTGCGGTGTGCACATGTATCTCGGAGATGGCGTGAAGCTCGAGCGCCTGCACTCTCCGACCCAGTCGGCCGGCTCCGAGTAGGAATTGATGGCCGCGGAGACAACGCTCCAGGAGGAGTCCGGAACACCCGCGATCAGAGCCATCGGAGAGCGGATCGACACGCTGCTCGATGCTGCGGCAGCGGGTGGGGCGGTTGCGGCCGAGCGGGCCGAGGAACTCGTCCGGCTGGTGACCGACCTGTACGGCACCGGGATCGAACGCATCCTCGATCTGCTCTACGACGCTGGTCGACTGGACACCGAGATGCTCGACGTCCTGGTCGCAGACGAGCTGGTAGCGAACCTGTTGCTCGTCCACGACCTGCATCCCTACGACACCGCTCAGCGGGTCGAGCAGGCGCTGGAGAAGGTGCGCCCGTATCTCGGAACACACGGCGGTGACGTCGAACTGGTCTCGGTCAGCGACGACGTCGTCAAGTTGCGGCTGCTCGGCAGCTGTGACGGCTGCCCGTCGTCCTCGGTCACTCTTGAGCTCGCGGTCAAGGAGGCCATCGAAGCGGCCGCTCCCGAGATCGCCCGGATCGAGGTACAAGAGCCCCCGCCCAAGGCAGGTGGTTCCGACACCCTGATCTCGGTCCAGTCGCTGCGCACCCGCTTGGACCAGCCCGACTCGACCGGCTCGAGCTGGCACCCGTTGACCGTGGACCTGGGAGCCACCGGGCTGACCACGGCAACGATCGATGAGACCAGCCTGGTGATCTGCCGCCAGGGCAACGATGTGCTGGCCTTCGGCAACGAGTGCCCGCGCTGCAACTCGACACTGGATCAGGCTCGACTCGAACGGCGCCTCGGTGGTCTGGCTGCTGAGCCCCTACTCGTCTGCGCGTCCTGCGGTGCGCACTTCGACCTCCGTCGGGCCGGAGCCTGTGTGGACGTACCGGAGCTGCACCTGAGCCCGTTCCCGGTGATCGGCGAGGGCCGGGCAACGACGGTGGCACTGCCGGTCCGGAGTCCGGCATGACAACGTCGGGGTCGCCGTTGGCCACACTGCGCCGGATCAGTACCCGGCGACCGACGGTTCCGCCCGGTGAGCGTTGTGAGATGTGCGCGGAAGGCATCGACGAGGAGCAGCACCAGCACGTCGTGGACGTGAGCACCAGGAGCCTGATGTGCACCTGCCGGGGTTGTTACCTGCTCTTCACCGACCAGGGGGCCAACCTGCGCTTCCGGGCGGTGCCGGACCGGTACCTGTCCTTCCCCGACTTCCAGTTCGGAGCCGCGGACTGGGACGCGCTGCAGATCCCGGTCGGGTTGGTCTTCTGCTTCCGGAACTCGACCGAGAACCGGACCGTCAGCTTCTACCCCGGACCTGCGGGTGCCACCGAGTCCGAGCTGCCGATGACCCAGTGGGATGAGGTCGTTGCGAGCAACCCGGGCTTCGACCAGGTCGTCATGGACGTCGAAGCGCTCCTGCTGCGCAGCCGCGACGACGGGACCTTCGACGCTCACCTGGTGCCGATCGACGCCTGCTACGAACTGGTCGGGACGATGCGTGCCACCTGGCGTGGCTTCGACGGCGGCCAAGAGGCCAGGGATGCCTTGGCAGCGTTCTTCGACCGGGTCGAGCAGCGCAGCAAGCCCTGGATCGGCGGGCCCTGATGACCGCTTGGGATTTCCGCGTCGCCGAGATCGTGGTCGACCCGTACGCCGCCGCTCCGGAGCTGACTGCGCGCCTGCACATTCAGGAGCACACCGGTCAGACCGTGCACGCAATCGCGCTGCGGTGCCAGGTGAAGATCGAGCCCCAGCGCCGCGGCTACGACGAAACCGAGGCCAACGGCCTGCGCGGGATCTTCGGTGACCGGGAGCGCTGGTCGGACACGCTGCGTCCGTTCCTGTGGATGCAGTGCAACACCATGGTCCAGGGCTTCACCGACGTCACCGAGGTCGCGTTGCCGCTGCCCTGCACCTACGACTTCGAGGTGACGGGGTCGCGCTACCTGCACGCACTGGGTGAAGGCGCGATCCCGTTGACGCTGATGTTCAACGGCACTGTCTTCACCAAGGGCGAGACCGGCTTCGGTGTCGACCAGATCCCATGGGACGCCGAAGCCCGCTACGACCTTCCGGTGGCTGTCTGGCGCGAACTGGTCAACGCGCACTTCCCTGGCAAGGGGTGGATCAAGGTCGATCACGACGTGATTGCCGCCCTGGAGGGCTTCCGGTCCCGACGCGGGCTGATCTCCTGGGAAGAGACCTTCGGTGAGCTGCTCGCGCCGGTCAGTGTGGTCGCGGATCCCGGGCTGACGTCATGAGCGGCCGCCTCGACCTCGCCCGAGCGGTCGCCGACGCAGTCCTCTACGAGGGCTACCTGCTCTATCCCTACCGGGCGAGCTCGGACAAGAACCGGAACCGCTGGCAGTTCGGCGTCCTCAGCCCGATCGGTGCGGCGGCAGTCGGCGTCGGCGAGCGCGAGCTGATGCAGCTGAAGACTGTGGTGACAGTGCCTGCGGCGGACGCCGAGCTGGTGGTGCACGTGCGGTTCCTGCAGGTCCAGCTGCGCGAGGTGCAAGACGCCCATGGCGACGTTGTCGCCAGCGCGATCATCGACGGCGAGGAGCTCCTCACCTGGGAGGAAGCCGTCGAGCGCGAGCACGTCCTTCGCCTGGCTGCCAGCGATCTCGTCAGCGCGACCGGGGCTGTCGCTGCGTTCGCCGACGAGGGCGGCGAGGACGTCGAGACCACCAGCGTCGAGGGTCGGGTCGTCCGACGACGGTGGCCGGTACAGGCAGAGCTCACGGCGCGACTGCGAACCGACGGCGCGTACGGCGTCCTGGAGGTGACCGTGCGGAACACCGCCACTCTGGCTGGACCCGATCGGGAGGACGCCACCCGGCACGCCATGATTGGCAGTCACCTGATCCTCGAAGCGGCCGGGTTCGATTTCGTCTCGATGACCGACACACCCGCTGCCGCGGCCGCGCTCGCGGCAACCTGCGAACAGGACCGCTGCTGGCCGGTGCTGACCGGTGCCGACGGCGACACCGACCTGCTGCTCGGGTCGCCGATCATCCTCTACGACTACCCCGAGATCGCCCCGGAGAGCATGGGCACGTTGTACGACTCCACCGAGATCGACGAGATCCTGACGCTTCGGGTGATGACCATGACCGAGCAGGAGAAGGCCGAGGCCCGGGCAACCGATCCGCGTGCCCGAGCGATCATCGATCGCTGCGACGCGATGTCCCCCGAGGAGCTCCAGAGCCTGCACGGCATCCTGCGCGACCCCCGCGGCGGCGGCGTCGACCTCCGGCCGGATCCGGACTGGCCGGTCGCGACCGACGTACGCGATCTGGAGCCGACCTCGTTCGACACCGACGGGGCGCCGTGGTGGTCCCCTGAGGAGGACGCCAGGGTCCAGCCCGGCCTGGACTCGGTGCTGATCGACGGGGTCCGGGTCGCCCGCGACAGCCTGGTGCGGGTGCACCCCCAACGCAGCGCCGACGCCCAAGACCTCTTCTTCACCGATCAGGTAGCCCGGGTCACCGCAGTGCTCTCCGACGTCGACGGATCGACCCACGTGGCCTTGGTCCTCGTCGACGACCCGGCCGCAGACCTGCACGATCTCGCCGGACGCTACTGGTACTTCGCTCCTGACGAGCTGGAACCTCTGCCTAGTGAGAAAGCAAGGCCCACCGGCAAGACACAGAGAGACAAGACGCAGAGAGAGGAGAGTCACCCATGAGAGTCCTCGGACTGATTACCTCCGGAGTCATCGTCGTGGTCGTGATCACCGCACTGGTGGTCGTGGTCATGTCGATCCCCGACATCAAGCGCTACCTCAGGATCCGAGAGATGTGAGTCGCACGGTCCTCGTCGCCGGTATCGGCAACATCTTTCTGGGGGACGACGGATTCGGCCCTGAGGTCGTCCGTCATCTCTCAGGTGAGGTGTGGCCTGTTCCGGTGCGGGTCGTCGACTACGGGATCCGGGGCACGCACCTGGCCTACGACCTGCTCGAGGGCTACGACGCCCTGGTACTCGTCGACGCGATGCCGTCCGGCGAGGAACCAGGCACCGTCACGGTGATCGAGGTGACCGCGGAGCACCTGCCGGCGGACGCGGATCTGGACGCCCACGACATGAACCCGGTGGCCGTCCTGGTCGCGATGCGCAAGCTCGGCGGGGTCCTACCCCCGACGTACGTCGTCGGGGCGAACCCGGAGAACCTCGAGGAAGGCATCGGTCTGAGCACCGCGATGGCGGCCGCGGTCCCGACGGCGGTACGCACGGTGCTCGACCTGGTCAGCGAACGACTGCTTCCGTCTGCGGCCTCGACAGGAGGTGGTTGAGCATGTGCCTCGGGATCCCCGGTCAGGTCGTCGAGCTGGTGGACGGCTTCGAGAACCAGCTCGCGCTGGTCGACGTCCAGGGTGCCCAGCGTCGGATCAACGTGGGGATGCTCGAGGTCCCGCCTGCGGCGGGCGACTGGGTGATCATCCACATGGGCTTCGCGCTCGAGATCATCGACCAGCACGGAGCGGAGAAAGCGTTGAGCGGCCTGGAGATGATGGGCCAGGCCCGGCCGGACGCTCCCGAAAGCGTCGACGACGACAGTCTTCCGTTGTGGGCGCGGCCATGACTGCTCCGACGAGCATCCGCCGACCGACCCGTCCGCGTGCCCACACCAGCCGGCTCCGGCTGGTCGTTCGGGGCGTCGTCCAGGGCGTCGGCTTCCGTCCACACGTGGCTCGGCTCGCTGCCGACCTCGGGCTCGCCGGCCACTGCCGCAACGACGCCACCAGCGTGCTCATCGAGGTCGAGGGGCCGCCGGCCGCCCTCGCGGAGTTCCGGGCCCGTCTCGAAGCCGAGGCGCCGCCGTTGGCCCGGATCCTCTCGATCGAGTTCGCGGAGTTCGCCGGCACCGGCGAGGACGGATTCACGATCACCGACAGTGCCCCGTCCGGCGACGGGCGAGCCCGCACGATGGTGCCGCCGGACACCGCTGTCTGCGCCGACTGCCTGGCAGAGCTCCGGGACCGCCACGACCGGCGGTTCGGTCATCCGTTCATCACCTGCACCAACTGCGGTCCGCGCTTCACCATCACTCGCGACCTCCCCTACGACCGGGCCACCACCACGATGGAACCCTTCGCCCTGTGCGCCCGCTGCGCGGTCGAGTACGCGGATCCGAGAGACCGTCGTTACCACGCGCAGCCGATCGGCTGCCACGACTGCGGGCCGACCGTCTGGTTCGACGACGGCACCGCAAACCTGCGTCGGCGGACCGATGCGATCGACAGCGCGCGTGCGGTGCTGCGTGACGGCGGGATCATCGCCGTCAAGGGACTCGGCGGCTACCACCTCGCCTGCGATGCGCGGAGCGACGCCGCGGTCGCCGAGCTGCGGCTGCGCAAGCACCGTCCGCATCGCCCGTTCGCCGTGATGGCAGCGGACCTCGTCACCGCGCGGTCGATCGTCGACATCCCAGCGGCCGCCCGAGCCGCCCTCCTGGGCGCGGAGCGACCGATCATCATCCTGCCGCGGGCTGCGGGGGCGGACCTCAGCGACGACGTCGCGCCGGGTCTCGACGAGCTCGGGGTGATGCTTCCGTACACCCCCCTGCACCATCTGCTGTTCGACGGCGGCCCGCAGCTGCTGGTGATGACCTCGGGCAACCTGGCCGGTGAGCCGTTGTGCTACCTCGACCACGATGCGGTCGACCGGCTGCGGCCGATCGCCGATGCGTTGCTCGGCAACGACCGTCCGATCGTGGTTCCGTGCGAGGACTCGGTGTTCGCCTGGTCCGACGCCGACGGGCTGGTGCCCGTACGACGGTCCCGAGGCTTCGCCCCCTTGCCGCTCCTGGATGACGGGATGCCGACCGACGCGATCGTGCTCGCTGCTGGGAGCGAGCTCAAGAACACCTTCGCCCTGGTTCGAGACGGCTCGGTCTTCCTCTCCGCCCATGTGGGCGACCTCGGTTCCCTGGAGAGCCGGCGGGCCTACCAGAGCGCCGTCGACCAGGCACTGCGGTTCCACCGGCGATCGCCCGGACTGGTCGTCTCGGATCTGCACCCGGGCTATACGAGCCGGGAGTGGGCGATGCGCTTCGCAGAGGAACTCGGGGTGGAGTTGTACGAGGTCCAGCACCACCACGCTCACCTGGCCTCGTTGGCGGTCGAGCACCAACGGATGCACGAACCGATCCTCGGTCTGGTCTTTGACGGCACCGGCTACGGCTGCGACGCCACCATCTGGGGCGGGGAGTTCCTGCTCCTGGGCGACGGCGGCCTGAGCTGCGAACGCCTCGGCCAGCTGGCGATGGTGCCCCTTCCCGGGGGTGACGCAGGTGTCCGCAACCCGGTACGCACCGCCGCAGCAGCGATGAGCGTCGCCGGGATTCCGCTCGACGGCAGCCCGGTCGGCGACGAGCTCACCGAGACCGAACGTGAACTCATCCCGGCGCTGATGTCCGGTTCCACCGGGTGGGTCGCCACCAGCAGCGTCGGCCGGCTCTTCGACGTCGCCTCCTCGATGCTCGGGATCCGCCACCGGATCAGCTACGAGGCCCAAGCAGCTGTCGAGCTTGAGGTCGTGGCGGCGCGCTGGGCCCGGTCCCGCCCGGAACCGGCACGTTCTCGTACGCCGGTGGCCGAAGCCGGCACCGTCCTCGAGCACCTGCCGCTGCTGCGCGCACTGGACGCCGGCGTACGGGCCGGGACCGAGGTCGGTGAACTCGCGTGGGCGTTTCACGCCGGGCTCGCAGAACGAGCGGTTGCCTCCGCGACGTCGATAGCGCTGGGCGCTGGCGTATCCACCGTCGGCCTGAGCGGCGGCGTGTTCAACAACCGGCTCCTGCTCGCCCTGATCCGGCGTGGACTCGAGGACAACGGGTTCGGCGTCCTCACCCACCGGCTGGTGCCGACCAACGACGGCGGCCTCGCCCTCGGCCAGGCCGGCATCGGCGCCCGTGTTCGCCGCTCCACTTCACCCGCAGCCACGGAGGTCAGCCGATGAGCGTCACTGCCGAACCGGTGCCGACAGTGTTGGGAACCGAGCTCATCGGCCCGGACCTTGCCGACGACCTTGCCGCCGCCTCACTGTCCTTGGCCCGTTCGTTCCACCACGGCGCGACGCTGTGGGTGGTAGCGCCGCAGTGGGAGCCGCACGCCCACCACGTCGCGGTCGAGTTCGTGCACCCGGTCATCGTCGGGAAACGCGCCCTTCCATCGGTGGCCCTGGTCGGAGCAGACCCGGTCGCCCAGGCCCGGGTTGCGGTGCGTCCGGGCGACGTCCTGATCGCGGTCGCGGCCGCCGATGACGCCGTGGCCATCGACCTGATGCGCCGCGCACCGGCGTGGGGTGTGAAGACCATCTGGCTCGGGTCGGCCCAGCGGCCACCGCACGGTGCGGCCGATCACGTCCTCTGGGTCGACTCCGAGGACCCGATGGTGCCGGCGACGGGCCGGTTCGTGCTGATGTACCACCTACTTTGGGAGCTCACCCACGTCTGCTTCGAGCACCCGGGCCTGCTCACCGTCCCCAAGACGGAGTGCGCCGACGAGGTCTGCATCACCTGCAGCGACGAAGGCCGGCTCGCGGAAGTGGTGGAACCACCGGAGGCTCCGTTCGCACCGGCGCTGGTCCGAACCGCGACCGGCGAGGAAGAGGTGGACGTATCGATCGTCGGCGACGTGCGATTGGGCGACTTGATCATCGTGCACGCGGGCTCCGCCCTGACCAGGCTGGAGGACCCGTCATGAGCGAGGAGAACACCGGGTTCCTGTACCCGTTCA
>JBKJHO010000030.1:0-42260 GCA_046598915.1 Marmoricola sp. | reverse complement strand
ACCTACCTTCCGCGTCGTGCAGATGCCCTCCGATTTCGATCCGGAGGGCATCGCCTTTGATTGCGGAATCTCGGAGTACAACGACTGGTTCGGGAGCCGGTCCGCCGACGCAGTGCGTAGCGGCTCCGCAAGCGTCTACCTCTTGGTGGGGGACGACTCGACCCGCCTCGCCGGGTTCTTCACCATCAGCCCGACCACGGTCGCGAGCGAAGGACTTCCAAAAAGAGCACGAGGCGGCCTGATGAGGACTGCGCCCGGCTACTTGATCGGCAAGCTCGCACTCAACAAAGACCTCCAAGGCCGCAAGCCCCCGCTCGGACCCCAACAGGTGCTGGCCGCGATTGCCAAGGTCGTCGACGCCGCGACCATCGGGGGCGGACAGATCATCGTCGTCGACGCCGACAACAAGGACCTCATTCCGTTCTACGAAGGCTGCGGGTTTCTGTCGACCGGGGTTCCCGACACCCTCCGCCTGTACATGAAGGTGTCGACCGCCAGAAAGGCACTCGCAACCGACTACAACAAATGATTTGCCAACCTGCGACTGCTATCACCAGCAGTACTTGATCAAGAACCCGTACTGGTACCGGTGTCACAGTGCGGCCGGGATCAAGGTGCCTACGGCCTGATCGGCCAGATGTGCATGACGGATCTCAGCCGCTTCACGCAAGCGGCCGGGGTCCGCACTGCATACGCCTCACCAGAAGTCATCGCCCTGTAAGAAGGTTGCAGACGTTCGGAGCAGGTGGAAAGTCCTACGGTCGCTCTATGGGTCGGATCTGGAAACTCCTTGCAGTCATTGCATTCGCAGTGTTGACCTCCTGTGGTTCCACGCCCGCAGGCACGCGAACTGCGTCACCGGTTCAGGCTCAGGTGAATGCACTCGAAGACGGCGGTTGGACGGTGACCGCCACCGACGGGATGCCTCGTACCTACAGCGGAGCCAACCAAATCGCTTACCTCGAACTGGTTTCGCCCAACAAGGACGCTGTAGATGCTCAGTTCTTGGGCAACGCGAACGAGGCAACCATCGAGGCGACCCAGGCCCGCGAACACGGTTACCTCGCTGTCGCCATCAGCAACGCCATCGTGTTCTCACACCCGAATGGGGCCATCGACTTGAGCCCACAGGTGGTTGCGTCGCTGCGCGACCTGCTTTCCAGGTAGCTCCCGGGGACCCTCTGGTTGCAACTAAGGACGGAATCATGGGTACTGACCACCAGCAGTACTTGATCAAGAACCCGTCCGGGCACCGCCGCCACAGTGCGGCCGGGGCCACGGTGCCGCGCTGATCGAGTTCGGTGCCTGAGCGCGTCGCCGATGACGCGCTCAGACACCGAACGCACTCAGATTTCTACTGGATCACGACCGTGACGATCCCGTCTTCTCCGACCTCCATCGTGCCCCGAGCCCGGGCGTAGGCGCCCGTGCCGCCGTCGATTGCGAAGACGTCGCCTCCGCCGAACCCAACGTTCGGGATACTCCGGTTCACGCCGCCACCGGAGAGGGTCAGGCTGCCGCGACGCAGGATGATGATGCCGCTGCACAAGTGACCTTCGTAGGTCTTGTCGAGCGTGACGCACTCCAGGGAAAGTCGACCTGCGGTCTTGCCGTACTTCGTCAACGTCAGCGACGCCACGTTCCTGTCACCAAGGGAATCGCCCGCAGGGGCGACATCGATGCTGTGCTGGTCACTCTCTCGGGCAACGGACCGGTACTTGATCGTGGTCGAGCTAGACGCTCCCTGCGCCGGTAGCGCGACCGCAGCCGAACAGGTCGCTGCTGCGATGGTCCCTGCGACAAGGGCCTTCAATGTGGTGCTCCTAGTGAAGTTCATGCACCGACCCTTTCGTGTTCGGATGAGGATCACATCGCTCCGAAGAGCGGATCTGACCTCGCTCTCGCGAGCGATGGACCGACTGAACAGCCGCCGGTAGCGTCTTACCCATGAGAGCTCGCCTGCACCTTCGTGAGCGCGGGCCGATCGCCTTCGCCTTTGCTCTCTTTGCTCTCTTCGCCGCCGAGATACTCGCCACGGAGCCCTTTCTAGGTAATCGTGCGGCAGCATTCGGGATGGCAGCCGCACTCTGTGGCGCGATGGCTGCGGTCAACCTCTCGCCGGTCCTGCCTGCGGTCGTCACGGTTCTGGTCATCTCGTTGGCGGACGCCGTGTCCAAGACTTTTGGCGCTTCCGGTGTCTTCGTACTCGCGATTGTCGGCGCCTTCTACCTCGCCGGTAGGCGCGGAAATGTCAGGGAGTTCATAGCCGCCAGCCTTCTCGTGGCGACGGCAATTCCGATCGCTATTTTCTCCGGGGACCAACAGTCCGGGGTCGGCGACATCCTGTTCTTCGTTGCGTTCTTCGGCGGACCCCTCCTCGTGGGCCGCGCAATCCGACACCGGATCGGACGAGAACGTGTGCTCGCCGTACGAGCAGTCCAGGCCGAGCATGAACGCGACGTCGCCATCGTTCAGGAGCGGCTACGCATCGCGCGCGAACTTCATGACGTGGTTGCGCACTCGCTTAACGTGATCGTCCTTCAGGCTCGTGGTGCCCGAAGTGTTCTCGAAACCGCTCCAGAAGATTCCGCCTCCGCCCTCGACGCGATCGAGTACCTGGGTCGCCAGGGCCTCGATGAGATGCGGCGAATGCTCGGCATGCTTCGGGAGGACGACTCCTCCCCGTCACGAGTCCCTCAGCCCAGCCTCAAACGTGTCAGTGAGCTCGCGGCAGCAGTGAGCGCGTCCGGCCTCCCCGTTGAGGTGGAAGTGAGCGGAATCCCTGTCGACCTGCCGCCAGGCCTCGATGTTTCCGCCTACAGAATCGTCCAAGAGGCTCTGACGAACGCGCTCAAGCACGCCGGTCATGCTTCGGCGACCGTTCGTGTTCAGTACGGAGGTGACCGGCTCAAGCTGGTCATCGACGACACCGGCCCCGGCGGCGCAACCGACACTGGCGGGCACGGTCTGGCCGGGATGCAGGAACGGGTCTCGCTCTACGGAGGCAAGATGACATGTGGAGACAGGCCCGGAGGCGGCTTCCAAGTCAAGGTCGCCCTGCCGGTGCCCAGCGCGTGAGCAACCCCGTCACCGTTCTCGTCGTCGACGACCAGGAATTGGTACGAACCGGCTTTCAGATGATCCTGCGCAACGAGTTATCGGTCGAGGTCGTCGGCGAAGCAGCGGACGGGCAAGAGGCAGTCGAGTTGGTACGCTCCGTCTCTCCGGACGTAGTCTTGATGGACATTCGGATGCCCATCCTCGACGGCATCGAAGCGACTCGAGCGATGCAGTCAGAAGCATCGCCTCCCAAGGTCCTCGTCCTGACCACCTTCGACGATGACGAGTACGTGTACGAGTCGCTCCGAGCCGGAGCAAGCGGCTTCCTACTCAAGGACGTGCCGGCTAAGACCCTCGTCGCTGCCATCGAGGTCGTTGCCGCAGGCGGATCGCTGTTTGCTCCGTCGGTCACGACACGCCTCATTGCCAGATTCGCGCGCCGCTCATCATTCCCTCATGACCAACTGACGGTAGCCGGTCTGACCGGTCGTGAGGTCGAAGTGCTCACGCTGGTCGCCCGCGGACTGTCGAACGCTGAGCTCGCCGCACATTTGGTCGTCAGCGAGCACACTGTGAAGTCCCACGTCGCAAGCCTTCTCGCCAAGCTCGGCCTTCGCAACCGCGTCCAAGCGGTGGTCTTCGCCTACGAGTCCGGCCTAGTCACGCCCGCGCGGTGATCGTTGCGAACCGGACCAGTCAATGATTGCCGGATTACTACGGCTACCACCAGCAGTACTTGATCAAGCACCCGCACGGATATCCTTGCCACTCGGCGACCGCGATCAAGGCTCCGCCCGCTTGATCATTTGAAGAAGCGCCCCGGAATCGCTGGGCCGAAGATGTCGTACCGGCCCGCCCCCGTTCGTAGCGAAGGTGAAGGATGGCCACCCCGGGCCGTCCCGACCTAGGAGGAGCCATGCCCCAGTACCTGATCAGCTTCAACGCCGAGTGGGTCCCGGACCTGACCGAAGAGCAGATCCTGGACAGTGCGAGGTCCATCGACCCTGTGGTCGACGAGGCCATCGCAGCCGGCGTCTGGGTGTTCGGCGGCGGCCTGGACGACAAGTCCGCGGTGTTCAGCGTCGAACCGAACGGCGGCAAGCCCAAGTTCACCGACGGCCCGTACGTCGAGACCAAGGAGCACTTCGGCGGCTTCTCCGTCGTCGACGTACCGGACGACGAGCAGGCGCGCTACTGGGCCGCAAAGATCGCCGTCGGGTGCGGGTGGCCGATGCAGGTGCAGCAGCTCGGGACCCCGCCGGACGTGTCCTGATCCGAGGGTGATCGCATCGGTGGAGGCCGACGACGCCTTGGCCGCGTTCTTCCCCGGCAGGGTGTCGATCACGCTGGCACAGCGGCACCGGTTCGCCGCCACGATGAGCCTGGCTGCTGATGACGCCGGCCTTCCGGCCGATCCGGAGTTCCGCGCCTGGAAGAGGGCAGCGACCCGCGCTGGCACGCGCGGGCGACCAGGAGATAGATAATGGCCCCATGACGCAGAAGCGGATACTTCGCGCGAAGGCCAGGGATGCAGCCCGCGAACGAGACCTGTTACTGCGAGACGCCTTCCGGGCCTACTGGGCTGACATCGACGACCCGGACGTGGCGAACCTGGTTTCGCAACTGGTCCAGGAGGACCCCGACGTCACGGCACTCCAGCTGTTCGGGATGGTCAATCGTCTGATCGACGAGGTCACCGAGGTGAGCGGCGAGAGCCGTGAGGTCGTCCTGACTCGGCTTCAGCGCGACTGACCCGTCCTGGGATGTTTGCCGCAGCATCCTTCTGGGTTCACGTGCCTGCGCAAATCAGATCACCCGAACTATTGAGCATCTTCTGACCCGGCTTCATGCTGGATCTCGACCAGGAGGAGCACGTGAGCACTCGCCGATACCCGGCTTTGACCCCGGACACCTGATGTCGAGCCCCGAGACCCGGTACACGCTCGGGGAGGATCGCGTCGCCTACCAGCTCGTGGGCGACGGGCCGCTGGACCTCGTCTTTACCGGAGGCCAGTGGGGAAACTTGGACGTTGAGTGGGAGAACCCCTCGATGGCGCGGTTCTTCCGTCGACTCGCCGCCTTCAGCAGGTTGATCCGCTTCGATGCCCGCGGCGCCGGACTCTCCGACGTACGCCCGAGCGACGGCCGTGAGGCTTGGGAAAACTGGGTGGAGGATCTCTCGGCGGTGATGGACGCCGTGGGGTCCGAGGCAGCTGCGATCGTCGGCTTCATCGACAGCGGAGGCCTCGCCATCCAGTTTGCCGCCATGCACCCTGAGCGAGTGTCTTCGCTGGTACTGGTGAACACGGCAGCACGGTTCACCGCGGCACCGAGCTATCCGCAGGGCTGGCCCTCCGAAGCGATCGATCAGTTTCTCGAGTTCGCACGTCAGCACTACGGCACGGACCGTTGGACACGGGCGGCCAACCCGAGCATCGCGAACGACCAGCACACCTTGCGCTGGGCCTCGAAGCTCTACCGGTCGACCGGCTCCCCCAAGGAGCAGATCAAAGGCTTCGAGAACCAGATGAAGATGGACGCCCGATCCGCGTTGAACGGCGTTCGAGCACCGACTCTCGTGATGTGCCGGCGCGACTACGGGTGGGTGCCGGTGCCACTTGCGCGTTACGTCGCCGATCACCTGACGGATGCGCGCTTCATCGAGTTGCCGGGCGCCGACGCTGCCCCATTCTGGGAGACGCCTGACCTGATCCTCGACCACATCGAAGAGTTCGTGACCGGACGGCGTCACAGCGATGGACCGGACCGAATCTTGACGACCGTGCTCTTCACCGACATCGTCGGCTCGACCATGCGAGCGGCGCACTTGGGGGACGCCGCCTGGCGCAGCCTGCTGGACACGCACGACCAGATCCTGCACGAGCAGGTGAACCGTTTCGGGGGCAGCGTCGCCGATCATTCCGGCGACGGTTCGTTATCGATATTCGCGAGTCCGCGTCACGCCATCGAGTGCGCACGGGCTCTCCATGACGCGCTCGGCGAGGTGCAGGTCGAGATTCGGGCCGGGGCGCACTTCGGTGAAGTGGAGCGTCGAAGCGACGGCGGCGTCGGAGGCGTCAATGTCCACATCGGCGCTCGGGTGATGGCATTGGCCGACAGCGGCCAGACGCTGGTCTCGCACACGGTGCACGGGATTCTGACCGGGTCGCTGATCCCGTTCGGGGAGCACGGCAGCCACGAACTGAAGGGCGTTCCGGGAACGTGGCCGATCTTCTCGGTCGCCGAGCAGCACCGGCCCTGAGCGGCGCGCCCTGTCGACCTGGCCCGTCCGGTAGGTGTCCTAGGCGTCGTCGCCGAGGTGGAGGTCGGCTCCGCGCACTTCGACAGGCGTCGTTCGGAGCGGTACGAGCCTCGTCAGCGACTTGAACAGCGAGCCGAGTCCGGGGATCTTGGCGAAGATGCCCTGCGGACCCCGCACCATCCGACCCGTCCCGACGTCGTACTTTGCCTCGTGCCAGGGACAGACGAGGCAGCCGTCCGGCGCGATAGAGCCTTCATCGAGGTTTCCCCCCAGGTGCCTGCACTTCCGCGTCACCGCGAAAGGGGCGCCGTTGTTGCCCACGGCGTACTTTCCGACACGGGTGACGCGCCCCGGTGGCAGCTCGTCTGCGGGTCCGATTCTGGTCACGGTGTCTCCTCGGTTCGGTGTGTTCGAGCGGTGGGCCGGCGGGTGGGTGTTGCGACTGTATCGAGGGTGCCGGCATATCCCCTGGAAACCCTCAGCGACCGTGAGCGCGCCGTCCTCACCCTGATGGCCCCAGGACTGACCAACGTAGCCTTGTCGACCGAGCTGCACCTGAGCGTGAAGACCGTCGAGGCCCATATCCGCAGCATCTTCACCAAGCTCGGCCTGCACCTCGACGAGCGCGAGCACCGCCGCGTCCTCGCCGTCCTGGCGTTCCTCCGCGCCTAACGTCGATCACCAGGCCTGAGCGCAGCTTCTGGCTGTGTCGCGGCCGGAAACCTGCGCCCGGCCATGGGGGCTGCCGCCTAGGCCGGGCGACGCCGAACGCGTACACTAATGTCACTCGTATTCTAACAAATCCTTTTCGTTTCGCCTGGAGGGCTGATGGCCGAGAACAGTGAACCGCGAACCCGCCTCGACCGGGTCAGCGTGATCCAGGGCGCCGAACGACTGGTGGACGAGATCGGCCTCGACGCGGTCACGATGACCGTGCTCGCCAAGACGCTCGGGACGAAGGTGTCCTCCCTCTACAACCACGTCGCTGGGATCGACGACCTCCGCGCCGAGATCCAGATCAGGGTCATGATGTCCCTCGCGAGCACCTTGCGATCTCGGGCGATGGGACGCAGCGGTCCGGAGGGTCTCCAGGACCTCGCCCGCTCGTTCCTGGAGTTCGCTCGTGCTCACCCGCACCGGTATGCCGCGATGACCCGACCGATCCTCGACCGCGAGAGGTTCTTCGCAGCCAGCGCAGAAGCCGTCGAGGCAGCCGCCGCGATGGTGGGCAGCACGGGGCTGTCGAAGGACGAGAGCCTCGCCTCACAGATGGCCCTGTTCTCTGCGCTGCACGGTTTCGCCTCGTTGGAGACGTCAGGATTCTTCGGCCCCCTGGTCGACACCGCGTTCGACTACGACAGCATCTACGGACAGGTCGTCGAGGGAGCCGTCGAAGCGATCATGAAGCACGCCGGCACCACCGTCCCGGCCTGATGCCGGTCAGCTTCACGGCCCTGCCCGGCGCCGGCACTCAGCTGATGAGCGCCACCCCCGGCCCCGACCTGGGTGCGGCGGGTTACCGGGAGGACGAGTACGTGGCTCGTGGACAGGCCGAACGATTCGTCGCCGACCCCGCGAACTCGGACGGCCGAGTGATTGCGGCCACGCCTGCGGACTTCGCGACCCGAGTCCTGGTCCGGCGACCCGTCACCCCCGGTCCGGTCACCGTGGTCGTCGAGTGGCTCAACGTCAGCAGCGGCGACGATGCAGCACCGGACTACACCTACCTGGCTGAGGAGATCCTGCGGCGCGGTCACGCCTGGGTTGGGGTATCTGCCCAGTACATCGGCGTCGAAGGAGGTCGAGCCGTCGTACCCACCGGGCCAGACTCCGGGCCGGCCAACGGGCCTAACTCCGGGCCGGCCAACGGGCTCAAGAACCGCGACGTCGACAGGTACGGCGAGCTGTTCCACCCGGGCGATGCCTACTGCTACGGCATCTTCGCGGCGATCGCCGGAGCACTCACCGGCCTGACCGCCGACCAACCCCTGCACGGCTTCGAGGTCGCGCGCCGGATCGCGGTCGGGGAGTCCCAGTCCGCGTTCGCCCTCACCACCTACCTCAACGCCGTCCAACCGCTCACCGCGTGCTTCGACGCCTTCCTGGTGCATAGCCGAGGCAGCGCCACCCTGCCCCTGGGCGAGCCCGGAACAGGAATCGACCTGGACCAGGTCCGACACCTGCCGGCCACCCCGATCCGTGGCACCCGCGGAGTCCCGGTGATCGTGCTCCAGACCGAGACCGACGTCCTCTCACCCCGGCTGCACTACTGGCAGGCCCGCCAACCGGACGAGGCCTTCCTCCGGGTCTGGGAGGTCGCGGGCAGCGCCCACGCCGATCGCTGGCAGATCGGAGAGTTCGAGGAGTTTTTAGGCTGCCCGGATCCAGTCAACACCGGGCAGCAGGCGTACGCAGCCCGGGCCGCACTGCGGTGGCTAGACACCTGGGCGGCCGGCGGCCCACCAGCCCCCTCGGCCGGACCGCTGGACCTGGATCCCGCCGACCCGACCCAATTCACCCTCGACCGCGCGGGCAACGTGACCGGGGGCGTGCGGCTCCCCTGCGTCGAGGCGCCGGCCCAGGTGCTCAGCGGACTGGCCGCGCCCGGAGCCAGCGTGATCTGCAGCCTCTTCGGACGGACCCTCCCGATCCCCGACGAGGTGATCCGAGAGCTGTACGACACCCGCTCCGACTACCTCGAGCAGTACCGGAAAGCCGTCGATTCCGCACTGGAGGCTGGTTTCCTGGTACCCGAGGACATCGACGCCGTACTCGCCGAGGCGCGTCCGGACCTGATCCCGAGCTGAACGGTCAGGCCGACAGGGCGTCGACGCCGCGGGGCTCCAGGGCATCGAGCAGGTCAGCCAACGACTGTTCCACCCGAGCAAGGAACTTGCGGGGGTCCGGCATCGACTCCGGCGTCACGACCAGACCGATCGTCATCCGGCCGGCATAGCTGTAGGCGGTCAGGTTGACGTCGGCCGGCGCGATCGCGAGCGAGAACGAGATCCAGTCGATGACCTCGACGTCGCCGAACCAACGCGGCTCCCGCGGCCCGGGGACATTCGCGGTAGTGATGTGGTTGGTGACCCCGGGTGTCAGATCAGCGAAAGCCGCCCGCGCGAGCGGCGCCAGCCGTTGGGCAACATGGGTGCCCTCGCGGTGGAGGTCGAAGCCGCGAGCGCGGCGGAGTCCGACCGAGAGCAGGCAGCTGCGTGCCGTCGCCCGCAACCGAGAGACGGGGTCTGCCAGGTCGGCACGCAGATAGGCCCTTGCGGTAGCGATCGCGTTTCCGTAGGTCCGTCCGGGCCCGGTGTCCTCTGCAACGCCGAAGGTGGCAACCAACGGGCGGTCGGACCGCTCGCCGCGGTCGAGGAGCTCGGCGCGCATCGCACCGGCGATTACCGCGTGCAGCGCACCGTTGAGGGTCACCCCTGCCGACTTCGCGAGCAGCTTCAGGTCCGCGAGGTCCAGGGACCCGCTGACACAGAGTCGGTCCGCGCCCGACCGCGTGTTGAACACGGTCCGGGGAGACAGCCCGCCCGGGATCTCCGCGAGTGAACCGAACGTCCGGGTCCGGCGACGACTCCCCCGGGCCGCCCGGACCAGGTCCACCAGGCGACCGCCGGCAGGTCCTGATGTCGGAACCGCGGGTGCCAGTGATTCGGGAAGCACGCAGGAGCCGGGCACCTCAGCGGTGGCAGCGAGCAGGAGGTTAATCGAAGCGAGGCCGTCGGCGATCGCGTGGTGGACCCTGACGACTACGGCCTGCTGACCGCCTGCCAGACCGTGCACCAGGGTCATCGACCACAGCGGCCGGGAGCGATCGAGTTGCCGGACGGAGAGGTCCGCGCAGATCCGGTCCAAGGAAGCCCGATCGCCCGGCGTCGCGGCGACGCGTTCGTCGAGGTGGTTCGACAGGTCGAACGATTCGTCCTGGACCCAGGCGAGCGCCCGCCGACCGGGGAGACGCTCGACCCGCTGGGTCGATCGCGGTGTCAGCCCGAGGAAAGCCGGCACCACGCGGTGCAGCTCGGCCAGGGTCACCGGCTCGCCGCGCCGTCCACTGTCGAGCACCACGACCTTGAGTGTGTGGGTCGGCGTATCGGGGCGTTCGAGGTGCAGGAAGATCGCATCCTCGCCGCTCATCGGCTCGATCATTACGCCACCACCTGCTCGGGAGATCACTAACTCGCATTTACGAAAGAGTTTCGTGTAATAGCGAGTGTACATCCCTTCTAGGCGTGCTCAGTACGTGACAGTGAACACATCATTCGTCAACCAGATGCGACGGAAGAGTTCAGACCGCCACTGCGGATTGGCGACGGGCAGCAACATCCTGGACCGCGTCGAGAAACACCGGCAGCCAGGACTCGGCATCCAACACCACCGAGGCATGCCCACCGGGCGCTTCGTAGACCGCGGCATCGTGCAGCTCGGCCGCCAGCTGGCGCTGACGACGGGTCGGGATCGCCCGGTCGCGGGCCGTCACCACGACGGCCGTCGGCGCCCGCACCTCCCCGATCCAGGGAGCCGAGTTGAATCCGCCGACTGCGTTCATCGCGTGACTCATGGCCCACGGGCTGGTGGCCCGGAACTCGGTCATCGCCCACGAGGTACCGGCTGCCCGGTCTCCCCCGACCCGGTCGCGCCGAACCATCTGCACGTGGGCGTGGGACCGGGTGAGCATCGCCCGCATGAAGCGGTCCCACAGAGGGAAGAAGATCCGCTCGCCGAGGTTGCCCTGGAAGGTGCTGGCCGTGGAGCACAGCACCAGGCCCTCGACGCGGGTCGGATGCCGGTGCCCGACGAGCTGTGCGACCACGCCACCGAGCGAGTAACCGGCGACGATCGCCGACGGGATGCGGAGCTCGTCCAGGACTGCCACGACATCATCGGCACAGTCCTCGAGGGAATACTCCGGCGCGTCGATGCCCTGCCCGTGCCAGCGCAGGTCGAACGCCACCACTCGGGCGGTCTCGGAGAGCGCCGTGAACGTGGACGCCCAGTTCAGTGCTGCGGTGCAGGCAAGCCCGTGCAGCAGCACCACGGTGGGCGCACCCGGGTACGGAGCCGGGATGTCAATGACGTAGGTCTCTCCGCGTCCCGGGAGTTCGACGAGCCGCCCGGCCGGAGGTTCCTCCAGGAGCGGCAGGTTCGGGAGCGCGACAGCGGCGCCGGCGCCGAGGCCGCCGACGATCAGGGCGGCGCTGTCCCGCAGGACTGTTCCGATACCGAAGCGAGGAACGCTCGTCATTGAGCGACTCCTTTCGTTCCCGGTCGTGCCGGGATCAGGGCGGGCGATGGGCCGAGCGTAGGGCCTAGCTCGCGACCGCGGACCTAGATGCCTGGAGTTCGCCAACAACAATCTTGCCGGAAGCGTTGCGCGGCAACTCGGCAAGCAGGACCAGCTCCCGCGGAACCTTGAACGACGCGAGCTGGGAGCGGACGAAGTCGCGCAGCACGTCCCCGTCCGGCTCGACGCCGTCCACCGGTACGACGAAGGCCGCCAGGCGCTGTCCGAACTGGACGTCGTCCACCCCGATCACCGCGCAGTCGCGGACGTCCGGATGGCCCAACAGAGTTCGTTCGACCTCCGAGGGGTAGACGTTCTCCCCGCCCGAGACGATCATGTCGTCGTCCCGGCCGACTACGTAGAGCCGACCGAGACCGTCGAGCCGCCCGAGGTCACCGGTCATCATGTAGTCGTCGAGGAACTGCTTGGTGTCCCCGGAGGTGTAGCCCTCGAAGAGCACCCCGCTCGTGACCGCTATCCGACCGATGTCGCCGGGCGCGACGTTGCCGCCCTCGTCGTCGAGGATCCGGATCTCGGTTCCGACGACTGGACGCCCCGCAGTGGTCGGGGCCGCCCGCAGGTCGGCGGGCACCGCCGTCGTGATCAGCCCCGCCTCGGTCGCGTTGTAGCTGTTGTAGATCACCTCGCCGTACCGGTCCATGAACGTCAGGACGGCGTCGGAGCGCATCCGGGAACCGCTCGCGGTCACGAAGCGGAGGCTGCGGCCGCCCAGGTCGACCCGGTCCGCGGCCGCCAGGTCGACGATCCGCTCGATCATCACCGGCACCACGGCAAGGCCCGTGGCTCGGTGCTCGTCGACGAGGCGCATCGTCGCCGCCGGATCGAACTTGCGACGCAGGATCACCGGGCATGCGAGCGTGAACGCGATCGCGACCTGCCCGAAGCCGAACGCGTGGAACGCCGGAGCTGCCACCACGACCGGCTCCCCCGCACGCCACGGGATCCGGTCGAACATCGCCGCGAGCGCACCCGCGCCGCCGTCCGCGGAACGACGTGCACCCTTCGGAGTGCCGGTCGTGCCCGAGGTCAGCAACACCACCCGGCCGGCCCTCCCCGGCGCCGGCGGGCGCTGACCCCGCCGCGAATCGATCAGCGTCGCGATCCCGATCGGGCCCTGGCTCTGGCTCGGGGAGCCCAGCAGGTCCTGCCAGCCGAGAAACTCCTTCAGATCCGGCAACCGGTCCCGGGTCGGTCCGACGAGCGCGGCGAACTCCTCGTCGTACACGATGACGCCGGCACCTTCGCGGGCCATCACATCGGCCAGCTGGACTGCCGAGAAGCCGGTGTTGAGCAGCAGCGCGTCGGCACCCACCCGGGAGCAGGCAGCCAGGGTCTCGACCAGCCCGCGGTGGTTGCGGCACATGATCGCGACCGCGACCTCGGGGCCGGCACCTTCGGCAGCGAGCCCGACGGCCAGCGCGTCGACCCGGGCGTCGAGCTCGCGCCACGTCAGCTGCCCGAGCTCGTCGACCAGCGCGAGGCCGTGCGGCGACCGAACCGCCGAGAGTCCGAGGCCGGACAGCGGGTTGACCCCGTGCCGCCGCATCACCAGACCCTGACGGACGTACTTGTCCGGACGCATCGGCGCGATCATCCCGCTGCGGACCAGCACACCGAGGATCCAAAGACCCCGACGTGCCGACAGCCACAGGGCGCGCACCCGAGTCGCGCCCATCACCCGATCACCGGGAAGCGACGAGCGGCGGCGAGCTTGTCCAGCTCGACCTGCATCCGGGCACGGATCTCGGCGTCGACAGCAGCGATGTCGGGGTCGTCGCCGAACTCGGCCCGGATGTCGATCGGGTCGAGGAAGCTGGTGACGATCTTCGACGGCAACGGGATCTGGCTCGGCACCGCGATGCTGATCCCGGAGAGACCCACGGCGATCGGGGCGACCGTGGACCGGAACAGCTTGTTGAACGGGTTGACCTTGGCCAGCCACTCGCCGCGACTGAGGATCAGCTGGGTCTCGTGGCCACCGATGCTCACCACCGGAACGATCGGAACGCCGGCATCGAGGGCGGTGCGGACGTAGCCGGTACGGCCGGCGAAGTCGATCTTGTTCGCCTGGTGCCAGGGCCGGGTCGCATCGAAGTCGCCGCCGGGGAAGAGGACGGTGACCCCGCCGGCGGCGAGTGCCTGCGCCGCCGCTTCACGGTTGGCGTTGACGAAGCCGAAGGGCCGCAGCAGCGGAGCGAGCGGACCCTTGGTGATGACGTCGTGGGCGAGCACGTGGAACGGGCGTTCGAGACCGAAGTGGTCCCAGAACGGGACGACGATGACGGGCACGTCCATAGCGAAGACCCCGCCGGAGTGGTTCCCGATCAGGAGCACGCCGCCGTCCGGGATCTTCTCGACCCCGGTCGACTCGGCTCGGTGATAGGTCCGCACGAAGGCCTTGAGCACCCGGTGGGCGGCTCGGAGCGCGGAGCCGTCGATCTCGGGCAGGTGGTTGGGCTCGACCGCGGACGGGTCGACCAGTTCCAGGTGTGCGACGGCCATCAGGCTGCCTCCTCGGTTTCGGTACGGCGGGGTACGACGAGCCCGGTGAGCCAGGCGGCCCAGCGGAACTCCGTGACGAGTGGGGCCTCGAACAACCGGTCCTGGATCACTCCGAGGACCAACGGATTGCAGACCAGGCCGACGTGACTGCTCGGGACGGCGATGTTTTCGGCGCCCGTTGCTTCCTCGGCGCGACACGCTTGCCAGGGCACGATGCCGTCGCTGTGCGAGTAGATCGAGGTCAGCGGGACCGGCAACGGCTCCCGCAGGGCCGCGATGACGTCCAGTGCGCGCTCCGAGATGCCGTAGCGCTGGGCGGCGCGCTGGAACATCCCGGTCGCCCGGGTGACCTCGCCCTCGGCCCGCCACGGCGAGCCGAGCGTGATCACGTGCTCGACCAGGCCCGGGCGCTGGTGCGCGGCCCAGCGAGCCAACAACCCGCCGAAGCTCCACCCGATGATGGTGACCGGTTGACCGTGGACCCGTTCGAGCTCGTCGACCCGGGCGAGCAAGCCCTCGAGCACGGTGTCGGTCAGACCGACCATCCGACCGAGCCCCGCAGGTTCGACGTGGTGGCCGTCCTGAGCGATCGCGGCGCGCAACCTCGCGGTCATCGCGTCCGTGGCCATGAACCCGGGGACCACCAGGACCACGCGGCGGGTGAACGCGGTCCGCTTCGGCCGTGCGGCCTGGAAGGCGTAGGACCAGCCGAGCTCTACCGGCAACCGGACGAACTCGGCCAGGGTCAGGAGAAGCGACGGGCGCCCGGCCTGCGGGGCGCCGTCCTGCTGACGGCTCTCGATGTCGTACACACGAACCTCCTAGGAACTTTCTCTGGAATATCCTAGGATCATTCCGTTATTTACGAAAGCCTTTCGTATGTGAGGCCGGTCTCATGGCCAACGACCGGACCACGGTTCCGGATACACGGCAGCCGGCTGCTGTACGTGAGCGCCTACCAGGTTTGAGGCTCGCCCTCCCGGGGCACCTGATCAACACATTGTTCACGCGGCCTCGGAACCGCAGACCACGGAAGGAACGAACATGTACATCGGACTTGGCATTGTGCTTCTGGTTCTCGGCCTTATCCTCGCTTTCGACGTCATCACCGTCGACCTGGAGTACATCAACGACGGTGCCCTCGGCGGCATCCTCATCGTCGCGGGCATTCTCGCGATCGTGCTCTCGCTCGTTCTCACCGACCGCTACCGTCGCCGCAGGGTCGTCGACGAGGCACCGATCGTAGAAGAACGGCGCATCCGTTGACCAACGCGTCTGACGACGGCGAAGCCTTTTCGCGTGTTCCGGAGAAGGCTTTCGCCGCGCCAGACGCTCTGACTGATCGGCATCTGCACATGGTTCCAGCGCTGAGCGCATTCGCTCACGAGCACACCTGGGCCCTGCGGGATACCGAGCACTACGACTACGGATTGACTGTCAACCGGTTCGAGTGCGACTGCGGCGGCGTGTCGTACACCTGATCCCGGTTCAGTTTCACAAACCCCCTCGCTCACTCCATGGCCGAGGGGGTTTTCCGTTGTCCTCGACACCGTTGTCTGGACACCGCGGTTCTGGATACCGTCGTCCTGCCGGCGTGGCCGACCCGGCCGGCAGGGTCGGCTCAGGTCCTGCGGGTCAGCCGCAGCAGCAGTCCGAACGACAGGACCTGGAGCAGACCGACGCAGCCCGCGAGCCAGCCCGCATGGTTCGTCGCCAAGGCTCCGGCGAGAACACCGCCGGCGACGGCGCCCAGCCCCTGGACCGCGGCGAAGACGCCGTACGCGGTCGCGCGGCGCCGGGAAGGGACCAGGTCGGCGACGAAAGCCTTGACCGTCGAGTCCTGAATTCCGGTGGCGAGTCCCCAGAGAACGACGCCGCCCAGAACCGGGGCCAGGCTGGGGGCGAACACCAGAAGCGGCACTCCGGTCACGATGACCGGCACCGCGAGCAGCACCCGACCGCCGTACCGGTCGTACAGATCCCCGGTGACCAGGGCGGCGACGGCTTCCACCGCCATCGCCATCGCATAGACCAGGGGCGCGGCAGCCAGGGAGACCAGCCCGGCCTCGACGAACCGGAACGAGATCACGCCGAACGTCATCAGCCCCGCGGTCGTGAGTGCGACGGCGAACGAGAAGAGGTGGAAGTCGGGTGGCAGGTCCGCGCCGACAACGGTTGACCACATGCTGCCCCGGGCGCTCTGGCCCGGAGTCGCCTCGGCGTCCTCGGGGTCGGGCTCGGCGACGGACGGAACCCGCCTGCGGAGCTGGGCCAGGAGGAGGAGCGAAGCGAGCCCAGGAAGCGCCAGCAGCGCCAGGCCCGGCCACAACAGACCGGTCAACGCGGCAACGCCAGCGACGAGCAACGGACCCGCGAAGGCACCCACCTGGTCCAGCGCCTTGTGTACGGCGAACCCGCGCCCCCGGCCGGTGGTGGTCGCCATCCGAGCCAGCAACGAGGACTTCGCCGGGCTGCGGACCGCCTTGCCGGCACGCTCGAGCAGGATCAGGGTCGCGGCCACTGCAATACCCGCGGCACCGAGCAGCGGGGTCACCGCGAGCAACGGCACGCTGACCGCGGTCATCGCGTAGCCGATAACGGTGAGCCGCCAGTGCCGCTGGCTCTTGTCCGCGTACGGACCTGTCACGAGGCGGAGGACCAGCGCCATCGCCTCGCCCGCACCTGTCACGATCCCCACGGTCAGCGCCGACGCACCCAGGGTGCCGAGGAACGGCCCGGAGATCGAACGCATCCCCTCGTAGACCATGTCGGCCGACAGGCTCACCAGACCGAAGGCCACCACCGCCCGCCACGGCGACCAGGTCCGCGTTCCGGCCGGGGAGTCAGGAGGTTCGACATTCTGGGCCACGTGTCGCATCGTCCCAGGGTTGAGAGCCCGGCAGCGCGAGCGCCCTGATGGTGGAACTCCTCAGGTACGGCGACCGCGTGCCGATCGGTGCCCTATGAGTCTCTCCCGCCCGCTGACCGCGTGGATGGTGCTCGTCGGCCTCGTCGGCTCCCTGCTGGTCCTCCGTGCCGCAGAGCCAGCAGTGGCGGCGTCCGCCGCCGGGCGAGGGATCGCGGCGTCGGCGTACCTCGGATCGACGGCCGAGAAGTCCCTGCCGGACAAGCTCCGCGCAGCAGGCGCGAGGTGGAGCTACAACTGGACCTACCGGGTCCCGCCGTCCACCCCGGGTCTCGAGACCGTGCCCATGCTCCGTTCGGCAACCTCGATCAGTGATGCCTCGATCAGCACGCTCACCGCGGGACGGGTGGCCGGCAACTACCGCTACCTGCTGGGCTTCAACGAGCCCGACGGTGTGAATCAGGCCAACCTGACCCCCGGCCAGGCCGCCAACCTGTGGCCGAAGCTCCAGAAGACCGGTCTCATCCTGGGCAGCCCGGCTCCGGCGGTGCCCACCAACGGCTGGCTCAAGGAGTTCATGGCGATCGCTGCCAAGCGCAGCCTGAAGGTCGACTTCATCGCGCTGCACTTCTACGCCCAGATCACCGATGACGGCGCGTTGGCGCGCATCAAGTCGCAGGTCGAGCTGATCCGGAGGAACTACGGCAAGCCGATCTGGATCACCGAGCTCGGCATCATCGACCGGCGGACCGACCAGGGCTCGACCGCCACCAACTGGGCCAGGTCGGTGAAGTTCATGCGCTCGGTCACCGCGATGCTCGATGCCAAGACCTACGTACAGCGTTACGCCTGGATGAGCGACAAGGTGACGACGCGACCGCTGCTGAAGTGGAGCACCCTGTACGACGTCAACGGGCAGTTCACGCCGCTCGGCAACGCGTACCGCAGTCTCGGCTAGGGCGGTGTCGCCCCCCGTCGCAGCGGGACGGGCCACCTGCCGGACGAGCACTACCTAGCATTTGCTTGGTAGCCTGCGCACGGCGCCCGGATGGACGCCCACACACGAGACGGAGTACGACGTGGCGGGACGGTTCGAGGGCAAGCGGGTACTGGTCACCGGCGCGGCCGGCGGGGTCGGTGCCGCGACGGTCGACCTGCTGACCCACGAGGGTGCAACGGTCCTGGGCGTCGACCTGCAGGCCTCGGCGAACGTGCTGGCGTGCGACGTCAGCGATCCGGGTTCGGTGACGGCGGCGGTCAGCGCCGCAGCAGATCAGCTCGGTGGGCTCGACGTCCTGGTCAACGTCGCCGGGATCGACCAGTTCCGTCGGTTCGAGGACCTCGACGTCGCCACCTGGCAGCGGCACCTGGGCGTGAACCTGACCGGGCCGATGCTGATGAGTCATGCAGCCCTCCCCCACCTGAAGGCGAGCAAGGGCAACATCGTCACCATCGCCTCGATCGCCGGACTCCGCGCCCAGCCCTACCAGGCGGCGTACTGCGCATCCAAGGGTGGCGTCATCCTGCTGATGAAGTCGCTCGCCCTCGAACTCGCTGCCGACGGCATCCGGGTCAACACGATCTGTCCCGGCGGCGTTCAGACCGACCTCCCGACGAACGCTGCTGCCGAGCACTCCGACACCAAGCTGGACTGGGACCTGCTGATGGAGACTGCCGGTGCCCGGTACGGCTTCATGCCGTCGAGCGACATCGCCGACGCCGTGGCCTACCTGGCCTCGGACGCTGCTGCCTCGGTCACCGGAGCCGTGCTCTCCGTGGACCGTGGCACCGCCTGCTGATCAGACCCGGGCAAGTCTTGAGGTTCAGATGATCGAGTTCGGTACGAACGTCGGCAGCTGATCGGGTCCGGCGCCCGTCGGGCGCACGAACTCGAAGCCGCCCGTGAGCACGATCGATGAACCTACGGTGCCCAGGTCCCGGAGCAGACGTGCGCACGCCTCGTGCAGGGGCGGGGCGTGGAACGCGTTCCGACCCACCTCGTCATCGGTCCCGACGAACGCGATCGGGCGGCCGAGCGAGCTGCCGCACCCGCCGCACACCCGGCTGAGCGCGCACTGCACCACCCGTCGCGGATCAAGGGTCCCCTCCGGCCAGGCGAACGGGGGCGAGGTCAGCGCCATCAGGACGCCGTACGCGACCAGCCACCCAGCTCGGTACGCCGGATCTGCCGCTGGTTGTCAGACTTGCGGCTGTGATCGACGGTCACGTCGACCCCGGTCGGCGGCCGGTCGTCCTTGGTCATCTTGTTGGGGAGCGAGAGCTTCATGACCGTACGGAGCACCTGTCCGTACTGCCGGTGCAGCGGGCCGGAGCTGTACGGGATGCCGTACTTGTCGCAGAGCGCCTGTACCCGCGGGGCGATCTCCTTGTACCGGTTGCTCGGCAGGTCGGGGAACAGGTGGTGCTCGATCTGGTAGCTCAGGTTGCCGCTCATCACGTGGAAGAGCGGTCCGCCCTCGATGTTCGCGGTGCCGAGGATCTGCCGCAGGTACCACTCGGGTCGGGTCTCGTTCTCGAGCTCCTCCTCGGTGAAGTGCAGGGCGCCGTCCGGGAAATGCCCACAGAAGATGATCAGGTAGGACCAGACGTTCCGCATCAGGTTCGCGGTGGCGTTGGCCTTGATCGTCGACTTCCACTCCTTGCCGCTGAGCGCTGGGTACAGGACGTAGTCCTTGAGGATCTGGTTGCGGCCCTTCTTCGCGATCTGCTTGAGCTGCCGCTTCATCTCCACCGGGTCCTTCTTACCCTTGCGGATGGCCTCCAGGTCCAGGTCGTGCAGCGCGACGCCCCACTGGAAGAGTCCGGCGAGCAGCGCGTTGTAGACCGGCTGTCCCAGGTAGACCGGGTGCCACTTCTGCTCGCGGGCCATCCGCAAGACGCCGTACCCGATGTCGTTGTCGGCGCCGAGCACGTTGGTGAACTGGTGGTGGATGTAGTTGTGGCTGTGCTTCCACTGCTCGGCCGGCTGCCCGGTGTCCCATTCCCAGGTCGAGGAGTGGATCTCCGGATCGTTCATCCAGTCCCACTGCCCGTGCATGACGTTGTGGCCGATCTCCATGTTCTCCAGGATCTTGGCCAGTCCGAGGGTCACCGCGCTCGCGGCCAGGACCGGCTTCCGGGCCTTCGGGAACGGCGAGCTCACGATCATCCCGATCCGGGCCGACGCAGCCATCCAGCGCTGGGTGGTGATCACCCGGTTGATGTACGCCGCGTCCTTGTCCCCGCGGGACTCCTCGATCTCGACCCGGATCGCGTCGAACTCGCGACCCAGTTGTTCGACCTCGTCGGTGGTCAGGTGTGCGTACTCTGCTACGTCGGCGATCGCCATTGGTGTCCCCCAGATGTTGATGTGATGGTCAGAAGATTGAGAAGTTCAGATGTTCAGATGTTCAGATGTTCAGGACGCAGGGCCCGACCGGGACGGTCACGCAGGTCTGCACCTGCTCGTTGGGCTCTTCGAACTCGGCACCGTTGCGCAGATCGCGGACCATGCCGGAAATCTTGGTGACGGTGCAGGTGTGGCAGATGCCGACCCGACACCCGTACGGCATCCCGACGCCGGCTTTCTCCCCGGCCTCCAGGACCGTCGTGGCGCCGTCCACCTCGATCTCCTTGCCGGAGTTCTGGAACGAGATGGTTCCGCCCTCGCCGCCGTCGCCGCTCACTGCCAACGAGAACCGCTCCAGGTGCAGAGCATCGGAGAGGCCCGCTCGGTCCCAGTGCTGTTCGACAGCGTCCAGCATCGGCGCCGGTCCGCACGCCCAGGTCTCCCGCTCGCGCCAGTCAGGGCACAGCTGGTCCAGGTCGGACCAGCTGAAGATGCCGTCGGTGTCCGTGTGCTGCTCGTGCAGCACCAGGCCCGCATGCCGCTCATGCATCTCGAGCAGCTCGGAGCGGAAAATCATCCGCTCCGGAGTGGTCGAGGAGTAGTGCAGGACGACATCGCCCATCGTGTTGCGCCGGTCCAGCGTCCGCAGCATCGACATCACCGGCGTGATCCCGCTGCCGCCGACCAGGAACAACGTCTTCGCCGGAGGCGGGTCGGGAAGGACGAAATCGCCGGCCGGCGTCGCCAACCGCACGATCGTCCCCGGCTGGAGACCGCGCACCAGGTGCTCGCTCATCTTGCCCTCGGGCATTGCCCGGACCGTGATCGCCAGGGTCCGGCCCGACTTCACCGGCGGTGAGCTAACCGAGTACGAGCGCCACTGGTACTTACCGCCGACCTGGACTCCGATCCCGACGAACTGTCCGGGGCGGTGCTCGTAGTGCCAGCCCCAGCCGGGTCGGATCACCAGCGTCGCTGCATCCTCCGTCTCGGGGACGACTTCCTCGACCCGACCACGCAGCTCACGCGAACTCCACAGGGGGTTCAGCAGCGTCAGATAGTCGTCAGGCAGAAGTGGCGTCGTCAGTTTGTCGGCCGCTTTGCGGACCCGTTCCCAAGTGATTGCCCCGTTACTCACCTGGTTCAGTGAACAGGTGTTGCCCGAACTCGTCAAGGGTCCAGCCCCGAACGTCGCCTGCTACTTCCAGACCTTGACGTAGTCGACGCTCAGCGTGGCCGGGATCGGCGCCTGCCCGTCGAATGCGTTGCCCGACACACCCATTCCCTGGGTGAGCGCCATGATGTAGGGCTTCATGAACGCCGGGTCACCCGAGGTGTTCGTCAGGCAGACATTGCCGTTGACCAGGATCTGGAGCTGGGTGGCCGTCCACTCGAGGGTGTAGGTGTTCCAGACGCCCCTACTGGCGGCGCAGTTCCAGGCCGTGTTCGTCCCCGGCACCGCACCGAGGATGTCCGCGCTGTAGTGCAGGAACGGTATCGACAGGTTCGGGTAGGACGAGTAGGTCTCGGAGATGTCGATCTCCCCGGAGGTCGGCCAGAGGTCGGTGGACGCGACCCGGTCGTCGGGCCAGAGCCAGAAGGCCTCCTTCAGGCCCGGCGCAGTGGTTGCGGTGTTCATGACCCTGGCCTCGAAACGTCCGTACTGCTGGCTGAAGAGGCGGTAGCTCATCACGCCGCCGGAGACGTAGTCGGTCGGTCCGCTGAGATCACCGAAGGTGCAGGAGACCGGGGCGGTGACCTTGTGCAGGGTCAGGTTCAGGACACCGCCGGCGACCGCGACGGAGGCCGGGTCGTCGGAGTAGCAGGCGTGCGCAGCCTGAGTACCCGTCGCGAAGTTGGTCTGCGGAACCCAGTTCTTGCTGTTCAGCACGGTGCCGTCGAAGTTGTCCGCGAAGGTGCATGCCCACGCACTACCGTCGGCCTTGAGCACCGCCGTCCCGCACGGGTCGACGACCGGCGCAGGGCGGCGCCTGGCAGCTTCTGCGGGCCCGGTGAGGATCAGCGTGCCTGTGATCGCCACCGTGAGCGCAGCCGTGAGCGCAACCAAGTACTTCATATCGATCTCCCTCTCCCGGGGGAAGGCGACTCTTCGGGTGCCCGAGATCGCGCGGTGCGCGTAACCTACCGTGTCGTATCGACCCCACAACGTTGGTATAGATTACGACGCTTTGTCCTGTTTTGTTAGGTATTCCAAAAGTTGATATCCCCGTCCCCAACCGAGGAGACCTCGCGGAGGATTTCGCCGGACTTGACCAGCTCCACGCCCACCGTGGCCGTGGTCCGGACGGCACCGGTGTAGACGTCCAGCACGTCAGCGGCCAGGGTCCCCCGGCCGGCATACAGCCGGCCGCTGATCCGGACCTGGCCGTCGGCGAGCCCGGCGACTCGGCAGATCCGCCGGACGCCGCGATCTCAGGTCAGCTGACCGCGTGCAGGTTCCAGTCGTGATCGCCGGTGATCAGGCCACGGTCGACCAGCCCCGCCGGGCTCGGCGCCGTCTGGCTGCCCAAGGTCCACCAGCGCGCCTGGGTGCCGTTGATCGCCAGGAACGTCAGGTAGCGCGGGTTTTCGTTGCACCACGAGGTGGAGACGCCCGTTACGTCGGCGAAACCCGTCGTCGCAAGCGTGACCTGCTTCTCGTAGGCGGGTTTCAGGAGCGGGATCTGGAACTGCTTGAGCGCACCGGACTTAGTGGTGGCGATCAGGAAGTCCCGGTAGGCGCCGTCGACCTTGAAGGTCCAGGCGTACGTCAGCGTCTTGAGGCCGGTCATGTTGGTGGCGACCACCTTGGGGCTGCCGTAGGTCAGCGTGCCCGGTTGGTCCTGGTAGCGGGTCCACTGCACCAGGTTGCCGGTCGTCGGGCTCACGCCGTAGACGTAGTAGGAACCCGAGTTGGCCACCAGCTTGGCGTTGAAGTTGTTCGTATAGGTGGTCTTCAGACCGGTGACCGACAAGGTGTTGGAGGAGTCCAGGTTCGTGATCCGCAACAGACGCGGTCGGGTGCCGTACGCGTAGACCGTGTTGACCGTCCGGTAGCCACCGCTGACATCCTCGCCATACCCCGACAGCAGGGCATCGATGGTGCCGGAAAGTACCTTGGAGGTCTTGTCCTTGGTCACCACGTCGTTGTCCACGTAGCGGTACAGGATCCGGTTCTCTGCGGTGACGGCTTGGACCAGCGTGCTGCACGACAGGGTTGCTGCGTTCGCCGTTGGCGCGCCGGCGGTGGCTACCAGTGCGGATGTGGCGAGTGCCGCAGCACCGAGGAGGGCGGTGAGTCGCTTCCGAGTGATCATCAGGGTCCTTGGCGGCAGTCAGCGGGCAGCTCCCGCCGGGATGACCCGACCCTAGTGCGGCCCGGGAACCGGCGAGTACCGAATATGGAAAGTCGGTCCGCGATGTCACAGATCCGGCGCGACCGGTGTCTTCATGTTCGAGCGGCCCGAAGCGGGCCCGACCAAGGAGACAACAATGCGTACGAAGACCTTCGCCAGCACCGAGGAGCGACGAGCAGCGGTCCGCGTACCGCTCGTGGAGAACCAGGGCCTCGTGGGCCGGTTCGTGGGCTGGTACTGCCGCCGCACGTACGGCGACGTGCCGGACAACGCCCTGGCACTTATGCACCACCGGCCGATCCTGTGGTCGGTCATGAAGTTCGAGGGAAAGGTCGCCAGGTGGGACCGCCTCGACCCCGATCTCAAGACGCTCGCCCAGCTCGCCAGCGCCTCGGTGATCGGGTGCAGCTGGTGCATGGACTTCGGCTACTACGCAGCGCACAGCCAGGGACTCGACACCAGCAAGCTCGGCGAGGTCCCGACCTGGCGCGGGTCGACGGTCTTCAGCGCCCAGGAACGGCGGGTGCTCGAGTATGCCGAGGCGATGACCGTGACGCCGCTGACCGTGACGGACGAGATGACCGAGGCGCTCCGGGCGGATCTCGGTGAGGATGGGTTCGTGGAGCTCACGATGATGATCGCGGTGGAGAACGAGCGCTCCCGCTTCAACAGCGCGCTCGGCCTGACCAGTCAGGGTTTCAAGGACCAGTGCGGGCTCTCCGTTGGCTGAGCCTGCCTCCGCAGAGGCGTTCGCCGAGCACCGTGGGCTGCTCTTCACGGTGGCCTACGAGATGCTCGGCAGCACCGCCGACGCTGAGGACGTCCTCCAGGAGTCTTGGCTGCGGTGGAGCGCCCGCACCGAGGAGGCCGTCCGCGAAGAGGTCCGCGACCCACGGGCCTACCTGGTCCGGATCGTCACCCGTCAGTCCTTGAACCGGTTGCGCACCCTGCAGCGACAGCGGGAGACCTACGTCGGCACCTGGCTCCCCGAGCCGTTGGTGACCTCCCCGGACGTGCTCGACGACGTCGAGCTCGCGGACTCGGTCTCGTTCGCGATGCTCGTCGTCCTGGAGACCTTGACCCCGTTGGAGCGCGCCGTCTTCGTGCTCCGCGAGATCTTCGGGTTCGAGTACGACGAGATCGCGGCAGCCACCGAGCGGACGCCGGCAGCGGTCCGGCAGTTGGCTTCCCGTGCACGCAACCACGTCCAGGCGCGGCGCCCGCGGGTTGTGCTGCCGGAGAACAGCCAGGCGATCGTCGCGGAGTTCTTCGCCGCAGCAGCGACCGGTCAGGTGGAGCCGCTGCTGGAACTGCTCGCGCCCGACGTCGTCCTGCGCACCGACGGCGGCGGGATCAAGAAGGCGGCCCTCCGCCCGATCCACGGCGCCGCCAAGGTTGCGCGGTTCCTGACCGCGGTGGTTCCGACCGGGGTCGACATCGGAGTTGACTGGGGCACCGTCAACGGCGCGCCCGCGCTGTTCCTCATCATCGACGGGGAACTCGACGCGGTCGGGACGGTCGTCGCCGAAAACGGCAAGGTCACCGAGATCTACCTGGTGCGGAACCCCGAGAAACTTACCGGCGTGAACATCCAGCGCGACATACGCCGTTGAGCGCGCACGTCCTAGGAGGTCACCGGCGCATCGACCCACCGACGGCCCCGGCGGAAGAGCACGGCAGCCCCTTCAGTCAGCTCGGCGACGATCTCCTCGGCGATCGGGATGGCGACCAGCGGGACAGCGATCTCCAGGGTGGCGACGTCGGTGTAGTCGATCCGCAGCACCTTGGTGCCGCGTGAGCGCAGCTCCTGCTCGAGGCGGCCCACGGCTGCGAGATCGACCGTGACGTCGCAGAGCTCCTGCTCGACCCGCTGGACCAGGGTGGTGGTCTCGAACGCGGCGCGTACGGCGTCGCCGTACGCCCGGCTCAGCCCGCCGGTCCCCAGCAGGGTCCCACCGAACCAGCGGGAGACGACCGCGACTACGTCGCTGACCTCCCGCCCACGCAGCACCTCCAGCATCGGCGCTCCTCCGGTCCCCGGGGGCTCGCCGTCGTCGTTGGCGCGCTCGATCGTCCGCTGCGGTCCGAGGACGAACGCCGAGCAGTGGTGCCGGGCGTTCCAGTGCTCCTTGCGGGCCTGCTCGACGACGCTACGGGCGGACATCTCGTCATCGACGCGCACCAGTACGCAGCGGAAGCGTGAACCGGAGACCTCGATCTCGGCGTCGCCGTCGGCGGCGATCGTGAGGTAGCTCAATGTCGGCCCCCAAACTCCCCGGTGCAAGATTGGGGCGGTGGCGGGGTACCCCTCCCAGGATCACCCCGCCACCTGATCCGTTGTGCGCCTGGCGTGAGGCCGGCGCTGCACCCCAACGGATCCCGGTCGCATCCATGTGGGGTACGGATATCGCGACCGGTGGGAACACCATAGTTCAAACGTGGGGCCGTTCGGGGCGATGTCCACAAACGGACATTACGGAATTTTGCGGGTCTGTTCATGCGGGGCCTGCAGTCAGCGGAACGCCGCGATGAAGGTAAGCAGGTCGGCACGGGTCAGTACGCCGACCGGCCGGCCGTCGTCCTGGACCAGCAGTGCGTCGGCGTCACCCAGAGCGGCGATCGCCTCAGCCACCCCGGCGGACGCTCCGATCGTCGGCAGCGGTGCGCTCATGTGCGCCTCGACCGGATCGGCCAACTTCGCGTCGCCGCCGAACAGTGCCTCTAGGAGCGCGCGCTCGGAGACCGAGCCAGCGACCTCGGCAGCCATCACCGGCGGTTCTGCCCGGACCACCGGCATCTGCGAGACGCCGTACTCCTTGAGGATGTTGATCGCCTCAGCGACGGTCTCGTTGGGGTGGGTGTGCACCAGGTCCGGCATGGAGCCGCTTTTGGCGCGGAGCACCTCTCCGACGGTCTGGTCGTCCTTGGCGGCCAGGAACCCGTACCGCGCCAGCCAGTCGTCGTTGAAGACCTTGGTCAGGTAGCCGCGACCGGAGTCCGGCAGCAGCACGACGATGACGGCGTCAGGATCGTCAATCTCCCGGGCGAGCTGGGCCGCTGCGAACGCAGCCATTCCCGACGAACCCCCGACCAGCAGCCCCTCTTCACGGGCGAGCCGACGCGTCATCGCGAACGAGTCCGCGTCGGAGACCTCGATGACCCGGTCGGCGATGGTGCGGTCATAGGTGTCGGGCCAGAAATCCTCGCCGACGCCTTCGACGAGGTATGGCCGACCGGTGCCGCCGGAGTAGACCGACCCGACCGGGTCGGCACCAACCACCTGGATCGCTGGACCGTCTCGTTCGGCGCTGCGCTCCTTGAGGTAACGGCCAACGCCGGTGATAGTGCCGCCGGTACCCATGCCCGTGACGAAGTGGGTGACCCGGCCATCGGTCTGGCGCCAGATCTCCGGTCCGGTGTCCTCGTAGTGCGAGCGCGGGTTGTTCGGGTTGGAGTACTGGTCCGGTTTCCAGGCACCCGGCTGCGACGCGAGCCGGTCGGAGACGTTGTAGTAGCTGTCCGGGTGCTCCGGAGCGACGGCGGTCGGGCAGACCACGACCTCGGCGCCGTATGCCTTGAGGACGTTGCGCTTGTCCTCGCTCACCTTGTCCGGGCAGACGAAGACGCACTTGTAGCCGCGTTGCTGGGCAACCAGGGCCAAGCCCACCCCGGTGTTGCCCGACGTCGGCTCGACGATGGTTCCGCCGGGCTGGAGCTCACCGGAGGCCTCGGCCGCGTCGATCATCCGCGTCGCGATTCGATCCTTCACCGAGCCGCCGGGGTTCAGGTACTCGACCTTCGCCAGCACCAACGGACCCGGACCCGCTTCCTGCCCGGGCTCGCGGAGGGTGCGGTCGAGCTTGACCAGCGGGGTGTTGCCGATCAGGTCGAGGAGCGAGTTCGCGTAGTCCATGCCTTTCAATCTAGTGGCCACCGGGCCTCGCCGCAGACGTGGTCGAACCGGAAGGTGCGAACCCGTCCGCCGACGACCGACGACGGCCGGACACGCCGCGGGAGGCGTGTTCCATCGCAGTACGCGAGTCGATCCGCTCTCGCCGTCTGCGAGGGCGTTCCCGAAAAGCAGAGCGCCCGCCGGACTCTCGTCCGACGGGCGCACCGTGGTGCTGGATGGATCAGTCGCCACGCAGGATCGCGAGGATCCGCAGGAGCTCGATGTAGATCCAGACGATCGTCACGGTCAGACCGAACGCTGCTCGCCAGGACTCGCGCTCCGGGAGGCCGGCAGCGATGCCCCTCTCGACGAAGTCGAAGTCGAGGATCAGCATCAGCACACCGAGTGCCAGTCCGACGACGCTCATGACCAGGCCGAGGCCACCGAAGCCGTTGAAGCCGACCTCGGCGTCGAACATGCTCAGCACGACGTCGAGCAGGGTGACGGCGACGAAGCCGAACATCATCCCGATGACCCACTTGCGGAACTTGTTGCCGACCTGGATGTCGAAGACCTTGTAGGCGGTCAGGGTGCCTGCCACAGCTGCGATCGTGCCGAGGACAGCGCCCATGACGAGGCCGTCGCCGAAAGTAGCTTCCATGACCTTGGAGAAGGCACCGACCGCGACACCCTGGAACGCCGCGTAGGCGATCACGAGGGCCGGGCTGACGACCTTCTTGAACGAGTTCACCATCGACAGCACGAACCCACCGAGGGCACCGACGATGCTCAGCGTGTAGAGCCGCGACGCGACGTCGTCGTTCACGAACCCGCTGGGCTCGACGATCGTGCCGGTCAGGAACCAGGTGGCCGCGGCAGCGATGACCACCACACCGAGGGTGATGCCGGTCTTCTGGACGACCGAATCGATCGTCATCCGGCCGGTGCCGGACCCGGTGTGTGTCGACGGTCCGCCGTACGCGGGCTCGGAGAAGTCTGCGTAGCCGGTCTGGCCCTTGCCGTTGAAGCCCTCGACTCGCGTAAAGACGGGGTTGCTGCTCTTCATGGTCTCCTCCTTGGAGGCCTAACCGGCTCACCACTGTGGCGCCGGCCTGACGAATCGATCGTAGCGAGTCGTCAGTATCTCAACGAAGCGCCCCGGTGCGATGTTCCCGCTCCGGGGTGCCGCAGGGTCAGGGCAGCGGCGTGATCGTGACGTCGACCGAGCCTGCGCGGTTGACGTCGAGGTCGACGTACGAGCCGTTCTTGGTGACCGTCCCGGCGCTCGTCGTGACCGTGTAGCCGTTCGGTGCGGTCAGCGGGCTGACGAAGATCCGGGTCGGGGCACTGATCTCCGGGTCGGCCAGGTACGACATCGTGAACAAGCCCGAGACCGGGTTGTACCGGTAAACCAGGTTCGACCCCGCGGTGGCCTGCGGGTAGGTGCGGACAATCTGCCGGAGCTTGTCGTCCTTCGTGCTGCTCAGGTCGGCGTCGTCGTGGAAGAGACCCTGCTTGGTGTCGGCCGTGGTCGGGTCGTTCCAGTACTTGTAGGCCCAGTACAGCCAACCCATGTTGTTCAGGTCCGCGTACTCGGCGTCGATCTCGAGCGAGCGGATGTTGTCGGTCGCGCCCCACTCGGTCAGCAGCGGGACGGCGTCCATGATCGCGGCCTGCTCGAGGGCGTGCTTCTGACGGTCCTCGTTGAAGCTCTTGCAAGTCTCGGTCAGCGGCACCGGAACCCCGGCCGACTCGAGGAAGGTCGCGCTGCAGTAGTTGTGCCAGGACAGCCCGAGGTTGCGCTCCCCGGGGACCGCCTTCAGGTGCGTCGAGAGCTGCAGACCGGAGGAGAGCTGTTGCGGCTCGTACCAGACGATGTTCTTCCGGTCGACGCTGCGGATCCCCGCGAGCGCCTTGTTCTGCGCCGGCTGGAGCTCCTTCGTGTAGGTGCTCGGGCAACCGTCGACCACGATGCAACCCGCCCATTCGATGCCGGCCCACGGCTCGTTGATCAGGTCGTATCCCATGGAGTACGGCTGATCCTTGTAGTGCGCGGCAACCTGCTTCCAGTAAGTCACCCAGTGGTCGAGGAGACCGTCCTTGTTGGCCCAAAAGTTGTCGAAGACCGTCGACACCTCAGGGGTCCAGTAGCCGAACGGGAACGGCACCGGCAACGGCGCGGCGAAGTTGTACGGGAAGGGGCGCTTGGCCGCCCAGTCCGGGACGCCCTCGCCGCCGTACGTCTCGTGCCACATGTCCTGGTGCATGTCGAACTGCATCCAGATGCCCTTGGCGGCCATCAGGTCGGTGACCCGGTCCCACTTCTTGAAGTACGTCGGGTCGACCACGCCGGGGGCGGTCGGGTTGACCCCCGGCCACAGGATTCCGAGGCGGGCACCGTTGAAGCCGTGCTCGTAGAGCCAGTCGGCGTCGGCGGCGGTGAAGCCGTTCGCCGTTGCCGGCGGTACGTACGGCGGCCTCTTCCAGACGAAGTTGAGGCCGTGCACGATCACCAGGCGGCCGTGCTCGTCGACCAGGTACCGGCCGTCGCGTCGGAGCTGAGGCGGGGACGGGTCCTCGGCGCTGGCGCTGCCCGACGTCGTACCGGTCAGGAGGAGAGCGAGCAGGACGGTCAACAGGGCGGTCAGTAGGGCGAGGAACGGCGCGGCGGCGCTCGCGTTCCGGCGGGGGAGCCTCATGCGAACTGAAACGAGTTCTAGGCCCTGGAGTTACCCCGCTCGACCGACATATCGCGGGGCGCTGTGCGGTCGGTGTCCGAGATGTCGGATGATCGTGAGGTGACCGACGCTGCCGGCCCTGCGCCCGAGTACGAAGCCGAGCCCTCCGTGGAGGAGCTCGACACCACCACGGCGCCGGCGGTCGACGAGCCGGGGACCCTCGGGTTCGACGAGTTCGGGATGCGTTTCATGAACCTCGTGCTGCACCGCGACCGGGTACTGGAATCGGTCAACCGGGTCCTGGGCGAGGATTTCCGGCTCGGCCCGATCGGGGCCGGCCCCGGACGCAAGGCCGCCAAGGTGACCGCCAACGGCACCTTCGGCAAGGCGTACGGCGAGGCGCTGCCGGCCGATCCGGACGGGCGGACCGTCGACTACGAGGTCAACCTGCCGGTCAACGTGACCTTCCACCTCGACCTCGGGGTCGACCTGCTCCGGTTCGACGCCGAGCTGCTGCTGCCGTTGCGGCTGACGATGGAGCTGGTCGCGCCGCTGACGATCCTCTGGCACATCACTGCCCCAGACGCGGACGACGTGGTGATGACCGTCGCCTCGGACAGCCGCCGTGCGACGGTGCTGCAGAAGCTGACCGGCCTCGACGGGGAACTGCGGCGGTTCATCGTCCGGTTCGTCGACCGTGAGCTCGAGAAGCCGCACGTGCAAAAGGCGAGGAAGATCGACCTGGTCACGCTGATCGACAACGCCTGGGAACCCATCGCGGAGCAGTTCCTGCCCAACGGGCCCGAGGACCGTAGCTGACGGTCAGGCCGGAGGCAGCGGGCTCATCCCCGCGGCAACCAGGACCAGCCCGACCACGCCGGCTGCCATCGCGCCCACGATGATGCCCATCCCGTAGGCGCCGCTGCGCTCGCCGAGCAGCATGATCATGCCGAGTACGACGGAGGCGAGCGCGATGAGGATGAGGCGCTGGTCTGCGGGCGCGACCAGGATCCAGAGCAGGTTCACCAAGCACGAGCCGACGCCCGCGAGCAGCAGGTCGGAGAGATCGCTGGTCGGCTTGCTGGTTTCCATGGGTCCAATCTACGGGCGGCGCGACTACGCTGCCGCCATGGCTCCCCTCCCGGGCGTAAACCTGGCCGAGATGGTCGCCTCGCTCTCGTTGGCCACTGACCTCGGCCTCGGTCAGCCCGAGGAGCACGTGCTGCGGCAGACGGTGATCGCGACCCGACTGGCGACCTTGGCCGGCTTCGACGAGGACGAGCAGGCGGCGACCTTCTACGTCTCGCTGCTGGCCTGGGTCGGATGCATCGCCGACTCCCACGAGCTAGCGCACTGGTTCGGCGACGACCGGCAGATCCGGGTGGACAGCTACCAGGTCGACAAGGCCGGCCTGCCGATGATGCGGATGATGCTCAGCCATGTGGGCGCCGGTTCCGGGCCGGTACGCCGGATGACCATCCTCGGCCGGTTCCTCAGCCGCGGCTTCCGTGAGGCCGTCGACGGGTTCGTCACGCACTGCCAGACCACCGGGAACATCGCTGAGCAGCTCGGCATCGACGACCGGGTCCGGCGGGGACTCCCCCAGGCGTTCGAGCGTTGGGACGGCAAAGGCGTCCCGGGCGAGCTGTCCGGGAACCAGATCGAACCAGCGATGCGCGTTGTCCAGATCGCCGACGACACCGAGGTGTTCTGCCGACTCGGCGGCCCGCCTGCCGCGGTCGAGATGCTGTTGTCCCGGCGCGGCACCGAGTTCGACCCGACCCTGGTGGACCTGCTCGTCGCCAACGCCGACGCGGTCCTGGGAGATCTCGACGCGGTAGACGCCTGGGCGCTGGTGATCGAGGGGTGCCGGCCCCTCGACCGGACCTTGGCCGACGCCGAGCTCGGGTCCGCCCTCGAGATCCTCGCCGACTACGGCGATCTCAAGTCGCCCTGGTACCTGGGACACTCTCGCGCAGTTGCGGACCTGGCGGGTCGGGCTGCGGCGGTGGCCGGCCTTCCGTCCGAGGACGTCGTCCTGGTACGCCGGTCTGCGCTGGTGCACCGGCTCGGAGCCGCCGGGGTCTCGAGCGGACTCTGGAACAAGCCGCCGCCGTACGCCTCCTCGGAGCTGGAGCGGTTGCGCACCGTGCCCTACCTGACCGAGCGGACGCTGGCCCGGCAGCCGGAGCTCGCCCGGCTCGGGACGGTCGCCGGCATGTGCCACGAGCGGATGGACGGCAGCGGGTACCCCCGCGGGCTGATGGGTGCCGCGATCCCGGCTCCGGCCCGGGTCCTGGCTGCGGCCGACTACTACCAGACCCTCGCCGAGGACCGCCCAGGCCGGAACGCGCTCGACGAGTCCGCCCGGGCGGAGGCGTGCCAGCAGGAAGTCGCCGCGGGCCGTCTCGACGGTGTCGCCGTACGGTCTGTGCTGGAGGCGGCCGGGCACAAGGTACGCCGCCGGGTACGTCAGGTCGCCGGGCTCACACCTCGGGAGCTGGAGGTTCTCGAGCTGCTGGTCCGCGGGCTGTCCAACAAGGAGATCGCGGCCCGGCTCACGGTGAGCCCCCGGACGGCCGCGACCCACATCGAGCACATCTACACCAAGACCGGCGTCTCCGGACGCGGAGCCGCGGCGATGTTCGCGCTCCGGCACGGCCTGGTGGACGCGTCGGCGGCTGCTGCGAAAGATCGGTGATCCTGCCGATGTGAGGTGAGTGCCCACGGCCGTTGAATCAAGGCATGGACACGATGACCCCCGCACCCCCGCAGGCCTGGAGCGTCGCAGGCGCTCTCCTCGACGGTCTGAGCAACCGCGATTTCGATTTGATGAGCGCCTGCCTGGCGCCCGACGTACGGTTCCGCGCCATGCTCCCCAGAGGGCCCGTCGAGGTCACCGGCGCCGACGAAGCAGCTGCCCTCTTCCGCCGCTGGTTCGGCGGCGAGGACTCCTTCGAGGTCCTCGACGCCTCGGTCGGCCAGATCGGCCCGCGGATCTACCTGCGCTGGCGGATCCGGATGAGCCCCCTGGACGACCCGTCCAGCGAGCGCGTCGTCGAGCAGCACCTCTTCACCACCGGGAACGAGGTCATCCGCACCCTCGACTTGCTCTGCTCCGGCTTCCACTCGCCGGCCGCCGCCCCGAGCTGCCCGTTGCCCTGACCCGCACCATCCAGCCGATCAAGGAGAAAACGATGACCAACCGAGCAGCCATCAGCCTGACCACGGGCCTTGAGGACCCCGAGAAGGTAACTGTCGCGATGCTCGTCTCTGTCGGCGCTGCCGAGGCCGGCCGCGAGACGCTGATGTTCCTGACCAAGGAGTCCGTCCGGTTGGTGCTGCCGGGGTATGCCATCGGCATTGCCTGCGACGGCTGCCCCGCTCTCGCGGAGCTGATGCAGCGTTACCTCGCAGCCGGCGGCCGGTTCCTGGTCTGCCCGCTCTGTTTCAACGCACGCCAACTCGACCCCGCGGAGATCGCTGCCAACGCGGAGCTCGGCGGGACCGTCCAACTGTGGGAGTGGATCGGCGACGAGCCGGTGGTGACGTTCAGCTATTGAGCTCCGCGCGGGGCTCGACGCAAGCACGAAGTTCTACCAAAGGCGTTGTCCAGAGACCCCAGGAGTTGAAGCGACTCTGGGGAGCCGCAGCCGACACCTAGGCGGTGCTGTCACTCGAACCCGCTGTCGCTCGCGTCCAGCTCCGTCAGGTTTCCCGAGCCGTCCGACGAGCCCTCCCCAGTACTGGGCTCGCCAGTACTGGGCTCGCCAGACGTAGGCGCGCTCGGCGCCGGCGAATCTTCGATGTCGACCGGTGCCGGACCGACCTCGTCGGACCCGCGCTCTGTCGCGCTGCCACTGTCGTCCTGGCGTGCGTCAGACCCGTCCTCGCCACTCTGATTTTCGTCGGCCAGCTCTTCGCTGCTCTGTTCTTCGTCGGCCTGTTGTTCGTCGGCCAGGCCTTCGTCGGTCTGTTCGTCGCTGGTGTCCTCCGGACGGACCGACGGCGCTGTGCTGTGGCTCTGCCCCGGCTCGCGGGCCGGGGTGAGCCGGGCTGGTACAGGGGGTGGCTGCTCGAGGCCCACCTCGTCGGCAGGCGACGTCAGGTCGAACGGCGTGAACGTTCGAATGACACCCGCGACGAAACGTTGGGCCGGGTCGGGCAACATATCTGCCGCTGCCGAGCCGATAGTCCCGCCGAGAACGGTTGCGCTCAAGAAGGCGATCACCACGGCAGGGTGTCGACGGCGCTCGAGCGGCGCACCACCGGCGAGGAACGCTGCAAGCTCGCCGCCGATCGACGGCGGACTACCGCCCCCCAATGCACGGAGCTCGTCGAAGAGACCAGCCAGAGCCGGGTCGTCGAGTACGTCCAGGTCGTTCATCGTTCCACCTCGTTCACCCCGTCATTGATCCCGTGCCGACCGGACGGGCCGACCAGTGCGCGCAGCGCAAAGAGTGCGCGTTGCTGAAGCTTTTTGACCCGAACCTCGCTGGTCCCGAGCGCAGCTGCGGTCTGCGCGATAGAGAGGTCACCGAGGATGCGCAGAATGACCACCGACCGCTGGTCCTCCGGAAGCAAGGCCAGCAGCTGAGTCGTGTCGCCGTCAGCGATCCCCGTGAGCGCCTGCTGCTCGACGGAAGTGTCAGCCCGGCCGTCGTTGGCCTCGTCGTACTGTTCCTGGAGAGGCTGGCGCGCGCGGCGCCGCCGGTCATCGACCATTCGTGAGTGTGCGACCGTGAAGGCCAACGCGCGGAATCCTTGCCACCCGCCCTTCAGCTTGTCGAGCCGCAGGAAGACGGTGAGGAAGACGTCGTTGGTCAGGCCCTCGGGATCATCCGCACCTCGCAGGCGGAGGTAGCCGAAGATCTTGGGTGAGAGCGCGTCGTACAGGCGACGCAGCGCCGCGCCGTCGCCCGCAGCGGCGGCGTGCACATCGTCGTCGAGCTCCGACGGATGCCGGAACTCGAGACTGATGGTGTCGGGGCGGGTGACTGCATCACCAACCCCGACACCGCGGTACTCAGTCGTCACTGCCGCCGGTGTTCTCACTGTCTTCCGAGTCATCGGTGTCGCCCGGCTCGACCGCGTCCGCTTCGTCGGCCGGCTCGTCAGCCTCTGGCGATTCCTCGGTCTCAGCCGAGTCGTCAACAGAACTGTCCTCACCCTGGGCGTCCTCACCCTGGGCGTCCTCGTCCTCGTCCTCGGCGCCTTCGACGTCCTCGCCCTCCGTGGACGAGGACAGGTCATCACTCGGCCCGTCCACGCTGTCCTGCTCCGCCGGCTCGGGGGCCTCGGGCGCCTCTGGGGCGTCGGTCTCCACCAACTCCGGAGCCTCGATCTCCGGCACCTCCGAGACGTCGGACTCTGAGGTGTCGCCAGGCTCATCGGTCTGGTGGACCTCGGCGCCCTTGTTTGCGTCGTGCCCGGCCGCGGCCGTGGCGGCAGCAACCCCGGTGATCAAGGCAGCGCTCGAGATCGCCGCAGCGATCGCGATCCGCTTCTTCGTGTTGAGCCTCATGTTCTCCCCTATGGTCCGGTCGTGCTTGTGCAGGGTGAACCGTTCCCCGTAGCAATCACGAACCTCACTATCTCACGAAATGAGACAAATAGGGCAGGGTGGGCGCCAGGCACGATCGATCCGAGTCACCGGAGGACCAGTAGGCAACACGGTGCCCCGGCTGGGGGTCGAACCCACACTGAACGGTGTTTGAGACCTTCCGGATCAGCAATCACGGTCGCGGCGGGACGACGGCGGTACGGCGTCGGATTGATGCGTTTCCGCTGGTCAGAGGTCGTTTCTGCAGAAGCTCGGACGAGCCCGTCGGGAATCAGCCGCCGAGCGAGGATTTCGGGATGCCGTACCGCCGAAGTAGCGCGAGACTCGCTGCTTCCCAGAAACGGACGTTTGTGCGACACCATCCGCATCTGCCGATGATGAGACGTGGGTCACACTCACAGAGTGGCCGGACATGGCGCACTGAGGATGGATCGCTCCGCTGAGCGCGCGCTCTGATGTCCGCGGGAATCGGCGTCTCGCGCGCGGGATCAGTGTCATGCTAAGTCAGATCTCAGAAGGGCGACCTCTTGCGCACTGCTTACCTAAACCTCGCCAGAATCTTGGCCCTTGGTGATCGTTCAAGCCATGACGATCGTGTTTGCGGTCGCTGGCTTGTCCCACTGGATCGAGCAAGAGGGCGGTGCGCTTGACGCGGGCGTCCTCGCAAGCTGGGGCCAGACGCCGCCCACGTTTACGGGCTCCATCGGGCACTTCATCCATGCCTTCATCAACGGCCAAATCGTGCTGCCACTGGCGGCGCTCCTGTTGCTGATCGTCTCGTTCTTCGCCAAGGTGCCGAAAGGCGTGGCCATCGCCGCAGCGATAGTGGTGCTCGTCGCGCTGCAGATCCTTTCCGGCCTCGAAGCCGACCACATCGCGTACCTCGGGCTCTGGCACGGCCTCGGCGCATTCCTGATCTTCGGAGCCACCTTGGCGGCTGTCATCTCGGCCAAGACTGCCCTAGGAAAGCGACTGCACTTCACGTAAGACCGAAGATCCTCTGCCTTGACGCAGAACCCGGGCCTCCGATGGCCACCGCTTCAGCCGAGATCGCGGGCAGCGCAACCGCCGTCCTGGTACGGAGCCCGCCGCGGCAAGCACGTCCAACGAGTTCATCGCCACGCCCTCGGTGCAGTCATCCTCAGGGCAACCGAATGAGTACGTCGGGCTTCAGGTCGGCTACAGACCGGTAACCGTTCAGCCCCATCGTTAGGTCGGCCTCGGCCAGCAGGCAGTGGAGAACGTGCTCGGCGCCCTGCGCTCCGCCGAGGGTGATGCCCCAGCCGTACGGACGACCGACCCCCACTGCCGTGGCGCCCAATGCGAGGGCCTTGACCACGTCGACGCCGCTACGCACACCCGAGTCGAAGATCACTGGCATGTCCGCTGCCGCCGCGACGATTGGGGGTAGGAACTCGAGGGTCGGCGCGCTGGCCGCCTGGCGACCGCCGTGGTTTGAGCAGTAGATCCCGTTAACGCCACCGTCCCGTGCGCGGTGCACATCCTCCGGGTGGCAGATTCCCTTCAGGATGAGCGGCAGATCAGTGAGCCCGCGCAGCCAAGCGAGGTCGTTCCACGAAAGAGCCGGGTCGCCGAAGATCTGAGCGAACGCGAGTGTCGCGGACGCGAGGTCCTCCTCCGGCGACTTTTCCAAGCGGCTCAGGAATACGGGGTCAGAGAAGTAGTTCGCGAGACCCGCGCCCTTGAGTTGCGGCATCGAGGCGTGTCGGAGGTCGCGGGGACGCCAGCCGAGAGCCCATGTGTCGAGGGTGACCACAATGCCAGCGTACCCGGCTGCCTCAGCACGCTGGACGAAGCTTTCGGCCAGTTCGCGGTCCTTTGGCGTATAGAGCTGGTAGAAGCCCGCCGTCTCGCCCAACTCGGCGGCAACGTCCTCCATAGGGTCCTGCGTCAGCGTCGACGCCACCATCGGCACGCCTGTCGCAGCGGCCGCCCTGGCTACTTCAAGATCGCCGTGCTGGCTTGCGTGCATGACGCCAACCACACCGATCGGGGCCATCAGAAGCGGCGTCGGGTAGCGGCGACCGAAGAGCTCGATGGACAGATCGCGTTCGGCGGCACCGCCAAACATCCGCGGAACGATGCCCCAGCGCTCGAATGCCGTCGCATTGCCCCGCGCAGTACTTTCATCGCCGGCGCCGCCCGCGACGTAATCGAACAGCTCCGGGCCGAGCAGCTCGGCAGCCTGGGCTTCCAGCTCTGCATAGGTATAGGGGTACGCCGACTTTTGGCCCGTCAAAAAACTGTTGACGTAGACGTCCATATTGAAGTCGCCGAAGTTTGACATGTTGGGAGTGTGTCACTCCGGCATCACCCGCGGCCGAAATAGGCTCCAACGCCAGCCCCCTCAGGAGCTGATCCAGCTGGAGACTGGCGCTGCGGGCGGCGCGGACAACGACCGCCAGAAGCGGATACCAGTGAACATCCAGATCTACCGCGATCCGGGGCGTCTCACAAACGCACGGTCGTGAAACAGTTCCCGCGTGAAATGCGGCTCGCACTGATGGCTGTGTCTCAAAATCCGTGTACGAAATGGTTTGTCGCATAACTGCCGGCGGTGACGGATTTCGAGACGGTCCAGCACGGGTTCCAAACCGTTGACGCACGCGGTGCACACGCGACCTGCGCAGGTATCCAGACTCCAGAGGCTGGCGTACGGTTCGCCGCTCCTACGAGAAGGAGGCCGCGATGCCTGCAACTGAAACCCGTGTCTGTCACGCGGTCAGCCGATCGACCGGAGCGACCACCTGGACCCGTAGCGACGGTGACCAGTGGCGCACGACCTGCTTGAACCACGGCTCCGCCAATGCCGTAACGCCGGAGTAACGCCGGGCTCTGAAATCTGACAGGCGGGTCGAGTCCTACGACTGTTTCCGCAGGTCGGAGCCTGAACCCTTTGGTGCCCCGGGTGGGGGTCGAACCCACACTGAACGGTTTTTAAGACCGCTTCCTCTGCCGATTGGGATACCGGGGCTGGGATGAAGTCTGGCGCATCCGGGTCTCGGCCGACCGCCCGACCACCTCCGTTACAAATAGGTCTTGCGGGCGTGCAGGGCGTGCGCCCCGGCGACCCGGTCGAGGAAGAGCAGGCCCTCGCAGTGGTCGATCTCGTGCTGGAGGGCCCGGGCCTCGAACGCCTCTGTCTCGATGACGATCTGGGCGCCGGTCCCCGGCTCCTGACCCCGTACGACGAGCCGGGAGGCGCGCTTCACGTCGCCGGTCAGATCGGGGACACTCATGCAGCCCTCGCGAGCCTTCTCGTTGCGTGACGCAGAGACGACCTCGGCGTTGCAGAGCACGAAGGTGCCGTGGTGTCCGCGGGTCTTGAGATGCTCGGAGACGTCGACACAGAAGACCTTCGCACTGACCCCGACCTGCGGCGCGGCCAGGCCGACACAGCCCGGGGAGACCCGCATGGTCGCGACCAGGTCGGCCGCGAGCTGGACGATCTCCGGATCCGTCGGATCGACGACGGCTCCCGGCTGCGACAGCACCGGGGCAGGCGCGCGGACGACTTCGAGGACGCGGCCGACGACCTCGTCCACCCGGCCATCCTCCGGGGAGGACGTGTTCACAGGTCGTCGCTCTCCAGCGGCCGCAGCGTCACATCCACGCCGAGCCCGGATGCGACCCCGGCTAAAGCCTCTTCAAGGGCCGCGAGATCCGCCTCCGGCCGGAGGTCGACCTCGGCCAGGAGCACGTAGAGCTCACCGGTCAGCCGGGTGGTCAGGTCGGTGATGTTGCCGCCGACCGCCGCCACTTCGGCGACGAGGCTGGAGACGATCCCCGGACGGTCACCGCCGTGCACGCTGAGCAAGTACGACGTACCGCGGGCGACGGCGGTCTCGGCCGGGACCTCACGGACGGAGACCGACAGCGAGCCGTCAGCGGTCAGTCCACTGAGCGACTCCTCGACGCCGGCAGCGTCCGCTGAGCCGTCGGTGACCAGCGTCATCGCGAAGTGCCCGCGCAGCAGGGTCATCGTCGAATCCTCGATGTTCAGTCCCAGCTCGGCGAGGATCCCGGTGGTCTCAGCGATGATCCCGGGACGGTCGTGGCCGAGGACGGTGATGGCTAGCAGCGGCATGGCGGAAGTCTTTCACGCAGTTCTGGTAACGGTTTCGGCTTTCGAGACCGGGCAGGGGATAACAGGATCGCAATGTCGGTGCTGCCGCCTGGTTTCGACAGCTCAGCCGACGACAGCCCGACACCGACGCCTACCTCGTCCCTGACCGGATCCGTGAACACCTGATCCTGCGCGACCACACCTGCATCTTTCCCTGACGCACCCGACCAGCACGACGCTGCGGCCTCGCCCAAAACAGGCCCGACGACCCGTCCGGCCGCGGCCGAAAACCTCGCTAGTTCTTTTACGTCCGTTTCCGTGCGTTTGTGAGACGGCGGAGATTGCGGCATGTGCGGGGGTCTACGAACTTCGGTTGTGCCGGGGTGGCCACCATGCCGATCCCCAGAGTCAAGTACGACCCCGACGCCAATGCTGCCTACATCTATCTCGTCGAGGAGATACTGCGCGGAGAAGTCGAGCGAACAATATCGGTGGATCCACGCGAGGGAATGATGGTGAACCTAGACCTCGACTCCGGCGGTCGAATCATTGGCATCGAGGTGTTGGATGCGCGGGAGTTGTTGTCGCCGGATCTCTTTCACAAGTAGCCGCCCTAGCCTCGGAAGTCCGCATCTCGGCAGATCGGAGGACGTTTCACAACCCTGCGTTTGCGCGACTGCAGTGAGTTGCGGCAGCTGATACGCGGTGTTTGTGCAACGTCAAACTGCCTCGGTCGAGAGGTCCTCAGTCGCGATTCACTGCTTTGCTGAGGAGTGAGAGGTCAGTTCGTTTGGGTCAGTCGCTGATCCTCGACCGGGACTCTGAAGACCGTCTGGTAACGCATTAACGACGCCTCCCGCCGCACCTCGGCAGGGTCAAGATCGTCGTACGTGTATCGATCAGGCGGGGCTGCCCGTCCGCCTTGGCGTTGGTCAGCGAGATAACGTCGCACCGCCATCGTTGTTAGGTCCACGTCGACTGGGAGTCCCGCTTTCTCCCAAGTTCGTAAGACGGCCGCGACCGGATCGGCCATCAAGTCGGCGTACAGCAAGTGGTGCACTCGCGACGAAGACGTTTTCGCAATGCTCACCATCGCGTCGGCGGCCAGTGGGTGATTCCTGAATAGGCATTGCAGATCGCCGGCCGTCAGTTCCGAGCCTGGCTCGAGGAATTGTGCGGAGACCACCTGCTGAATCCGCCGAGCCGACGTGGCTACCCGGTAGGGGTCCCGGTGCGTCAGGACTACCTGCGCCTCTGGAAACACCTCCAGAAAGTCCTGAGCCGCGGGTGTGTCGGCCGGCGATTTCAAGACGAGCACGCCGTCGGCAGGCAAGCGATTCCGGAACAGCAACAGCTGGATGAGCCTGCGGTACTCCTGATAGGTGCGCCGCTGCGTGCGGCCTGGTTCGTACAGCTCGGCGCTCCACTCCGGCATCAAAACCATGATGCCGCGTCCCAGCAGGCCACTGAGATCAGTGAAACCCCACGTGCATTCCTCGGGGTCCGTCGCCTCCACCCAGTGCATACGTTCGATCTCGCTGCCGCGAAGCGCCTCGACTTCCCGTTGCGCCCGCGCGATGCGAGGGTCTGGCGCGCGAGTCTCGGCATCGAGCGGAGGCACCGGGTCGAGGAGTTCCCAACGCCGTAACGCCCTTCGGTTATGCCCGAGCGCCATCAGGTTGTGAAGAAGCGTTGTTCCCGAGCGAGGGAACCCCATGATGCGCACAATCGGCGGGATCTCCACGGCCGCGATCTCGGGCTGGCGAGCGAACGCATCTTCGACCACTAAGCGGGTGCGCAAGTTTCGGACAGCGACTCGCGCCAACTGGTCCCGCCCTCGCGGCGAAATCCGTTCCGAAGCAAGGTCGCGACACCAGGCCCCGAGGAATACCTCGAAATGCGCCGAACCAAGCACCGACAGACCCGTTGCATCCCGGGCTCGGTCGACCAACGCTCCTGGGGAGAAGTTCGCCATCACGACATGATGGTAGAAGACGAACACCGAGTCAGCGAGAGCCACTCATCGCCGATCTCTCGGCCGATCACATCGCGCACTAATCGGCTGATCCATGAGGCGTCTCAGAACCGTCCGTTTCCGTGCAGTGTGTGCACTGCGCGGACAGCCGCGGCCGGATGCTTGACCAGAGGTCTTGATCGTTCCCACAATCGGACTGGTGGAGGTGGGGCAATGCCGGAGCCAGTGTTCGTTGTCTTGGATGATGCACGCGCAGAACTGCTGCGCCGACTCGCAGTCCTGGACCCGTGCGACTGGGAGAAGCCGACGCCGTGCACAGATTGGGACACGCGCCAACTGGTCAACCATGTCAT
>JBKJHO010000014.1:0-30381 GCA_046598915.1 Marmoricola sp. | reverse complement strand
ATGACATGGTTGACCAGTTGGCGCGTGTCCCAATCTGTGCACGGCGTCGGCTTCTCCCAGTCGCACGGGTCCAGGACTGCGAGTCGGCGCAGCAGTTCTGCGCGTGCATCATCCAAGGCAACGAACACTGGCTCCGGCATTGCCCCACCTCCACCAGTCCGATTGTGGGAACGATCAAGACCTCTGGTCAAGCATCCGGCCGCGGCTGTCCGCGCAGTGTCTCTGCCAAGGCCGACTACGGCAGATTGTCCACGCCGCACGGAAACGGACGGTTGTGACGCAGCGGATATGCCGAGAAGCGTTCAATCACTGCCAAGCCGGGCCCCCTCTAGGTGAGGTCGCGCTCGGCGGATCGTCGCGGGTACCCAACGGGGAAGATAGCCTTCTGCAATGGAGGACCACCGTCCGGGACCCTCGCCCCTCCCCGAGCATCCCGACCTTCGCGAGATCGCTTTGGCGATGGAGGCCGCCGGTTTGCTCTTCGAGATCGTCGACTCGCGCTTTCGGTGCGTGTACCTGTCGAGCGAATGGGTCCGGCTCATCGAGATGACGGCAGATGAGGTACGCCGGCAGATCGGCCGGTCGTGGATCAAGCGGAGCCTCCGAGAAGACGCCGGGATCGTCCGGGTCAGTCCCGAGAGCGGCACAGCCTGGTTTCTGCACAACGCGCCTGTGATGCGTCGATACCTTGATCCTGCCGACGCTGATTTCGCGGAGATCTTCGACTCCACGGCTCCCTATGCCGCCAAGATCGAGCCGGTCGAGTCCTTGCCTCGTGCTTGGTACGACCGGATCGCCTATCCGACCAACCTCCGTTTCCGTCGATCGATGCTCGGTGATCAGCAGCAGGTGCAGCTGCGGATCAGTGACGATGACGGTCAGTTCGTGGGCGTGGTTTGCGTGTGGCGCGGAGCTTTGCCGGAGGGCCTGCTGCACCGCTTGGGACGCGGCGATCCCCGGTTGTTCGAACGGATGGACCGGGTCAGCGAGCCCGGCCGGCGCCAAGCGGCGATCTTGTTCGCCGACCTGGAAGCCTCGGGTGTGCACTCCCGGCACCTGTCCTCTCGGGGATATTTCGAGCTGATTCGCGAGCTGACCGATTTGATCGACACCACGGTCGTGGCGCGCGACGGGATCATCGGGAAACATGCTGGTGACGGCGGCTCGGCCCTGTTCCTAGCCCCTGACTTCGACTCGGAGTCTGCTGCGGCGCGGGCGGCGATCGAGGCAGCCAGAGCCATCCGCGACGGTTCCAAGCAGCTCGGGCGCGACGGTGTTCAAGTGAAGGTGAACGTCGGGGTCCACTGGGGGGCCACGCTCATGGTCGGCCAGGTGGCCACGAGCGGGCGGCTCGAGGTGACTGCGCTGGGTGACCAGATGAACGAAGCTGCCCGCATCGAAGCCGCCGCTGCGGGGGGAGCGATCCTTGCATCCAAAGATCTGGTAGAGAGACTTGACGCCGTGGACGCGACGGCGACGGACATCGACCCCCACACAGTCGCGTACATCACCATCAACGAGTTGGAGGGCGTCAGCGACAAGGCGATCCGCGACGCCGGAACCATCGCAGTCACGAATATCTGACTCCAGCGCAGTCTTTTCGCCTTGGGTGACGACAGGTACACGACTGCCGATGTACGAGGGCGCGCACGCGTCTGCGGTCATGGAACAGTGATCTGGCGGGGAGACCCCTAGGAGCGGACGTCCGGACATACCGCGATTCGGGCGGCGGTCACAACCGGCGGTTTCTGAGACGCAGCCTCGTCACCGCGCGCGCAGCAGGAAGCCGGTTCCCCAGGCGAGGTGCATCATCGCCATCGCCACCGGGACCCGGAGCCGTACCGGCCACGGCTTGTCGCGGCCCTCGTACAGGCCCACTGCGGTGATCGCGAGGACGTAACCCAAGGGAGCCAACAGCCCGAGGGCCAGCCAGGGTGAGGTGAGCGGCGCCAGAACGGCACCCAGGACCCCGGCAAGGATCCCGAGCACCAGCAGCGGGGGCGCCAGGTAACGAGGACTCGCCGTGCTGCGGTGCCGGGCAATTACCCGCCGGCGCCAGCCCCCGGTCCGGTACTGCTGCTCGATCAGTTCGCGCCAGGTCGCTCGCGGCCGGTAACCGACCGCGATCTCCGGGTCGAACCAGATCGTCTGTCCCGCCTCGCGGAGCCGGTGGTTGAGCTCCCAGTCCTGGGCCCGCAGAAAGTACTCGTCGTAGCCACCGACGGCCGCGATCGCCGACCGGCGGAAGGCACCCAGGTAGACCGTGGGCGCCGGTCCCGCGGCACCGCCCACGTGGAATGCGCCGCCACCCAGTCCGAACCGGGACCCGTACGCCACCGCCACCGCGCCATCGACCGGGCCGGTGCCGATCGCGACCATCCGACCGCCGACGTTCGCGGCATCGACGGTCGTCAGGTGGCCGACCAAGCGGCTGAGATAGTCCGCCGGGATCAGCGCATGTCCGTCGACGCGGACCAGCAGGTCGTACCGGGCGGCCGCAATGGCGGCATTCAGCCCGTGCGGGGTGTAGCCGACCGGGTTGTCAACCACCACGAGCCGCGGCTCCGCGGCGGCCAGCCCGTCGGCGATCTCCCGGGTCCGGTCCCAGGACGGGCCGACGGCGAGCACCAGCTCGAACTCGCCCTGGTAGTCCTGGGTGAACACCCGTTGGACGCTCTCGTCGAGACTGGCGGCGGCGTCGCGGACGGCCATGAAGACCGAGACCGGCGGCTGCGTCACCTCACACCACCGGCGGTCGGCCGAGACGCGTCATCGTCCAGATCGTCGACCACTTCAGCGGGACCCGGCCACCGGGGTCGACCCGCCAGCCCTCCCACCAGCCGGCGAACCAGGGCTTGAGAGTTGCTCGGTCCTCGCGGGTTCGAACGGAGCGCAGGATCTGCACCAGGGTCCAGGTGCCGACGTACAGATAGGTGAACGGCCAGCGCAGATTGCGCCGGGCGATCCAGACCCGGTGCCGGGCGTTGAACCGGAAGTAGGTCTCGTGGCGGGCCGGGTTGATCGGCGGATGTACGCAGGCCAGGTCGCCGGCGTACCAGACCTTGTAGCCGTGGTCCCAGATCCGCCAGGTGAACTCGATGCCTTCGTGGGCGTAGCGGTAGACCTCCGGCCAGCCGCCGACCATCTCGAAGACGTCGCGGCGCATCACCGTGCCGCCCTCCCAGAGGACGAAGGCGGGCGAGGAACGCTTGGGATCGCCCTTGCGGACCCGCGGGATCCACCGGGTCGGCGCTCTGCCCTCGGTGGAGTCCACCCGTGGGTGGATCAGCCCGAGCTGCGGGTCGGCATCGAACATCGCGACGGCGCCGGCCACGTAATCGTCGGTCGCCGGCTTGGCGTCGTCGTCCAGGAAGAACAGGAACTCACCGGTGACGTGTGGCACGCCCGCGTTACGGCCCGCCGGGATGCCGAGGTTCTCCGGGAGCGCGACGCCGCGGACACCTGCGGGCAGGCCCGTCGGCTGCCAACCGTTGCCGACGACCACTACGTCCATCGTGACGTCGCGCTGGGCCAGGATCGCGGCCAGGCCGGCCGCCAGATCGTCCGGACGGGTTCCCTGGGTGAGGACGACTACTCCGACGCGCGGGGGCGTGGGGGCGTTGGTCACGTCGGGATCTCTCGTCGATCAGCGGGGCGGACCGAGACTACACCGGACCGAGCACCTGACCCGGGACGCTCAGGCGGGTGCTGCGGCCGCCGTCACGCGGGTGCGCGCGATGAGGTACAGCGGGAACGCGACGCTGACCGCGACGGCGAAGACCAGGACGATGTAGGCCCACAGGTATGGCACCTTGAGCCGGGCTCCGTCGACGACCATGAAGATTGTCGCCGCGACCGCAACCGCGAGCAGATCGATGGTGACGAACGTGGCCGCGTGGCCGGCGACGGTGGCGTCCAGGAAGTCAGCCACGCTGCCTGAGCCGGCGAGGTAGTCGAACAAGGTCCACTGCGTCCCGATAAACGCCGCCAGGGCGATGGCTCCGTAGGCCCAGCACCAGGTCTTGTCTGCGCGTGTCATGGAAGACACCGTATGCGGAACGTCGTACGGCGACTCAGACCAGGACGGGAAGCCGGACCAGGAAGCGGCAGCCGGGGTCCTCGTTGTCCACGGTGACCGTGCCCTGGTGCGCCTCGACGATGCCCTTGACGATCGCGAGGCCGAGTCCGGCGCCGCTGCCGAAGACCGGATCGACCTCCGGGGTCCGAGCCGCACTGCCCTGCCACGCGACGTCGAAGGCGCGAGCCATGTCGTCCTCGCTCAGTCCGCCGCACCCGTCGGTGATCGTCAGCTCGACGCCGCCGGGGGCCAAGCGCCCGATCACCTCGACGGATCCGTCCGCCGGGGTGTGCCGGATCGCGTTCATCAGCAGGTTCGCGACTACACGGGAGAGCTCGGCCGGGTCGGCCACCACCTCCAGCCCGGCATCGACCGCACCGCCAAGACTGACGCTGTGCGCACGGGCCACCGGGTCAGCACTGGCGATCGCCTCACTGACCAGGTCACCGAGCATCAGCGGTTGCATGGTCAGCTTCAGGTTGCCGGCGTGCAGCCGGGACAGCTCGAAGAGGTCGTCGACCATCCGCACCATCCGATCCACCTCCGAGCGGATCTGCCGGTGGTAGCGCGCCGGGTCCTCGGCAAGCCCGTCCTCGAGGGCCTCGGTCATCGCCCGCATCCCGGCCAGCGGGCTGCGCAGGTCGTGGGAGACCCAGGAGATCAGTTCGCGGCGCGAGTCCTCCAGACGTGCCTCCCGGTCCCGCGACTCGGCGAGCTTGGCACTGGTCCTGGTCAGCTCGTCAGAGAGGTGCTGGAACTCAGCCGGGCCACCGCTGGCCGCAACGAACTCCCCGCTGTCCCCGAAATGCCGCGCCCGGTCCTGGAGCGACCGCGACCAGCGGGACAGGGCGGTGCCGACCGCGATCGCGCCACCCAGGGCGACCAGACCAGCGACCATCAGCACCCGCATCGTCACCTCGAAGTCGTGGCCCGAGATGAACATCGCGTTCGCCGTCCCGTACATCCCGGCGACCAGTGACCCGACCGCGACAGCCGCTACCGCCGGAACCAGCCACCGCAGCGACCAGCGCCGGAACAGCCAGACGACCGAGAGGCCCAGCAGGCAGGCAGCAGCCGACCAGCCGGCGGCGATGAGGATGATCTCGATGTTGTCGCTCATGCGCTCTCCCAGCGGTAGCCGACGCCCCAGACCGTGACCAACCGGCTCGGGTTCGTCGGATCGGCCTCCACCTTCTCGCGGAGGCGTCGTACGTGGACCGTCACCGTCGACTGGTCGCCGAACGACCAGCCCCACACCTGCTGGAGCAGGTCGTCACGGGAGAAGGCAATGCCCGGATGACCGACCAGGAAGCGCAGCAGGTCGAACTCGCGGGCGGTGAGGTTGAGCACCTCGTTGTCCAGTGTCGCCTCGTGCCGGTCTGAGTCGATCACCAGGCCGCCGTCGACGAGGCGTTCCGTCACCGGCTCGGCGCGCTCCCCGACCCGGCGCAGCAGCGCGTTGACCCGGAGCACCAGCTCGCGGGGGCTGAACGGCTTGGTCAGGTAGTCGTCCGCGCCGGACTCGAGCCCGACGACCCGGTCGGTCTCCGAGCCGAGCGCGGTGAGCATGATGATCGGCACGTCCCCGACGGCACGGAGCCGGCGACAGACCTCGAGGCCGTCGATGCCGGGCATCATCAGGTCCAGGACGACAAGATCGGCCGGGTCCTCGCGCATCTCCCGGAGCGCCACCGTCCCGTCCGGTGCCTCGGCGACACGGTGGCCGTCGGCACGCAGGTAGGAGACGACGACCTCGCGCACCGTGACGTCGTCATCGACCACCAGCACCCGGGCCACCTTCACCACTCCCTCGAATCCGGTGCCGCTCGCGCAGGAGCGAGACCGTCACGACCAGCAACGTTAGCCCGGCCAGCACCAACCAGCCGACCAGATAGTTCCGGTCGAGCAACGTGGCGTTGTCCGGGCGTGCCTGACGTCGGCCGAGAACGGGCACGGCGATCAGCGTGACACTTGCCAGCACGACCGCTCCGACGATGAGAGCGCCCGGGGGCTTACGGCCGAGGACGCGGACGGCGAGGAACCAGAGCAGAAGCGTCGCCGGGGCAAGCACGGCGTCGTGGAGGATCACTCCGCCGACGAACCAAGTGCCAGCCGCGCGCAGGTTCTCGCCACCGAGGTCGAGGAGCTTGAGGGCACCGACGACACCCAGGCCCACCCCGGCCAACCCGACGGCTGCCCGGACGGCGCGGATCATGCGAGCACCTCGATCCGGGTGACCCACTTCGTCTGCAGAACTCCTGGGCGGTTCGGTGCGATCAGCCGGCACGGGTACCCGTGGTCGAGTGCCAGCGGCTCACCCTCGAGCCGGAGCGCGAGCAGGGTCGACGGGTCGTCGGCGAACTGGTGCGGCAGCGTCGTACTGCGGTAGGTGCCGCGCTGCTCGAGCGAGACCACCTGCACGTCACGACCACGCGGGGAACCGATCCCGTCGAGCAGTGCCCGAACCGGTACGCCGGTCCACCGTCCGCTGGCGCTCCAGCCCTCGACGCACGCGATCGGCAGCTCCGCGCTGACCTGCCTGAGACCCTCGAGATCGGCGCGGGTGAAACTCATCTCCGTCGTTCCGTCGACCACCACGAGCCGGAACCCAGGGTCCAGGGCAGTGGCCGCAACATCGGCGGCACGCGCCGTTCGGTTGATCGGGATTCCGGCCGGTCCGTCTCCGGAACGGACCCCGAAGACCGAGAGGTCGCGCAGAGCCGGCACCGTGCTTCCGGCGGTCGCAACGACCGCGAGCCCGGATCCTGTCAGTGCCGTCCGGACCAGGGCGCGGCGGCTGATCGCCGAGGTTTCTTCCGTGCCTTCCCGGTCGTGGCTGTCGTCGTCGATGGGAGCGGCCAGGGCGTCGCGGATGAGCGGCAGCTTCACCGCGATGTGCACCAGCAACGCCCCGATCGCGACCCAGGCGACCGCGTAGTGGGTGCCCCGGAAGCGGAATTCCCAGGGGTACCATTGAGCGGAATTCGCGAGACCAGAGGCGAGCTCGAAGATCGCAGCTGCCATCAGGACCGCGATCGACGCCCGTTCGAGGCCCTCGAGGGCCAGGGTCCGGAGCTGCTTCGGGGGGCGGGCGAAAAGCTTCGGGAAGACCGTCCACAGCTTGACCAGGAGCAACGGGACCGCCGCCGTCCCGGTGATCACGTGCAGCCCTTGGGTCAGTCGGTAGCCCCACACCGGTCGGGTCGGGAAGGCCAGGATCGGGTCGGCCGACTGGGCCTGGTGGCTGATCAGTCCGGTCACGAACGCGATGCCGAAGCAGATCCCCAACCAAACCCCGATCCTCGCCGCAACGGCGGGGCTGCGCAGCCGCGAGGTGAAGTCGGACTCCTGGGGAACAGGAATCTTCCGGAGGTCGACGCTGGCCATTTCAGCTCCCTTTCTTCAGCACCGCGAACCAGCGGTCGCCGTGGGTGTGCACTCCGCTGACGGTCAGACCGACCGGCGCCGCGAGCAGCCCGATGGCCTCGGCGCCCACCACGGTCCAGCGGAACGGCCGGCACTGTCGCGACCGGGTCTCCAGCCGAACGACGCGCGTCTCGACTCCTGCCCCCGGCGGAGCCAGGTCGACGATCACCAGACCGCCCGGCTCAAGGATGTCGACGACGCGACGCAGCAACGCGCCCGGGTCTCCCCCGATGCCGATGTTCCCGTCGGCGAGGAGCGCACTCGCCCAACGGCCCTCACCCGGCAGCGGATCGAAAACGTCGCGCAGCAGGGCCGCCACGCCGCGACCGCGGGTCTGGAAGACCGCCTCAGGGACAACATCGATCCCGAGGACCGGGTGCCCCCTCTCGGCGAGTAGTTGGGTCATCCGACCGGGCCCGCACCCGACGTCCAGGGTCGGACCGACGCAGTGCGCGAGGAGCGCGACATCACCGGGACTCGCAGCCTGGTTCCAGGCTGCCACCGGCAACGGCCGCGGGATCGGGGACAGCCCGACAACCTGGCAGTCCTCCCCCCGCAACGCCGAGGAGTACACGTCGGTGAACGACGCCGTCGTCGTCATGAGGCGATCTCGGAGAACGAGGCCCAGGCCTGCGCGAAGCGGGTCCGCGGGGCCGCCCCGGCCACGGCGATAGCATCGGCGACGGTGTCCACGTCGCGCAGCATCCCGCCCGAGGCCATCACGGCACCCTCCGTCAGGAACGCGGTGACCGAGTCCCGGTAGGTCGTCGGCGCCGACATCAGTACGTCGCGGAGAGCGACAGCGCGAGCGCCGTCATCGACAGCCAGGACCCACCAGCCACCGTCCTCGGCAGGGCCGAGAACGGCCGTCGCACCCTCCTCGAGAAGAGCTGCGATGCCCCGCAACAGCTCCGGGGTGATCTGCGGGGTGTCCATCCCGATCTGGACCACTGCTCCCGGACCGGAGTCCGCAACGACTGCGTGCGCGTGCGCCAGACGCTCAGCGAAGGTGTCCCCGACCTGGTCGAAGACCGTCCAACCCTGGAGCGCTGCGGCGATCTCCCCTCCGCGCGCGGCTTGGTCGAGGTCCCCGGTGAGTGCCAGGTGGCAGTCGCCACCGAAGGCCTGCCTTGCAGCGTGCAGGCTGTCGAGGAGGGCAGCGGCAGCAAGCTCGGCGGCGGCCGCCGAGCCGGTCGACCGGCCTAGCCGGGTCTTGGCCAGGCCGGGCACCGGCGCCTTGGCCATCACCAGCATTCGCGGGGTCATCGCAGGACCGCCAGGAAATCCTTCGCGGCCCGGACGGAACCGACCACCGAGCCGGACACCTTCGAGCGGGTGCCGGCGGTCCGCGGGTGGTACGGCACGTCGTGCTCGACGATCCGCCACCCGGACGCGACCGCCTTCTGCAGCAGCTCGACCGGGTATCCGAACCGCCGGTCCTCGACCCCGAGCTCGATCAGGTCCGACCGTCGGCAGACCCGCATCGGCGCGATGTCGCGGATCGGGAAGCCGCCGCGGCGTCGCAACAACGCGACCACTGCATCGTTGCCCAGACGCGCATGCCAGGGCCACACCCCGCGACCGGTCGGACGGCGTCGTCCGACCGCCATCGTCACCTTGTCCTGCGCGACATCCTCGATCAACGGGAGCAGGTCGACCGGGTCGAAGGAGCCGTCGCCGTCCATCACCGCGACGATCTCGGTCCGAGCCGCCAGGATTCCGGCGTGCACCGCGGCCCCGTAGCCAGGTCGGGACTCGTGCACGACTTCCGCTCCCGCGCGTACGGCGACCGCCGCGGTCCCGTCGGTGGACCCGTTGTCGACGACCACCACGTGCATCCCCTCCGGGACCCGGGGCAGCAACGCCTCAAGGGCGGCCGCCTCGTTGAGACACGGGAGGACGAGGGTGCAGGTCGGTCTCATGTCTCCACCGTAGGAATCCCCGCGGTCCGGTGGGGCTCGAAGGGCTTACGGATGGGTGACGTCGCACCTCGAAGTCCCCGCACCGGGGGTGCCGTCCCTAGGGTGTGCGTCATGGCAACGATGACAGGGGCACCGCCGGAGCCGCCCGCTTCGCGTGCCCCGTGGATCGGGCTCGGCGCCGGCGCCCTGGTCGTCCTGGCCGCGATCACGGTGCCCATCATCTTCGACTGGAACGTGCACATCAACACATTCCCGCCGATTTATGCGGACTGGGCGCCGAGGTTCGGGCCGGGCACGATCCCTGCGGTCCTGCTCGCGGTCCTTGGCAGCCTGTACGCCGTCCCGCTCGCGGCGACGCTGCCCTGGCGCCGGCTGCTGGTAGCCACCTGGTTGGTGGGCGTCGCCTGGATGGTCGCACTGGCTACGGTCGACGGCCGCTACGGCATCGAACACGTCCTGGAGCTCTACAACGAGTACCTGCGCACCGCGCGCGGAACCCCCGACTTGGCGGCGACCCTGGAGATCTACGTCGACCGGATACCGTTCGTGCCCCAGACCGACTGGCCGGCCCAGGTGGCAGGCCCGTTGATCGCCGAAGGCGCCATCGAACACCCCTTCGATCCGCGGTCGAACTGGCCCGCGCACCTTGCCGGCCACCCGCCGGGAGCCCTCACCTTCTTCGTCCTGCTGGTCCGGCTCGGCCTCGGCACCGGGTTCGCCGCCGGCATCGTGGTCACCCTGATCGCAGCGACCACCGCGCTCGCTGTGATGGTCACCGTGCGGACCCTGGGCAGCGAGATCCTGGCCCGCAGGGCCGCCCCGTTCCTGGTCCTGGGTCCGGCGGCGATCTGGCAGTGCGTCTCGGCGGACGCGATGTTCGCTGCCGTGGCCGCGTGGGGGATCGCGGCCCTGGCGCTGGCCGCGACCGCCGCCAGCCGCGCCCGGATGCTCGCCTGGTCCGTGCCCGCCGGGTTGCTGCTCGGCTTCACCGTGATGCTCTCCTACGGTCTGGTCCTGCTCGCGCTCGTCGCGGTGGCGGTCCTCGTCGTCGCCCGCTCGTGGAAACCCCTGCTGCCGGTCGCGCTCGCTGCGGGAGCGGTCGTCCTGGTCTACGCGGCGTACGGCTTCTACTGGTGGGAAGGTCTGCACGTCCTGCGCGAGCGCTACTGGGACGGGGTCGCCAGCATCCGCCCGGGCAGCTACTGGACCTGGGCGAACCTGGCCGCACTCCTCCTGTGCGCCGGACTGATGACGGCCGCCGGCCTGGCGCACCTGATCTCCCGACGCCGGGACGGCGATCCGCAGGTGCGGGTCGTGCTCTGGATGAGCGGTGCCGCAACGACCGCCATCGTCCTTGCCGACCTCTCCCAGATGAGCCGGGCCGAGGTCGAGAGGATCTGGCTGCCGTTCGTGCCGTGGCTGCTCCTCAGCTGCGCCCTGCTCCCCGAGCACTGGCGCCGCCGTGGCGTCGCTCTTCAGGTCGTTCTTGCGTTGGCGACGATGCACCTGGTGCGGACTGCCTGGTGAGAGCAGATCAGGCGCGCAGCGGCTCCGTGGCGAAGGCCGGCAGGCCGGACTGCGGCGTGATCGCCGCCGTGAAGCCGAGCTCCTGCTCGGCGCGTGCCGGGCTGGCGACGACGTGCCGGACGTCGCCGACCCGGAAGGCTCCGGTCACCTCCGGAAGCACCGGCTCCGAGGCGTTCGCCGAACCCGCGGCGACCAGCGCCGCCACCTCCCCGATGCTGACCGGGATCCCGGAACACACGTTGTACGCCGCGAACTCCTGCTGGTCCGCGACCGCACGGATCGCGAGGACATTCGCGTGCGCCACATCCTCGACGTGCACGAAGTCGCGCATCTGCCCGCCGTCCTCGTAGACCTGCGGCGCCTGCCCGCGTTCCAGCGAGGATCGGAACATCGCCGCCACCCCGGAGTACGGCGTGTCCCGCGGCATGCCCGGCCCGTACACGTTGTGATACCTCAGCGCGATCGCCGCCGCTTCCGCCTGGCGCACCCACGCCGCGGCGTAGTGTTCCTGGGCCAGCTTGCTGGCCGCGTAGCTGCTCCGAGGGTCCGCCCGCGCGCCCTCGTCAACGAGCTCCCATCTCAACGGCTGCGCGCACCGGGTGCACCGGTTCTCGAAGTTGCCGGCTTCGAGATCTCCGAGGTTGCGCGGGCGAGGTGCCTGGGCCCCGTGATCGGCACAGGAGTAGAGCCCTTCGCCGTAGACGACCATCGAGGACGCCAGCACCAGCCGACGCACCTCGTGGGCGTGCATCGCAGCCAGCAGGGCGGCGGTGCCGTAGTCGTTGTGCGAGGCGTACTCCGGTAGGTCCGCGACCCGGACTCCGGCGCCGACCAGGGCCGACTGGTGGCAAACCACATCCACCCCGTCGAGGAGGTCTCCCCAACGTTCGACCTCGCGGACATCGAGCCGGTGGGTGTTCTCCGGAACCTCTGCGGCACCGTGCGCTTGGGGAAGCATCAGGTCGACCCGGACCACCTCGTCCCCGGCGTCGTCGAGCTGCCGGCCGATGGCCGACCCGATGAAGCCGGCAGACCCGGTAAGGAGGACCTTCACGGCGTGGATCGGCTGGGGACCGGATACGTCAGATCGAGCCCATCGGCCCAGGTGCTGCACGCGCAGCCACCGGGGTCGGGTAGCTGCTTCACGACGCCGCGGAGGATGTCCTTGAGCTTGTCGATGTTGCGCGCGAACATCGCGAACACCTCTTCCTGGCCCACTCCCTCGCCGGTCTGCACGCCTGCGTCCATGTCGGTGACCAGCGCCACCGCGGCGTAGCAGAGCTGCATCTCCCGGGCGAGCACCGCTTCGGGATGGCCGGTCATGTTGATCAAGGACCACCCCTGGGCGGCATAGTGCTGGGACTCCGCACGCGTCGAGAAGCGCGGACCTTCCACAACCACCATGGTCCCGCCGGTGCTGACCATCGGTGTCTCACCGAGAGCGGTGAGCAGCCGGGAGCAGTAGGGATCGGCGAACGGGACGTGCACAGCGCCGCTGTCGACGTAGGACTGGATCCGTGACGTGGTGCGGTCGACGAGCTGGTCGGGGACGACGATGTCACCGGGCGCGACACTCGGACTCAGCCCCCCGACAGCGCACGGCGCGAGCACCTGGCGTACCCCGAGCGAACGCAGCAGCCAGAGGTTCGCGCGGTAGTTGATCAGGTGCGGCGGGTACTCGTGTGCTCCCCCGTGGCGCGGGAGGAACGCCACCCGCCGGCCTTGCACGTCCCCGACACTGACCGGGCCGGAAGCCTCACCGTACGGCGTAGTCGTCGAGCGGACGGGTTCCGGATCGTCGAGGAATTCGTAGAAGCCGCTGCCGCCGATCACGGCTATCTCTGCTGAGGTCACCGCCCTACTGTGGCAGCGCAACCGTCGGCACCGCTTGCGCCGAGCGGGTCGTTACCGTTCCGTAAGACCGCGCAACGGCCCCAGGACGTCCTCGGCGAAGCGCCCGATGCCGTCCAGCTTCTGCTCCAGCGTGCAGTCCAGTCCGTGGTAATACGCCCACGGCATCGTCCACACGTCGGTGACGCCGCCGGCCTCGGCGGCGGCGAAGTGCTCCGGCAGGAACGCGTCGGTCAGCGCAGTGATCATCCGGAACTCCCCGGTGGCGCCGATCTCGTCCCGGATCTCCGCCAGTCGCCGCGCATGTCCCGAAGCCTCCTCGATGGAGTAGAGGTCCCCGATCCAGCCGTCGTGCCGGGCCGCGCGGCGCATCCCGATCTCGGAGAGTCCGCCGACGTAGATCGGGATCCGGGCGGTCGGCGTCGGTTCCATCACGAGTCGCGGTGTCGGATAGTAGGTGCCCTCGTGAGAGTTCCAGCCCGGCTTCCACAGCTCGGCGAGGAGCTCCAGGGCCTCATCGGTGCGCTTGCCGCGGGTGGAGAAGTTCTGACCCATCAGGTCGAATTCCTCGCGGCACCAGCCAACCCCGACCCCGAGCGCGACCCGGTTGCCGGAGAGAACAGCGGCGGTGCCGACCGACTTCGCCACCTGGTAGGGGCTGCGCAGGGCTGCGACATAGACCGAGGTGTAGAAGTGCAGGTTCGTGGTCACGCTTGCAAGCGCGCCGGCGAGCACCCAGGGATCAGGCCACTCGGCGGAGTGCTCCCAGCGACGCTTTCCGTCGGGCGTGTACGGGTACGGCGTCTCCAGTGTCTCCAGGTCGACCACATGGTCCGGGATCGAGAGTGCGTCGTACCCGGCCTCGTCGGCTGCCTTGGCGATCGCGAAGAGCTGGTCGACCGGCTGGAAGGCGACGCTGATGGAGAAACGCATGGAGCGAGACTAGAACAGGTTCTAGAGAATCGGCAGCACGAGCGTGCGCGGCCCCGTCTGCCTTAGCCCTTCGGACGTGGCCCGTTACCGTGACGAAGGACAAACTGGGCGAGGCAGTCCTCCGAACAGAAGTAGTAGGTATCGTCGCCGTGCTCCAGCCAGCCCTTGGCGTGGAGGGGCGATACGGTCATGTGGCAGGTGGGATCGACAGGCCGTGGCCGTTGGCCAGGATCGAGCCTGATTTCCCAGACGCGAACGGCATCGCGAACGTTCTTGAACGAGAGGGTGCCGCGGTCGTGCACTGCGAGGTCCAGACCGATGGCGCTGTCGACGACCGCGTCGGTGACGACCAGCTCTCCGGCCGCAGCCTCTGCGGCAACGCGAGCAGTCAGATTGACAGCAGCACCGAACCAGTCATCGCCTCGGCGCACCGCAGGGCCATGATGCAGTCCGACTCGGAGCAGCGGAAAGTTGGGCTCATCGGCCGCGGCCCGGACAACACGTACCGCAAGCTGCAACCCGGCCTTGGCATCTGGCGCGGCCAGCAGGACGGCATCGCCTAAACACTTCACGAGGGCGTCGTCGTGATCGAGTGCGTCGAGCGCGACCTGTTCCAAGCGAGTGGCGAAGTCCGCAGCCGTGTGGTCGCCGTGCGACTCCGTCAAGGCAGTAAAGCCAGCCATGTCGGCGATGACGAAGGTCCGAACGGCGTCCGTTGACGCGGTCGGCGAACTTCCTGGAGGGTTCACGACGGGTTGTGTCGCCGGATGCGCGTCAGGATGTCTTGGCGCGGCGGGGTGTGACCGTGCTTCTGAGCGTGCTGCCGGACCAGTTCGGCGAGTTCGTCCTCCGTGGCGGCCTGCATCTTTTCGTCACAGTTGTGGCAGGTAAGCGACAACATGGCTACTCCGTTGATGGTCGGGGTTTGCTAGCGAGGAACCTGTTGGCGTGACGGCCGAACGATCGACGGACGGCAACCCCGTCGAAGCCGGCGGCCAGCAGCGCCGGGCGAAGCTCGACGTTCTTGATCAGCCGGTACGGCGAACGGTCGACGAGGTGGATCGCCTGCGCGACAGGTGTGTCGTCGAGGTCATAACCGACCAGAGTTCCGCCAGGCTTCAGCACCCTCGCGATCTCATCGAGGGCTCGGCGCCACTCGATGACGTGGTGCAGCATCAGGTAGCTGGCCACGATGTCGAAGGACTCGTCCGGGAATGGCAGCACCATCACGTCGGCCTGCTCGGCGTGAGCGTGCGGGAACTCGACCAGGCGCTGCTCTGCCGCAGCGACCATCCCGGGGTCGATGTCCGTCGCCGTGATCTGAAGCTGGGGGTACCTGCGGGCCGTGCTTTCTGCCATCGCGCCGCTACCGCTTCCCAGCTCGAGCAGCGCGCCTCGTGGTTCGATGCCTTGAAGCGCCCAGGGCAGTACGACGTGCGCAGCAAAGGCCCGCCAAGGGGCGCTTCTGCAGAAGACTTGTTCAACGCGCGCCATCGCGGGCATGGAACTGCTCCTTCCCATTTCCGTCGGCCCTCCGCATACTCGCACGCTGTTCGAGCCAGATCAAGTACCCCTAGGGGGTATCTTGGAACGACGAGAAGGGTCAGGTCTCCACCGTCTGGGAGATTCCGATCGAGTCTGCCCATGAGGGGATGCCTAGACTGCCAGCGATGGTTCACCTTGCTCCGAGCCCGCTGACCCGCGGCTCCCTGGGGCTCGTCAGCATCTTGATGCTGTTGGCGGGCGTGTTCGGCATGCACGTCCTGGACTGCCAGGGAGCGGGCGAGACCGCCATGTCGGCGATGGTGAAAATCGACGATGCGACCGCGATGTCGTCGGTGCCAGTGGTCTCGGACGCGCCGGACCTCATGTCCCCCGCCACACGTACCGGCGGACTTCCGATACTCGCTCTGTGCTTGGCCCTGGCGCTCGGCGCGCTGGCGCTGCTCGCCTCCCGCGCTCCCGGTCGAGCACGCTATGTCCGACGTACCGGAGCGCGTGCCCGCCCCATCGGCCGCCTCTGCGCGCGCATCCTCGACCCACCCGACCTTCACTGCCTGTCGATACAACGCTGCTGAGCTGTTGCGGAGCGAACCCCGAGGCTTCGGTCCGCGCCTCCGCATGCCCAGACCCTCAGACAGCAAGGAGCAGCAACCCCATGCGGCAGAAAGTCCCGTTCTATCTGGCGCTCGGCTTCGCCGGTGCACTCGTCATCTCGGGGTGTAGCAACCCGATCGCCAGCTCGTCCCCGCAGACCCACCGTGATTCCGTCCTGCGTTGGCCGGCTCCCGCCGACGTAGCGGCCCGCGTCGCCGACGCTGGCCTCGACCTCGGTCAGATGGGAACCGCCGAGCACTACCACCCTCAACTGAGCCTGGTGGTAGGAGGGACCAAGATCGTGGTACCGGCGAACATCGGTGTCGATCCCCAGAGCGGGGCGATGTCATCCCTGCACACCCACGACGCGGACGGCAGCATCCACATCGAGGCAGACAGAGACGGCGAAGTCTTCACCCTGGGTCAGTTCTTTGCCGAGTGGGGCGTCGACCTGGGCTCGGCTTCGGTGGGCGGCGCACGAGCCACGGCAGGCAAGAAGGTCCTCATCGAAGTAGACGGCAAGCCGTACACCGGCGACCCTCGCGAGCTCCAGTTCGCGCCCGACCAACAAATTGTGGTCTCCGTGCCATGAAAACCCCTCGACCGAGACGAGTCACCTGGGTTACAGCCTCCGTTGCGACGCTCGCCGTCGCCGTCTGGGCGTGGGTGGCCGTCGCCAACCAAGAGACCGCTTACGTGAACGACAACTCGTCCTCGGGTCAATCCGACTTGAGGATCGGGCTCACCACGTTCGACAACGCGACCCGCACCGCAGCTCCAACGATCGCAGGCTCCACCCTGGGCGGCGACTCGTACTCGCTAGTCAGTGAACGCGGACACCTCGTGGTGGTCAACGTGTGGGCCTCCTGGTGCAGACCATGCCGCGCCGAGACACCTGAACTGGTGCGGCTTGCCCGTGCGTACCACTCGCGGGGCGTCAGATTCATCGGCATCGACACCCGCGACGACACCGCGGCTGCGCGCCGTTTCGTCAGCAACTATGCCGTCCCCTACCCGAGCATCATCGACGACGGCGACATCGTCGGCACTCTGCGTGACCTCGTCCCGGTCGCCGCTGTGCCGAGCACGATCGTGATCGATGAACGCGGGTCAGTCGCCGCCCGAATCATCGGACGTGCCCGATATCAGGTGCTTCGTCAGATACTCGAGACCGAACTCGTGCGGACCACAGCCGGGGTCGTCTCGTGAGTACGCTGAGTCTGGGTGAGGTGGTGTTCTCGGGGTCGCTGCTGCTCGCCATCCCAGTGGCGATGGCAGCCGGGCTGGTGTCCTTCCTGAGCCCTTGCTGCTTGCCGCTCCTTCCCGGGTACCTGGCTTATGTGACCGGGACCGCCGGCGCAGATGCGGCCGCCTCGTCTGACCAAATGGGCTCCGGGGCTGTCGCAGGAAACCTCACGACCGGTCCCGTGCTCGTGAAGAACCGCCGGCTCCCGGGCCGGCTCCGGCTGCCGAGCCGGACCGTGACAGGCACCCTGCTCTTCGTTCTCGGCTTCGCCGCCGTGTTCACCAGCTACGGCGCGGCGTTCGGCGCCGCGGGCAAGATCCTGATCATCCATCAGGACCTGATCATCCGGGTGCTCGGTGGCGTCACCATCGTGCTCGGCATCATGTTCACCAGAGTCCTGGACACGATCCCAGCCTTTTCACGATCCGTCCGGCCCAGCTACCGTCCTCGCGTCGGCGTCGCGAGCGCGCCACTCCTGGGTGTGATGTTCGGTGTGGGCTGGACCCCGTGCATCGGTCCGACCCTGGCGGCTGTCCTAGCACTGTCGGTGAGTACGGGTGGTGCTGAACGGGGAGCGCTGCTGTCCTTCGCCTACAGTCTGGGGCTGGGTATTCCGTTCATCGTGGCTGCGCTGGGTGTGCAACGCGCCTTTCGCGTATTCGACCTCGCACGCCATCACGCTCGGACCGTCATGCGCGTCGGTGGGCTCCTGCTCATCGTCGTGGGCATCCTTCAGGTGACGGGCGTCTGGGCCGGGCTGATCTCCGAACTGCAAGGAGTCGTTGTGAATTGGCAGACGCCACTATGAGAGAACGACCAGCCCGACTGCGCACCCTTCGAAGGAACGCCGCGATGGTCTCCAGCATCGCGGCGATGGTCCTGCTGGCTGCCTGCGGCAGTAGCACTCCGAGGCAGGATCGCGATTCGTCATCAGGACCGCTGATCGTCGTGGACGGACAGAGCGATGGCTTCTACGGAACCGTGGTCGCCGACCCTCCGCTGGAGCTTCCGCGCGGCCCCTTCTACGACACCACCGGTGACGAGGTGGTGCTCGGCTCCCAGACGACCGGGGTCACGGTGCTGTTCTTCGGCTTCACCAACTGCGACGACATCTGCCCCACCACCATGGCCGACCTCGCCGCGGCGAAGCGCAGCATGTCCGCCGGAGCCGCGAGCCAGGTCCGGGTGGACTTCGTGACCGTCGATCCGGCCCGCGACACCCCAGCAGAGTTGCGGCGATGGCTGGCTGGCTTCGACACCGCCTTCATCGGCCTGCGTGCTCCGCGGTCGGTCGTACACGCCGCCGAGCAGTCGCTCTACGCACCGGTCAGCGATTTCACGAAGCAGAAGCCCAGTCAGCACAGCTCCACCGATCCGGCGCCCCAAGGCACCAAAGACTACGAGGTCAACCACACCGGCTCGGTCTACGTCTTCGGACCTGACGGCACCTCGGTGCTCTACACCGGCGGGACCACACCGGCCGAGTACGCGAGTGATTTCCGAAAGCTGCTCAGCGATCGGTAGCACCGCGTCGCCCGACTTGAAGGCTGGCATCCGCGACCTACGATAAGAGGGACCGGCGTGCGGTTCCCCGCGCCGGCCACCCGACCAGAAAGATGCCCACCATGTCTGCATTGCTCGGCTCGCTGCCGTTCCTGGCATGCCCCATCGGCATGGGCGTGATGATGTACTTCATGATGCGCGGGAAGAGCGACGACTCCGCCGCACCTGCGCACGAGGCCGACGAAGTGGCGCGTCTTCGCGCCGAGGTCGACGAGCTGCGGCACCAGACCAACCGTTGAGCACGGGCTGCCACCCTTCACGGCTTTCTCCGAGCAGGTCGACTGCAAGCCTGTCGATCGGCGCGAGTTGAGGTCGGTATCCGAGAACCAAAGACGCCACCAGACCAGTCTGGTGGCGTTTCGGTCGTACCTCTGCTGCACTTCTATCTTTTGTGGAGCTGAGGGGACTCGAACCCCTGACCCTCTGCATGCCATGCAGATGCGCTACCAGCTGCGCCACAGCCCCATTGCCGTTGATTTCCTTCAGGCAACTCGCCGAATATTAGCCAACCGGAGCCTCGGATGCGAAATCGGGTCCATGGATGGCGGGGTGCGCGGTCTCGTTGTACGACGACAGCCGGATCCCGCGCCCGGCGGAGTCCTCCTCCAGGACGACCCACCCGCAGTTGTCCAGGCCGCGCAGGGACGAGCCGACCTCCGGGGGCCAGCCGAGGAAGGCGACCAGCGAGACCTTCAGGCAGGCGCCGTGCGAGATCACCACAGTGGTCTCGTCAGCTGCGGTCGACTCCCAGATCTCTCGCAATGCCGGAAGCATCCGTGCGACCACCTGCTCGGGCGTCTCCGCTCCGGGCACCAGCCCGGTGATGTGCCCAGCGCTCCAGGCGGCGTACTCGTCGGGGAACCGGGCGGCGAACTCCGCGATCGTGAGACCGGCCCGCTCCCCGACGTCGAACTCCCGGAGACGGGCGTCATAGGTGGCCTCCAGACCGGTCGCCGCGGCCACCTCGGCGACGGTCTCGCGGGCCCGGGCCAGGTCACTGCTGAAGAGCCGCGTCGGGCCCATCAGTGCCAGGTACGGCGCCATCGCAGCGGCCTGGGAGCGTCCGACGTCGTCGAGGCCGACGTCGGTGTGCCCCTGGGCGCGGCCCTCGAGGTTCCAGGCCGTGCGCCCGTGCCGTGCGAGGACGAGCCGGGTCACCGGACCGTCACGGCGCCTGGTTGCCGGTCGGACCCACCGCGTCGGTGACGTCGATCGCCGGGCAGTCCCGCCAGAGCCGCTCGAGGGCGTAGAACGTGCGCTCCTCGGTGTGTTGGACGTGCACGACGATGTCGGCATAGTCGAGCAGCGCCCATCGGCCGTCTTGGACCCCCTCACGTCGTACGGGCTTGGCGCCGAGCTCACGGAGTCGGTCCTCGATCTCGTCGACGACCGACTTCACCTGGCGGTCGTTCGCCGCGGAGGCGACCAGGAACGCGTCGGTGATGACGAGTTGCTCGGAGACGTCGAAGGCGACGATCTCGGTGGCGAGCTTGTCCGAGGCAGCAGCAGCGGCAGCCTGGATCAGTTCGATGGCGCGGGGAGTGGCGGTCATGCGTGATCCTTCATCAGAGGTCTTCATAGAGGTGGTGTTTCGCGATGTACTGGACGACGCCGTCAGGCACGAGGTACCAAACGGGCTGACCGGCGGCCGTGCGACGGCGGCAGTCGGTGGAGGAGATCGACAGCGCGGGGATCTCCAGGATCGTGAGGCGGTCGCCGGGGATGCCGGCGACCGACTCCGGGTTCATCTCGTAGCCGGGTCGGGTGCACCCGACAAAGTGGGCCAGCGCGAAGAGGTCCGAAGCATCGCGCCAGGTGAAGATCTCGGTCAGCGCATCGGCGCCGGTGATGAAGTACAGGTCCACCTTCGCCGAACCCGCGGAGTCCATCGCGGCGGAGAGGTCACGCAGCGTGTCGATCGTGTACGTCGGGCCGTCACGGTCGATGTCGACGCGGGAGACCGAGAAGCGCGGGTTCGAGGCCGTCGCGATCACGGTCATCAGGTAACGGTGCTCGGCCGAGGTGACCGCCCGGTCGGACTTCTGCCAGGGCTGGCCGGTCGGGACGAAGATGACCTCGTCCAGGTCGAACCATGCCTGGGCCTCGCTGGCAGCGACGAGGTGGCCGTGGTGGATCGGGTCGAACGTCCCACCCATCACCCCGACGCGTCGGGTCTCGACAGGATCGACCACCGTGGAGTCTGTGTCGCCGGTCAGGAGTGCTCGCGTCCCTTACCGAAGGCGAGCAGAGCGGTGAGCAACGCCAGCAGGATCACCAGGATGCCGCCCCCGACGTAGTACGGCCAGAGGAAGTGGCCCTCGTCGGCGATGTTGGTGCCGCCGCCGGAGTTGAGCAGCGCGAACAGGATCGTCATGGACCGAATCCTAGCGGTCCGGCCGGCTGGTCCGGGCCACTGGTCTGCCGCGCCGTGAGCAGCGCGGAGACCATCGCGTCCAGCTTGCGCAGATCCACGGTGATGTCTGCCACCACGAACTCACCCCGGGTGATCCCTGCCGCCGGCCCGGCGCCGCTGAGGTACTGGTACTCCAGCCCCACGACGCCGCAGGTCATCTTCCAGTAGTCCGCCACCATCGACTGGCTCGGGAAGAGCTCCAGCAACGCGGCGCCCGGGCTGAAGAACGGGATGTTCGCCAGCGAGGCACCGTGCGGGGCGACGACGACGTCAGCCTCTGCAAAGGTTCTGATCTGTTCTGCCACCGACAGGTCGCCGGGGTCGACTACCTGGAACCCGAGAGGCTCGAGCAGCGCCAGCACCTCGGCCTCGTTGAGCACGCACCGGTTGTGCAGGCCGGCTCGCCTGGCCAGGTAGAGGTAGCGACCGGGGACACGCTCGACGCCCGGAGGGACCAGTCGGGAACGCAGCAGCCGGGAGACCCAGGGCGGGTTGCGTTCGATCGTGGAGGCGAGGCCTGGCACCACCAGCGTCTGGGCCCGGACGTGCGGCACCTGGTCGCTGTTGATGATCTCATCCTCGCCGATCCCCCAGAGCTCGAGCAGCTCGCGCTGGAACCGGGTCGTGTGCGGGACGTACCAGCGGTCCGGGCGCTCGACCCCGGCCTGCTCCAGCACCGCGACGCGCGGCAGCACGTCGTGCATGAAGTGGTAGAAGTTCGCGTCCCCGCGGGTGGTGAGCACACCGAGCCGACCCGGTACGTCGACCGGTGGCTTCGGGAACGGGTGTAGGAACATCGGGTGCTGACGGGGCCTGGTGGTCCCGAAGTACCAGCACTGCTCCCAGAGCCACCGGTTCTCGCGAGTGATGACCACCGAATGCGGCTGCAGCACACGACCACCGGCGAGCTCCAGCACACCGACGCGGGGCACCGTCTCGGTGAGGGCCTCTTCGAAGCACCAGTACCGCTCCGGGTCACCGTCCGGCCGTGCCCGGTGCAGGACCTCCGCCGAGCGCGCGAGGGTGAAGGTGCCGCCGTCATTCGCGGCGTCCTCCATCGTCTGCGCCACGCCCGTCGGCAGCCAGCCTCCGCGCATCCTGCTCAGCCGGACCGTCGCTGGTGAGACCGCCCGCGTGCCGACCGTGTAGGCGCGCTTCAGCGGCCCGAAGTACGGGCGAAGACCCTCGGAGAGCCGGACCACCTAGGCCCGCGTCTCAGCGGTTGACGAAGCCGACGGGGCCCCGCGCAAGCCAGGCCAGCCCGAGGTCCGCTCGCTCCGGGCGGTGCCCGACCAGGTGCAGTCCGATGCGACCGAACCAGGCGCGGAGCTCGGACCAGGACTCACCCGGAATGTCGTGGTACTCCAGCACGACGCGCTCGACGTCGGCCCAGCTCTGCGGAGAGGACTGGTAGGCGAGCTGGTACTCGCCGCCCTCGCAGTCGAGCTTCACGAACGTCACCGGGCCGGGGGCCTGGGCGATCGCGTCGTCGAAGCTGAGCGTGGGGACCTTGACCCCGGCACCCGCTGCGTGCGGGTCATCCACCGAGTGGCTGTCGACCAAGCCGCTGTGCACACTCGCACCGCCGTGGTCGTCGAAGAGCGCGAAACCGGACTCGCCCGAGAGCGCAGCCTCGGTGACCGAGATCCGCGCGCTCAGACCGTTCTGGTCGATGTTGCGCTGCAGGTAGGAGATCGTGCCCGGAGACGGCTCGAAGCAGGTGACGCTAGCGGTCGGGACCACCTCAGCCAGGTGGCACGCAAAGGTGCCGACGTGGGCACCGATGTCGAAGGCGTGGATCTCCTTGCCCTGGTAGGCCTCGAGGAACCACTCCAGCTCGTAGCCGTCCTCGGCGTACTGCTCGTACGCCGGCAGGCGAGCCCCGGGCACGTTCGGCGACGTGATCTTCTGGCCCGAACGGGTTTCGAAGGTCAGTTCCTTCGGGCCGCGGCCAGCCTTCTCCTGAACCAGGCCGGAGAGCAGCGAGGGCCAGTTGCGGAAAGCCTTCCGGGTCTGACCCACGCGGCGTACCTCGTAAGCGAGCTTGTTGACCCGGCTCCGCGGCCCTTTGCCCTCGTGGTCGCGCAGCGGTGTACGGGAGAGCCAGGCAGTGCCCGCGATGGGCGCACGCTCGTCGCGCACCACGTGCAGGCCAACGCTGGCAAACCAGGCCCGCAGCTCCTCCCACGACTCACCGGGCATGGTGTGGTACTCGAGCACCAGGCGCTGGACGTTCGCCCAGCTCTCCTTGGAGGACTTGTAGACGAGGTCGTACTCGCCGCCCTCGCAGTCCATCTTGATGACCTCGACCGGTCCCCGGGCAGCCGCGACGACCTCGTCGAACGCCACCGTGTCGACACGGATGCCGGAGCCGTCGATCCGCTCCTCGAAGGCGATGTGGTTGTGACCTGAACCCGCGCCCTGGAGGTCGAAGATGGCGAAACCGGTCTCGCCGGCAAGCGCTTTCTGGTGGGTGTGGATCCGCTCGGTGTTCTTGTTGACCTCGATGTTCCGGCGCAGGTACTGGTACGTGTCCGGGGACGGTTCGAAACAGTCGATCGTCGCCGTCGGGTGGTTCGCGGCGAGATGGGTGGAGAAGGTGCCGACATGCGCGCCGATGTCCAGGACGTGGATCGGCCGGTCGATCAGGTCTCCCAGGAACCAACGCAGGTCGTAGCAGTCCTCGGCGAAGACCTCGTAGACCGGAACCCGTGCGCCGGGGGCGTTCGGGATCGCGATCGTCTGCCCGCTGCGGGCGTGGAAGGTCAACTCCTGAGGTCCTTCGGCCATCTTCTCGCGCGCCATCCCGACCAGCAGCCCGGGCCAGTTCGTGAATGCCAGAGGCGTCTGCAACAAGCGGCGCATTTCGTAGCGCAGGACCCAGGCCCGGGAGTTGTCCGATTCGACGATCACGCGGCGTACCCTACCCGGGCTAGCGGTGGCGGATCAGAGGAGTTCGGAACTTCGCGGTGCCGCGGACCAGATCCACGCTTAGAACAGGTGCGGGACCAGTTCTTTGACCCAGTGCGCGCCTTCGAGGACGAGCCAGAAGCGCAGGATCCGGCCGACCAGGGTGGTGCCGATGAACAGCGGCAGGTTCATCCGCAAGGAGCCGGCCAGCACAGCGATGATCGCCAGCGGGGGAAACCCCGAAAATGCGGAGACGAAGACGATCGAGCCGGCGAGAACCGGCCGGCCGACGATGCGTTCGTGCCACTTCAGGTACGACGCCTGCCACTTCTCCGTCTCCATCTTTCGCTTGAGCCAGCTGACCTTCATGGAGTGGATGCCGGCGTAGAACCAGAGGATCTTGCCGATCGTCTGACCGGTGCCCGCCACCACGGCGAACTCGAAGGCGCGATCCTCCACGTCCGGGAGCGCGGCGAGGTAGATCTCGACGTTGAGGACAGGGATCAGCGCTGAGGCGACCGAGAACAGGAACGTCCCCAGGAGCAGCTTCACGCCCCGGGATCCTGCGCTGCGCCCAGCGGCACCCTGGCCTGCCCGGTCCCTTCCGGGATCGGAAGTCCGATCTTCGCCAGGCGGACCAGCATCACCGTCTTGAAGACCAGCAGACTGCCGGCGATGATCCCACCGACCCAGGCGAGCTGGGTGACCAGCAGGAAGACCGCGAAGAGCGCCGAGTTCACCGCCTTCGCCGGGTGCGACCAGTTCAGCCGGTAGATCGTCGGGTCGATCACGTAGAAGTAGTTGGGACTGCGGATCTTCCAGGCAAGGAAGCCGATCGACAGGAAGCAGTCGATCACCATGAACTCGGCCAGGTACAGCAGTACCGGGATCGTGAACTCCGGGTGCAGCCAGGCGAGCCCGAAGTAGAAGGCCGCGGAGCAGAACCGGTCGCTCAGGATGTCGAGGACCGCACCGATCCTGGTCTCGTGGTGCATCCGGCGGGCGACCTGGCCGTCCAGCATGTCCCCCACCCAGTAGACGACGAGCGCAACGGTGAGCAGCTTGAGCGCCGGGCTCCAGAACTCCTCGTCGTTCGGTATGCCTTCGTGGAGTGCCAACCCGACCAGGACGACGCAAGCGATCGTCCGGACGAAGGTGATGATCGTGGCGGGCGTCAGGAAACGCTCGGTGGTCTCATCGGCCCAGACGTCGAGCGCTGCCGGGTCCACCCCGGCGACCGACCTTGGAACAGCTTTCATCGAACGTGACCGTCTCCCGTGACGACGTACTTGCTGGAGGTCATCTCGGGCAGACCGAGCGGACCGCGGGCATGCAGCTTTTGGGTGGAGATACCGATCTCGGCGCCGAACCCGAACTCGCCGCCGTCGGTGAACCGGGTGGAGGCGTTCACCATCACCGCGGCCGAGTCGACCTCGGCGGTGAACCGGCGGGCTGCCGCCTGCGAGCCGGTGACGATCGCCTCGGTGTGGCCGGAGGAGTGCTTCCGGATGTGAGCGATCGCGTCACTCAGGTCCGCGACCACCCTGGCTGAGATGTCCAGGGAGAGGTACTCCATGCCCCAGTCCTCCGGCGTCGCGGCAACCACGCCGTCGTGAGCGGCGAACCCCTCGTCCCCGTGAATGGTCACCCCGGCATCCTGGAGCGCGCTGACCACCCGTGGCAGGAACGTGGCTGCGACCTTCTCGTGGACGAGCAGCGACTCAGCGGAGTTGCAGACCGAGGTCCGGTGGGTCTTGGAGTTCAGCACGACGGCGAGTGCCATCTCCAGGTCGGCCGCCTCGTCGACGTAGACGTGGCAGTTGCCGACGCCGGTTTCGATGACCGGGACCGTCGACTCCTCGACGACCGAACGGATCAGGCCTGCTCCCCCGCGAGGGATCAGGACGTCCACCAGTCCGCGGGCCCGCATCAGCTCCTTGACGGCGTCGTGTCCTTCGCCGGGCGCGAGCTGGACGCAGTCGTCGGGCAATCCGGAGGAACCCAGGGCCTTGCGCAGCGTGCTGACGATGGCGGTGTTGGAGGCGAGCGCGTTGGACGATCCGCGCAGCAGAACCGCGTTGCCGCTCTTCAGACAGATGCCGGCCGCATCGGCAGTCACGTTCGGGCGAGCCTCGTAGATGACGCCCACGACTCCGAAAGGAACCGTGACCTGGCGCAGCTCGAGGCCGTTGTCCAGGGTCGAACCGCGGAGGATCACCCCGACCGGGTCAGCCAGACCCGCGACCTCCCGAAGCCCCTGCGCCATTTCGGCGACTCGGCCCCGGTCGAGCCGGAGCCGGTCGATCAGGTGCGCAGGAGTGCCGCTCCGTTCGGCGTTGGCCACGTCGATGGCGTTCGCTGCGAGGATCTGAGCACTCTCGTCGAGGAGCGCCTGCGCCATCGCTTCCAGAGCGGCGTCCTTGGCAGCCCGGGTGGCCAGCGCGAGAACGGTGGACGCCTCGCGAGCGCGCGCAGCGACCTGCGCGATCGTGTCGGACATACCGCTCAGGGTAGTCGTTGATCAGACCTGGAACGGCATCGAGGTCACGGCCCGCACACCCGAGGGGCGTACGACGACGCGACTCTCCCGGATCGACTTCTCGACCACCTCGAGGCCGACGATCTCCCAGCACGGCAACCCTGCGGATTCACGGTGCTCGGCCCAGAGCCGGAGCGCCAGCGAGGCGACGTCGAGCATGCCGTCGCCCTCGTCCCAGTACTGCAACTCGGCGCTGGTGGCGGTGTACTCGAGCGTGTCGAGAAAGGGACGCTCCTCGCGGAGGCGAGCGAGCGAGGCCCGGACGAGCATCACCTCGACGGCATCGCCCGCGACGGTCAGCGTGACGTGCCACAAGCGACCGTTCTGCTCCCGATCCATGCACCCTCCCTTCCCGCAACGGGTCCGACGCCCAGTTTGGACGACCAGACTCATGCCCCGTGGGGGAATCGAGGAAACTCGCACCCCCGAACTGGACCAGTGGTCCAGCGAGGTCAGGTCCGGGCGAGAAGGGTGAGGTCGTCGCGGTGCACGACCTCACGCTCGTACGACGCCCCGAGCTCGCGGGCGAGCTCGTGCGTCGAACGACCCATCAACGCCGGCAACTCGGCCGCGTCGTAGTTGACCAGGCCACGGGCGATCACCCGGCCGTCCGGGGCGACCAGGTCGACCGGATCCCCGTCGACGAAGCTGCCGGTAACCGCGGTGATCCCAGCAGGTAGCAAGGACGCCCGGCGCTCGGTCAGCGCCCTCACGGCGCCGTCGTCCAGGACGATGGTGCCCTTGCCCTCGGTCACATGGGCGAGCCACAACAGCCGGGTAGGGCGACGGGGGCCGGTGGCGTGGAAGAGCGTGCCGACCTGGTCGCCGGCCAACGCCGCCTGTGCGTGGTCGGCCGCGGTGAGGACCACCGGGATGCCTGCGCCGGTTGCGATCCGGGCAGCTTCGAGCTTGGTCCGCATCCCCCCGGTGCCGACACCGGCCGCACCTGCCTTGCCGACGATCACGTCGGTCAGGTCGGCCTCCCCGTTGACCTCGGCGATCAGCCTGGACTCGGCAGAGCTGGGCGGGCCGTCGTACAGGCCGTCGACGTCGGAAAGCAGCACGAGCAGGTCCGCGTGGACCAGGTGGGCGACGAGCGCCGCGAGCCGGTCGTTGTCGCCGAACCGGATTTCGCTGGTCGCCACGGTGTCGTTCTCGTTGACGATCGGTACGACACCCATCTCGAGCAGGGTGACAAAGGTCCGCTGGGCGTTGCGGTAGTGGCCCCGGCGGGTGACGTCGTCCAGGGTCAGCAGCACCTGGCCGGTGACCTGGTCGTGCCGGGCGAACTCCTCGGTGTACCGGTGGACCAGGATCCCCTGGCCGACCGAGGCAGCCGCCTGCTGTCGGGCGAGATCGCGGGGTCGACGCTTCAGAGCCAGCGGAGCCAGGCCTGCCGCAATCGCACCCGAGGAGACCAGCACGACCTCGGTCCCGGCAGTGTGCGCGCCGGCGAGGGTGTCGACCAGAGAACGGACCCGGTCGGGATCGATCCCGCCGGTGGCAGTGGTCAACGAAGAAGAGCCGACCTTGACGACCACCCGCTTCGCAGCAGTGACCGCCTCGCGGCTCATTCGTCCTCCCCGGGGTACACCTCATCGAAATCGTCGTTGGCGAAGCGGACGGGCGTGGGGACGTCGTCGTCGACAAAGTCGCTAACGTCGGCGTCCATCCGGTCCAGCCGGCGGGCGACGTCGGCCCTGGTCTCGGTCTCGGTCCGCTCGGGCATCAAATCGTCGATCGCGCGACGCCGGCCCGCCGCGGGACGCGACTCGTTGAAGCGCTGGTCCTCGCCACGACGTCCGAGCATCTCGGCGGCGCCGGCGTCCAGGCCGGGCTTGAAGTCGAAAACAACTGCGTTGTCGGGGTGCCCGATCAGCACGGGGTCGCCCTCGACGGCACCGAGCTCGATGAGCTTGGCCTCCACCCCGAGACGGTTGAGCCGGTCTGCCAGGAAGCCGACGGCCTCGTCGTTGCTGAAGTCGGTCTGCCGGATCCAGCGCTCGGGCTTGGTGCCACGAACGCGCCACCCCTCACCAGTCTCGGTGACCGTGAACTCTTCGCCGGAGCCCTTCGGCTTCGGCCGGATGATGATCCGTTCCGCCTGCTCGACCACGCGGTCGCGGCGGGCCGTGGCCACCACCTCCGCCATCGCGAAGGTGAGCTCCTTCAGTCCGGCGTGGGTAACGGCGCTGATCGCGAAGACCGGCCAACCACGGGCGGCGATCTCCTCCGCGACCATCTCGGCCATGTCCCGACCGTCAGGAAGATCCGCCTTGTTGAGGGCGACGATGCGCGGCCGGTCCTCGAGGCCGCCGTACTTGGCGAGCTCGGCCTCCATCACGTCCAGGTCCTCAACGGGGTTGCGCCCGGGCTCGATAGTGGCGAGGTCGACGACGTGCAACAGCGCCGCACAGCGCTCGATGTGCCGCAGGAAGTCGTGGCCGAGGCCGCGTCCCTCGCTGGCACCCTGGATCAGGCCCGGTACGTCGGCAACCGTGAACGTCGTGTCACCGGCTTTCACGACCCCGAGGTTGGGCACGAGGGTGGTGAACGGGTAGTCGGCGATCTTAGGACGGGCGCGACTGATCGCCGCGATCAGGCTGGACTTGCCCGCGCTCGGGTAACCCACCAGGCCGATGTCGGCGACGACCTTGAGCTCGAGGTCGATCGTCCGCTCTTCCCCGGGCTCGCCGAGGAGGGCGAAGCCGGGCGCCTTGCGCTTGGCCGAGGCCAGCGCCGCGTTGCCGAGACCACCGCGGCCGCCTTCGGCGATGACCAGCTCGGCCCCTGCTCCCACCAGGTCGGCGATGACCTCGCCGTCCTCGATGATCACGGTTCCGTCGGGTACGGGCAGAACCAGGTCCTCGCCGTGCGCGCCGTTGCGATGTGCGCCGGCACCGTGGCCGCCGTGGGTGGCCTTGCGCTTGGCGTTGTGGTGGTAGTCGATCAGCGTCGTAACGTCGGGGTCGACACGCAGGATGACCGAGCCGCCGGGGCCACCGTTGCCGCCGTCAGGACCACCGAGCGGCTTGAACTTCTCCCGGTGCACCGAGGCGACGCCGTTGCCGCCGCGACCGGCGCTGATATGCAACGTGACGCTGTCCACGAAGGTGGGGACTGCCATCGGTACTCCTCTCGGCGAATTACGAAGGGCGCCCCTGGCAGATCAGGGACGCCCAACGGAAGAACTTGGGATTGCTATGCAGCGTCCGGTCAGGCAGACGGGACGATGTTGACGACGCGGCGACCGCGACGGGTGCCGAACTCGACGTTGCCCGCCAGGAGGGCGAACAGCGTGTCGTCCTTTCCGCGGCCGACGCCGGCGCCGGGGTGGAAGTGCGTGCCTCGCTGGCGGACGATGATCTCGCCGGCGTTGACCAGCTGGCCACCGAACCGCTTCACACCGAGACGCTGGGAGTTGGAGTCGCGGCCGTTCTTGGTGGACGCTGCACCCTTTTTGTGAGCCATGTGTTCAGTCCTTGGTTGAAGTTACAGCGTGCTGTCGCTGGAGCGCGGAGCGCTCATGCCTTGATGTCGGTGACCTTGACCTGGGTGTACTTCTGGCGGTGGCCCTGGCGCTTCTTGTAACCGGTCTTGTTCTTGTACTTCTGGATGACGATCTTCGGCCCCTTCGTGGCGCCGAGGATCTCCACGGTCACCGAAGCCTTGTCCAGACCGGAGGCGGTGACCTTCTCGCCGTCGACCAGCATGACGACCGGCAGCGTCAGGGTGTCGCCCACGCCAGCAACCTTGGGGTCGGTCTTGTCGATCTCGATGACATCGCCAACAGCAACCTTCTGCTGCTTGCTGCCACTACGCACGATCGCGTACACGGCGGACTCACTCTCTTCGTCGGATCACATCTCGGGGCCG
>JBKJHO010000048.1:0-15791 GCA_046598915.1 Marmoricola sp. | reverse complement strand
CGTGAACTCGGGCGGCTTCGTGGGTCGGGTGGCCATCGAGGCGTGCGGCGTCGGAACCGGCACGCCCCAGCCCCGCAGTGCACTGACCGACTCGACAGGTGCGGCCGGCGCCAGCCGAGCCAGGACGTCGTCGACCCCGGTCAGGGCGGGCTGTACGTCGATCTGCGGAAGCGCGATCCGACGACGAATCGCGGCCCTCGACTCCTCGGTCCCGGCCTGCTCCGGGGTTGTGTTCGTCCAGACGAGTGCCTGCGCTGCCGGTTCTGCCGGTGCTGCCGGTTCTGCGGGCCCTGGTGAGGCTGCCTGCGCTGCTGGTTCGGCCGCCGGCTCGAGCGACCGCTCCACCGGCGGGTCGACGGGCGCCAATTGCACGGCCGTCCGGACATGACGTGCCGGCGCCGCAGCCACTGGGCGATCCGGCGCCGCAGCCGCAGGGCGGACGGCGGGCCGGGCTGCCGGGCGGGCCGCGGGACGCGCTGCCGGGCGGGCCGCGGGACGGGCTGCGGGGCGCGCCGGAGCGCGGGCCACCGGACGCGCGGCGACGACGCCGCCCTCCGCGAGCTCAGCCGCGGACCCGAGTTCGACGGCCACGCCGAACCCGGCCGGCGCTACGGCTTTCGGCTCCTGCTCGTGCCGGCGCTCCTCGACGGGATCAGCGATCAGCTCGGCCACGCGGCCCAGTACCTCCGGCGCAAGCTCCAGCACCGGCGCGTAGCCCACGACCTCGGGTTCGGGGTCTGCCTCGTGCTCGAGGGCGCCCTCCGCGATCAGCGCGGGCGCCGGTTCGACCGACGTCTCGGGTACCGCCGCGAGCCCGACGACGGCAGCGGACCCTGCCTCGGTGAGCGGAGACCCTGGTACCAGAGACTCTGGACCTGGAAATCCGGGGACTAGGTCGCGCCGGCGCGACCACGCCTTGTGCCGGTGCCGGGGCTTCAGTATCTCCTGCTCGATCTGCGGCGCGCGCGGGTCGGCCTGGATCAGCGAGGCGCTGAGGATCCGCATCACCTCGCGCTGGCCGTCCGAATCCAGCACCTCGGGTTGTCCGCTGAGAAGTTCGAGGATGTTCTCGGTCGAGCAGACCGCGACCTCGCCGACGACCCCCGCCACTTCGGCGTTCCGCTGGAAGCAGAGGATCGGCGCGACCGGCGCTCCGGGGAGCAGGTCGCGCAGAGCGGCGGCCGAACCAGCCACCTCGCGGATCTCCTCCATCTTCGAAGTACCGGCGCACACCAGGACGTTCCCGGCCACCGAGACCGACCCCGTCGGGGCGATCGTGTTGATCAGGTAAACGCCGGAGGGGCCGGCCACCACATGGTCGATCGGGTGCTCGGGGCGTCCTGGCATCGAGACGTTGTGCAGCACCAGACAACCGATCACGCGCAGCAGGTCGAGCCCGGCGTCGGTCGCGTGCCGGACGTCGGCCGGGTGCACGGCCTTGCTCGCCTTCAGCCGTACTGACGGATCTGATGCGGCATGCAGCGACATACGTGGCCCTCCCCCCAGGTTCTCCCGGTAGAATAAGCCGCAAATCGGACATAGTCGAGGGAAACGCTTAAACCGCTCCCCTCTGGACCGCGCGTCTAGCCCAGTAGATGTGCCCGGAGCAGACCCGTCGTGGTCGCATCCAGCCCGAACCAGGTCCGCGACCCCGTCACCTGGAGATCGTGAGCCAGTTCGAGGTCGAAGCCGTGGGCAGCAACGACAGCCCGGTCGACCTCGGCAACGGCCTCTCGGATCGCCTTGATCTCGACTGCCGGGGACCGAGCCGCATGAACCAGGTTCAGCAGGTCAGTAACGCCGAGTCCGAGCTCGTCTCGGGCCTGCCCCATGGCCGCTGCCAATTGGTTGCCCGGGTCCCGCACCCCGTCGATCGAACCGGGGAACGGGTAGGTCGTCAGCAGCCGCGACGGGTTGTACCGGTGGCTCTGGTTGAGGCGTGAGCCACCCTCCTCTATCGCCCAGATCCGGTGCGGTTCGGAGGCGAGGAATCCAAAGACAGCCCGGTCCTCGGTCGGGTAGACGATCGCACCGTTGCTGATCACCGGCCCGACCGGCACCAACACCGGCCAGATGTACTTCGCGTGCTTGGCGAGCGCGATCGTCTCGCTCAGGCCGACCATCTCGTCGTACAGGCGGTCGACGCGGTTGTGGAAGCGCCACCAGCGCTCGGTGAGGTGCGGGTACTTCGCGAACTGCCGCTCCCGTTCGGGCAGCACTACCTCACGCAGGTGGCGAGCGACCGGCGGCACCTGCCCCCAGACCTGCGGCTCGAGCGCCCCAACATCGAGCACCTGTCGAGTACTGCGGGGTCCGACAGTCGAGACCAGGTCGTCACCGCTCAGGTACTCGCGGATCCAGTCGGCCGAACGAGCGTCCTCAGCGACCATGGCAGCAGCCTGGGCGCGGGTGAGCACCAGCGACTTCCCGAGCACAATGGTGGCTTGGTACCCGTGCGGGATCCAGACCGGCGGCACCCGCTTCCCGGCCCGGCTGCCCGTGGCGGTCCGACCGAGCCCGGGCCCGATCTCGGCGACCGGTACGCCGTCCAGAACCGCTGGCACGCTGTTGGGTGAGCCCGTCGGAGCTCGCTCCATCCACAGCAGCGCGATCCGCACCCCTGCCTCCGAGGGCCACGGCCGCGAGGTCTCTGCCCGGTAGATCCTGAATCCCTGCGCCAGTGCTGCGGCCGGCCCGTGCCGGGCGATGTCCCCTTCGGAGATGCCGTCGGGGAGCACCAACCCGACCGTACGCCGCGAGAGCCGGGCCGCTCGGGCCAAGAAGAAGACCACCAGGTCGGAGCGCCCCGACTCCCCCCGCAGCAGGGTCTGGGCCAGGTAGTCCCGCAGGTTCTGCCCCAGCGCTCCGCGGATGTTCTTCACCCCGAGGAACGGAGGGTTGCCGATTACCGCGTCGAACCCGCCTCGGGCCATCACCTCCGGCACGACGAGCGCCCAGTGCAGCGGGCGCCAGCGGGAGTAGCCGGTCGGGACAGTCGGCGTGAGGCCGACCGAGCAGATCTCCCCGAGAGCCGCGAGGTCACCGGCGGCGAGCGCCGTCTCGAGCCGCCCGTACGCCGCCTCCAGCTCCCGCCCCGGTTTCCCGCCGTACGCCAGGGCCGTCGCGACGACAGCATCCGCGAGGACAGCATCCGCGACGCGGACCGATGCCGAGGCGACCGAGGCACCCGCGCCACCACTGGGCGAGCCGGTCGAGACCCCGACCCGCCGCTCTGCGACCTCTCGCTCGGACACCAGACCCACCAGCGAGTTCCCGCAAAGCACTCGGTCGTCCAAGAACGTCAGCGGCAGCGACGGATCACCGGCGAGCAACCAGAGCGACCTGCGGCAGATCTCGACGGCCGTCGGATTGATGTCGGCGCCGTACAGGCAGTGCCGGACGATCTCGCGTACCGCGTCGCGGCCGGGCACACCCTCGCGCCCCCAGGCTTCGGCCAGCCGAGCCGCCAGGAACTGAGCAGCCGCGATCAGGAACACCCCGGACCCGGCAGCGATGTCGACCACGCGGAGCTCGAGGATCTCCGAGGACGAGACGGCCTTCCCGTCCGCACGGTGCATCAACGGCTCGAGCGCGTGCTGCACCACCTCCTCCGCCAGCGCCCGCGGCGTGTAATGCGCACCAGCCTGCTTCCGCGCGCCGGTCTCGATCAGGCCCTCGTAGAGGTAGCCGAGCTCCTCGATCTCAAGCTCCCGCACGGGGACCAGCAGTTCGCGCACCCCCTCCAGGACTCCGTCGTCCCAGGGTCCCGTCGACCCGACGGCGACCGGGCCCATCCCCCGGGCCGCGGCGATGTGGGCGAACATCGTCCGCACGGTGACGGCCACGGCCTCTTCACGAAGCTCGCGTCCCGCGGACTCATCCCCGACGTACGCGAGCAGGAGGGCGACCGCTCGCCGGGCGGAGCTCCCGACCTCGGCTGCGTCCATGGTCGGCAGCATAGGTCTGACCCCTCTGGCTCACCTTTACGCTCTCCCCCGTGACTACTGATGATTTGCAGGTCAACCGACGCGACGGTGTTGTCGAGGTCGTGTTCAACCGGCCAGAGCGGCGCAACGCGTTCACCAGTTCGATGTACGCCGGGATGAAGGATCTCTGCGACGAGCTCGCCGAGGACGACGCCACCCGCGTACTGGTCCTGCGCGGCGCTGGCGGCAAGGCCTTCGCCGCCGGCAACGAGATCTCCGACTTCCTCGACCGCGATGCGGTCGCCTACGAGGAGAGCATCCGCTCCCTGCTGCTCGCCCTGTTCGAGCTCCCCCAGGTCACCATCGCCGCCGTCGACGGCGCCTGCGTCGGCGGCGGGCTCGCGGTCGCCACCCACTGCGACCTCCGGATCGCCACCCCGGCCTCCCGGTTCGGGTACCCGATCGCGCGCACCCTGGGCAACGCCCTCTCCGCGTCGGTCGTCTACCGCTGCGCCTCGGTCTTCGGAGAGTCGCTGACCCGGGAGATGCTGTTGACCTCGCGGCTGACCTCCGCCGAACGCGCGCACGCTGTGGGCGCGGTGATGTCGGTCGTCGATGACCTGGACGCCGAGGTGGAGACAGTCGTCGACGGTCTGCTCAGCGCCTCGGGGGTCACGATGCGCGCGACCAAGTCCCAGCTGGCTCAACGCGCCGCGGCCCTCGAGGCCGAGCCCGCCTCCGATGCCGCACTGATGGCAGCGGTGTACGGCGGACCCGACTTCCGCGAAGGGGTCCGGGCATTCCTTGCCAAGGAGAAGCCGTCGTTTCACCGCTGATCACGTCCGCCGGCTGAACCCGACGCCGCCGCTCGGAAGGTAGGCGTGCAGGTACCAGGCGCCGACCGCAACCAGGTCGTCGGTCCTGCTGAGCTCGAGAAGCGCTCCCAGCACCTACTTTGTGGAGAACTCTTGGCGACAGCGACGCTGCCCGCCAATCCACTCCCTCCCCAGCACCGAACACTCAGTGACGTCACCGACCTTGCCGGAGGCCCGATGCATACGCCGACCCTCACCCTCGTAGCCGCCCTCGCGTTTACGGTCTCCGCCTGCGGCGGTACCGACATGCCCGACAACGGCCTGCCGACGAGCGGCGCCAACTCCGACGCCAGCCCCAGCCCTAGCCCCAGCGCGACCAGCAGCCCCAGCGCCCCCCGAAGCCCCACGAAGGCACCGGTCGCCGAACCCCCCGACGCGGCCAAGGCTGTCGAGTCCACCTTGGCCGACGCAGAGGAGTTCGCGGTCGAGCTGGAGCAGGTCTTCTTCGACAGCGGCTACCCCAAGGACCTGGCCGGGGCGATCGCAGCCGCCGACAAGACCGACCTCCAGCTGGAGCCGGGCAACACCATTGCGTCGTACGTCTTCGAACCGGACACCTCCGAGTTCCGGCTCTGCGTGGAGAACGTTTCCGGCGCCTACGCGACCTACGACACCCGCCCGATGTCGATGCGTGAGTCCGGACCGAGCGGCGGCTGCCCCTAGCTCTAGGAGCTCTACGCCGTGACCTCCAACTCCTCCGGCGGCGCCAGGAAGTCGACGATCTGAGCAATCACTGCCGGGTCCCGCAGGATCCGCCGGTGCCCCAGACCCTCGGTCGTGACCAACGTCGAGTCGATGCTGCGTGCGAAGTCAGCGGCGTCGTCGTACGGCGTCTGCCGGTCGCTGCGGTCGGCGACCACCAGCGTTGGCAGCGGCTCGCAGTAACGGGCCTGGACGCGCGCGTCGAAGTCTGCGACCCGGATGCCGACGAAGTCGTCGACCGCACGGTCGAAGGCACGTCGGGTACGCGGCCCGAAGCCGAGGATCGTCTGGAACTGGTCGAAGAGCGACGCCGCCTCGACCATCGGCGCCACGAAGACCAGGCGCCGCGCACCGAGCCAGCCGAACCGCAGCGTCAGGTACGTCGCGATGGTGCCGAGCGAGTGCGCGATGACGGTGTCAGCAGGCCCGAACCTCGCAGCCACGGCGTCCAGTGCCTTGGCGAACTCGATCCCGTTCGTACGCCGCGGCCCGGCCGGTCCGCGCTCGGAGTCCCCGTGGGACGGCGCATCGAACATCACCACCCGATAGCCGGCAGCGACGAGCGGCTCGACCATCGCCCCGAACTGGGATCCCCGCCCTCCCCAGCCGTGCAACAGGTAGACGACCTTGGCTTCCTCGGTCGAGTCTTCCGGCGCGCCCCACACGACCCCCTTCACCTCGAACCCTTGCGCTTCGACGCTGAACGCCTCGCCCCCGTCGGGTACCGGCAGCTCGCCCATCCGTGGCGGGGCGGTGAACCAGAGGTCGCACGCGATCGTGCCGGCGCGGCCCGGGACGACGTACTCGCCGTACCGGAAGAACGCCCTGGTGAGGCCATTCTTGAAACGAACGATCGTGCTTTTATCGAACGATGCCATGACATCTTCCTGTTCTCTAGGGATGGGTGTGTCGAGCTCGGGTCAGGCTGCGGTGCCGACCAGCAGCTGCTCGAGCGCGGCTCGAATGTGCTCCTCGGCCCGCGGATCACGCAGCAACCGCGAGGCATGGTGGTAGGCGTACATCAACCCCTGCAGGGTGAACGCGAACTGCGCGACGTCCAGGTCGGCTCGCAGCTCCCCCTCCGCCACCGCAGTACCGGCGACCGTGGCGATGAATTCCGCCCAGTCCTGCTGGTTGCGGACCAGGGCGTCGCGCATCAGGCCAGGCTGGTCGTCGAACTCGACCGACCCGGTGACGAAGATACAGCCGCCAGGGAGCGCCTCGTTGCCCCAGAGCAGCCAGTTGTCCAGCAGCACGCGGACTCGCGCAACCCCCCTCGGCGCAGCCAGGGTCGGGCGGATGACGATGTCGGTGAACCGCTCCCGGGACCGTTCGACGGTCTCGAGCTGGAGCGCTTCCTTGGACTTGAAGTGCGCGAAGAGGCCGGACTTGCTCATCTCGGTCTGCTCGGCGAGCTGGCCGATGCTCAGGGCGCCGAAGCCGATCTTCGAGGCGAGGCTGACTGCCTCGTCAAGGATCGCGGTCCTGGTTGCTGCGCCTTTGTCCACCGACCTAGATTCGCACGGTCGTGCTTTTACGTCAAGGGTGACCCCGAGCACGCCGGTCGGGCAGGTCCCCGACGTACCGGCTCATCTCTTGATCTGCAGCGTGAACGTCCGCGTGGCGCTGGCGCCCGCCGCGTCGGTGACCCGCAACGTGAACGTCGAGTTCCCCTGCTTCGTCGGCGTACCGCTGATGGTCGCGCTGGCACCGTTCGAGGTCAGGGTCAGACCGGCCGGAAGGGTGCCACTGGTCCGGACCCAGGTGTAGCCGGGCGTCCCGCCGGTGACCGAGATCGTGGTGCTGTACGGGGCACGGGCCTTGCCCAGCGGCAGGGTTGCCGCCGTGACGAAGGTCGGCGGCTGCGCCGCCGCAGGGTCCACGACCAGCGAGCGGCTCTGCGAGGCCGAGGCCCCCAGACCGTCGGTCACCGTGATGGTCGGGTCGAAGGAACCGGCCGTGGACGGAGTGCCCGTAATCGCGCCGGTGCCGGCGTTGATGCTCAGGCCGCCCGGCAGCCCGGTCGCCGAGTAGCTGTACGGCGCGGTGCCACCGGAGGCGGAGACCACGTTCGCCGAGTACGCGGTACCGACGGTGCCGTTGGGCAGCGTGCCGACCGTGAGCACCAGCGGGCTCGGGCCGCTGGCCGTCTGGGTGGTCAGGCTGACCTGGTAGGTGCCGAGCGAGCCGTACGTCGAGTACGCCCCCGCGTCCGGGACCGTGCCCAGCCCGGCACCGCGGACCTCGGCGGTGTACGCCGCCCCGCCGACCGGAGCCGTGAACGAGTACGACGCGTTCATCCCGTTGGCGAGCACCGCAGATACCCGGACGGTCGTCGGGTTGACCAGCGCCACCTCGGTGCCGGCGCCGTCGAGGATCCGCAGCCGGACGTCGAGGTCGGGGAACGGGCTGCCGTTCGCGACCGTCACCGTGGTCGCACCGGCCGCGGTGAAGGCGTAGCTGTCTGCGTCGGTGGCCTGGGTGACGATGCCATTGAGCGCGGCAGCGTTGGCCAGCGGGAGCGGGCCCGAGGGGTCCTCGTCGGCCCGGTAGGCGGCACCGGTCGCGATCTGGGTGAGGTCGTCCTGGGCGTTGTTCGCGCCCGGGTACTCCCCCTTCGACCACTGCGAGACCGGCTGGCTGTACGACGCCCCCATGATCGGCGCCCACGGCGGGGAACCCGAGTCGTAGCCCGACGTCGCGTTGCCGTCGTGGTTGAGGCCGAAGTTGTGGCCGATCTCGTGCGCGGTGGCCTCACCGATGTACTTGCCGTTCTTCGTGGTGCCGTTCGAGAACACCCAAGCCGGTTGGTAATACATGTGGTTCGAGCCGGCGGTGTTGAAGACGCCCACATAGGCGACGCCACCGCAGCCGCAGGCGTCGTACACGACTCCGCCGTTGGTGATCAGTGCGCGGGTGCCGTAGATCAGGTCGCTCGAGGTGCTCCGGTCGATCGCGGCCGTGCCCGGGTCCTTGAGGGTGACGTTGACGTCGTACGGCGCGTAGTCCTCGGCGACGACCTGCCAGGTCTTCTGGATCTCGGTCAGCTCGGCATCGGAGAAGGCAGTGCTGACGGCTGCGTCGATCGAGTACGGCTCGGCGGTGATGGTGGCGCCGTACGTGGCGTTCCAGGCGGTGCCGGTGACTGTGCCACCGTCGAAGTCGAGGTAGATCGTGCGCTGCGAGCCGGGCTTGGACTCCAGGGTGAAGGTGTCCGCCAGCGGCACTCCGGCCAACGGCAGGCTACTGGCTGCGGTGGCCGCGCCCATGGTGGTCACAGCGTCGGCGCGCTCGGTCGGCTTCGGGGTCGCGTCGACGTAGAAGGCGGTACCGCAGCGGTCCAGCCAGACCGACCTGTCGGCCTTCTTCAGGTCGACCTTGCCGGCGTTGCGCTTCTCGGCGGCCCTGAAGGCGTCCGGGTCCGACGTGGCGACGTCGGCGGCGCGGGCCGGCTTGGCGAGGATCTGCTCGCAGGCGGTGGTCGATGGTGCAGCCTCGGCGGTCGCGGTCAGTGTGACGGCGCCGCTGGCGGCAGTGAGCACGCTGACGATTCCGAGCGCGACGATCCTACGAAGATTCATGGTGAGCCTGTTTCTCCCACGTGCTCCGGCGGCACGTCCCAGGTCGAAAGGTACGCCGGGGCGGCGCTGCGAGACCTGAGAACGATCAGATTCGTATTGCGGCCGAGATCCCGCAGCAGGTTCTGCCGGCTACGGATGCCGGCTCACCGGACAGCCGACGTCGCCAGCCCTCGCAGCACCGACGCTGCCGTCCGCGCTCCGGAGACCAGCGCCCCTTGTAACGAGCTGGTGTCCCGGTGGTCCCCGGTCACCCAGACGCCTGGGTCGTCGAGGTACACGGGCTTGCGCAGTGGGTGCGGAGCTGTCATCGCCGGCAGGGCGTGGGGGAGGTCGCGACGGGTGACGAGCTCCCAGTCGGCGTCCGGCGCCTGGTGCAGCTCTGCGGCGACGCTGAGTGCCTGCGAGGCAGACAGCGCCGCGCCGTGCTCGTCATGGAGGACCGAGGTGGCGATCAAGGACCGACCGTCCGAGGAGTACTCCGGCGCTGATCCGCTGATGATCACCGAGTTCCTGACGCCGGAGCCGTCCGCGTCGACGACCAGGGTCGAGTCTTGCCCGGTCCACGGCTCGGCAGCAAAGTAGTACGTCGTCACCCCGCGCGCCGCAGGCGGGGCGCCGAGCCCGGGGACCAGGAGATGGGCTGTCCAGGGGTCGGTGGCGACGACAACCGCCCTGGCCTCGACGGTCGTGCCGTCGCGCAGCAGGACGCCGTCACGATCGACCTCGGCCACCGACGCCTCGCGACGCAACGCCGCGGACGGGATGCCTTCGGCCAGCGCCTTGGGAAGCGCCTGCATGCCGGTCGCGGGAACGGCCGAGGTGCCGAGGGCGAACATCCGCATCATCAGGTCGGTGAAGACGCGGGACGTGGTGATCTCGGGCTCCAGCACGACACCCGACATGAACGGACCCAGGAGGTCGCGTGCCACCGCGTCAGGCACGTGCTCCGACCAGGCCGTCCGGGCCTCGACGTCCGGGCGACGTTTGAGCGAGCCCGTTGAGCTGGCGAGCACGCCGCCGGCGTACCGGGCGAGCGCGATCTTGCCGCGCAGGTCCGCGGCTCCGGAGGCAGCTGCCCGGAAGACGGCGGTCGGTGAGCTGAGCGGGTGCGGGAGGTCTTCGAGCGAGCCCTGTCGTCGAACCCGGACCCCGCGTGGGAGGCGACGCAGGTCCAGTCGGTCCAGAGCGACCGCGTCCCGCAGGGCCGGGTACGCCGTGTTGAGGACCTGGAACCCGCAGTCGATGGTGAACCCGTTGACGGTGTCGGTCCGGACCCGCCCTCCGACCCGGTCGCCGGCCTCGAGGAGAACGACCTCGATCCCCGCGGCCGTCAGCCGGCGGGCGCAGACGAGGCCGGCAAGTCCGGCACCGGCGATAACGACAGGGGCCGTGATCACGACATCTCTCCTAGGTTCGCAGCATTCTCGACGGGCGGTGGAGACCGGGGGCCGACGCCGCGGCGGACAGCAACCACGTCATCGGCGAGAGCCCGGAGTCAGCATGCGTTTCGGCGCGATCCCAGGCGTGTACATAAAGAGCCTGAGTGGCCGCGTCGGCGACGACGGGATCCGCGAGCCGGCTCAGCACGACCCGGTACGCGACCGCAGAGGTGTGATCGTAGAACTCCATGAAGGCGTCGGTGTCGCCGCTTGCAGCTCGCCGGAGAAGCCCAGCCAGGTGATCCCGCCACCGGCTGCAGGGTCGCTTGATCGGAACGACGGCGCCCACGCGGTCCTGATCCTCACGCTGGACGGGTGGCGCGTCCTTGACGGCGATGAACTCGGCGGTGCTCATGGCGTCCCTTTCCCTATTTTGTCAACACTTTTCTAAACAGCATGTTTAGATTTATGATGTGAGCATGGACTATGACGAGACAGTTGCGCAAGGGCAGGAGGTCCCCAATCTCACGATCGGCGACCTCGCCGGGCGCACCGGACTCAGCCCGGCGGTGCTCCGGATGTGGGAGGCGCGGCACGGCTTCCCCGTCCCCCGCCGGCTCGCCAGCGGCCACCGGCGCTATTCCGACGCGGACGCCGACCTGGTCCGCCAAGTGGTGCGGCGCAAGGACGCGGGGGTCCGGCTGGAGCTCGCGATCGCCGAGGCGTCAGCCCAAACAGCACCGGCGAGTCCGTCGATCTTCGCCGAACTGCGACGCCGGCACCCGAACCTGGCCGTACACCGGCTCCGGAAGTCGACGCTGATCGCACTGTCCTGGGCGATCGAGGACGAGTGCTGCGCGGTCGCCGACAGCCCGGTGCTGTTCGGCGCCTTCCAGCGCGGGGACTCCTTCGCGCCGGCGGCCGCGCGCTGGACCGAGCTGGCGCGGGTGGCCAGGTCTGCGATCGTCTTTGCCGACCACTGGCCGGCCGAGGCCGACGCCGAAGGACCCGTCCGCGCCACCCTGGAACCGGACGCACCGATGTGCCGTGAGTGGGCGGTGATCTGCGACGCGCTGACCAGCAGCGCCTGCCTCTCGGCCTGGGAGCTCCCCGGTCAGAGTGACGTCGCGGACCGCAACCGGATCTTCGAGGCGGTGTGGACCGTCGACCCGGCAGCTGTTCGCGACGCGGCCCGAGTCGCGGCGAGCGTGGCGGCGAGCTCCGGGCTGGCCGTGGCAGAGCCCTTGGTCCGACAACTCACCGATCCGGTGGCCCCACGGCCGCTGAAGCCGGAGGACGTGTCGGCGCTGTTCAATCGGGTGGTCGCGTACGTGGACCGGATGCACACCGACTAGCGCGCACTCCCGCTGCGGTCGACGCGCGTCACCGCTGCTACGGCCGGTTTCGCCCCAGTTCGTCGTGCGCCTGCACCCACTCCTCAGCAACTACCGCCGAGCCGAGCGACAACTCCCCTGCGAGAACGGTCGCCGCGATAATCTCCGCGAGCTTGTAGACACCGCCTGTTCCGTAGCAGTCCATCATCTCCAGGCACTCCCGCTGGGTGGCCAGCCCGGTCCCGCCGCCGTACGTCGCGATGATGAGGGACGGCAGCGTGATCGAGGCGTAGAAGTCGCCGTTCGGCAGCAGCTCGGAGAACCCGTACGCCGCCGAGGACTCGGCCACGTTGGCGACGTCCTGGCCGGTCGCGATGAACATTGCAGTGATGCCGTTGGCGGAGTGGTTGCCGTTGTTGTTGGTGACCGACATGATCGCGCCGAGCTGGCCACGGATGCGCGCCGCCCAGAGCTTGTCGGTGCTGACATGCATCTGCTCCTCGACCAGCGCGGCCGGCAGCGTGATCTCCGCGACGACCCGCTTGCCGCGGGTGTGCAGCATGTTGACCACCGACGTCTTCTTGTCCGTCGCGAACTGGCCCTCGAGCAGGAAGTGCAGCTCGTGCGGGTAGTTCTGCTTGATCCAGGCGCACGCCGCGAACGTCGCCTTGCCCGTCATGTTCTGGCCCGCTGCGTCCCCGGTGGTGTAGTTGAACCGGGTGTAGAGCAGCTTCGAGACCGAGAACTGCTGGATCTCGATCAGCTTGCCGGAGCTCGTGGTCGTCTGCGCCGCGGCCGCGATGTCGTCGAAGTGCTCGGTGAGCCAGCTCCCAAAGGCCCTCGCGTCCCGGGCGTTGTCGAAGCTGAACACCGGCGCGCGCTGCATCTTGTCGTCGAGCACGGTGGTGGTGATCCCGCCGGCGTCGCGGGTGAGCTTCATCCCGCGGTTGTACGACGCCACCAGGGTTCCCTCGGTGGTTGCCAGTGGGACGAAGTACTCACCGTTCGCGTGCTCACCGTTGACCAGCACCGGGCCGGCCAACCCGATCGGCACCTGCGCAACGCCGAAGAAGTTCTCGACGTTGCCCGGCAGGGTCCCGGGGTCGAGGGAGTAACGCGAGACGTGCTCGGCCGGGCTGGGGGTGTGCTCGCGGATGAACCCCTGCCGCGCCTCGATGGCGGCCGGCGAGTAGTCGTCGGTGGGGTCGCGGGGGATCTTGCGTGAGGTCATGAGGAGGAGCCTGCCACTAATCGGTGGCGCGAAGCCGGGTCATCATGTCCGCAGCCAAAATCTGATCGAGCCATCCGGTGCTTCGCTGTGGTGGTAGCGCTGATCATGGATGCGTTGATGGTGGAAATGGCAAAGTGGGATCGCTTTGTCGAGGTCGGTACTGCCCCCGTCCGACCAGTGCTCGCGGTGGTGCAACTCGCACCACGCGAACGGTCTCTCGCACCCATCAGCGGCACAGTGCTGGTGACCGATCCCGATCGCAAGTCGCTGCGGCTCGGAGTACAGGCGGGCGCTCCGACCGAGGTCGAGAACCTGCGAGCCGCCACCGAGGACTGCGGGAAGGAGACCGGAGGTGCAGGCGAGCCGACGGGCCTCGCCGGCGGACAGGACGCCGCCGGTGTCCAGGTGGGCGACAGCCAATGCCCCGCGCAGCGTGCTCTCGGGGATGGTGACCACCAAGGTCGCCGCCGTACGCGGGTGGAGGTGGTCTGTCGGCAGGTGCTCGATGAGCTCGCAGAACGCCTCGCCACGGGCCCGATCCCAGTCGGTCCGGGTGCCCGAGGTCTGCACGGCCGGGTCGCCAACCTGGGCGACCGAGGCACCGAGGCGCCCACGACGGGGAGCTGTGATGGTCTGGATGATCTTGGTGAGCAGCTGCCCCTGCGCGGACGGAATGGTGAAGTGCCCGGTGACGGTGTCGTCGCCGTTGTCGTGGAGCGTGAGCCGAGTCCTCGCCCGGGCACGGGCTTCCTCGTCGGCGACGATCTCGTTCTCGTGTGCGTCGACCACCCTCACGTCGGACTCGATCTCGGCCAGCACCCGGCGGGCCGCCTTGCGCAGCGCGGCTGGCGCCAGCACCTGCGCCTTCTCCACCAGCGAAGCCTCGATCGCATCTCGCTGGGCAGTGGTAACTCCTCCGGGAAGCTGCCGATCGGCCTGGACGATCACCGCCGCGTGGTCGGCCGTAATCGCTCCCCTGCTCAACGCCTGCTCGGTGCGGTTGCGATCGCGCAGGCCGGTCGCAAGCCCGACCTGGCGCTGCGCGGTGACCTGGTCGGTGTTGGCCACCTGGGCCACCCACTGCCCTGTCGATGCCGCGCCCGAAGCAGCACCCACCCGAACCCGGTCCGCCGCCGCCAATGCCCGCAGCTTGAGACCCGCCAGGCGCGACTCTGCCCGGGCAACCTCGGCCAAGAAGGCCCCGTGCTCGGCAACGTTCAGGCGCGCCGGATCGAACCCCGCCAACGCATCCAGACCCGCGTGCACACCGGCGACCAGAGCAATGCCCGGAGAATCGAGGGTTGCGACAGCGGTGGTCATGAATCCATCCTTGTTCGAACGTATGTTCGACGCAAGGGGGTGACGGCAATTTGTGGACAGAGAACGAGCGGGTGCCTGAACTGCCCGGGACACCTCAGCGGCAGAACCCCAGCATCTCCCTCAAAGCCCGGACCTCGCTCGCATCCACGACGACACGGAGCAGGGCTGCCTGCTGCTCAGGGGTCAGCTTGAGCCGGAGCCGATTGTCGACGCTGGTCATCCGGTAGATCCCGGCCTCGCCTTCGCCACCGACGTTGTCGATCTGCCAGCCCAGGGCACGCAGGTGCCGGAACTACCGGCCGATCTGGCTCACCGGTTCGCCGCCGTCGAACCCGGCGATCTCGACCAGGTTGTTCGCCGGTACGGCGCGCTTACCGGCGTGGAGGACCGTCACGAGGCGGACGAGGCGCTCCATCGGGATGCGCTGCTTGCCGCCGAGGGAGGGGGTCACGGGGTCAGTCTGGCGGGAGTGATCAGAGGACGGCGCGTTAACGCGCCAAGACCCTCCCGGTGATCTCCGACGGATTCCTCAATTTTGGTCACTCGGCCCTGCCAAACGGATCAAGCTCAGGGCATGCCTGTCGAGCGGACCAAGTACGTGCAACATGATCAAGCCTCGACTCCGATGTACGGCGAGGTCAGGCGACTCAGCGACCTGTTACTCGCTCACCTCATCGAACCGAACGCACAAGAAAGAATCGCGGCCGCCAACGTCGCCAACGCATCGAGTAGCAAGGTTCAAGACACGTTCCTGCCCTACGCGACCGATCTCGGCTTCCGCAGCGAGGCGAAGGGCTTGTTCTCCTCCGGCCTCAACCCCGGCCTTCGCCCCGACTACTACTACCCGCTCGATGAAAGCGGCATCCTGCTCGAGGTCGAGCGCGGGAAGACCACGATCAACAATATGGACCTGCTCGATCTATGGAAGTGCCACGTGTGCGAGCACGCCGACTACCTGTTCCTGTTGGTACCTCAGATACTCGTGCAGTCTGAGCTGAGGCCGCCAACTCGGCCGTATCAAGCTGTAGTGAAGCGCATGGCCAGTTTCTTCGACCCGAAGAACTACACCAACGTCCGCGCACTCCACGTCTTCGGATACTGACGTCGCTGCGGGCGACTAAACGAGAACCAAACTATCCGAACCCGGGTAGCAGGAAGGGGAGCCGGCGGCGCCGACTCCCCTTCGCTGATTGCTCTGATCAGCTGCAGCCCGACGTACTCCCACAGCCCTCGCACACGTAGCAAGACCCGGCCGGCCGCATCTTCGTCCCGCACGTCATGCACAGGGGCGAGTCGACAGCAGTCCCGGTGATCTTCTCAAGCAGTTCAGCAGAGGTCTGGACCCCGCGAGGCGCTTCGGAAAGGCCGACAACCGGAGTGGCAGGCGTCTCGGCAGGCTCGACGATCGCGACGACCGGCTCAACCGGAGTCGACTTCGCCCGG
>JBKJHO010000002.1:0-6305 GCA_046598915.1 Marmoricola sp. | reverse complement strand
GGCGAGGACGCCTGGGGCGTTCCCGGCCGGCAGGGTTCAAATCAGTCGAACTGGGCACTGCTACCAGTGCCCCCGGAAGGAGCTGTCCCATGCAGAGCAACGAGCGTTCAGAGTCGTCGTCCGACACGGTGTCCGCGGACGGTGACGCAGCACCCGGCACACCCGGCACCCGGTCGGCCAAAGGATCGCAGCGCCCGAGCCGCACCGGGGCCGCCTGGACAGCGGTGACTGCGGCGTTGCTGCTCCTGGTCCTGCTGGTGGTTTTCATCCTGCAGAACCAGGCGGACGTGCGCATCAAGTTCCTGGGCTGGTCGGGCACCACGCCGGTGGGCGTTGCCCTGCTGGTCGCCGCTGTCGCCGCCGGGGTGTTGGTCGGCATCGCCGCCACCGCGCGGGTCACCCAGCTACGCCGCCGCGCCAAGCGCGGCTGAAGGGTTACGCGGCAACAGCCCCGAAGTGCCAGTCGTCGAAGATCCTGAGGTAGGTCTCGGGGTCCTCGAGCATCAGCGCGTGGCGGCGGTCGTCGAGGACGTGGCCCGCCCAGTCAGGGCGTACTGCGATGACGGCGCGCAGCACCCGCGCCGGGACCAGTGCATCCTGGGTCCCCCCGAGCAGCAGTGTCGGCGTCCGGACCTTCCGGATGGCGTTCCAGCACCTGCGCGGTTTCACCCAGTGCGACGTGACCGATCGGGTGGCAGCCAGCAGGGCGCGACGACGATCGACGCCCTCGATGTCCTCGGCGAAGTCGGCCGCCATCAGGTCCAGGACCGCCGGCCTGACCCCGTCGGGGTCGGGGAAGATCAGCCTGAGCATGGCCCGGTTGCGACGGGCGTCCAACCCCGGGCCGGCGAGGCCGACGGCTCCGAGAGCCAGCGCAGTGACCGACGAGGTGATCAGGGGGACCATGCCGTCGAGCGCGGCACGGTTGGGCGCGAGGAACCCGAGCAGCGACCGCGGGGGCAGGGCTGGTGAGACCAGCACCAGGCGATCGAGGCGGTGGGGGTATTCGGCGGCGAGGAGGGTGCCGATCAGCCCGCCCATCGAGTTGCCGTGCAGGGTGAAGGACTCCCAGCCCAGAGTGTCCGCGACCTCGAGCACGAAATCGACGTACCCCTGCATGGTGAGCGGGTCGTCGTCGGCGATCGGCGTACGGCCGAATCCGGGCAGGTCTACCGCGACCACGGGGCCGTGCTCCGAGAGACCCTCCATCACCTCCACCCAGGTGACGGAGGAACCGCCGAGCCCGTGCACGAGAAGCTGGGGACTCCCGGCATCGGGGCGGCGGGCGGGCGCCGACAGGATCCGGACTTGACGGCCCCGCACCTCGAGGAAGGTGTCGCGCACGAGCGGCCAGGGGGCGAGTTGGGTGGTCACGGACCCCAGGTTCCCCCGCCGGCGACGAATATTCGCGTTACCGGGGTCAATTGTGGTGGTGGAGTCTTGACATGTCTATCAGCGATAGGTGATAGTACTATCACTGATAGGCAGTGTCTCCATCTGAGTTCGAAGCAGGAGTTCCACCATGAAAAAGTCTCCTCCCGTCGGCACGGTCGCGCAGCGTCGGGAGCTCAAGATCGCCTCCATCGTCGAGAAGGCGTGGGGTCTGGCTCGCGCCAACGGCATCCAGCTCGTCTCGCTGCACGCTCTCGCCAAGGAGGTCGGGATGCGCCAGCCCTCGCTGTACGCGTACTTCGACTCCAAGAACGCCCTGTACGACGCCATGTTCGCCGACGGCAACAGGGCGCTGCTGGCTCGCGTCACGCAGCTGGAACCAGCCGACGACCCCCGCACCGCGCTGCGGAACTTCCTGCACTCGTTCACCGAGTTCGCGACCGAGGACCCGGCTCGGAACTCATTGCTCTTCCGCCGGGTCATCCCTGGCTTCGAACCGAGCCCGGAGTCCTTCGCCCTGGCCGAGGAGGTGCTGAGCCGGGCCGGAGCGCTGATGGTCGCAGCCGGGGTCACTGACGCCGGCGACATCGACTGCCTGGTGGCGATGGTCGCCGGGTTGATCGAGGCACAGCTCAGCAACGAACCCGGCGGCACCCGCTGGACCCAGCACCTGGATCGCATGATCGACCTCCTGGTCGACCATGCCAACGAGAGGAACTCCCGATGAGCACCGACCGCATCACCCGCAAGGAAGCCCGCGTCCTCGCCGAGGCCGAGTTCGACAAGTTCGCGGCGCTTGTCGCCTCGCTCACGCCTTCGGAATGGGCTACCCCGACCGACTGCGTCGGCTGGGACGTCCGCACGATGGTCCTGCACGTGCTCGGGTCCGCAGACGCCCAGGCTTCGCCACTGGTCTTCCTGCACCAGCTGCGCAGGGGTCTGCCGTTGAACAAGGAGATCGACTCGCACCACTGGGTTGACGGGCTCAACGAGCTCCAGATCCGGGAGCGCTCGGATCTGAGCAACGACGAGGTCCTGGCGCAGCTCCGGACGGTTGGTGCCAAGGCGGTGAAGGGTCGCTTCGGTACGCCGTTGCCGATGCGCTACACGCCGGTCCCGTTCGGTGACCCGATCGGGTGGAAGCCGGTGAACTACCTCCTCGAAGTCGGTTTCACCCGCGACGTCTGGGCGCATCGGATCGACATCCACGCTGTCATTGGGCGGCCGATGGAACTCGACCCCGCCCACGACGGGCGCTTGGTCGCCGACATCGTCGCGGAGTGGGCAGACCTGCACGGGGAACCCTTCGAGCTGTCCCTGACAGGGGTTGCAGGCGGCACCTTCAGCCGGGGAACCGGCGGCGAGTACGTCGAGACCGATGCCCTCGACTTCATCCGCACCCTGGCCGGCCGAATCTCGGGTGCCGGAGTCCTGCGGCACCTGCTGCCACTCTGAGCTGAAGCACGGGGCAGAAGGGTCGTCCGGCAGATGAAGCACCACCTCGGCGAGATCGATGCGGCCGTGACGAAGCTGGACGGCGGGTCCTTCGGACGGCTCGGACGCGTGTCCGGTGCGCGCCGTCGGCCTGACGCGATCGCAGCCTCAGCGTCGCTCCGGAAATGCCGACGCGGATGCTTCAGATTCGAATATCGGGGTATGTGGTGGGTCAGTCGTCGCCCACAGGCGGCACCGGGAGATCGGAAGTCTCATGAACACCTTGCTCTGGCTCGCATCCGTATTGCTCATCATCGTCGGCGTCGTCACTCTGATTCAGGGAAGCGTGCTCATCGGCGTGCTGGCGATCGTCATCGGTCTCCTGGTCGGCCCGGGTGGCGTCTCGATCTTCTCCCGGCGCGCATAGAGCCGTACGCCGCCAACCAGCAGTGCCCCCGTCCGAAATTCCGACGGGGGCACAGCTGCGTCGTAGGCACGAACTGACGGTCGCGCCCGTGGAGCGGATGACGAGATTCGAACTCGCGACATCGACCTTGGGAAGGTCGCGCTCTACCAGCTGAGCTACATCCGCACGTCCCGGGAAACCCGTGACGAGGAGAGATCGTAGCCGACGGTGCCCGACCTCAACACTGCCCAGGGTCCGGGCTGCTGGTGCATGGGCTTGCAATGGTTGGCACACTGTCCGGGACTCTTCGTTCGAGTCCTCCAGAACCGCCTCTCTGAATCGAGCTCCCTGATGTTGCGTTCCCTGTCCTCCCGCCGGATGCTGCCGGTCGTTGCCCTGACGTCGGCGGCGCTGTTGCTCACCGGCTGCGGTGGCGACGACAAGCCGAGTGCGAAGCCGAGCGCTGACCCGACCTCCTCGCCGACCCCCGCCGTTTCGCCGGAGGACCCTTGCGACTTCGAGTCGGGCGGAGCGAGTGCCGACGTCAAGGTGACCGGTCAGTTCGGCAAGAAGGTCGCCGTCTCGTTCGACACCCCGTTGGAGGGAGAGGCGCTGCACCGCACCGTCGTCGATGAGGGCAGTGGCAAGAAGACCGTCAACGGCGATGCGATCGATTTGGTTTCCACCATCTACAAGGGCTCCGACGGCAAGGCCGTCGTCGGCACCGACGGCAACCCGATCGAGGCAGTCGCCGGTCAGCTCAAGGTCGGTGACCAGATGACCGCGGCGGCGTACGCGGCCGGGATCTCGTGCGTTTCCATCGGCTCGCGTGTCGTCGCGACCGTCCGAGCCTCCGAAGTCCTCGGTCCCGAGGGCAACGAGGCCCTCGGCATCAAGGCGGACGACGCGTTGATCTTCGTGACCGACGTTGTCGGGATCGTCAAGCCGCTCAAGGCCAAGCCGTGGGCCAAGCCGCCGAAGGTCAAGTTCAACGGTGCCGAGAAGCCGACGGTGACCGTGCCCAAGGGCAAGGGATCGCCTGACCTGTTGCTTGCCGTCCTGAAGAAGGGCACCGGCACCCTCGTCGCTGACGGGGACTCAGTCACCGTCAACTACGTCGGCTACAACCTGCGCACCGGCAAGATCTTCGACGAGAGCTACACCAAGCAGCCGGCCACCTTCGTGACCAGTCAGGTCGTCAAGGGCTTCGGCGCTGCCTTGGTCGGCCAGAAGGTCGGCGCGAAGCTAATTGTCAGCATCCCCGCGAAGTACGGATACATGGAGGCCGGCAACGAGGGCGCCGGGATCACCGGCACCGACACGATCATGTTCGTCGTGGAGATCCAGGAAACGGCGGCCGCCGCGGCCCAGTAGGGTTTTTGACAGGCTCGACCACTGCAGGTTGAGCCTGTCGAAAGCTTCAGGCGGGATCGATCGGGGTGATCGTCGGACGCTTCACCGCGACGCTGTCGCCGGAGGACCGCCCGGTCAGGCGGCGGTGGACCCAGGGGCCGAGGAACTCCCGGGTCCAGGTGGCGTGCTCCATCCACTGGTCTCTCCGGGACAGCACCGGGACCGGATGCCGCGGGAGTCGCTCGACCCCGTGCGCGATGCCGAGCGCGTCCAGGACCGCGAACGCGATGTGTTGGTGCCCGACCGCGTTCAGGTGCATCCGGTCGGTGTCGAAGACCTCGGCGGGTTTGCCGTCGCGCATCCGCCACATGTCAACCACCGTGGTGCCGTGGCGGTCGCTGATCTCCCGGACGTGCTCGTTGAAGATCGCCATCCGCCCGCGGAGTGCGGCGTACAGGCCGCTGTTGCCCGGGTCGAAGGTGGTGAACAGGACGACGTGTGCGCCCGAACGGGTCAGGTCGCCGATCGCGTCGTCGTACGTCGCGGCCAGCGCGTCCAGGTCGACACGAGGACGCAGTACGTCGTTCGCGCCGGCGTGGATGGTGATCAGGTCCGGCTCGAGCGCCAGCGCGGGGTCGACCTGCTCCTCGATGATCTGCGCTAGCTTGCGACCGCGGATGGCGAGGTTCGCGTAACCGAAACTCTCGGCCCCGTGCTGGACGGCGAGTACCTCGGCGACCCGGTCGGCCCAGCCGCGCAGACCGTTCGGTCGGGCAGGGTCGGGGTCCCCGACGCCTTCGGTGAAGGAGTCGCCGAGGGCGACGTATCGGAGGTACGGCATGGCGACAGCGTACGAGGGCGCTGTGTCGAGCGGCGTCCCAGGTTTCGAGTGGCTCAACCAACGGGGTTCCGGGGCGGTAGCGTGGCCGCGTGCTTCTCTCCGACCGCGACATTCTTGCCGAGATCGACGCCCAGCGGATCCGCGTCGAACCGTACGACGCTGCGATGATCCAGCCGTCGAGCATCGACTTCCGGCTCGACCGGTTCTTCCGCGTCTTCGAGAACCACCGGTACCCGCACATCGACCCAGCAGCCGATCAGTCCGATCTGACCCGCGAAGTCGAGCCCGTGGGCGACGAACCGTTCATCCTGCATCCCGGCGAGTTCGTCCTGGGGTCGACCTACGAGGTCGTGACGTTGCCGGACGACGTCGCTGCGCGGGTCGAGGGCAAGTCATCGCTCGGCCGTCTCGGCCTGCTCACGCACGCGACCGCCGGCTTCGTGGACCCCGGCTTCAGCGGCCACGTCACCTTGGAGCTCGCCAACGTCGCCACCCTGCCTATCAAGCTCTACCCGGGCATGAAGATCGGTCAGCTCTGCTTCTTCCGACTCTCCTCGCCAGCCGCGCACCCCTACGGCTCGGAGAAGTACGGCTCCCGCTACCAGGGCCAGCGCGGACCGACGCCGTCGAAGTCGTACACGAACTTCCACCGCACCCAGATCTGAACCGACGGGTCCGCAGGTCGAAGAGTCCCCAGGTGGACGGGTAGGCGGGTCGGCCGCAGACGCGACAGCGCCCCGCTCGTCGTAGAGGAACGGGGCGCTGGTCGCTGGGTCTCACAGGTCGAACAGTGAGCCGCCTTCGGTGATCTTCGCGTCGGTCTTCGGCTGGTGAGCCTCACCCGAGCTCACCGGAGACGCCTTCTCCGCGGCCGGCTCC
>JBKJHO010000061.1:0-60127 GCA_046598915.1 Marmoricola sp. | reverse complement strand
TGATACTTCGTGCCGCCGTCCTCTGGCTCGTAGAGCCGAACCCGCCACGGCCGCGCACTGCCACCCAGCGTGCGGGGCTTGCCCTGGGCGAGCAGGGTCGGCATCTTGCGGGACGACCGTGTCGGCACTGGGGACCTCTCTAGGCTGGAGGGGTGAAGTCGAGGCTGGCTTCGTCAGCATACGCTTCGTGTATCACTTTCGTGTATCACTGGTAGGAAAAGTGATACACGTGCCACTCATTAGGAGTCATGGGAAATGGCCAATCGTCTTGCCAACGCGACAAGCCCATATTTGCTCCAACACGCGGGGAATCCGGTCGACTGGTGGGAGTGGGGACCCGAGGCATTTGCCGAAGCAAGGCGCCGTGATACACCAGTTTTACTGTCTGTCGGCTACGCGGCCTGCCACTGGTGCCACGTGATGGCGCACGAGTCCTTCGAGGACCAGGCCACCGCCGATTACCTGAACGCGCACTACGTCAGCGTCAAGGTCGACCGCGAGGAACGGCCTGACGTCGACGCGGTCTACATGCAGGCCACCGTCGCCACCACCGGGCACGGCGGCTGGCCGATGACCTGCGTCCTGGATCATGAGGGCCGACCGTTCTTCGCGGGCACCTACTTCCCCGACCGGCCGCGTCACGGCCAGCCGAGCTTCACCCAGATCCTGCAGGCGCTCACGGAGGCGTGGACCGAACGCCGCGACGATGTCGCCAGCACGGCCGTCAACATCACGGCGCACATCGCGAAGAACGACGCGCTCACCGGTGCGGCGCCGATCGACGCCGCGCTGCTCGATGCGACGACGGCCAAGCTCGCCAAGGAGTTCGACGAGCTGCACGGCGGCTTCGGCGGATCGCCGAAGTTCCCGCCCTCGATGCTGCTGGAGTTCCTGCTGCGCCGCGGCGAGCTCCCGATGGCGACCCAGACCCTGGAGGCGATGGCGCGCGGCGGCATCTACGACCAGCTCGGTGGTGGCTTCGCGCGGTACTCCGTCGATGCCCGCTGGGTGGTGCCGCACTTCGAGAAGATGCTGTACGACAACGCGCTGCTGCTCGGCGCCTACGCGTCCTGGTACGCGATCAGCGGCGACGCCCTTGCGCGCCGGATCGCGGGAGAGACCGCTGACTTCCTGCTCGACGAGCTGAGTACTCCGGAAGGCGGCTTCTCCTCGGCGCTGGACGCCGACTCGGAAGGAGCGGAGGGGACGTACTACGTCTGGACCCCCGACCAGCTGGTCGAGGTCCTCGGTCCGGAGGACGGCGGCTGGGCTGCGCAGCTGCTCACGGTGACCCCGCACGGGACCTTCGAGGAGGGCAGCTCGGTGCTCCAGCTCCTCGCAGACCCCGACGACCCCGTCCGCTGGGCGACGGTCCGCAACCGGCTGCTCGAGGCGCGGGCCCGACGCGTGCGACCCGCCGAGGACGACAAGGTGGTGGCAGCGTGGAACGGTCTGGCGATCGCATCGCTGGCCCGCGCTGCCGGAGTCCTGGAGGAGGCGCGCTTCCTCGACGCGGCCGTGAGGGCCGCGCACCTGCTCTGGGACCTGCACCTGCTCGATGGTCGCCTCCGCCGGGTCTCGCGCAACGGCGTCGTCGGCCAGCATGCCGGTGTCCTGGAGGATTACGGCTGCGTCGCGGACGGCTTCGTCGCATTGGCCGAGGCGACCGGGGACGGGCTCTGGGTCGAGCGAGCGGGCACGTTGCTCGAGGTCGGACTGGAGCAGTTCGTCGACGGCGACGGCGGGTTCTACGACACCGCCGACGACGCCGAGACCCTGATCGCCCGGCCTCGGGACCCCTCGGACAACGCCAGCCCGTCGGGCCACTCCGCGATCACCGCGGCACTGCTGCGCTACGCCGCGATCACGGGGTCGGGCCGGCACCGCGACGCGGCCGAGGCCGCGCTGGGATCGGTACGACGCCTCGCCGAGCGGGCGCCCCGGTTCGCCGGTTGGTCGCTGGCGGCAGCGCAGTCCGCGCTGGACGGGCCGCTGGAGATCGTCGTGGTCACCGAGCCGGACGATCCGACGGGGCACGCGCTGGCCGCGAAGGCACGCAACGCCCTGGGAGCGATCGTACTGGTGGTCACTCCGGCTCAGGCTGAGGCGTCGACGATCCCGCTGCTCGCTGGCCGGGCCCTGGTCGACGGCTCCGCAGCGGCGTACGTCTGTCGCGGGATGGTCTGCGAGCGCCCGGTAACCGACCCGGCGTCCCTGCTGGCGTAGGCCTCAGCGCAGCTGGTAGGTCGCGATCGACGCGGCGATGTAGTGGCAGATAAACGCCGCGATCGTGAACACGTGGAAGATCTCGTGGAAGCCGAACCAGGCCGGGAACGGGTCCGGCTTCTTCAGCGCGTAGACGATGCCGCCCAAGGTGTAGAGGCCGCCGCCGACTGCGATCAAGGTGATCACCGCGGTGCCACCGGTAGCGAAGTCGTCGGCGTAGAAGATCGCCGCCCAGCCGAGTGCGATGTAGATCGGCGCCGAGAGCCAGCGCGGTGCGTCAATCCACAGCAGCTTGAAGGCGACTCCCAGGATCGCCCCGGTCCAGACGACGACGAGCATGCCGACTCGAGCACCGCCGTCGAGAAGGGTGATCGCGAACGGCGTGTAGGAGCCTGCAATGAGCAGGAAGATGTTCGCATGGTCGAACCGGCGCAGGAAGGCCCAGACCCGGGGGGACCAGGTGCCGCGGTGGTAGATCGCGCTGACGGTGAAGAGCAGGATGGCCGTACCGGCGAAGAGTCCTGAGCTGACCCGGGTGGCGAGGGTGGGGGAGAGGCAGATCAGCACGATCCCGGCGGCGAGGGCCAGCGGGGACCAAGCGGCGTGCAGCCAACCCCGCAACTTCGGCTTGACCTCGGCGATCTTGTCCTTCATCACCTGTTCGGCCGCGTACGTCAACTCCGAGGCGCGGTCGAGGACGGGTCCGTGGGCCGGCTCCGGGGCCTTCTCCTCGGCGGGGACGCGTGCGTTCATGGGCAAAGGTTACGGCAGCGTAGGTAACCGAGATGACCGACGAGGTGAACATCACGGGGGCCCGACTCCGTCGAAGGATCCCTCGTCGCAGGACGTGCAGCGGTAGCCTGAGGCAGTGGCGGATTGGAAGCGTGGCCTGCGCAGGGTGCTCTACCCCCTGTACGAGGCACGGATGGTGCGGCGGATGCCGACCGACCGAATCCCGCAGCACGTCGGGGTGATGCTCGACGGCAACAGGCGTTGGGCGAAGGCAGTCGGCGCGGACAGCGCAGGTGGCTACCAGGCCGGCGCCGCCAACATCGAGCCGCTCCTGGAGTGGTGCGAGGAGGTCGGCGTCAAGGTCGTCACCCTCTGGTTGCTCTCGACCGACAACCTGAACCGGCCGGCCGACCAGCTCGCCGGGCTGTTGCGGATCATCGAGGGCGCGGTTGCCTCGCTCGCCGAGCAGCACCGCTGGCGGCTGCACCCCGTGGGTGCCCTTGACCTGCTGCCGGCCGAGACCGCTGCGCGCCTGAAGGCCGCCGAGGGGTCGACCCGGGACGTCGACGGGATCCTGGTCAACGTCGCGGTCGGGTACGGCGGGCGTCGCGAGATCGCGGACGCCGTACGAGCTCTGCTGCATGCCGAGGCGGCTAAGGGGCGGACCATCGAGGAGCTCGCCGAGGTGATCGATGTCGAGCACATCGCCGAGCACCTCTACACCAAAGGACAACCGGATCCGGACCTGGTGATCCGGACCTCGGGGGAGCAGCGGCTCGGCGGGTTCCTGCTCTGGCAGAGCGCGCACAGCGAGTTCTACTTCTGCGAGGCGTACTGGCCGGACTTCCGGCGCGTCGACTTCCTCCGCGCGATCCGGGCGTTCGCCCTGCGCGAGCGCCGCTACGGCGCGTAAGCGGAGGCCCGAGGAGCTTGCTCGTTCGTGACCGGAGCGAGAAGCCGTGGAGAACGAAGGCTGATCACGGCGCAGCCGCGTTCATACTCCCGTCACCTTGATCCGGGCGTGTCGGCGTGGATGCGGGATTTTTCGGACGTACTTTTTAATCAGTGGATCGCAACCGCTGCGGTCTGCATCAGGAGGCGGGTTCGTGAGCGATCACGTTCTTGGGGGTCAGCACTCAGACCCCTGCCTGTCCTGGTCCGAGCACCACTGCTGAGGACCGGGGCGCTGAGTGCGCGTGCCGGTCTGTGAGGGGAACACACCCGTGGCCACTGCGAAGCGCGCAACAGCTGGTGCCGTCAGCAAGACCCCCACCACCTCCACCGCGACCGAGCCGCCGGCGTCGAACGCAGAGCGGCGGACGTACGTGTTGGACACCTCGGTCCTGCTGGCCGACCCTGGGGCGCTCAAGCGCTTCGAGGAGCACGAGGTGGTGCTCCCGGTCGTGGTCATCACCGAGCTGGAGGGCAAGCGCCACCACCCCGAGCTCGGCTACTTCGCACGCTCCGCGCTCCGCACCCTCGACGAGCTGCGGGTCCAGGCAGGACGTCTCGACCAGCCGATCCCCATTGGCGAGCACGGCGGCACCCTGCGGGTGGAGCTGAACCACACCGACGCCGCGTCGCTGCCCTCTGGCTTTCGGCTGGGCGACAACGACACCCGGATCCTCGCGGTGGCCAACAACCTGGCCAACGAGGGCTACCGGGTCACTCTGGTCTCCAAGGACCTGCCCCTGCGGATCAAGGCGTCGGCCGTCGGGCTCGACGCCGAGGAGTACCTCGGCGAGCAGATCCACGAGTCCGACGCCGGCTGGACCGGGATGGCCGAGGTCGACGTCGCCGCCGCCGATCTGGACGAGCTGTACGACGACGCGGTGATCGACCTCGACGACGCCCGCGACCTGCCCTGTCACACCGGTCTGGTGATGATGTCCGAGCGCGGCAGCGCCCTCGGTCGGGTCGGTCCGGACAAGCGGGTGCACCTGGTCCGGGGCGACCGCGAGGCGTTCGGTTTGCACGGTCGCTCGGCCGAGCAGCGGATCGCTCTCGACCTGCTGCTGGACCCGGAGGTCGGCATCGTCTCGCTGGGAGGTCGCGCGGGGACGGGGAAGTCCGCGCTCGCCCTCTGCGCGGGACTCGAGACCGTGATGGAGCGGCGCCAGCACAAGAAGGTCGTTGTCTTCCGTCCCCTGTTCGCGGTCGGCGGCCAGGAGCTCGGCTACCTGCCCGGCAGCGAGTCCGAGAAGATGTCGCCCTGGGGTCAGGCCGTCTTCGACACCCTCGGCGCGATCACCACCCCCGAGGTGGTCGACGAGATCCTGGACCGCGGGATGCTCGAGGTGATGCCGCTGACGCACATCCGCGGTCGTTCGCTGCACGACGCCTTCGTGATCGTCGACGAGGCCCAGTCGCTCGAGCGCAACGTGCTCCTGACGGTGCTCTCCCGGATGGGCTCCAACTCCAAGGTGGTCCTCACCCACGACGTCGCGCAGCGCGACAACCTCCGGGTTGGTCGGCACGACGGCGTCGTGGCGGTGGTGGACCGTCTCAAGGGTCACCCGTTGTTCGCCCACGTGACTCTGACCCGTTCGGAGCGTTCGCCGATCGCGGCGCTGGTCACGGAGATGCTCGAGCACGTCGCGATGTGAGCGGGAGCTCACCGCCCGACCAGCCTCATCAGCCACAGAAGCCTCAGGAGTATGCCGTATCTCGCGATGCGGCGTGCCGAATTGATTCCGTGGTCGGGTTCGGGTGAAGGTGGACACCTCCCCGATCAAGCACAGCCAGCACGATCTTTCCCCTGCGGCCGGCCACGTCCGGTGCGTTGCATGACGTCCCCTTTCGTCAAGCCGAGAGTCCTTGCCTTGCCTGACACGTACGTTCCGAAGCACCGGAACGCGCCCCCGAAACGAGTTCGCGCTGGTGCCAGGACCGCAGTCCTGTACTCCGGTGCCGCCATGTTCGCGACGGGTCTCGCGGTCTCCGCCGGGATCGCGGCGAACGCGGAGACCCCCGATGGTGGGCTCGTGAACCACTCCACCGGCAAGGCGCTGCTCAGTGCCTCGGATCTCACCCGCCGTGAACAAGCCGTCTCGCGCTCGACCGGCGATCGTCGTACGAAGGCGGACGCCCTCAAGGTCGCCGAGCTCGGTAGCGGGAACGGCGTCGCGGTAACCCGCTCGGAGGACCTAGGCACCACAGATCCAAAGGGCTTGGCCCGGACGTTGATGCCGAAGTACGGCATCTCCTCCTCGGAGTTCGGCTGCCTCGACAACCTCTGGTCCAGCGAGTCGGGTTGGAATGTCCACGCCGACAACCCGTCCTCCTCGGCCTACGGGATCCCGCAGGCGCTGCCCGGCTCCAAGATGGCCAGTGCCGGCGCGGACTGGAAGGACAACGCTGAGACCCAGATCCGTTGGGGTCTGGGTTACATCGAGAACCGCTACGGGACCGCCTGCGCTGCCTGGTCGTTCAAGAGTGCGCAAGGCTGGTACTGAGCCCGTCCCCGAGGCCGCTCAGCTCAGCCCGACCATCGTCCTGCTGACCTCGACGAGGCGGCGTCCGACTGCTCCGTCCTGTGCCAACGCCGAGGGCTCCTTGAGCTGGTTCTTGGTGTAGTAGCCGCCGCTGCACCCGTCGACATCCGCGTTCGTGGCCAGGTAGGTCAAGGTCGCTCCGCCCTCGGCCGGGGAGATCATCGCTAGTCGCTTGACCAGGTCCAGCACCGGCTGCAGGTAGCGGGGCGCGCCGCTCCAGATGTTGGTCGCCACTGCACCAGGGTGCAAGCAATTCGAGGTGACGCCGGTGCCCTCGAGACGAGCGGCGAGGGTGCGGGTGTAGAGCACGTTGGCGAGCTTGGACCGACCATAGGCGCGGATGATCTGGTAACCCTTCTCGAAGCCGAGGTCGTCGAAGTCCATCGTGGCCCGGTAGTGCCCGACCGATGCGGTGGTGACGATCCTGGCGGGGCCGGACGCGACCAGCCGGTCGAGGAGCAGCTCGGTGAGCAGGAAGCTCGCGAGGTGGTTCACGGCGAAGGTGGTCTCGTAGCCGTCGACCGTCTCGGTGCGCTTGTCGTGCGCGCCGCCGGCATTGTTCACCAGGACGTCGATGCGCGGGTACGCCGCGAGCAGCTCGACCGCGAGGCGCCGTACGTCGGCCAGGACCGCGAAGTCGCAGACGTAGGAGTCGACCTGCGCCTGCGGCGACTCGTGGTGGATCCGCGCGACGGCTGCCGCGAGCTTCTCCGGGTTGCGGCCGACGAGTACCAGGTGCTGGGCCTGGGCGGCGAGCTGGCTCGCGCACTCGAGGCCGATGCCGTCGCTGGCCCCGGTGATCACGACCGTCCGGGGTTGCCCGGTCGGGATCGCCGACGTCACGGGTGCGTCATCCCCTCGACATCGAGAGCAGTATCGAGCTGGTCGAGGGTGAGGACGCCGCGGTCTACGTAACCCATGGCCAGGACCTGCTCGCGGACCGTCCTTCCCTCCCGCAGCGACTCCTTGGCGACCTTCGCGGCCTCCTCGTAGCCGAGGTATTTGTTCAGCGGGGTCACGACCGACGGTGAGGACTCGGCGTACCGACGCATCCGCTCGACGTCCGCGGTGATGCCGTCGACGCAGCGTTCGGCGAGCAGCCGGGTCGAGGTCGACAGGATCCGGATCGACTCCAGCAGGTTGCGGGCGATCACCGGCATCATCACGTTGAGCTCGAAGTTGCCCGACGCCCCCGACATGGCGATCGCGGTGTCGTTGCCGATCACCTGGGCGCAGACCATCAGCGTCGCCTCCGGCAGCACGGGGTTGACCTTGCCCGGCATGATGCTCGAGCCCGGCTGGAGGTCAGGCAGGTGGATCTCCGCCAGGCCAGTGGTCGGACCCGAGGACATCCAGCGCAGGTCGTTGCAGATCTTGGTGAGGCCGACCGCGATCGTCTTGAGCACTCCGCTCAGCTCGACCAACGAGTCCCGGGTGCCCTGGGCCTCGAAGTGGTTCCGGGCCTCGGTGAACGGCTGGCCGGTGGCTTCGGCGAGCTCGGCGATGACCTGGGCGGCGAAGCCGGGCGGTGTGTTGATCCCGGTGCCGACGGCAGTACCGCCGAGCGGGAGCTCGCGGACCCGGGGGAGCACCGCTTCGAGCCGCTCGGCCGCCAGCCGGACGGTGGCGGCGTACCCGCCGAACTCCTGGCCCAGCATCACCGGGGTCGCGTCCATCAGGTGGGTGCGGCCGGACTTGACCAGGCCTGCGAACTCGGTGCCCTTCGCCTCCAGCGAGGTCGCCAGCACGTCCAAGGACGGTTCGAGGTCTTCGACCACTGCAAGGGCCGCGGCCACGTGGATCGAGGTGGGGAACACATCGTTGCTCGACTGGCTCGCGTTGACGTGGTCGTTGGGGTGCACTTCACCGCCGCTATGGGCGACGAGGGAGGCCAGCACCTCGTTGGTGTTCATGTTCGAGCTGGTGCCGGACCCGGTCTGGAACACGTCGAGCGGGAAGTGCTCGTCGAACCGGCCGGACATCACCGCCTGGGCCGCTGTCTCGATGGCGGTCGCCTGGTCCTCGGTGATCACCCCGAGGCGGGCGTTCACCGTCGCAGCGGCGGCCTTGACCGCGGCGAGCGCTTTGATGTGGCGTGGCTCGAGCGTGGTGCCGGAGATCGGGAAGTTCTCGATCGCCCGCTGGGTCTGGGCCCGCCACAACGCGGACGCAGGGACCTGTACCTCACCCATGGAGTCGTGCTCGATCCGCATGCCCTCGTCGGCGCCCATGAACCCAGGCTACTTGCGTGCCGAGTAGAGCAAGTAGTGCTCGGCACGCGTGCCGAGCGTGACGTCGTACGGCGTGGTCGTGACGTTGCCGAAGACGCTCTCCAACGAGGCCGCCAGCTGGGGAGCCTCGACCGCTGACCAGATCGCCAGGACCTGGCCGCTCGCCCGGTAGGCCGCTTGGAGCAGCGGGTCCTGGTAGAGCGTCTCGTCCGCATCGTGGACCCGGTGGTCGGGTCCGTTCTCGACGCCCAGCAGGACCAGGTCGTACGCCGCCTCCGAAGCCTCGGCGAGTGCCATCGCGAGGTCCCCGACGACGACGGTGAGCCGCTCCTCGGCCAGGAGCTTCGGCCCGTGCGCGATGGTCCCGTCGCGCATCCAGCCGACGAGCGCCTGCTCGAGCTCCACCACGGTGCACGCCTCGACCCGTGGATCGGCCAGCACCTCGTGCATCGTGAAGCCGAGGCCGAGCCCGCCGATGAGGACCGTGTGCACATCCGGGATCAGCCCGAGGGCCGCGGTGGCGAGCGCGCGCTGCGAGGTGGTCTCGAGTGTGTCCATCACGAAGACGCCGTTGACCCGAAGCTCCAGGACAGTCGGGGTGTTCTGCTCGCGACGCTCGCGTAGGACCACCTCGCCGCGCGGCGTCTCGGCCCGGGCGATCTCGACGTACTCCACGTCCTGGAGGCTAGCTGAGCGCGTAGTAGCGGACGACGACCGTGAACCGGATGACGTCGTACCGGGAGCCGTACGCCGTGACGAAACCCCAGACGAGGAACTGGTTCGGATCGATCAGCCCGGTGGTCGGCCGGACCGGGCCCCGGTGGATGCCGTACGTCGAGGAGATCACGGTCTCGTTCGTCCAGGATCCCTTGGTGCTCAGGTACCGGATGATCCCTTTGCTGTACTTCTTGGCAGTGGCGGCACCCCCGGTGACGTCGACCCGCAGGTCCACGTACTTCGCGGCGGCCGGGACCCTGATCGCGTGCGCCGTGGAGACGGCACTCGAGGCGAACGTCTGGGTACCGCACTTGGTGTTCGAGTAGAAGCCGAGTGAGCCCCTGGTGCCACGCGCCGACGGGCTCCGCAGCGTCGAGCACTTGCCGATGAACTTGTCGAACAGGCTCCCGCTCGCCGACAACTCCTTCACGAACTTCTTGAGGACTAGCGTCTGCCGGGAGACCGTGACCGACGCCGAGCTGACGCTCCGGTTGCCGTCGGTGTCGACCGCGAAGACGAAGTAGGTGCCGGCCGACACGACCTTGCCCGCGTTGTCCCTGCCGTTCCAGACCGTCTTGTTCACGTTCAGAACGAGGTTCCGGACGACGGTGCCGTTCCCGTTCCGTACGACGAACCCGGTCACCGGGCCCAGGTCGCCGGTGACGTCGATCCGGGAGAGCGTCGGATAGCTCGTCGTGGCGATCAGCGGGTAGATCGTCGCCACCGAGCGGGTCAGGGTGACAGTCGGCCCGGTCTTGTCGACGGTCAGGGCGCCGCTCGCTGCGGCTGCCGGGAGCGTCCCGAGACCAGGCCTGGTCACCGTGATTGTCGCGGCGATGTCGTAGGCACCATCAGCCAGCGTGGTGCCGTTCACGGTGAACGTGGCCGCGCCGTTCGCGTCGAGCGTGCCGGTGAACGAACCGCTGGTGACCGGGGTGCCACCTTGTTCCAGGCTCCAGGAACCCGTGTAGGTGCCCACCTGGTCGGTGTCGACGGTGACGGTCGAGCCCGGGTGGTTCTGCGTGATCGCGTCGACCGGTCCGATGGTGGCGGTGGTGGTCGGGCCGGCGCCGGCCACGGTCACCGTGCCGACCGCCCCGGCTGCCGGGTAAGCGCCGAAGGAGGGGTCGGTGACGCTGATCGAGACGACAACGTCGTAGCTGCCGTCCAAGAGTCCACCGCCGTCGATCATGAACGGGTCGGCAGCGCCACTTCCGTCGAGGGTGCCGCTGGTACTGCCGCCGTACCCGGCGACCGGGGTACCGCTCTGCTCCAGCGACCAGGTGAGCTGGTAGGTGCCGGTCGCGTCGGTGTCGACGGTGACATCCGCCGTCGGGCTGCTCGCAGTGAGGGCGTTGACCGGTCCGACCGTCGCGGTCACGACCGTACGGACGACCAGGTCGACCTTCTGATCGGGCGAGAAGGCGGCGCAGACGGTGGTGCTGCCGGCCCGGCAGCGGACCAGGCGGACGAAGCCGGAGCCATCGGAGAGGGTCAGCGGGGTGGCGACGTCGCGGGTCACCGCAGTCTCCAGGTCGTCTCCGGGATTGACCCATATCGCCCGGAGGTCGCCGCCGCCGGCAGGGTCGGAGACGGTGACGACAGGCCCGTCGCCGGGGCCGACGGTCGTGTCGGTCGGCCAGGTGACATCCGGGACGACGTCGGTCGGCGTGAAGGTCGCGGTGGAGGCGACCTCGGTCGAGCAGTCCGAGGGCAGCGCGGGCGCCGCGACCGCACAGGACGCGACGTAGACAGGCAGGGTGCCCGAGTAGCCCCAGGTCGCCAGGTCGAAGGTGCCGGTGCCCGCGGTCAGGGTGACGATCTGCGGGGCGACGTCAGTACTGAGCCGAACGCTCACGTACGGCGCGACGCTGGTGACCGTGCCGAGCACGTGTCCCGCGGTACTCGCGTCCAGGTCGGAGACGACCGGGTCGCCCGGCTCGGCGTGCGCGGGCCCGAACCCGACCACCGTCAGGACCACCGTCGTGATGACGGCAATGATCGGCGTACGTCGTTTCATTTCCAGCTCCCGCCCGCGGCTCACCATCCGGCAGCCGTTGGCATGCTATCCCGCGCTCTGCCCTGGCAGAGGCTGAATCCTCACCAGTGCATGGTGCCGGGAGCTCCCTTGAAGGGTCCCGTCACCCGACTGGTCACCCAGCCGCCGTAGAACCCGCCAGGCTGCGCGATGACCCGTTCGCCAGCGACGAAACAGCCGTCCATCGGCGCCGGGTAGAGCGCGACGTGGTCGCGGAGCGCTGCGAAGGCGGGCGTTGGATCGAGGTAGGTCCAACCGCCCTGTGCGGCGACCACGTCGCCCGCGACCACGTCGAGATAGGTGGCAGAACCCTTCCACTCGCAGTACGACGCACCGGACGCCTGTCGGAGGCTGCCGTCGAGGAAGGCCGAGCGAGGGAGGTAGTAGGACGGTGGGTGGCTGGTCTCCAGGACGCACCAGGCGTCAGTGGTCTCGGCGATCGTGACGCCGCCGAGGACCACGACAACCTGCTCCTGACGCTGCTCGAGCCGCGGCGGGCGCGGATAGTCCCAGACGGACTCCTGCCCTGGCCCCGGCTCGATGTAAGCGGGCATGGTCAGACCTAGTCGAACATCTCGGAGAGCCAGGGCTCCTTGTGCTGGGGCTTGTGGCAGTAGTCCATCTCGATGCCGCTGCGGCCGCTCATCACCAGGGCGGCGCCGTCGGTGGGGCACAGCATGGGAACTCCTTCGGTCCGTGGCGGGTCCTGGGTGAAACGGACGAGAGTGGTCCAGAGTTCCTCGGGCTCGGGCTACTTCTCGGCCGAACGGACCTTCAGCCCGCCCGCGTCACCCAGCGCCGTCAGCGGCACGCTCACCGCGCCGGACGGGTCGGTGAAGAAGTCGTTGCCCTTGTCGTCGACGACGATGAAGGCCGGGAAGTCCTCGACATCGATCTTCCAGACCGCTTCCATGCCGAGCTCGGAGTACTCGATGACCTCCTGGCTCTTGATGCAGTCCTGGGCGAGCCGTGCGGCCGGACCGCCGATCGAGCCGAGGTAGAAGCCGCCGTACTGGTGGCAGGCGTCGGTGACCTGCTTGGACCGGTTGCCCTTGGCCAGCATCACCAGCGAGCCGCCGGCGGCCTGGAACGACTTGACGTAGGAGTCCATCCGACCTGCGGTGGTCGGGCCGAACGAGCCGGATGCCATTCCTTCCGGGGTCTTGGCCGGACCGGCGTAGTAGACCGGGTGGTTCTTCAGGTAATCGGGCATCTCCTCACCGGCGTCGAGCCGCTCCTGGATCTTGGCGTGCGCGATGTCGCGCGCCACCACCAGCGGGCCGGTCAGGGAGAGCCGGGTCTTCACCGGGAGCTCGGAGAGGATCGCCAGGATTTCTGGCATCGGTCGGTTCAGATCGACCTGGACGACTTCGCCTCCGGAGATGGTCTCGGCGACGCCGGCGTCGGGCATGTACTGCGCCGGGTCCATCTCGAGCTGCTCCAGGAAGACGCCCTCGGCGGTGATCTTGCCGAGCGCCTGGCGGTCGGCCGAGCACGAGACCGCGATCGCGACCGGGCACGAAGCGCCGTGCCGGGGCAGGCGGACGACACGGACGTCGTGGCAGAAGTACTTGCCGCCGAACTGTGCACCGATACCGAAGGACTGGGTGAGCTTGAAGACCCCCTCCTCCAGCTCGAGGTCGCGGAACCCGTGGGCGCTCATCGACCCTGAGGTCGGCAGGGTGTCCAGGTAGTGCGCGCTGGCGTACTTGGCGGTCTTGAGGGCGAACTCCGCGCTCGTGCCGCCGATGACCACCGCCAGGTGGTACGGCGGACAGGCCGCGGTACCGAGGGAGCGGATCTTCTCGTCGAGGAACTCCAGCAACCGCTGGGGGTTCAGGACGGCTTTCGTCTCCTGGAAGAGGAACGACTTGTTGGCCGAGCCGCCGCCCTTCGCCATGAAGAGGAACTTGTACTCCGGCTTCCCTTCCTTGGACGTCGTCGAGTACAGCTCGATCTGGGCCGGCAGGTTCGTGCCGGTGTTCTTCTCTTCGTACGTCGTCAGAGGCGCGAGCTGGGAGTAGCGCAGGTTCAGCTTCGTGTAGGCGTCGTACACGCCCCGGCTGATCGCCTCGCCGTCGTCGGAGCCGGTGAGCACTCCCTCGGACTTCTTGCCCATCACGATCGCCGTCCCGGTGTCCTGGCACATCGGCAGCACGCCACCGGCGGAGATGTTCACGTTCTTGAGCAGGTCGAGCGCGACGAAGCGGTCGTTCCCCGACGATTCGGGATCGTCGATGATCGTGCGGAGCTGCTTCAGGTGGGCCGGCCGCAGGAAGTGCGAGATGTCGTGCATCGCTTCTTCGGTCAGGCGCTGGATCGCCTCGGGGCTGACCCGCAGGAACCTCTGTCCGTCGGCTTCGAAGGTGGAGACGCCCTCGGTGGTGATCAACCGGTACGGGGTGTCGTCGGTGCCGGTGGGGAGGAGGTCGGAGTAGCGGAACTCAGGCTCGGTGCTCACGCAGGGAAGGGTAATCCCGTGCGGGGCGGAGCGGTCCCCCAGCCCGGGTTTCGGCGCGGAGGCCGATCGTGCCGGGGTGCCTCAGGCCCTGGCTTTCTCCGCGGTCCGGGTGATCACCTCGGCGAAGGTCTCGTGCAGCTCGACCGGGAGGTCGTGGCCCATGCCCGGGATCAGCAGCAACTGCGCGCCCGGGATCGCTTGCGCGGTGGCGCGACCACCGGACGGGTGCACGAGGCGGTCGTTCATCCCGTGGATGACGGCGGCCGGCATCTGCAGCGCGTGCAGGGCGCGCTGGCGGTTGGGCTGGGTCAGGACCGCGAGCATCTGCCGCATCACTCCAGCCGGGTTGAGACCGCGGTCGTAGGTGACCTCGGCGCGCGCCCGGGCGGATTCCGCTGTCTCCGGGTAGCCGGGGGAGCCGAGGATCTGGCCGACCCTGCGGGACTCGGCGATGTAGGCCTCCCGGTCGGCGCCGCGCGGGGCGAGCATCACCGGGATGAGGCGGGGGTCCTGCCAGCCGACCGTGCGGCGCCCGGTGGTCGACATGATCGAGACCAGGCTGCGCACCCGGCGCGGCTGGGCGAGGGCCATCGTCTGGGCGATCATCCCGCCCATCGAAACCCCGGTCACGTGCGCCGAGGCGATGCCGAGGTGGTCGAGCAGCCCGAAGCCGTCAGTCGCCAGGTCGTCCAGCGAGTACGGCGCCTTCACCTTCCGGCCGAGGCCGGCCTCGACGATCATCCGGCGGCTCACCCGGGCGGTCCCGCGGCTGGAGCGGCCGGTGTCACGGTTGTCGTAGCGGATCACGTAGAAGCCCTGGCGTGCCAGCAGGGTGCACAGGTCGGAGTTCCACCAGGTCATCGGGCCGCCGAGGCCCATCACCAGCAGCAGCGGCTCGGAGTCCGGGTCGCCGTACGTCTGGTAGCAGAGCTCGACCCCGGCGCTGACTGGCGCGAAGAGTTCGCCGCTGACGACGACCTCGGTCTCGGTCGGACCGGGGTTGCGTCGGGAACGGATGCGGGGCATGGAGGACCTTTCGACTCAGATGATCCTGAATTCTACCTATTGAGCATCGCCGACTCGGGCGACGGTTTTCGCCGAGTTCCGTTAAGAGAACTGTGGTTTTCGATACTTTCGAGCTGTGAACTCACCGATGGGCGACTTTCTCAAGCCCGCAGGATTCGCCGGACCCCAGGGTCTCCAGGCGCTCGCACGCGAGGGCAGCATCGTTCCCGAGGCGGCCCGCTACGTTCGACGCGCGCGCTCCGACCGCAAGGCTCGCGCCGCGCTCCCGTACGCGCGCCACCAGCGTCCGGGCACTGCCGAGCCGGTGTTACTGATCCCCGGCTTCATGGCCGGTGACTACACCCTGGCCGGGATGGCGACGATGCTGCGCGGGGCCGGCTACCGGACCTACCGATCGCACATCCGGATGAACATGGGCTGCACCCGGGAAGCGGCCGACCGGCTCGAACGCCGTATCGAGGCGATCGCCGCACGGCGCGGACGCAAGGTCTCCCTGGTCGGCCACAGCCTCGGAGGCATGCTCGCCCGAGGCCTCGCTGCGCGTCGCCCGGACCTGATCCACGGCATCGTCTCGATGGGCAGCCCGGTCCTGGCTCCCGGTGCCGTTCACGACATCCTCGCCCGGGATGCCGAGATGCTGACCCGACTGACCCGTGCCGGCTTCGGTGGGTTGATGAGCGAGGACTGCATTGCGGGTGCCTGCGCCCGGGCCAGCTTCGAGGAGACGCACGCGTCCCTCGACCCCGGGGTCGGCTTCACCGCGATCTACTCCCAGCGCGACGGGATCGTCGACTGGCGCGCCTGTATCGACCCGGCGGCTGTCGCGGTAGAGGTCTCCGCCAGCCACGTCGGGATGGCCCTGGACCCACGAGTCTTCGACGTGGTCCGGTTCGCCCTCGAGGGGCAGCGCCGGAGCAGGATCAACCCGATCCAGGCCAGCCTGGACGTAGTTCCGAGCGTGCCGGGGATGCTGCTCCCGGCCGTGAACAGCTGAGCCCGGCCACCTCCACGCCCGCCCTCAGCAGCAACTCCAGCCGCTCGGCGTCCTTGGGCACCCCGCCCGCGTAGTTGCCGAACGCGTCGGTCTCCAGCAGCGTTGCCAGGATGGCGGCGGTGAACGCGTCGCCGGCACCGACCGTGTCGACCACCTCGACCTCGGTCGCCGGAACCGTGACGCTGAGCACCTCCCGACCGGGGCCCTCGACGTACGCCGTCGCCCCGCGCGGCCCGTGGGTCAGGATGACCAGCTCGGTCCGCTCGCCGGTGAGCAGCGAGCGGGCGACCGCATCCGGATCGGCACCTGGGTGCAACAGGTCGATGTCCTGCTCGCTGAGCTTGACCAGGTGGGCCCGGTCGGCGAGCGACTCGACGTCGCGCCAGGACTGGCCGTGGTCGGAGAGGGACGGTGCGCGCACGTTCGGGTCGTAACTGATGAAGACGTCGCGGGCCCAGGCCTGCTCGACCAGGTCCAGGACGCTGTCGCGTCCGGGTTCGAGCACGGTGCCCAGGGAGCCGACGTGCAGGGCGTCGCACTCGGGGAGCTCGATGTGCGGGAGGTTCCAGGTGAGATCGAGGTCGTACGCCGGCTCGCCGTCCTGGTAGCGGACCCGTGCTGTCGGGGTCCGGCCGGACGCCGTACGGGAGGTGATCAGCTCGATCTCGCTGTCCCGGACCCGCGCGGCGACCGCCGTCGCCCGGGAGTCGTCGCCGACCTCGGTGACGAGCAGGGCCGGGACCTCGAGGTGTCCGAGGGCCACGGCGACGTTCAACGGCGATCCACCGACGGACTCCACCACCCGGGCGTCGGGGCCGTCGGCGAGATCGACGAGCGACTCGCCGACGACGACGATCATGCGACCGTCATCGTCGGTTCAGCGCTCGAAGTCGACGTTGGCGTATGCGCGCAGCTTGCTGAGCTTGTGGTCGCTGATGATCTCGCGGATGGTCCCGCTGCGGCTGCGCATGACCAGCGAGTGCGTCGAGGCACCCCCGGCGCGGTAGCGGACACCCTTCATCAGCTCGCCGTCGGTGATGCCGGTGGCGACGAAGAAGCAGTCGTCACCGGAGACCAGGTCGTCGGTCAGCAGGATCTGGTCGAGATCGAGGCCGGCCGCCAGGGCGCGCTCGCGCTCCTCGTCGCTGGTCGGCCAGAGCTTGCCCTGGATGACGCCGTCCATGCACTTGATCGCGCAGGCGGTGATGATGCCCTCCGGCGTACCGCCGACACCGAGGAGCAGGTCGACGCCGGTGTCTGCGCGGGCGGCCATGATGGCGCCGGCGACATCGCCGTCGGTGATGTACTTGATCCGGGCGCCGGTGTCGCGGATCTCACGCGCCATCTGCTCGTGCCGCGGGCGGTCCAGCAGCACGACGGTGACGTCCTCGGGTTTGCCGCCCTTGGCCTTGGCAACCAGGTGGATGTTCTCCGCGACCGGGTAGCGGATGTCGACGACGTCGGCGGCTTCGGGCCCGGTGACGAGCTTCTCCATGTAGAAGACGGCAGACGGGTCGTACATCGAGCCCCGCGGGGACACGGCGAGAACGGCGACCGCGTTGGCCATCCCCTTCGCAGTCAGGGTGGTTCCGTCGATCGGGTCGACCGCGACGTCGCACTCGGGGCCGGTGCCGTCGCCGACCTCCTCGCCGTTGTAGAGCATCGGGGCGTTGTCCTTCTCGCCCTCGCCGATCACCACAGTGCCACGCATGCCGACGGTGGAGATCAGCGTCCGCATCGCGTTGACCGCGACCCCGTCGGCTCCGTTCTTGTCGCCCTTCCCGACCCAGCGACCGGCGGCCATCGCGGCTGCTTCGGTCACCCGGACCAGCTCGAGGGCGAGGTTCCGGTCGGGTGACATGGGAGCCACGGCGAGCGCTTCGGGCAGGTGGGATTCGGACATGAGGCGATGTTATCTGTCGCGGGGCCAGAGGCCGGACGGGACGCCCCGGAGGCACCCGCGGCGAGACGCTCCGGAACGCTCAGGGTCGTTCCACGACCACGTTCGTCGACTTGATCGACGCGGTGGCGCGGGCGCCCGGTACCAGGCCCAGCTGGTCGGCGGCGTCGGCTGACATCAGCGAGACGACCCGGTGCGGACCGCAGATCAGCTCGACCTGGGCCATCACGGTGTCCTTCTTCACGCCGATGACAATGCCGGGGAGCCGGTTGCGGGCCGACGAGGACCGCTGGCCGTCCTCGTCGGGGGAGTCGGCGAGCGACTCGGCCAGTGCCGCGAGCTCGACCCCGTCGATCGTGGCGCGACCTTTGACCTGGGTGACCGTGAGACGGCCCTGGTCGATCCACCGGCGGACGGTGTCGTCGCTGACGCCGAGGAGGGCAGCGGCCTCGGCGATCCGGTACGTCGTCGCATGCGTCACAGGGTCAGTCTGCACCGGATGCGGCGCCGCTACGACGGGTTGGCAAGATGGTGGCATGAGTCAGCCAGCGAACCCGCACACCCAGCGATCAGTCGCCGGGATGATCGGCGCCATGATCGTCGCGGTCGTCGTGGCCGGCGGGTGGTACCTGCTGGGCCGACCGGACGAGTCGGTCCAGCCGGTCAGGACCGCGGACTGGACTGCGTGGGTCAAGGCAGGCCGCGCGGACGATGCCCTGCAGCTGTATGCGCCTGACGCACTACCCGACGGCTGGCGAGCGACCTCGGCGACGTACCAGGGCGGCAACCAGCCGCGGTGGCGCCTCGGGTTGCTGACCGACAGCGGCAAGTTCGTCGGTCTCGAGGAGACCTACGAGAGCGCGGGCGACGTAGTCGAACGAGTTGTCGACGAGAACGCGAGCCAAGGCCCGGACGTGACCATCAACGGCACCACCTGGCAGTCCTGGACGGACAGCGGCGGTGACTACGCCGTTTCGATCGACATCACGGTGCCGGGCGGTCGCAGCGAGTCGGTGCTGGTCGCGGGGTCGGCTCCGGACGATCAGATCCGCGCGTTCGCGGAGAGCCTGCGCAACCGAGACGGGCGCTGAGCCCGGGTCAGTCCTCGTCGGCTTCGAGGACGGCGTCCAATCGGGCGCGGGCGCCGTCAAGAGCGTCCTGGCAGGTCTTCGCCAGATGTTCGCCGCGCTCCCAGAGGGCGAGCGACTCGGCGAGCGTCGTACCGCCCTGTTCGAGGGTGCGGACGACCTCGACCAGCTGTTCGCGGGCATCCTCGTAGCTGAGGGGTGCCTCGGTCTTCTCACTCATCGGACTCCTCGGATTTCGCGGGCACAGATTGCGCGGACTCAGCGGGCAGGGGAATGGATTCGACGCCCGTGACGGTCGCACTGATCCGGCCGTCGGCGACCCGGACAGTGATGCCCGCACCGGGGTCGAGGGAATCCACGCTGGAGACGTGCGCGCCGTCGGCGTCCGCGAGTACGGCGTACCCACGACGCATCGTTGCCAACGGGGAAAGGGCGCGGACCCGGGCGAGGCTGTGATCCAGGTCGTCGGCCGCCCGGTCGAGAACATGGCCCACGACCCGACGCCCGCGCTCCCTCAAGGCCGCTATCTCCTGGGTGCGCCTGCCCAGGTCGCTCCGCGGATCGGACATGCTCGGTCGGCTGCGGAGCCCGTCGAGGTGCTGCTGCTCGCGGGCTAGCAGCACCTGGACCGTACGCCGGACGCGGTCCTGCATCTGGCGTACCCGCTGGGACTCCTCGGCGACGTCCGGCACGATCCGCTTGGCCGCGTCTGTCGGGGTCGATGCCCGCAGGTCGGCGACGAGGTCGAGGATCGGCGAGTCCGGCTCGTGCCCGATCGCGGAGACCACCGGCGTCCTGGCGGCGGCCACGGCACGGATCAAGGCCTCGTCGGAGAACGGGAGCAGGTCCTCGACCGAGCCTCCGCCCCGCGCGATGACGATGACGTCGACGGCCGGATCGCGGTCCAGGGCGCCGAGGGCATCAATCACCTGCTCGGCAGCGTTGACGCCCTGCATCGCGGCGTACCGGACCTCGAAAGCCACACCTGGCCACCGGCGGCGGGCGTTCTCGAGGACGTCCTTCTCGGCGGCGGAGTTCCGGGCGGTCACCAGCCCGATGCGGTGCGGGAGGAAGGGGAGCGTGCGTTTGAGCTCGGTAGCGAACAGGCCTTCGGCGGCGAGGAGCTGGCGCCGCCGCTCAAGACGGGCGAGGAGCTCGCCCTCCCCGACCAGGCGCAGCTCCCGGACCTGGAGCGACAGCGAGCCGCGGTTCGGGTAGACCGACGGCTTCGCGTGCGCGACCACCTGGGCGCCGTTGACCAGCGGCGTCGGCAACGAGTCGACGACAGCCCGCGGGCAGGTCAGCTGGACCGAGACGTCCGCGAGCTTGTCCCGCAGGGTGAGGAAGTCTGTGTTCGAGTTGGCGGGACGGTTGAGCTGCACCACCTGGCCCTCGACCCAGACCGCGCCGAGCCGATCCACCCACCCGCTGATCAGGCCCACGACCTGCCGAACCGGCACGGGGCTCTCCGGTGAGGTCGACAGCGTCATGGGGGAACCCTAGGTCACCCCTGGGACGGCCCCGGGTCACCCTGGGACACCCGCCCGGGCGCAACCCGGTGAGGCGTCCTGGCCCGCTCACCTAGGATGGCGGCATGGACCTCGACCTCGCGATGCCCCGCGTCCTCTCGCCGGAGGAGGCCGAGCGCGCCGTGCTGCTCGCCGCGCCGCGCGGCTACTGCGCCGGCGTCGACCGTGCGGTGATCACGGTCGAGAAGGCGCTGGACCTGTACGGCTCGCCGGTCTACGTCCGCAAGCAGATCGTGCACAACAAGCACGTCGTCGCCGACCTCGAGTCCCGGGGCGCGATCTTCGTCGAGGAGCTCGACGAGGTCCCGGCCGGCCAGACCGTGGTCTTCTCCGCCCACGGCGTCTCTCCCGCGGTTCACGCCGAGGCGGCCGAGCGCGAGCTGAAAACGATCGACGCGACCTGCCCGTTGGTCACCAAGGTCCACCACGAGGCGAAGCGGTTCGCCGCCGACGACTACGACATCCTGCTGATCGGCCACGAGGGACACGAAGAGGTCGAGGGCACCGCGGGCGAGGCGCCCGATCACATTCAGCTCGTCCAGGGTCCTGAGGACGTACCGAGCATCGTCGTCCGCGACCCGAAACGGGTTGCCTGGCTCTCCCAGACCACGCTCTCGGTCGACGAGACGATGGCCACCGTGCACGCGATCCGGGAGCGGTTCCCCGATCTCCTCGACCCGCCGAGCGACGACATCTGCTACGCCACCCAGAACCGTCAGCTCGCGGTCAAGGAGATCAGCGGGGAAGCCGACCTGGTGATCGTGGTCGGGTCCGCGAACTCCTCAAACTCAGTCCGCCTGGCCGAGGTCGCCCTCGAGGCCGGAGCGAAGTCGGCGTACCGGGTCGATGACGCCGGAGAGATCGACGAGGCCTGGCTCGTGGGCGTCGACAAGGTCAGCGTCACCTCGGGCGCCTCGGTCCCCGAAGAGCTGGTCGACGGTGTGCTCGCGTTCCTCGCCGAACGCGGGTACCCGGACGCGAAGGCCGTCCACACTGCGGAGGAGTCGTTGATCTTCGCGCTCCCGCCGGAGCTCCGCCGGGACATCCGGGCCGCGGAGAATGCAGCAAAGGCTGCTTCGACCGGGTCCTGAGTTCTGGACTAGGCTCAATCCACGTGGCTCGCTATCTCGTTGTCCATCCCGATGACCCCCAGCCCCGACTGATCGGTCAGGCAGTTTCCCTCGTGCGAGGGGACGGCCTGCTGGCGTACCCGACGGACTCGGGCTATGCCCTGGGGATCCAGCTCGGCAACCGTGACGGCCTGGACCGGATCCGAGCGATCCGCCAGCTCGACGACAAACACCACTTCACGCTGGTCTGCCGCGACTTCGCCCAGCTCGGCCAGCTGGTGCATATCGACAACGCGGCCTTCCGGGCGATCAAGGCGGCGACGCCTGGCCCCTACACATTCATCCTGCCGGCGACCGGCGAGGTGCCGAAGCGGCTGATGCACCCGAAGAAGAAGACGGTCGGGGTCCGGATCCCGGAGCACCCCGTCGTACGGGCGCTGCTGGAGGAGCTGGGCGAGCCGATGCTGTCGAGCACGCTGTTGCTGCCGGGCGAGACCGAGCCGATGACCGAGGGCTGGCTGGTGAAGGACGAGCTGGATCAGGTCTTGGACGCCGTCATCGACTCGGGGGAGTGCGGCTCGTTGCCGACCACCGTCGTCGACTTCACCTCGGGCGCCCCCGAGGTCACCCGGTACGGCGCCGGCGACACCTCGCGCTTCGAGTAGTTCTCGGACCTGCGCACCTGGGGCGCGGCATCCTCGGCCGCGCATCGGCGCAGCACCCGGCTTCTGATCGCCAGGATCGCGAGTGCCAGGGTGTAGCCGACCAGCAGCGAACCGGAGTGGTGAGCCAACCCGGAGATGACAGCCTGGATAAGGCTGTCATCCGCAGGTGCGATCGAACCCCGGTCGATGACGCCCAGGACGACGAAGAGGCCGAGCAGCAGCATCGGCGGGAGGACGCCGACCGCGAAGAAATCGGTGGGCTTGATCGCCAGGGCGATCATCATGCAGAGCAGCACGAAGCCGGTATCGAAGAGCAGGCCGAGGTCCGAGGAGACGGCCAGGTCGGTCGCGACCAGGAGCACGGACGCAAAGATCGCGAACCGCGTGACCCGACTGCCGGGCCAACGGCCTTCTTCCCACAGGGTGGGTGCGCTCACCGCTCTAACGTAGGTCGGCCCTGCGGTGGGTTTCGGGAGGCACGCCGGAGCGGGTCGCACCGTCGCAGGTGCTCGTCGGATCGCCATCGGGCAGGTCCACGAGCGTGGGTCGTTGCTCGGCCACGGCCTCGAGCAGCTCGATCGCGGTGAGCGGCCTCGGTGCGTCCTCGACCGGACGCGGTGCCGGCAGGGGGGCATCGAGGTCCGCGACGTCCGAGAAGTGCCGGGCCGTGACCAGGACCCGGGTCTCCAGCGAGCCGACGGCGCTGTTGTACGACTCGACGCTGCTCTTCAGCGAGCGGCCGAGCTTGTCGAGGTGCCGGCCGACGGTGCCGAGCCGGCTGTAGAGGTCGCGGCCGAGCTGGTGGATCTCGCGGGTGCGCTCGGCGAGGGTCTCGGTCGTCCAACCGTGGGCGACCGTGCGGAGCAGGGCGATCAACGTGGTCGGGGTGGCCAGTACGACGTTGCACGAGGCGGCGTACTCGAGGAGTCTGGGGTCGGCGTCGAGCGCTGCGGCGAGCACCGACTCGGCAGGCATGAACAGCACCACGAACTCGGGCGCCTCTGCTCCGTTCTGTTGGAGCGTGCGCCAGTAGGCCTTGCCGGAGAGCTGGTCGACGTGGATGCGCAGCTGGCGGGCGTGCTGGGCGAGGTACCCGGCCTGTTCTTCGAGCTCATCGGTGGCGAGCGCGTCCAAGTACGCCGACAGCGGCACCTTGGCGTCGACCACGATGCTCTTGCCGCCGGCCAGGCGGATCACCACGTCGGGCCGCTGGCTGCCGTCCTCGCCGACCAGGTGGACCTGCTGCTCGAAGTCGCAGCGCTCGACGAGGCCCGCGACCTCGATGGTGCGGCGCAGGTGCAGCTCGCCCCACTGTCCTCGTACCTGAGGCTTGCGCAGCGCAGTGGCGAGCGCGCTGGTCTCGCGACGCAGGGTGTCGGTGGAGTGGCGGACCTCGTCGACCTGCTGGTGCAGCGTGCTCTGCCAGGAGACACGCTGGTGCTCGAGGTCGGACATCTTGTCGTGCAGCCGGTCGAGGCCGTCGCGCAGTAGTGCCTGGTCGACAGCCGGGCCCAGAGCCGTTGCGCTGCGGCGGCTCCAGCGCAGGGTGGCCAGGACGCCCAGAAGGCAGCCGAGCAACGCTCCGACGACCAGGGTCAGCAGGGGCAACAAGTTCTCCATACGCCGAGGGTGGCATCCACCGCCGACAGAACCAGATCCGCGATCGGTGCCCGGTTACGTAGAATCGAGCGCTCAACCCTTCCGACTCCGAGGAACACCATGCCGAGACGGTCAGGACCCCGCCTGCTCGCGGCTGCTCTGGTGACGGTTCTTGCGGGTGCAGCGCTGGCCACGGCGCCGCTCTCCGGGGCGGGAGCCACCGGCGACGGAAATCCGGTGATCGTCAGGCCGTCGGGCACGAAGCCTGTCTACGAGGGTTTCACCGGTCCGTACGTCGTGGACTTCGGCGGCGCGCCCGTCGGGGTGTACAGCTACCGGGTCGAGCGGACCCCGCCGGACAAGGAGCCTGTGGTTGTCGACCAGGGCTCCTTCGACTGGACCGGGAACGGCGCGGAGAGCCGATCGTTCAGCCTCGCCGCGCTGGCGCCGAACCCCTACTACCAGTTCGTGATCAAGGACGACGCGACGGCAGGCCACCGGAGCGCCGTCTCGTTCGAGGTCCGGGCCGGCGACCAGCCGCGCTGCTCGGTCCTGACCCCGAGCAGACTCCGGGTGAACACCGCCGAGGAGGTCGTGTACGGGCGGCTCTCGGCGAGTTGTTCCGCACCCCAGGTCACCTATGCCAGCTGGGACGTCAAGCACCTCTCCCGCGGCACCTATGTCAACAGCCTCGTCTACCCGGGCACCACGAAGGACTTCTGGAAGTACTTCGACCGAGAGGCGCTCGGTGTGTACGTCGCCAAGCCGGTCTCGGCCTTCAACGATGCAGCCGACGACATCCTGCAGAACACGCCACGCACGGTGGTGCGCCTGGACTCGCGGTTCTCGTTCTCGGCTAGGCGGTCCGGTCAGTACGTCACCCTCATCACCTCCTTGCGGAAGTACTCGCGCAGTGCGAACACCTTCGGACCGTGGGGCAAGCGCGCCGTCGCCCTGTCGTACCGGACCTGTCCGACCTGCGCCTGGACGCACTTCGCGACCCGGACGACGACCAGCAGCGGTGCGGCGACGTACCGGTTCAGGGCGCCGACGGTCCGGGAGTACCGCGTCACCTCAGGCGGTACGACGTCCATCTGGGCGCCGTACCCGCACTACGAGAAGCGCTGATGAGGCTCCCGTGGAGGTGGCTCGCTCTGGCGTTGATCCCGCTGGTGGTCGTCGTCGGCTGTGGTTACCAGAAACCGAACGAAGACACCGTCGAGGAAACGCTCGCGACAGCCGGCCCTGCCTCGGGTCTGCTGCTCGCCTACGGGACCGTCGTACGGGACGGGAGCCCGTTGGAGAACGCGAACGTCGTCCTTCAGGCGACGCCGGTCACCAGCGCCGCCGATGCGGATGCGGGTGCCCAGCGTTGGTCGGCCCCGATAGTCAGCACCGACGCCGAGGGGAACTGGGCGTTGCGGTTGGATCCTTCGGACATCCCCGAGGCGTACTACCCCGACTCCTACTCCTTCTTGGAGTTCGACCTGGTCTTCGGTGACGGCGCCGGCCTCGCGGTCTGGCACGGCACGGTCTACCTGCGGACCCGGCCCGACCTCTGGCGCACCGAGGGCGCTGGACCGCCCGATGGCGTGCTCCGCGTGGACGTGGACCTGGAGTCCGGCGACGTGAGCGCCACCGACTCCCGCGGAGAGCCGATCCTCATCGAGTGACGCCTGTGCCAAATTCCCTGGAGGTGCCCCGGGTCGCTCGGATCGACCGCCGTTTTCGGTAGCGTGTGACGGAGGGCTTCACGCCGTACGCGAGGGGGATCGGATGCCGATCTGGGCACAGGCAGGTGCTTGGGGCCTGCTCGCCGGGAGCGCCCTGGTGCTCGGCGCCGTACTGGCCTGGGTCCTGCCGATCCCGCGCTGGGTGGTGGCGTCGATCATGGCCTTCGGAGCGGGAGTGCTGATTTCAGCGCTGTCCTTCGATCTCGTTGCCGAGGCCGAGGACACCGGCGGTCTGACGCCGACTCTCATCGGTTTCCTGGGCGGAGCCGCGGCGTACGTTCTTGCCAACCAGGCACTTGCTCGCCGCGGAGCTCAGCACCGCAAACGGTCCGGAGACGAGCAGCCCTCCGAAGCCACGCAGAACGGAAGCGGTACGGCGATCGCTGTCGGCGCACTGCTCGACGGGGTGCCGGAATCCATCGTCCTGGGGTTGACCCTTCTCTCCGGGAAGGGCGTCGGGCTGTCGGTGCTCGCGGCGATCTTCCTCTCCAACCTTCCCGAAGGGCTGTCCAGCGCGGCGGGCATGAAGCGATCCGGTCGCAGTGCCGGCTACGTCTTCGGCGTCTGGGGAGCCATCGCCCTCGCCGGCGGCCTCTCCGGCGCGTTGGGCGTCCTCGCCCTCGACGGCGCCTCTCCGGAAACCGTCGCCGTCATCACCGCCGTCGCAGCGGGGGCGATCCTGACCATGGTCACCGACACGATGGTCCCTGAAGCGTTCGAACGCGCGCACCTGTACGCCGGCCTGATCGCTACGTGCGGTTTCGCGCTGGCCTTCGCTCTCCAGCGAACGGGCGGCTAGATCGTCGAGCGCAGCTTCAGGCCGTGCACCGGAGGCGCCGCTTCACCACGTCGCACTGGACGCTGCGGGTGGCCTGGGTGCGCGCACCGTCGGTCAACGTCACCAGGTAGGTGCCCCTGGACGCGTAGGTGGTGGTGACCGGAGTACCCGAAGCAGTTCTGCCGTCCCCGAAGGTCCAGGTAAGGGTCGGCGTGCCCGTGCCGGCGAACGTGCAGGTTGCGCCCGAGCAGGAGGCCGAGGAGATCGCTGCGGGTGTCACGACGCTGAACGGTCCGACCGTCGAGGTGGCGCCGCAACCGACGCTGTTGCACGCTCGTACAGCGTAGTAGTAACTGCCTGCGGCAGGTCTGTCTGTCGTGCTCGTCGAGCTGCCCCTGTAGACCGGCGTCGAGGTCGTCGGGACCGTCGCGCTGGTTCCCCGGAAAACCTCGTAGCTGCTGATCGCCGCACCTCCGTTGCTGGCCGGCGCCGCCCAGGAGAGCGTCACCGAGTCACCGGCGGCCGACCCGGTCAGGCCTGTCGGTGCTCCGGGCGCCGTTGCTGGCGGGGAACTCGTCGTCCGACGGGCGACCTCGGTGCGGATGGCGGGCAGCTGGGTGTACAGGTTGTTTCCCGGGCAGGCGGTCGCCTCCCAGTCCCGGTGGGCGGAAATCGTCGAGACGTCCTTGGTGACGCCGTTGACCGGATTGACGTAGTGGATCTTTCCGGTCGGGTCCAGGGCGTGCCGGGTCGAGAGCGAGGCCAGCAAATCCTCCAAGCCGTTGACCGCGGCCGGCGGGGGCGTCGTACTGCCCGCGCAGGCAGACGTCGGTTCGTAGCAACCCATCAACGCAACGCCGGCGTTGCCCGAGTTGTAGTTGGCCACGTGGGCACCTGTCACGATCCGGTCAGTGGTCGTCTGGTGGGCGAAGTCCGACCCGTCTCCGCCGGCGTACAGGCAGGACTTGCTGGTGTGACCCGCGTTGCGTCCCTCGTAGACGACACCGTTGCCGTCGACGAGGTACTGGTAGCCGATGTCGGACCAGCCGTTGCTCTGCACGTGGAAGCTGTAGATCGCGCGGACCGTTGCCGCATAGTCCTGGTTGGGGTCGTTCGATCCCGCGGTGTGGTGCACGGTGAGCGCCTGCAGCGGGTAATAGGTTTGGGCATCTCCCCGGGACCAACCGCTGATCGACTCGTCGGCACCCCAGTCGGCACGGGACTTGCACGGCGCGGCAGCGGCGGCGGCGTCTCCCCGCGCTGCGGCCACTCTCACTGTGGGACCGTCGGACGTGTTGATGGCGGCTGCGCGCCAACGACGCGGACCCGCAGGGAGGTTCCGTACCTGGTAGGCCGTGGCGCGATCGACGCTCACCAGGGCGCCGGTGAAGTGCCCGGGCGCCTGGGCGCCGTCCTGGTCGAGGTTCTTCCAGCCTGTCCACACCCCGCCTACCCGGAACCGGGCCTGGCCGAACGAGCTGACGTCGTGTTCGTCCGGTCCGACGTCTCCGGACGGCAGTTCGGCGACCAACCCGAAGTACTCGATCGGGAAGCTCACCTCGACGACACCGGCACTGACCGGTCGGGTGTCGTTCAGAGGGCGGTGACTACTGACCGCGAAAGCCTGCGGTACGACGGCCAAGGCCACCGAAGCGAGCACCGTCGCGACCGCGACCCCTGCAACGCGCGCTACAAGGTTACGGTGACCGGACATGGACTGCCTCCCGAGTGGTTCTGGTGAACTGCCCCCAGGGATTGGCACCGCGGATCTGAAAACGACCGGATCCATCTCCCCCGAGCGTGCCGTTCGGCCCATCGTAACCCCTGGGGACGTCGGCCGCGTTGAGAGCGGCCCACGGGATGTGGGCGCTCCTGCCGGGGCGTCGCCTCAGGAACGGCCCAGGTCGACGGCCGAGCACGACGTGCGAGACCAATCGTGTGCGGGTTCTGGTCATGGTCCGACCGTCGTGCTTGGTTCTTGCGGCACAACAGGGAAGTGCGCATCATGGGGGACAACTCTCCTCGGGAATGATTTGAGGGTTCGACTTGGGCAGATCGATTCGCGCCTGCCCTCGGACTCACCACATGCCGAGGGGGCGCAATGAACGAGCAGGTCGAAAGCTACGACGTTGTGGTGCTGGGTGCCGGCATCGCCGGGCTGAACGCGCTGGCGGTGGCCAGCGGGTACGTGGGACACCACGGCCGAGTTCTCCTGGTGGATAGGCGCCGGGATCCCGGCGGCATGTGGAACGACACCTATCCCTACGTGCGTTTGCACCAGCCGCACCCGTTCTTCACGGTCGGCGACATCCGCTGGAACCAAGGCCACCGTTCGGACCACCTGGCGAGCCAGGACGAAGTACTCCAGCACTTCCGGCACTGCCTCGAGGTGGTCGCTGGTCGTACTCGGCTCGACGCGCGTTTCGGATCCGAGTACGTCTCCCATGTGGAGCAGGGCGGACTCGTCGTGGTGACGGTCCGCGATCCTGGCGGTGCCATCAGCACGGTCACGACCCGACGTCTGATCAAGGCCTTCGGCTACGACGTCCCGATCAATCTGCCCCTCCAGGTCTCCAGCAGCCGGGTTCGTTCGATCTCCCCTGACGGTCTGGACGTGCGCACCGAGGCGATAAGCCAGGACTCGGCTCCGGTCTGGATCATCGGCGGCGGCAAGACCGGGATGGACACCGCCCTCACGCTCGTTTCGGAGCAACCTGGACGCCAGGTGCGCATGCTCGTCGGGGGTGGTACGGCCTTCACCGCCCGCGAAACGATGTTCCCGACCGGGATCAAACGTTGGATCGGCGGGGCACGCGCCAATCAGTACTCCATCGACGTCACCTCGCGCTTCGACGGCACCAACGAAGCCGAGGTGATGGCGTGGTTCCTCGAGAACGGAGGCCTCTCGCCGGTCGACGCACCCCGCGACTACATGATCGGAATCATGGGGCGAACCGAGGCTGCGACGATCCGCGCAGGAGTCACCGAGTTCGTATCGGACTACTTGGAGGACGTCCGGGACACCGAGACCGGTCCCCACCTCGTGCTGCGCTCAGGCGAGGCCCGGCCGATCGAAGACAGCACCTGGTTGGTCAACTGCACCGGCTACCTGGCCCGGCAGGACAGGCCTTACGAACCCTTCGCGTCTCCCAGTGGGCGGGTGCTGTCGATCTCGGACCGCTCCGCGACAACTCACCTGACGTCTTTTGCCGGCTACTTCCTGACCCACGCGCTCATGCGAGACCTGCTCCCGTCGACCGAGCTGTACGAGGTCGACCTGACCGAGTTGCGCCAGAAAGCCAAGCCAGCGTGGGGCATCGCCGCGCTCACGTTGACGATGCACAACATGGGGGTGCTCTTCGACATGCTTCCGCTGAGCGTCTTCACGCGATCTCAGCTCGACTTCGATCGGTGGTATCCCGCGCCACGCACAGCCGGCGGAGCAGTTCGGTTCATGGTGACCCACCGCGCCGCGGGCGCCAAACAGCGGCGCGCCCTGGATGCCTTGCGTCAACGCGGAATCCGCAGCGGCCCGCTGACTCAACCTTGATGGGCCGTAGGGCGGCCTCGCTAAGATCTTTGGTTCGTAACGTTCGCCGGACCGAGGCGAGGAGTGACTGGACATGACCGGAAACCCGTCGTGACACCTGCGGTGCATCTGAGGAGTGTCGAAGACCGGGACCTCGACGTGTTCTTTGACCACCAAGCGGATCCGCAGGCGTTCGAGATGGCGGCGTTTCCCTCTCGCGACAAGGTTCAGTTCGCGGAGCACTGGGCGAAGATCCGAGCCGACGAGACCTTAGTGACGTGCACCATCGTTGCCGATGGCATGGTGGCGGGCAACATCGGATGCTGGCAGGAGAATGGGCAGCAGCTGCTCGGCTACTGGGTCGGACGCGAGTGTTGGGGCCGCGGCGTCGCGACCCAGGCGCTCGCCCTGTTCGTGGACGTGGTGTCGATCCGGCCGCTGTACGCCCATGTCGCGGTGCACAACGTGGGCTCGATCCGCGTCCTGGACAAAGGTGGCTTTCGGCGCGATCTCGTGCAGGAGGCGAAGGCGCCTGCGCCTGACGACGGCATCGAGGAGTTCATCTTCGTGCTGAACGCGTGAGGCCGCGCAACCAAGGCACATCGGCAGGAGCGTTCAAGGCCCCCAGAGAGCCCACTAGTCCCGCAGGTTCACGATCACAGGAGCGTGGTCACTGGGCCCGGGTTTGGTCTCGTCCAGTCGCTCTTCCCTATCGATGAATGCGCCTGTCACTCGCTCTGCGAACGAAGGTGACCCCAGAACGAAATCGATCCTCAAGCCTCGGTTCCGAGTGCTCCTGTTTCGGTAGTAGTCCCAGTAGGTGTAGACGTCCGGTCCCGGCGTGTGCGCCCGGGTGACCTCGGCGTACCCGGAGTCCAGGAACGCTTGGAAAGCCGCGCGCTCGGGCGGGGTGACGTGCGTCGAGGTGGCGAACTGGGCGATGTCGAAGACGTCCTCGTCGGTGGGAGCGATGTTCCAGTCGCCGACGAGTGCGACGGGCTGGTCGGTCCAGGCCGCTGCGCTCTCCCGAAGTTTCGCGAGCCACTCGAGCTTGTAGGTGTAGTGCGGGTCGCCGACCTTCCGTCCGTTCGGCACGTACAGCGACCAGATCCGTACGCCGCCGCAGGTCGCGCCGATCGCGCGGGCTTCGCTGGCACCGTCGTACTCCGGCATCCCGGGGAAGCCGACATTGACGTCGGTCAACCCGACCCGGCTGATGATCGCGACTCCGTTCCACTGGCTGTACCCGGCCGAAACGATGTCGTACCCGCGGGCCTGCAATCCCATCAGTGGGAGCTGGTCCTCTCGGGCCTTGGTCTCCTGGAGGGCAAGTACATCGATGTCGTGGCGTTCGAGGAGAGCCTCGACCCGGTCGATTCGGGAGCGGAGGGAGTTGACGTTCCAGGTCGCGATGCGCACGGCACGAGGCTAGCGGTGGGATTTCGACGAGCTCAATCGACGGTGGTTGCCGGGCTCAATCGGCGCTGGTTCCCGGGCTCAACCGACGCTGGTTCCCGGGCTCAACCGACGCTGGTTGAGCTTGTCGAAACCCCCAGCACCATCGGCACGATCACTGCGCGGGCGTAGGTGTTCATCCGAGCCCGGGAGTCGAGTCGCGGCGGGGCGTCCGGGGTCAGCAGCAACGACTGAGCGAGACGGGCGAGAGTCCCGGCGAGATCCTCGATGTCGTCGGTGGTGCTGTTGCCGATGTACGCGCGCAGGGCCCCGATCCGATCCGCGACCAGCGCCGAGGAGAGGGTCAGGGTCTCGGCTGCGTTGATGGTCAGGCCAGCGAGGGTCTCGTCCCGGTCGATCACGAGGAGCTGCTGGAGCAGCGCGTTCGTGCGGAGCTGGGTGATCGTGACGACGAAGAACTTCTCGACGTACGCCGGGGCGTCGAAGCCAGCGGTCCCCGGTGAGGGGACAGGGCCGATGGCCCTCTCGATGACCGCAAGCACCCGGCTGGTCTCGGCGAGGTAGGTCTGGCGGACGATCTCGTCCTTGGTGCCCACGCGGCGGTACAAGGTCGTGCGGTTGACCCCGGCGCTGCGGGCGATGTCGTCGCCGCTGGTACGCCGTACGCCGGTGCGCAGGAACTGCGCCTTGGCGGCGTCCAGAATGCTCGCCACCGAGACTTCTGTCATGGGTCTAACTCTACACAGTGCAACAAAATCTGCTGTACTGTCGCACCATGACGACACTTGATGAAGCTGAAGAGGTGGCCGTTGTTCAGTCGGCCAGGGCCGTCGTGCCGTCCCCGGACCTCAGCAGGGCGCAGTTCGGTCTGAGCGACTACGTCGGTGAGAGCGCGCTGCTTCTCGGTGCCGGCTCTGCGGTGATGAACCAGCTCGCACTGCTCGGCGTGGGTAGGGGCGTCGCCGAGCACTCCAATACCTTCGAACGTCCATTGGACCGGCTTCGGACCACGCTGACCTACATCTACGCGCTCACCCTCGGAACCGAGGCCGAGCGCACGGCGATCGCCCGGATGGTCAACAAGGCGCATGTGCCGATCCACGGTGACGGGTACACCGCTTTCGACCCCAGGCTCCAGCTCTGGGTCGCGGCGACGCTGACGGTGGGCGGCGAGCAGATGTACGAGAAGACCTTCGGCCCGATGGACGAAGCCACCCGCGAGCGCACCTACCGGGAAGGCTGGATCCTCGGTACGACGCTTCAAGTTACCGAGGACATGTGGCCGCGCACCCGCGCCGAGTTCACGGCGTACTGGGAGGCGATGCAGAGCGAGCTCTCCCCTGACCCGGTCGTCCAGCGGTACGCCCGCCAGCTCATCAGCGTCCGGGCTGCCAAGTGGTACCTGATCCCGGCCGTCGCGCTGCAGGGCCTGCTCACTCGCGGCAACCTGACCCCGCGGGTCCGAGAAGTGCTCGATCTGCCGTGGCGGCGCCGGGACCAGTGGGCCTATGACTTGTTCTGGGTGGTCTTCCGGACGACTTATCCGTTGGTGCCGAAGTCGGCTCGGACCGCCCATTCGCGCTGGCTCCTGAAGGACATGCGGGCGCGGATGAGCGCGAATCGCCGCGTGATCTGATCGTCGTGCCGACGTCGGCCGTCGCGATCAGGATCTTGCCCGGGCAGCTGGTCGCCGGGGCCAAGTTGTTCAGCGTGAAAGATTGACCCGGCTCAGCTCGCGAAGGCTGTCGCGGAGGTGCCTCACGGTCGAACCCGGACTGATCTGGATCAGGGCATCGACCTCACGGTGGGTGTAGCCGCCGAAGTAGGCGAGTTCGAGCGCCTCGCGCTCGGTCTGGGTCAAGGCGGCTCCGGACGGCCAGCGTCGGCGTGCGGCCCGACGTGCGGCCCGAGGTGCGGCCCGAGGTGTGGCATCGGGGAGTGCGGTGGCCCCGACGCTGAGGGCGCCCTGCTCGCCGAGCCGCGCGTGCTCGACCGCGATGCGATGGACAGTTGCCATCACCCACGACTCCGCCCGTTGGCCCGAGGCCACGCAGGCGTGCGAGAACTCCCAGATCTCCCGGTAGGCCGCGACGATCGCTGTCCCGGTCTGAGCGGGATCGCGGATGATCTCGAGCGCGACGTTGTACGCGCGTCCGATGGTCGCGTCGTAGACGCCGGCAAAGGATGCGTGATCGTTGTCGGCGGCACGGCGCATCAGTGATCCGACATCGAGCGGTGGGAAGGCAGAGGGGATGGGAACACCTCTCTCGTATAAGGAGCCGATGGTGACGCCCGAGCTGACGCCTTTCTCCGACACTATCCGTTCGCTGGAGTTCCGGTACTGACTGGGTCGCTGGGCGTGGCGCGTCGGGTGGTCAGTCGTTCAGGCCCGCCAAACCGGCACGGCCGTACGCCGGTAACGGCGGTCGAGGATGCCGCCGATGATCGCCAGCACCGGCTGAGGGAGTTCGGCCCCGCTGGATGCCTGGGCGTCCGCGTCGGCTCATAGACCGCTTCCTCGCTACGCCCGAACGAGCAAGCTCGAATCGGCTCCGCTCGTTCGCGTAGGCTCCGCGGGTGGCTCTCACTATCGGCATCGTCGGTCTCCCCAATGCGGGCAAGTCAACGCTCTTCAATGCGCTTACCAAGAACAACGTGCTCGCGGCGAACTACCCGTTCGCGACGATCGAGCCCAACGTCGGCGTCGTCGCGGTGCCCGACGAGCGGCTGGGTAGGCTCGCTGCGATCTTCGGCTCCGCCAAGATCCTGCCGGCGAGCGTCGAGTTCGTCGACATCGCGGGCATCGTCGCTGGCGCCTCCCAGGGCGAGGGCCTCGGCAACAAGTTTCTCTCCCACATCCGGGAGGCCTCCGCGATCTGCCAGGTCACTCGGGTCTTCCGCGACGAGGACGTCACCCACGTGGATGGTGAGGTGAACCCGGCCTCGGACATCGGCACCATCCAGACCGAGATGATCCTGGCGGACCTGCAGACTGTGGAGAAGGCGATTCCGCGGCTGGAGAAGGAGACCCGCGGCAACAAGGCGATCGCCGCGAATCTCGCTGCCACGGTCGAAGCCAAGGAACTGCTCGAGTCCGGTACGCCGATCATCGCCTCCAAGCTCGACCTCGAGCTGCTCCGCGAGCTCAGCCTCCTGACTGCCAAGCCCTACATTTACGTCTTCAACTGCGACGCTGACGAGCTCGGCGACGAGGACCTCAAAAACGAGATGCGCGCCATGATCGCACCAGCGGAGGCGATCTTCCTGGACGCCAAGTTCGAGGCGGAGCTCGTCGAGCTGGGCGACGACGACGAGGCTCGCGAGATGCTCGCCGACATGGGCGTCAGCGAGCCCGGTCTCGACGTCCTGGCCCGGGTCGGCTTCGACACCCTCGGTCTGCAGACGTACTTGACTGCCGGGCCCAAGGAAGCGCGCGCCTGGACGATCAAGAAGGGTGCCACCGCCCCCGAGGCCGCCGGCGTCATCCACACCGACTTCCAGAAGGGCTTCATCAAGGCCGAGATCGTCTCCTACGACGACCTCGTGGCCGCGGAGTCCATGGCCGCTGCGAAGGCAGCCGGCAAGGTGCGGATGGAAGGCAAGGAGTACGTGATGGCGGACGGCGACGTCGTGGAGTTCAGATTTAACGTCTAGTCGCGGCGGCGGCCTGCGGGGCTACCGTCGAGGTATGGCAGTAGGCAGCAAGCCCCGTACCGGCAAGTTCGTAGGCGTGTCGTATGACTGGCGAAGGCCAACCCTGGCGCGGTTCAAGGACCGCATGTGGAACGCAGACGAACCGCGGGGCATCACCCCGGGAGCCTTTGGCTGGGGATACGACGTGAACTTCTACCGGCAGTCCCATCGGCGAGCGAAGTCGAGCGGCTGATTCTGACTCTTCTCGCCCGCGGCGTGGATCGGCTCTGGGACCCGCGCGTGTGGGGAACGATCGTGGGTGCTGCCGGTGCGACGGTGTTCGTCCTGGCGAATCGAAGCGGGCTGGCGCCCCCGTGGCCGACGGCTGCGTTGCTCACCTGGGCTGCGGCATTCGTCTCCTACATCTGGTTCGTCTTCGGCAGACCGCGAGTATTCGGCGAGATGGGTTCCGTCGGGTCATCTGCCGGAGTCAGCTATGGGTGCAGCGTCGTCGGCATGGTCGTCCTGATCCGGTTGGGCACCGTGCTGCTTGACGACGCCAACCGTCCCGGACTTCGCCCGGCGCTGGTCGTCGTGGCCGTCGGGTTGCACTTCCTCCCATTCGCGAGGGCTTTCCACACGCCCATTTTCTTCGTACTCGGATCGCTCATGACAGTGCTCGGCGGAACCGGCCTGGTGCTCGGCTGGGCGTGGGGCGAGCAGGTCGCCGCAGCCTCAGCTGTGGTGACCGGCATCGTGATGCTCGTCGTCATCGCGAGGGATGCCTACCGTGCGTGAGGTTGTTCAACGCCGGTATCGGGTGGAGTGCAGGTTCAACGGAGGGCATGTGTGCTGCCGGGCGGCTGCATCGGTGACCTACCGAATCGAACTGACTGCATCTGCCAAACGAGCTCTCGAAGTCACGCTTCCCCAAGTGTCAGCTGTCGCATGTGGGGAGGTCATTCGAGGGCCCCTCGCCGATAACCCGCACCGTGTCGGGAAGCTGCTCCGCGACCAATTGAGCGGCCGGTTCTCGGCCCGGCGGGGTGAGTTCCGGAAGATCTATCAGATTTTCGAGGATCGGATCGTCGTCCGGATCATCAACATCGACCATCCCCGCAACGTTTATCGGTAGCCGAACTCGGTCAGGTTCGGGTTCAACGTTCAGGCGACCCGCCGAAGAATGCGGCTTCGACCGTGGAGGGCCAGAGGCAGAGCAATCGTCCGCCCCCTGGTCCGGTCCGAAACCCGTGCACGGCGCCCGGCGGTATGAAAACCAGGGTTCCGGGTCCGATTCCCTCCGCCGGATCGGAGTCGGTGTAGAAGGTGTAGCTGCCTTCGAGAACGTAGAAGGCCTCGGCCTCGTCGTGGGTGTGCGGCGGGTTGTCGAATCCGGGGTCCTGCCACGCCTCGCCGAATGCCCAGTGGCCGTCGGTCTCGGTCCTGGACGCCAGGCGCGTGATGTGCGCTTGCAGTCCACCCATCGGAAGAATGATGGTGCTGCTGTCGGCGGCTGTCCTCAGGGCTACCTTCGGAGCCTCATCTGGCTGCATTTCCGTCCTCCCTACGCGAAGCCGTCGGCACCCGACGGAATTTCGTAGTCCTCAAACTGCCGCAATCCTCGCGGCTAGTCCAGCCGTGGGATAGAGGATGACTAGGTGGGCGAGGGGCTTCATCCGAAAGGGCTATGGCTCGCAGCCTTCGGCGATCGTGGTCTTCGCGGAACGACACCACGTCAGAAAAGAGACAAGACCATGCGACTGATCATCTGCTCTGCGTTCATGAGTGCAACCGTTCTACTGTTCGCGCCCGCTGCACAAGCGGACCCTGGAATTCCCCTTCCCGACGCAGCCTGCAACGACGGTACGGCGCGCGCGTATTACACCGCCAGCGACAACTCCAACAGCCCGGCCCCTCCGCACGGGAACCACACGACTTGCCACATCCACGTCCCGTAGAAAGCCCTGATTCGCGCAGTACCGGTACCCGCTACCTACCCGCGGTGGCGGTGCGCGACCGGGTCGCAGCGCCACCGCACGTCTACTTCGAGTGGAGCGAAAAGGGGCCCGGACAGAACGCGTTGCGGTTCCTGTTGGCGGGCGAGGGCGATGTCCCGCCGCTCACCCACGAGATTCTGCGGCGCGCCGAACCAGAGCCATCTCGCCGTCCTGTGGTGCACGCCGGATGATGACCAGAACCTGCGCCGCTTGGTGGACACCTTTCAAGGTCTCAGTGTTGACCCCGGCGTAGGGCCGGAACCACTTCGCCAGCCCTGATTCGAGGTGCGGCTCCTGGGTACTAACCCACCATGACTGAAGCAACCACTCCCGCAGAAGAGTCGGCGCAGCACGAGGCCGTCCAAGCAGTCGTCGACCGCGTCTCCGCGTGGCAGCACGGCGCGACCGAAGGCACCGTGCTCGAGGAGTTGCGCAAGGGTTTTGGAGAGGTCGGAGTCGAGGTCGACGACGACGCGGTCCAGAACCTGGTCCAGGCGATCGAGTCCGACGACGGTCCGGTGGACGCGTCGAAGTACCTGGGCTGACGCTGGCGGAGACACCCGCCGCCAGCGCGCGTCTCAGGAGGCCAACAACGACTTCATGAGCGCGATCTCGGAAGTCTGGGCATCTTCGATCTGCTCCGCCAACCGAACTGCCTCGCCGCTCTTGCCGTCCTGCTGTTCGGTTGCGGCCATTTCGATCGCGCCCTCGTGGTGTCTGATCATCATGGTGAGGAACATCTGGTCGAACGCCGGGCCCGAGGACTTGCCCAGTTCGGACATGTCATCGCCACTCATCATGCCGGGCATGTCGGCATCGTTCATCATGTCGCCGCCGTCCATGCCGTCCATGCCGTGGCCCGAGGAATCAGACCCGCCCTTCCCCCAGGATTTCAGCCAGCCCTTCATGGTTCCGATCTCGGGAGCCTGCTCGGCTTCGATCTGCTCGGCGAGCATCTTGACCTGGGCCGAGGACCCTTGTGTCTTCGCCATCTTCGCCATCACCACCGCTTGCTCGTGGTGCGGGATCATCGACTGGGCAAAGGTCACGTCGGCGCTGTTGAACTCAGTGGCGGCGTTCTCTTCGGCGTCGTTGCCACTGCCGCAGCCGGCGAGCGCAAGGACCGCGACAAGTGCAAGGGCGGTTGAACTGATGGTCTTCTTCATGAGGGTGTATCTCCTGCCGTCGTTGTGCGAGTTGGGCGTGCTGATATTCCTGGCGGACCGACCTGGGCTGATCCCAGGGGCTCGCTGGTGCTCAGCAGCGCCTGACCGACAAGGCGATCAAGCAGGGCGGATCAGGTGCGCGGGCGCGACGCGCCGGTTCCGGCGTATGAGGAGCGAGCAGGAGCGGCATCCGGGGTCGGCGAGCACGCCGGAATCCGAGCAGCAGGGTAAGCAGCGAACTCCCGAGAATCGCGAGACACAGATCGCCCGTGTGCAGGCCCCGGTCGGCGGAGTCGCGGAGACCGTCGACCACTGCGCTCCCCGTGGAAAGGGCCAATCCTGGCACCGCCAGTGCTGCCTCGTGACCGGTCATTCCCGGGTGCGCGGCGACGCCGAGGCTGGTGAGCCCGTGCGTGTTCAGGCCGTGCATCCCGAAAAGGCCGCCGAGGACGATCAGAAGGCCCCCCCACCACAGTGTGTGGCGCGTGGTGAACGGTAGGTGCCTTGACGCCCTCACACAATCGAGCCTACCGGGCGACCCATCCGAGGGCGGCGAGGATCTGGGCACGCGATGGCAGGTCGAGTCGGCAGCAGACGCGGTCATCGACCGGGAGTCCGGTCGCCACGTCGATCCCGTCGATGATCAGGGTCGGTGACGGATAGGCACCTGTCACGGTCTCGATGGCTCCGGGGTCCCCGACCGCGGCAAGGCACTCCCGAACCAGGGCTTGGAGCTCGTCAACGAGGGGGCAATCGGGGACTTGGAGGATCCTGGCCCTGACCGTGGTCACCCGTCGTCCTGGTCGCAGCGCCGAGGGTTGTGGATGCGGTGCAGGGCAGGTCGACTCACGCGATCAACCTTAACCTCGGGGTACCTCAGGAGGGCGAGGTCAACGTTGCTCGACCGAACTCGTCGGTGGAGTTCAGGTCCCACCTGTGATCGGGTGGACCTGTGACCGGTACCGACGAGGCAGGAAAGCCGAGCGCTGACGAGACCGCACGCAGCTTGAGGATTGCCGTCGACGGCTTCACCGTCGCGGACACCGTGGCATCGTGGGAGTCGGCTGGGTTCGTCGTCGGCGCCGGCGGAGCTTGCCGGGTCGGCGGAGTCGTCATCAGCCTGGTCGGGAACGACCGCGGCGAAGGCATCGTCGGATGGTCGCTGAGCGGCCTGCCGGAGGGTCAAACTCACGGCGACATCGACGGCGTACCCACCTGGTACTCGGCCCCCGTCATCTCGGACCCGCCCACGCACCTGAACGGCGTGATCGGCGTCGATCACGTCGTCCTGCTCTCGCCGGACCTGCGGCGGACTGTCGACACGTTCGCGGCCATCGGTGCCGAGCCGCGTCGAGAACGGGACGGCGAGCTCGGCGGGCGCCCGATCCGGCAGATCTTCTTCCGGTTCGGCGAGGTGGTGGTGGAGGCAGTTGGTTCGACGGACCAGACAGGTCACGGTCCCCGCGTCGGCCCGTCGACGCTCTGGGGGATCACGTACGTCGTCGCAGACATCGAGGCCACCGCGTCGTTCCTGGGTGGCCGCACGTCGCCAGTGAAGGACGCCGTGCAGCCCGGACGCCGGATCACCACGCTGCGCCACCGGGAGTTCGGGATGTCAGTTCGGACGGCGGTGATCTCGCCTCGCCAGCGACGCGCCTGAACCAGCGGTTCTCGGCAGGGCATGATGGCGCCCGTGACTGAAGATGTGGTGGTCATCCACACCGATGGTGGCTGCACCCCGAACCCGGGGCCCGGCGGCTGGGGCGCCGTACTGCGGCAGCGCGAGCACGTGCTCGAGCTCTGCGGCGGCGAGCCCGAGGAGACCACCAACAACCGGATGGAGCTGACTGCGCCGATCATGGCGCTGGAGGCGTTGAAGCGGCCGGCGGTCGTGCACCTCTACACCGACAGCACCTACGTTCGGAACGGCATCACCAAGTGGGTGCACGCGTGGAAGAGCAACGGCTGGAGGACCACGGCCAAACAGCCCGTCAAGAACGTCGACCTGTGGCAACGGCTTGAGGAGGCCTGTTCCCATCACGAGGTCGAGTGGCACTGGGTGAAGGGGCACGCCGGAGTCGCCGACAATGAGCTCGCCGACGAGCTCGCCACCCGCGGCATGCAGGAAGCAATGGGCAGCACCGGCTGAGTTGCTGACCCGGTCCGGTGAGTCTGCGGCGCGCCGACCCGCGTACGACGGCCGAGCCGGTGAGCGCCGCTCCTAGGCGCACGACCAAGATCCAGCGACCTGGGCCACCAGTTTTCGGGGAGGGCGCCGTCGGTGCCACGAAGGTGGCTGCGAAACCGTCGGGTCGCCTCCACCTCCCGCTCTCCGTTCCACTCCAGGATCCAGTCAGAGTCGATCCTCGAGGTGGCTGTCGTGAGCTTCTTCATGCAGCGGGCGCCAGCGATGGCGGCTTCGATCGGGGTGAGGAGACCACAGCAAACAGAGAGCGGAGGTCCGGCGAGCCGGGTGCCGACCGCAGCCACCCTGGGGTGCGCGCTTACAGTGGAGGGGTGCACGCGGGCGTTGGGGCTTCGCGTGCGGACGACAGGAAATCGATGTACTCAAAGCTTGCGACGGCCCTGACACTTGTCGCGCTCTCTCTCGCCCTAGGGGCTTGCGGTCGCTCGGATGCCATCAAGGAGCACCAGGCTTTCTGCAAGGCACGCGAGGCGCTGTACAAGGTCGAGGACAAGGGGACGGTCGGCGAGTTCGGCCCCGCGCTGAAGAAGTTCGCAGGCGATGTCCCCGAGGGCGTGCCCGTCGAACTTTCCAAGATCGCCGACAAGATGACGTCCACCTGGGACGAGCTCTACGGGGTCTATGCACAGAGCGGCGGCGACCCCGGGGTGAAGCTCGAGGTCGACGGCGAGATCCCACCGGAGATCGCCGGCATGAACGCTGAATGGGTCCGGGGCCTCGAGATGGGCAAGGTCAAGAAGCTCTACACGTACGCCGACGAGGAGTGCGCCAGCACCCCCGAGGAAAGCTGAGGACCGTCGTGATCCAGGGGTTCTCGCACGTCGGTATCGCAGTCTCCGACCTGGACCGCTCGGTGCGCTTCTACTCCGAGGTCTTCGGGTTCGCCCAGCTCTACCAGCTCGACTTCAACGACGACGAGGTCGCGGCCACGATGGAGCAGTCGGGAAAGTTCCGCTCCGCGATGCTGATCCGCGACGACGTCCGGATCGAGCTGCTGCAGTGGGTCGACGTCGCGACCTCCGGATCGGGGACGCGCAAGCCGATGACCGAGCTCGGTTTCACGCACCTGTCCTTCCGGGTCGAGGATGTGCACGAGCTCTCCGAGGCTGTCGTGGCCGCCGGCGGCGCTGTGCACCCGCAGACGCTCACCTTCCTCGGAGCCGAAGGCTCCCCGCAGACCGGTCTGCTCTACCTGACCGACCCGGACGGCACCCGGATCGAGGTCATGTCCAACGTGCCCGACCTCTCCGAGGTCACCCAGCCCTAGCGGGCGTGCCGGGCCACGGCAGCGACGAAGGTGTCGACGTCGTCCTCGGTCGTGTCCCACGAACACATCCAGCGCACCTCGCCGGTGCGCTCGTCCCAGATGTAGAACACGAACCCTTCGGCGTACAGGGCCTCGCGCAGTGCCTCCGGCAGGATCACGAAGACAGCGTTCGACTGGGTCTCCTGGGTGACCTTCACCCCCGGCAGATCTTGTACGGCGGTCGCGAGCCGGTGCGCCATCGCGTTCGCGTGCGATGCGTTCCGCTCCCAGAGCCCGTCGGCGAGCAAGGCGTCGACCTGCGCGGCGACGTAGCGGTGCTTGGAGGCCAGCTGCATCGCGGACTTCCGTCGCCAGGCGAAACCCTCGGCGAAGCGGTCTTCCCAGAGCACGACCGCCTCGGCGCCGAGGGCGCCGTTCTTGGTGGCCCCGAGGGAGAGTGCGTCGACGCCGAGATCGCGGGTCGCCGCGCGCAGGCTGATCCCCTGGGCGGCGGTCGCATTCATGATGCGGGCGCCGTCGAGGTGCAGCAACATCCCGTGCGCGTGGGCGTAGTCGGCCAGGGCGCGGACCTCGTCGGGCTCGTAGCGGGTGCCGAGCTCGGTCGACTGGGTGATCGAGACGACGGCAGGCTGGACCGCGTGCTCGTCGCCGAACCGGATCGCACGCGTCGCGACCAGCTCCGGGGTCAGCTTGCCGTTCGGCGTTGCCACGGGGAGGAGCTTGCGGGAGAGCAGCCGCTCGGGAGCGCCGCCCTCGTCGACGTAGATGTGCGCGCTCTCCGCACAGATGACCGCCTGGTACGCCGAGGGGGCCAGGGATTCCAGGCAGAGCACGTTGGCGGCCGTCCCGCCCCAGACGAAGAAAGCGTGGGCCTCCTCGCCGAGGTGCTCACGGACCCGGGCGACTGCCCGCGCGGTGACCGGGTCGGCGCCGTACGCGACGACGTGGCCGAGCGCGTCGGCCTCGCTGATCGCGGCCAGCACCTCGGGGTGCACCCCCGCGTAGTTGTCACTGGCGAACGCCGTCATCGACGTGATCCTCCGTGAAGTGAGACCCGTTGGCCGTTCATCGTGCTGGCCCCGTCAGTGCAGAGCGCGCAGACTGCTGCCGCGATGTCCTCCGCGTCGGTGAAGTTGCGCAGCGCATCGTCACCCTTGCCTTCGCGCATCGCCGGGGTGGCGATCGCATTGACCACGACGATGTTGGCCGTCGCCCGCCCGGCGTCGTCCCCGGTGGCGAAGCCGTCGGCCAGGGCGAGGGTCCAGGCCTCGGCCGCAGCCTTGGCGGCGGCGTACGCGGCGTTGGTGTACGTCGGGGACTGGGCCTGCTTGCTGCTGATCAGGATGAAACGACCGTGACCGCTCGCCCGAAGCGCAGCCCCGAAGGCGCGGGTGGTGTGCTGGACGGTCCGTACGAGCAGGTCGTGCAGCAACGTCCAGTCCTCCAGCGGCGCCGTCTCCAGCGGTTCGCCGCCCTTCCAACCGCCGACCAGGTGGGCCATCCCGGACACGGAGCCGAAGCGCTCGACCAGGTCCGCGCACCACGCGTGGGTGGCCCCGTCGTCGAGGAGGTCCACGACCCGGGCGTCGATCCGGTCCGCGGGAAGGCCGAGCTCGGCGACCAGGGTGTCGAGCCGGGTGCCGTCCTGATCGGTCAGCGCGAGAGTGGCTCCGGACTCAGCGAGGGCGCCGGCCACCAGGGGCCCGAGACCTCCGGCCGCGCCGGCGATTGCGAACACCCTCCCGCCGAGGTGACCGTCCGCGGTCACGCCTGGCTCCCGGACGCGAGCGCGGGCGCGAGCTTCGGTCGGAGCTGGGTGTAGAACACGCTCAACGGGAACTCGTCGTCCTTCACGGCATCGATCCATTTCTTCGGTTCGGGTTCGTCGTGCAACGCCCGGGCGCCGTTGGCCCACGCCGAGGTGACGGCCGGTACGACGTACGAGCTGACGAGTTCGTGGGCAGCCATCCAGTAGCGCACTTTCTCCAGATCGATTCCGGAGCGGTACAACGCCTCCACTTTCTCACGGAGCACGATGACGCTCTCCGCGACGGTCTTCCAGTCGATCGTCAATCGGTTGTCGGTCCAGCGGATCGTCCCGCGGTCGTGGAGGAACGCGAACAGGACCTGGCCGCCAAGCCCGTCGTAGTTGCGCACCCGGGAGCCGGTGACCGGGAACCGGAAGAGCCGGTCGAAGACGATCGCGGTCTGAACGTGCCGGGCGAACGCGAGCCCCTCACGCTCCAGCTGAACCGCCTCGCTGAAGGCGGTGAGGTCGCAGCGCAGCTCCTCGAGGGAGTATATCCAGTACGGCATTCGCTGCCGGATCATGAAGGGGTCGAACGGCAGGTCACCGCGGCTGTGTGCGCGGTCGTGGATCAGGTCCCAGAGGACGAAGGCCTCCTGGGAGAGCCGGGGCGAGGAGAGGAGCGCCTCGGCGTCGGCGGGCAGGTTGAGGCCGAGGATCTCGGTCGCGGCACCGCAGACGCGGCGGAACCTCTCGGCCTCCCGGTCGCAGAAGATGCCGCCGAAGTTGTTCTCCTGAGGGCCTGCGATCGCGAAGGTCTCGGGGAAGAGGACGGCGCACTCGCTGTCGTATCCGGCCGTCCGGTCCACGAAGGTGACCGGCACGAACTTCGGGTTGTCGTAGCGGGTGCGTTCGAGCTCGGCAAGCCAGTCGGGCCACGGGACCCGTACGACGAGCGCTTCGAACCGGGTGTCCCGTGAACCGTTCTGGGTGTACATCGGGAAGAGCACCAAGTGCTCGACGTCGTCGCGACGGTCCAGCTCGGGCCGGAACTCGTGCAGCGCCCGGGTGAAGTCGGGCCGGGCGAAGTCACTGTCGACCCAGAACCGGAGGTCGGCGACCGTCGCCTCCAGGTAGGGGCCTTGGTGCGGGAACCTCGGCGCCAAGCCCTCGACCGCAGTCGCGATCCGGGCCACCCGCTCGGCCAGGTCGCCTGCTCGGTGCAGTGCGGTGTCGATGCTTCCGTCCGCCTCCTGGAGCAGTCGCAGCTCGTCGACCTCGCGCTTCAGGTTGACCCAGTGCGCGTCCTCCAGGACCGGCGCGGGGTGGTCGTCCCGACCCGCCCGCGCGAAGGCGGTGTGGGCCGCCCAGGTGATCGTGTCGACCCAGAGGCTGCGGTGGTCGAGGTCGCCGAGGCAGTCGTCACCGAACAGGTCGGAGTCGGAGAAGACCGCCACCCTGCCGTGGCCGGCGAGGGTCGCAGCCATCAGCGGCGCACCGGCGGGGTCGGCGGTCGGAGCGGCGCGCAGGATCGGGGCCGCGCCGTTGAGGAGCTCCAGCGTCCCGGCCCGGTAGAAGGCGGCCTGGTCGACGCGCGCGAGCAGGTCGGCCCGGCCGACGACGGTGCGGGCGGAACCACGCTCGCTGAGGACCCAGGCCGGGTTGTCGTCGTGGTTGTGCTCGTAGTCGTAGACGGTGGAGTTGGTGAACCGCAGCCCGAACCGGGCGACCAGGTCGCCGAGGTTCGTGCCGTACTTGTCCTCCTCGGTCTCGCCGAGGACCACCAGGCCACCGCCGGCACGTACCCAGGCCTCGATCGCATCGAGCTCGTCAGCGGAGAACTGCGGGGACCTGCCGTCGGTCTTCTCCCACTTCGCCTCCGACGGGTGCGCGATCACCAGGACGTCGACGCCGACGAGCGCGGCGGCGTCGAGCGGCCCGTCTCGGTGGGCGTCGACGACGAGCTCCCGGTCTGTCAGTGCAGACGCCGCCAGCACGTACGACGAATCAGCCGGATGCGTCGGCTGCAGAGCATTCGCGCGCTCCCCGGAGATGGTCCATGCCTCGCCGTGGGACTCGTCGAAGAGAACGCGAGCCACGGGGGCAGGGATCGACGCAGTCATGGAAAAACTCTAGAGGCGCTGGTGACGATGTTCAATGCCAATTTAGTGCCTTGATGCGGCAGAATCCTGTGTATGAACGACGTTGACCGCAAGATCCTTGCACTTCTGACGGAAGATGGCAGGCGCACCTTCGATGACATCGCTCAGCGCGTCTCGCTCTCGGCGCCCGCCGTCAAGCGCCGGGTCGACCGCCTGCGGGCCAGCGGGGTCCTCCGAGGCTTCACCGCTGTCGTCGACCAGCAGGCGCTCGGGTACGGCGCCGAGGCGATGATCGAGCTCTTCTACGGACCCGGGGTCACGCTGGACGCGGTCGCCGCGTCCTTGCGGTCGGTCCCGGAGGTCGTCGAGGCGTGGAGCGTCACCGGCGAAGCGGACGCGATCGCGCGCGTCCGCACCCGCGACAACCTCGACCTTGAGCGCTTGATCCGGGAGCTGCAGGCCGACGGGACCGTGGTCAGGACCCGCTCGCAGGTGGTGTTGTCCCGGCTGGTGCACCGACGCGGGGAGAGCGACTGAGGGGCCCGCCTACGTCAACGTCGAGGCCAGCCGTTTCGCGTTCATGTAGGCGATCGCCTCGATCGAGATCATCGGGTTGACCCCGGACGCCGTCGGGAAGCAGGAGGCGTCCGCGACCACCAGGTCCTTCACGTCCCAGGTCTCGCCGTCCGGGTTGGTCGCCGACAGGTCTGGTGAGCCGCCCATCCGGGCGGTTCCCATGATGTGCAGGGCCGCGAGGGCCAGGCGGGCCGGCGCCGCACCCTCCTTGCGGACCTCGGCCATGAACGACGCACGGGTCCCGCTCCTGCCGGGCTGGTACCCCATCGTGCGGTGGTGGGTGCTGAAGATCTGGGTGGCGCCCGCGGCCTCGCCGATCTGGGCAGCGAGGTCAAACCCACGCATCAGCAGCTCGGTGTCGCCGGGGGAGAGCGTGTAGCTGGCGATCGGCTCGCCGTCCTTGCCGATCTTCACCGTGCCCCCAGGCCCCTTGTCACGCACGATGATGGCGACTCCGAGCATGTGCTTAAGATCCTGCATCCGCTCGAGGTGCTGGGCCCCGCTACGCCAGTTGACGAACCCGGAGCCGAACGCCGGAGTGAGCGGCGCGGTCTCGAAGAGCACTCCGTAGCCGTCCCCGTCCAGGTCGGTCCAGTTGTTCACGTACCGGGCCTGCATCGCGCCTTCCCACGGGTTGACCAGGTCCGGCACCCGTGCCCAGAGGGCGGTGGCTGGGTGCAGCCGCAGGTGCTTGCCGATGTTCGCGTTACCGAGCCCCGAGCGCTTGAGCAGCGCCGGCGTCTGGATTGCGCCTGCGGCGACGACCACGGCACGGGCCTTGACGGTCAGCACCTTGCCGTCGGGCGAGACGGCGCTCACCCCGACTGCACGGCCGTTCTGGACGGTGACGGTCCGGGCCCGTGCGCCCACGTAGATGCGGGCCCCGTTCTCGGCCGCGTCGACGAGCCAGGTCTTGGTGACCGACTGCTTCGCGCCGATCCGGCAGCCCATCCCGCATCGGCCGCATTCGATGCTGGTATCGCACCCGATCACGTTGCGCGGCATCGCATCCACGTTCCAGCCGAGTGCCCGAGCCCCGCGCTCGAGGACCTGGTCGCGAACCCCGGCGCCCGGGTGGTCCTTGTTGACCCCCAGGCGGAGGTTGACCGCGTTCAGGGCGTCGTCGTACGTGGAGGTGGTGAACTGCGGAGTCCCGAGGGCGGCCCACTCGGCGCGCACGTGGTCCGGGGTCGGGAACGATGTCGTGTAGTTCACGACGGTGCCGCCGCCAAGGCCGCGACCAGCGACGAGCTGGACCTGGCCCTCGGACGTGACTGCGGGCGAGCCGGCGTACAGCTGGCTGAAGCCGGTGCGCTCGCTACCGTCGAAGTCGCGGTCGTCGTGGTACTCGCCAGCCTCCAGGATGACGACGTCCAGCCCCGCCTCGGCGAGAACAGCGGCCGCCGTACCCCCGCCGGCCCCGGAGCCGACCACCACGACATCGCAGACGATGGTCTCGTCCTGGGTGACGTGCTCGGGCTTGAGCACCGGGTCGGGCGCGTCCGGCAGGGGGCCCGGCGGGCCCTGGTAGCCCATCGAGTCCCAGAGGGCCGGACCCGCGGTGATGTAGTACGGCGCCAGGCAGGCGCCCTTGAGAGCCGCGAAGAGTGCCCGTTTGGCCGTGATCCGCGAGTCGGAAAGGGAGAGCAGCACCCGCTCGCGCCCGGCCCGGTCGAGGCTGGAGAACTTCCGCGGCCGTCCGGTCAGCAGCAGGCCGAGGAGCCGGGTGTCCCACAGGCGCAGGAGGGTCTGGAGCTGCTTCAGGTCGGCCTCGCGCGGGTTCGTTCCGGCGAGCTCGAGAGCGAACTCCGGGGCGCCCACCGCGCTGGCCGGCGGGATGGCGCCGCCGTCACCCGGTGCGAAGGTGTCGCTGATCAGGCGCAGGGCCGCGAGGTGCTGGTCGGTGAACGTCATGCGCGCGACGCTACTGCCGCGGAATCGACTAGGGAAGCAACTGAGCACCGCGGCGGGCCAACTGCCCTAGGGTGACCCCGTGAGCGAGCCGGTCAGCGATACCCAGCGACGGCGCGGCCCCCGGGTCGACGTCGACGTTCCGTCGGTGCTGCTCGACACCGCTGAGGAGCTCTTCGGTACCAACGGCGTCGACAACGTCTCGATGCGCTCGGTCGCCCGGGAGGCCGGGGTCGCGCCTGCGGCGCTCACCCACCACTTCGCGACCAAGCGCGCGCTGACGGAGGCGGTTGTCCATCGGCGCGGCGGACGCGTCGGTGCCGGCGTTCGAACCCGACTGACGGCGCTGCAGGGTCGGGACTCCCTGACCACCCGGGACCTGGTCGAGGCCGTCCTGTTCCCGTTCGTCGAGGAGATCAACCGCGATCCTGGCAACGGCGTCCGCTGGTTGCGCATCGTGATGACCCTGGCGCTCCAGGGCGACGACATCATCGCGGCCGAGGTGGCCGGTGAAGGAGGCGACAGCGCGGGCGACATCGCGGACCTCTTCATCGCGGCCGCAGGTGCCGTCCCGGCCCTCGCCGCCGGGGCCGTCGAGCTCCGGTCCCCGATCGCGATGTTCTCGATGCTGACCTCGCTCGCAGCCGCCGATCTCGGGGGCTACGGACGTCCTGTCTCCGCGAGCGGACTCGACCCGGAGTTCGTCGAGCAGCTCGCCGTGTTCACCAGCAGCGGTCTCGCTGCCGGCGAACAGGGCTGACCGGTCGGGGATCGGCGCAGGCGGCTAGCTCAGCCGGACCTGCATCTCCTTGATGCCGTTGATCCAGCTGTGCCGCAGCCGGACCGCTTCACCCCGGCGCTCGATGCCGGTGCACTGGTCGGCCAGGGCGTCGAACATGATCTTGACTTCCTGACGGGCCAGGTTGGCGCCGATGCAGTAGTGCGCACCGTGGCCGCCGAACGCCAGGTGCGGGTTCGGGTCCCGGGTGATGTCGAAGGAGTACGGGTCGATGAAAACGTCCTCGTCGTGGTTTCCGGAGGCGTAGAAGAGTCCGACCCGCTGGCCCGCCTTGATGAGCTGGCCGCCGACCTCGACGTCGTTGATCGCGGTGCGCTGGAAGACGTTGACCGGGGTGGCCCAACGGATGACCTCGTCGACCATGGTCGTCGGGCGCTCCTTGACCCACAGGTCCCACTGGTCCGGGTTGTTCAGGAACGCGTTCATGCCGTGCGAGATCGCGTTGCGGGTGGTCTCGTTGCCGGCCACCGTCAGGATGATGACGAAGTAGCCGAACTCGTCGTCGGTCAGGCCGCGGCCGTCCTTGTCGGCGTTGAGCAGCTTGGTGACGATGTCGTCGCGAGGATTCGCCTTGCGGTCCGCTGCCATCGCCATCGAGTACGCCAGGATCTCGGCGGCCGCCACGTCGGACTGGCCGGCGAACTCCGGGTCCTCCCCTGCGAGCATCATGTTCGACCAGTCGAAGAGCTTCTTGCGGTCGTCCTGCGGTACGCCGAGCAGATCGGCGATCGCCTGCAGCGGGAGCTCCGCGGCCACCTCGGTGACGAAGTCGACGTCGCCCTTGGCAAGGGCGTCCGCGACGATCTTGTGCGCCCGCTCGGTCATGATGTCGTCCAGCGCCCCGATCGATCGGGGAGTGAAACCCCGGGAGATGATCTGGCGGGTCGAGGAGTGCTCCGGCGGATCCTGGTTGAGCAGCATCACCCGCTGGAACTCGATCATCTCGCGGAGCATCCCCTCGGGGAACCGAATGATCGCGGAGTTCTCTGCGCTGGAGAAGTTCTTGCTGTCCTTCGAGACCCGGGCGACGTCGGCGTGCCGGGAGATCGCCCAGTAGCCGGTCCCGCCTTCCATGCCGTCGCGAGCGTTCTGCGGTTGCTCGACCCAGTGCACCGGAGAGGTCTGGCGCGCGAGCGCGTGCTCGGAGAGGGGGACGCCGACCAGCATCGTGTCCGGGTCGGTGAAGTCGAAGCCCTCGGGCAGTTCGGTGATCGTCATCTGAAGTGGGTCCTTGTCTCGGCGTGGAGAAAGGCTATTTGACCAGGCGAGCAAATAGCCTTCTCCAGTCAACCACATGAGTGGTCAGGACGGAATGCTTTCGCCCCTCTCGGGACGTTGGTCCGGCTGGGCTTGGTGGACTGCCCCGACGCCGGTGGTGACGCGGGGTTACGGGCGCGGAGTGCGTCGTACGGGATGGGTCCGGCGCCGCTAGCCTCACGTGGCAGCGGACTATGCTCCGGCGGGTGACCACGTCGGGTTCGGCCAAAGGAGCCTCTGGGCACCGCCCCAACCGCCGGGGGAGTCAGACCCGGCAGAACATGCTGGAGGCTGCGCTGCGGGCGCTGGCCACCGGCGACCCGAACGCGGTCTCGGCCAACCACATCGCCAAGCAGGTCGGGGTCACCTGGGGTGCGGTGAAGTACCAGTTCGGTGACGTCGACGACTTCTGGGCCGCGGTGCTCGGGTTCATCGGCGAGCGCCGGGGCGAGCTCGATCTTCGCAGCGACGCGGATGCCGGCCTGGAGGAACGGGTCGGGCAGATCGTCGACCTGCTCTGGCGCGGCCTCGACACCGCTGACGCTCGCGCGATGGACACGCTGCGCAGTGCGCTGCCGCGCGAGCGCGAGGAGCTCGAGCGATCGTTTCCGCACACCGCCGCGGAGCTGGCCAACTGGCAGGCAGGCTGGGTCGAGGCCTGTCAGCAGGCGTTCGCCGATCTTGCTGTCGATCCGGTCCGGGTGCGGGAGATGGCGGCGATGATCCCCGGCGCTATGCAGGGACTCACCGCCGAGCGGCACCTGAGCACCTACTCGAACATGGACGACGCGAAGCGCGGTCTGCGCAACGCGATCGCTGCCTACCTCTCGGCCGAAGGTCCTGGCCGCGCGAGGGCGGACCGCTAGGCGGTTGCGGCGGGCTCGTCGGGAAGTGCTGCCGTAGGTGCGGGCACGATGTCCAGCTCGTGCTCCACCGCCTGCTCAACGGTGTCGTAGAGGCCGAACACGGTGTCCATGCTGGTGACCCGCAGAACCTTGCGGATGTTGGTCGGCGGCGCAACGAGACGGACCCAGCCGCCCAGCCCCGAGGCCCGCTTGCCGGCGGCGATGATGGCGCCGAGTGCTGTCGAGTCCAGGAACGTGGTGGCGGCGAGGTCGAGGATGAGCTTGCTCGACGTTGGAGTGATCGACTCCTGGAAGACCGCCCGCAGCAGGTCGGCGGAGGCGACGTCGAACTCTCCGACCGGACGGATGACGGCGGCGACGCCGTGGTCGCTGCGTTCGATGTGCGGGCCGGTGAACATGGCGGTCCTGTCGTTGGTGGGTCCCGGTGAAACTGTTCGGAGCGTGAACTATTCGGAGCGGACCGCTCTCCGGATTGCCCGTCAGCCGTTCAACGGCCTCAGAACATCGGCCGCGAACCGCTCCATGCCGTCGAGCTTCTGGTCCAGGCTCGCCTTGCGGCCGTAGTAGTACATCCAGGGCTGGGTCATCACGTCGGTCACGCCGCCGGCCTCCGCCCGGGCGAAGTCCTCGGGCACGAGGGCGTCGCTCAGGGCCGCGATCACGGTGGCCCGCTCGCCTGCTGGGAACGACGGGGTGCTGATCTCGGCCCGGAGCTCCCGAAGTCGGGTCGCGTAGCCGATGGCGTCATCGGTCGAGCAGATGTCGCCGATCCAGCCGTCGTGGCGGGCGGCGCGCCTGAGCGCGATCTCGGACATCCCGCCGACCAGGATCGGCACCCGGGTTGCCGGCCGCGGGCTCATCGTCAACCGTGGCGTCGGGAAGATCGGACCGTCGGAAGCTGCCCATTCCTCCTCCCACAGGGTGCGGAGCAGGGCGAGCCCTTCGTCGGTCTCCCGTCCGCGCGCACCGAAGTCCTGGCCGAGCAGGTCGAACTCCTCGCGGCACCAGCCGACGCCGACTCCGAGGCGGACCCGGCCACCACTGAGGACGGCGGCAGTGCCGACTGACTTCGCGACCTGGTACGGGCTGCGCAGCGCGGCGACGTAGATCGAGGTGAAGAAGGTGAGCCGTTCGGTTACCGCCGCCAGTGAGGCGGACAGGACCCACGGGTCGGGCCACTCGCAGGTCGCGTCCCAGCGCCGGGAGCCGTCGGCCTCGTACGGGTACGGCGTCTGAAGCGTCTCCAGGTCCACGACGTGGTCGGCGATGGCCAGGCTCGCGTAGCCGAGCTCGTCGGCCGCGATCGCGATCGGCCGCAGCTCCTCGGTCGGGACGAAGGCGCCGACGATCGCAAAGTCCACGCTGTACTCCAAGGGTGAGGGGGCGGGTATCAGAATAGTTTCACAGAACCCTCTGTGAAAGGTCTTGATGAGAGCCAGACCATGTGCGAACCTCAGGCCATGGCTCTCGCCGGGACTGACCCGTACCCCTCGACCTCCGGACGCCGGGTCCGGATCTTCCAGGTCGCCACTGGCAATGTCGGCTCCGAGATGATCGGTCGGATCCAGCGGCATCCCGACCTCGAGCTCGTCGGCCTGCACTGCTACTCAGCCGACAAGCTCGGCCGCGACGCCGGCGAGATCGTCGGCGGTGACCGGATCGGAGTGGTTGCCACCGGCACGATCGAGGCGATCCTCCAGGCGGCCCCCGACTGTGTCACCTTCCACGGGGTGTGGCCGGACTTCGAGCTGTACGAGCGGGTCCTCGAGGCCGGCATCAACATCGTCACCACGGCCGATCAGGTGACCGGTCACCACCGCGACGTCAACTACCCGTTCCCCGACGGCCGGGTTCCGACCGAGGTCCTCGAAGCGGCCTGCCAACGCGGCGGCTCCACCTTCTACGGGACCGGGATGAACCCGGGCCTCGCCCAGATCCTCAGCATCGTGCACAGCTGCGACGTCGCGGACATCGAGAAGGTCACCTGCATCGAGTCCGTGGACGTCTCCTGCCACCACTCGGCCCCCACCTGGATCAACTGCGGCTTCGGTGCGCCGGCCGACGACCCGGAGCAGCTGCGCAAGCTGGAGCTCGGCACCAGGGTGTTCGGTGATGGCGTCTATCTGATGGCAGACGCTCTTGGTCTGGAGCTGGACACCGTCGATTTCGAGTGCGAGCTCGGCGCCTGCACCGAGGACGTCGACCTCGGCTGGTTCCAGCTTCCCCGGGGTTCGGTCGGCGGGGCTGCGTTCTCCTACGTCGGGAAGGTTGGCGGCGTACCCCGGGTCGAGCTCGGCCTGGAGTGGCAGATGACGCCGCTCACCTCGCCGAGGTGGGACATCCAGGGGTGCTACATCACCAAGATCCAGGGCGACCCGGTGATCCATTCCAAGCACATGATCCTGCCGAAGCCTGGCACCGACTTCTCCAGCGTCGAGGCCTTTGCGGCGATCGGCATGACCGTCACCGGGATGCCGGCTCTCAACGCGATCCGGGCGGTCGTCGAGGCGCGGCCCGGGCTGATCACCAGCGCCGACCTGCCGCTACGGGCCTTCGGTGGTCGTTTCGCCGTGAGTGCCGACTGACGTGGCCCAGGACCTGACGTCCTACCCGCATCTGCTCCGCCCGGGCCGGATCGGCGCGATGGAGCTGCGCAACCGGTTGGTGATGTCTCCGATGGAGACGATGTACGGCACCCCGGACGGGTTGCCCTCGGACCGGACGGTCGCGTACTTCGCTGCCCGAGCAGCCGGCGGAGTCGGTCTGATCACCGTCGGCGCCACCGGCATCGACCACCACCACCCGGAGACTCCGGGCGGCCTGCACCTCGGCACCGACTCTGCTGTCGAGGCGCACCGTCGGCTGGTCGACGCGGTGCACGAGCACGGCGCGAAGATCCAGCCGCAGATCGTGCACGCCGGCCCTGACGGACTCGGTCCGGAGATGCACGGGGTCACCTCGCTCGGCCCCTCGGTGATCGGGTCGTACTTGACCGGTCGTCCGTCGGAGGAGATCAGTGTCGAGCAGTTCGCGGCCGTGCTCGACCTCTACAAAGCGGCAGCACGGCGTGCCCGTGAAGCGGGGTACGACGGCATCGAGCTGCACGCCGCGCACGGCTACATGATGCTCGGCTCCTTCCTGGCGCCGCAGCGCAACCGGCGTACCGACAACTACCGCGGTGACACCGTGCAGGGGCGGCTCCGGGCGGTGCTCGAGGCCCTCGCCGCGATCCGTTCCGAGGTCGGCGACGACTTCCCGATCACGCTGCGGATCTCCGGCTTCGAACGGGTCGCCGGTGGACGCCCGATGTACGAGACCGCTCAGGTCGCGCCCACGCTGGTCGCGGCCGGGGTCGATGCCTTCCACGTCAGCGGCGGCGTGATCGACCGCCTGGTGAGCAAGATGGTCAACGGCTCCGACGACGGTGACGGTCTCAACGTGGGTGCCGCGGCGGCGGTCCGGCAGGCAGTCGATGTCCCGGTGATCGCAGTCGGGCGGCTCCACGACCCTGCCCTCGCGGAGTCGGTGCTCGCCGACGGACGTGCCGACTTCATCGCGATGGGTCGGCCGCTGCTGGCGGACCCCGACCTGCCGAACAAGCTCCGCACCGGGGGCCGGGTCCGGCTCTGCATCTCGTGCGAGAACTGCATCGACTCCCTGGAGCAGCGGTTCTCGGTCGACTGCGCGGTCAACCCGCGTACCGGCAAGGAGCTCGACGTGGCTCTGGGTGTCACCCGAGAGCGTCGGCACGTCGTGGTGATCGGTGCCGGTCCGGGCGGCATGGAGGCCGCCCGGTTGGCCGCTGGGGCGGGGCACCGGGTCACCTTGCTCGAGGCCAATCGACAGTTGGGCGGCGCGCTCCTCTGGGCCTCGATCGTGCACCCGGAGAACGAGCCGTTCCTGGACTACCTGCGTGCCGAGGTCGCCGCGAGCGCGATCGAGGTGCACCTGGGGGTGCGCGTCGATGCCGCAGCCGTCGCCGCGCTGCGCCCGGATGCCGTCGTGGTCGCTACCGGCGCACGGATCGAGTTGCCCTCCCTACCCGGCGGCGACCTGTCGCACGTCCTCGCCGGGCCGGCGCTCCGGGAGCTGCTCGCCGGCAGGTCCGCGCCGGGGCAGCCGCTGCTGCACAGGCTCGGTGCCCGGGCGGTGGCCGGTCGTGGCCAGCGTCTGGTCACCCCCGCTCTGGTACGCCGTGCGACCAGGGCCTGGATGCCCCTCGGTACCCGGGTCGCAATCGTCGGCGGCGACCTGGTGGCCGTCGAGCTTGCCGAGTTCCTGGCTGATCGCGGGCGTAGCGTCACCGTCCTCGACGCCGGGCGTGAGCTCGCCCCCGAGGTCGGCTGGAAACGGAAGACCGAGCACATGCACCGACTGGACCGCCTCGGAGTGACCGTGCACGTGCGTGCCACGGTGCAGCGGATCGTCGGCACCGGGCTCGAGTTCACCCCGTACGGCGGCACAACCCGGCTGCTTGCCGCCGACTCCGTCGTACTGGCGGGGGAGGCGCAGGCCGACCTGACCTTGTACGACGCCCTGCGCGCGAGACTCCCCGGGATCGCGGTGGAGGCGATCGGTGACGCAACGGGTCTGGGACTGATCCGCAAAGCGACCGGGGATGCCGCGCGTGCCGTGGCCGGGCTCGAGTCTGACGAGAGGGGAGGTGGCCGGTGAACTCGGACGTCTTCCAGTTCGCGGACCTGACCGATGCCGAGGTCGACGCGCTCGAGGCGCGGTACGGGCCGCTCGCCGGAGCCGTACGAGAGCTGCTCGACGCGACCATCCGCACCGAGGCGGACGACGCGGTGGTCGCCGAAGCCCTGGCTGCCGTGGAGAACGCGACGGCTTTGCTGAAGCCGACGATGATCGACGGCTACTCCGGGGTCCACTACAACGAGTCCGGGCGCAGCTGGAGCTGGGGCAATGCAGCGATCGGCCTGCGCAACGCGGTCGCGCCGCCGATGCACGTCGAGCATGTCGCGAACGACGAGACCCACGCCGAGGTGCTTCTCGGTGCCGCGTACGAGGGGCCTCCGGGGATGGTGCACGGGGGTGTCAGCGCGCTGCTGCTCGACCACATCATGGGGGTGACGGCGAGCCGGATGACCCAGGTCACCTTCACCGGAACCCTGACCCTGCGCTACCGCAACCCGCTGCCGCTCGGGACGGTCGTCCTCCACGGTCGGATCTCCGGCGAGGAGGGCCGGAAGGTTTTCGTCGCGGCCACCATCGCCGGCGAACACGGTGTCGCGGTCGAGGCGGACGGAATCTTCATCATCCCGAACTGGTCGGTCTAGATTTCGTAGACCGCGACCTCGGTCGCCTTGACCGTGAAGGTCACCTCGGCTCCCGGCGCCAGGTCGAGCTCGGCGATTGCGTACGGCGTGATGTCGGCATTCAGGGTCGCGGTGCGCAGCCGGATCACGTCACCCAGCGGCTCGAGCTCCTGGATCACCGCCCGGAACGCGTTGCGCGGACTGCCGGTACCGGCCTCGCGATAGACCGCGACCGCACTCGGTCGGAAGGTCGCCACGACCCCGGCCCCGATCGCCGGTGCCGGCTCGGACACCATCCCCACGACCGCCGACCCGTCGGCGAGCCGGACGTGGTCGCCGGCCCAGGTGCCGGTGAGCAGATTGAGCCCGGCGAGCCGCGCAGCGAAACCACTGCGTGGTCGGGCCAAAACCTCGCGGCTCGGTCCGTCCTCGACGACCTTGCCCTGTTCCAGCACGATCACCCGATCCGCGAGCAGGAGGGCATCCAGGACGTCGTGGGTGACGATCACCGCGGTCCGATCGGCGAGCACCCGACGCAGGGTCAGTCGGAGAGCCGGCGTGACCGCAACGTCGAGCGCGGCCATCGGCTCGTCGAGGAGCAGCAGGTGCGGATCCGCTGCCAGCGCGCGGGCCACGGCGATCCGTTGGCCCTGTCCCCCGGAGACCTGGGCGGGCTTCCGCTCGGCGAGATCCTCGGCGCCGACCTCGGTCAGCCAGTGCTCGGCGAGCTCGCGGGCTTCACGGCGCGAGCGCCCCGTGCTGCGAGGTCCGAAGGCGACGTTGTCCAGGACGCTCAGGTGCGGGAACAGCAGCGGGTCCTGGGCCAGCAGCGCAATCCCACGCTGGTGCGCCGGTACGTCGGCCCGGGCGCGACCTGAGTCGACGTCGGTCAGGGTACGACCGTCGAGAGTCACGGTGCCCCGGTCCGGGACCAGCAGTCCGGCGGCCACCTGGAGGACGGACGACTTCCCCGCTCCGTTGGCGCCGAGGAGGGCCACGGTCTCGCCCGGCGCCACTCCGAGGTCGACGTCGAGGCCTCGGGCAGCAACAGCGGCGGTCAGTCGAAGACTCATGGGCCGGCTCGTTCCGGACGGGCGATCGCGATGACCAGGATCGCGACGACGACGAGCACCAGCGCGAGAGCGACCGCGGCGTCCGGGTCGCCCTCGCGCTGCAGGTAGATCTCCGAGGGCAACGTCCGGGTCACGCCCTGGAGGCTGCCCGCGAACGTGATCGTCGCGCCGAACTCGCCCATGGCTCGGGCGAAGGAGAGCACAGCGCCGGCGAGCAGTCCGGGAAGCACCAACGGGAGCGTGATCCGGCGGAAGACCGTCGAAGGTCCGGCGCCGAGCGAGGCGGCCGCGATCTCGTACCGGTCCCCGGCGGTGCGGAGCGAGCCTTCGAGGCTGACCACGAGGAAGGGGAGCGAGACGAACGTCTGGGCCATCACCACCGCGATCGTCGAGAACGCGATCCGGAGGTCGAGGACCTCCAGGGTGCTGCCGAGCAAACCCCGACGGCCGAACGTGTAGAGCAGCGCCAGACCGCCGACCACCGGCGGTAGCACCAACGGCAGCAGCACCAAGGAGCGGACCAGGCTCTGACCCCGGAACTGGGTCCGGGCCAGGACCATCGCCATCGGTACGCCGATCACGATGCAGAGCACGGTGCTCGCCGTCGAGGTGCGCAGGCTGAGCAGCAGGGCATCTCGTGAGGCATCCGAGGTGATCAGGTCCAGGAAGTTGGCCCAGTCGACCTTGGTGACGATCGCGACCAGCGGCAGCAGCACGAACGCTGCCCCGAGCCCGGCGGGCAGGTAGACCCAGCGGGGGAGCCGGGACGTTCGCTGTCGCGCCATCAGTCCGGACCCGTCAAGGCCGCGCGAATCCTGCCGAGGCGAGGACCGCCTGGCCCTCGTCGCCGAGCACCAGCGCGACGAACTCGTCGGCCAGGTCGTCGTACCTGCTCGCCTCGACCGTCGCGATCGGGTAGGTATTCACGGCCGACCCGGACTCCGGGAAGGCGATCCCGTTGACGGCGTCACCGGCGGCCTTCACGTCGGTGACGTAGACCAGCCCTGCGTCCGCCTCGCCCGAGGTGACTTTGGCCAGGACGTCCTTCACGCTCTGCTCCTCGCTGACCGGTTTGAAGTCCACACCGGCGGCGGCTTCGACCTTCTCGGCCGCCGAACCACAGGGGACCTCGGGCGCGCAGATCACCAGGTCGACGTCCTTCTGGGCCAGGTCGGCGAGCGAGGCGATCTTGGCCGGGTTGTCCGGCGGCGTGACGATCTGGAGGGCGTTCGAGGCGAACTCGACCGGTTCGTCACCTTCGAGCCCGTCGGTGGTCAGTTTCTCCATGTTCTTGGTATCCGCCGAGGCGAAGACATCGGCAGGAGCGCCTTCTTGGATCTGCGCGACCAGGTCCGAGGAGCCACTGAAGTTGAAGGCGACCTTCACGCCGGGGTGGTCCGCCTCGAACTGCCTGCCGAGCTCGGTGAAGGTGCCGGTCAACGACGCGGCCGCGAAGACGGTCAGCGTGCGCGCTTCGGCCGCGGCCGCATCCGGGGACTCGTCCTGGGAGTCGCAGGCGGCGAGGCCGGTGGCCATCAGGGCCGCAGCGAGCACCGCTGCTGCGCGGACGCTGGCGCGTCGGGGGAAGTTCCGGGAGTCCATCGTCTTATCGAACCAGATACAACCCGCAAATAGTGAAAAAAGTCGAGAATTACACCGCATATGAGACAGCAATAGGGATCTCCAATCCGATTCCGCGATGACAACGAATCACCCAGATCGCCCGGACGGCAAAACTGAAACGAGTTACAGTTTCGCCATGGTGAACAACGTCTTCGATCCCGCCGACCTGGGGCCGGTCCGGCTCCGCAACCGGACCATTAAGGCGGCCACCTTCGAGGGCCGGACGCCCCACGGGCTGGTCACCGATGAGCTCATCGACTACCACCTGGCTCCGGCCCGCGGGGGAGTCGGCCTGACCACCGTCGCCTATCTGGCGGTGGCACCGGAGGGGCGGACCCAGAAGGAGGTCATCGTCGTCAACGACGAGTCGGCCCCCGGACTGGCGCGGATCGCCGACGCGATCCACGAGACCGGCGCGAAGATCGGTGGCCAGCTCGGTCACGCGGGCCCGGTCGCCAACGGACGCTCCAACGGCGTCCGGGCACTGGCGGCGTCGAAGATGCCCTCGCCGTTGAGCATGCAGATGATCGGCTCCGCCACCGAGGCGGACATCGCCAGGATCACCAAGGACTACGTCCGTACGGCGCGGATCATGGCTGCCGCAGGTTTTGACGTCCTTGAGATCCACATGGCTCACGGTTATCTGTTGAGCTCGTTCCTGGCGCCGGGGCAGAACCGTCGCAAGGACGGCTGGGGCGGACCGCTGGAGAACCGCGCCAGGTTCGCCCGCCAGGTCGCCCGCGTCGTCCGCGAGGAGGTCGGCGACTCAGTAGCCGTCACCGCCAAGATCGGCATGACCGAGGGCTCGCCGGTCGGCTTCTCGATGCCCGAGAGCCTCGAGTTCGCCCAGATGCTGGAGGCCGACGGGAATCTCGATGCTCTCGAGCTGAGTGCCGGCAGCTCGCTGCTCAACCCGATGTACCTCTTCCGCGGCGACGTACCGCTGAAGGAGTTCGCTGCGAACATGCCGCCCGCGGTGCGTCTAGGTCTGAAGACCCCGATCGGCAAACGGTTCTTCAAGACCTACCCGTTCGAGGAGGCCTACCTCCGGGAGAAGGCGCTGGCCTTCCGCGGCGCGGTCTCGATGCCGTTGATCATGCTCGGCGGTATCAACGACAAAGCGACCATGGACCGCGCGATGGAGGAAGGGTTCGAGTTCGTCGCGATGGGCAGGGCGCTGCTGCGCGAGCCCGACCTGGTCAACCGGATGCAGGCCGGCGAGACCAGCACCGGCAAGTGCATCCACTGCAATGGCTGTATGCCGACCATCTATTCGGGCACTCGTTGCGTGGTTATTCAGCCAGAACCGATCAACATCTCCTGAGTTCGGGCGGTTACCCGACTGATTTCAGATGTGAGTCGCTAGGTCCGCCCGACGACGAGCGGACGCTCGGTTCGCGGC
>JBKJHO010000029.1:0-82615 GCA_046598915.1 Marmoricola sp. | reverse complement strand
CGACCCCGGTCACGATCACGTCGTAGTCGTCAACCACTGCGACGTAGACCGGGGGAGGAGTCGCCATAGGGTGAATATACCTACCCAGGGGGGTGTTGAGACCACCCCGAAGGTGGTCAGATCTACCCCGGGGGGTTGTCTAGCCTCTCCTTCACCTAGACCCCGCTCCGCGGTTGCCCGGGACGATCCGGCGTCCGCGGTCGGGGTTTGACCAAAGGACCCATCATGCTCGGACTCATCCTGACCATTCTTGTCGTGGGCGCTATCGCCGGTTTCCTGGCCCGCCTGCTCGTCCCCGGACGGCAGGACCTGTCGATCGTCGCTACCATCGTCCTGGGCATCGTCGGCTCGTTCGTGGGTGGCTTCCTGGGCTACCTGCTGTTTGGCAAGGACGCTGCCAGCGGGTTCGTCCAGCCCTCCGGCATCATCGGATCCATCATCGGTGCGGTCATCGCCCTGCTCGTCTGGATGGCTGTTCAGCGCCGCAGCGCCGCGCACGCCTGAGCGGCGCCGTCCGCACCCGGCTCCCCACGGCAGGGGCGCCCTGCTGCCGGCGACGCCGTCGCCCGCGAAGGACCATGAGGGTTCCTTTGTCACCGGAGTGGACGGTCCCGATGACCTCGGGTCAGCCTCGGTCGTCGCCGGTCCGCGGGCTGTGTCGACCCGCGCTCGACCTTCTGTTGCAACCTCTTTGCAACAGCGGTCCAAGCGCGACTAGTGTGACCGGGAACGAAGCCGACTCGCTCTCCGTCGACAGGTAGCCCTCATGACCTCAACCGTTGTCCGGTCCGGTGACGACTCCCGGCTCTCGCGGGTCCGCAGCTCGCTGAGTCGCGGGGAGTGGGTCTCGATCGGCGGGATGGCCGCGTTCATCGTGCTGCTGCACGTGGTGGGTTGGGGTGTGCTGGCCGGGCTGGTGGCTCCGCGGAACTACCAGGTCGGCCCGGACGAGCTGTTCGGGATCGGGCTGGGTCTGACCGCCTACACGTTGGGGATGCGGCACGCCTTCGACGCCGACCACATCGCCGCCATCGACAACACCACGCGCAAGCTGATGACCGAGGGCAAGCGACCGGTCTCGGTGGGCTTCTGGTTCTCCCTGGGACACTCATCGATCGTGTTCGGGCTCGTGGTGCTGCTGGCCTTCGGTGTCCGGGCGCTGGTCGGCCAGGTGGAGGACGAGTCCTCGACGTTGCAGCAGACCGCCGGTCTGATCGGGACCGCGGTGTCCGGGACGTTCCTGTACGTCATCGGCATCCTCAACCTGGTCGTGCTGGTCGGCATCATCAAGGTGTTCCGGCAGATGCGCCGCGGTGGGTTCGACGAGGCCGCACTCGAGGAGCAGCTCAACAACCGGGGTCTGATGAACCGCATCCTCGGCGGAGCCACGAAGGCGGTGAGCAAGCCCTGGCACATGTACCCGGTCGGGCTGTTGTTCGGGCTGGGCTTCGACACCGCCACCGAGGTCGGGCTGCTCGTGCTGGCCGGCGGTGCTGCGGTGTTCAGCCTGCCCTGGTACGCGATCCTCACCCTGCCGGTCTTGTTCGCGGCCGGGATGAGCCTGCTGGACACGATCGACGGCTGCTTCATGAACTTCGCCTACGGCTGGGCGTTCTCCAAACCGGTGCGCAAGGTGTTCTACAACATCACCATCACCGGACTGTCCGTCGCGGTCGCGCTGATCATCGGCACGATCGAGCTGCTCTCCATCCTCACCGACAAGCTGGGTGTCACCTCGGGGCCGCTTGCGGTGTTCACCGGCATCGACCTGAACTACGTGGGCTACGCGATCGTCGCCCTGTTCGTCCTGACCTGGGTCATCGCGGTGTCTGTGTGGAAGTTCGGCCGGATCGAGGAGAAGTGGTCGGCCAACCTCCGCGGCGATGCCGCCACGCCAGTCCTCGACTGAGCCTGGGTCCGTCCACGTCGGACCCGCCTCGTCTGCGGAGGATCTGGGGCTCGACCGGATCGGCTCCAGACCCGGTCCTGACCGCTGCCGGGCCGCTCGCGACGTCCTCCAGCAGGGGAGCAGGTCGCTGTCTGCTTGCTGGGACCGTCCGAGCCACGTGCACCGCAGCTCGGACAGTCCCGTCGCGGGTCACCTCCGACGAGAGGTCTGCGCGACGCGCTGAGCCCTAAGCAGGTGGTGCCCCAGGCCAGAGTCGAACTGGCGACCTTTCGCTTAGGAGGCGGCTGCTCTATCCACTGAGCTACTGGGGCGGGACGTGTCTATACCTGCGTGAAAACCTCGCACGACCGCGGCCGAGTCTAGTGGTGGTTCGAGCCCCGACTGCAGCACACCCGTTTTGGGCTACCTCGGCAGGTCCTAACGCAGATCTTCTAGTAGCCCAGATTGACGCTGGTCGGTGTCTTGTTGGTCGTCGAGCCCACGAAGCCCAGTTGCGCCGCTACGCGGCGACAGGTCCCACGAGCCGCCGGTACCGCGTCGTGATCGCCGCCTGGCCGCCCTCGAGGACCTCGGACACGTTCGCTTTCACATCTGACACCTGCAGTGTCCTTTCGGCTTCGACCCCCGGAACCCCGGGGCAGGCCAGAGTCTCCGGAATCTCCGGGGCGGTTCACGATGCGAAGCTTTAGAGTTGTGGGCCGGCGTCAGTTGTTGAGGACCTCGTCAACCCCAGGGATCTTGCTCTCCCGGATCCGGTCGCCGAACGTCTCGAGCCAGGAGAAGCCGAGTTTGACCTCGCGGTCGTCCCCGACGCGACGGGTATGACCCGCCTGGGCTCGGTAGCCGCCCCAGCGGGCCGCGGTGAAACCGGAGAGGGTTCCGGCCTCCTCCAGCTCGAACGTCCATTGGTTGCCGTCGGGGGCCGACCAAACTGCGCCGGACGCCCAGTCGTCGTCGCCGAGGTCGATGCCGCCGACGCCGCCGGACGTCATCGAGACAGGACCGTCCGCGTCGCAGACGCCGGTGAAGTTGAAGCCCTCCCGCCCGATGCACAGGTGGCCCCACTCGATCGAGCCGTCCTCGAACTCATTCGCAAAGGCCTCCCAGCCGAGTTGGAGGTCCTTGAAGACCTTGAATTCCTTCCAGTCCATGCCTGCGGGCCAGTAGGAGTGGTCGTAGAAGACGAATCCTTCGACGTCCTGCCCATCGACGTTGCCGACAACCTTGTAGAGCTCGCTGATGTAGAGGATGGGCTCCTCGTTGTCCGGCGCGAGGATCTGGACGCCGGGCCCGACCAGGGTTCCGGTCAGGTTGAGGAGGCCGTTGTTCTCCTCCCACTCGAACTTGCCCGGCGTGACGTTGAACTTGAACTCGCCTCCGGAATCGCCGACCTTCTCCATCATGGCGCCGTGGAGCAGGATCGAGTCCTCGGTGTACTCCCGCTTGACCTCACCGCGCACGGTGCGTGCCGACTCCGGGTTGATTTGGACGGCGGTCTCGTCGCACTTCATCAGCCAGAGGCCGGCGGTCATGGGGCCGATGAATTTGCGCTCGAAGACGTGCAGGGTGCCGTCGGCCTCGCGCCAGCCGCCGTACAGGTAGATGACCTGCTCGGTGAGACCGAAGTGGGTCCGCGTGGGGTGGTGAATCGCGATGGACGGGGTGTACGGCGCCGTGAGGGCACGGTGCTGAAAATCGCCGATCTCGATGGTCATGTGGGCGCTCCTTGCGGTAGAGAAAAGTCGATGAGGCCCAGTGTGGGCGGCCACATTTCGATAGACAGAGCGTCTAGTGAATAGACACTGTGCACTAGGGTTCGATCCATGTCTACCCCCCAGCGTGGAACCATGCGCCAGCAGCAGAAGGCGGCGACCCGTCAGTTGCTTCTTGATGTTGCCAAGAGCTGCGCGGCCGAGGTTGGGTACGGCGCCATGACGGTCGAGCAGGTGGTCACCCACGCTGGAGTCAGCAGGGCGACGTTTTACCTGCACTTCTCCGGCAAGGCCGAGATGGCTCGAGCGGTGATCGACGACCTCCGTGAGCGCTCGGTGCATCTGCTCCCGGCCCATCAGTTGTCGGCACTGACCTCCGCAGAACTGGAGGAGACCGTCCGCCGTCTCATCGACTACTACCGGAGCGAGATTGAGGCGTTCAAACTCTGGCACGAGGCGTCGGCGATGGAGCCCGGACTTGAAGAGGCGATCGACGTGACGCGGTCGGTCTTCGTGACCGCCCTCGTCGGTCAGGCGCAGTGGCCGACGCGGGCCACCGCCCGGAAGGCGAACCTCGTCGTGACGTTGATGGTGCTTCAGCTCGACAGGCTCTGCTTCGCCTGGTTCGTCTCCGGGTGGCCCATTGAGGAGTCCGATGTCGTCTCCGAGATCGTCCGCTCGTGGGACGAGTACTACTTGCCGCGCCTGCGGGATCTCGCCCACGCCTGATAAGGGTCGCACCGATCGTCGGTCGCCTCCCCGATCGGGCGTTTCGCCTTTCGGGATGCGCTTGACACTCATCGGAATCCGGTAAATGATTTACCTATGATGAAGGTCTCACCACGCGTCAACCTCGGCTTCAGGCTGGGTCTCGGCCTGGCCATGGTGACGCCCTCCGTGCTGCTGATCACAGGCGGCCCGTCGAGCGCGGAATCGAGTTTCACGGCGCGCGCTGAGGCCCAGACCTTCCACGTCACGATCAGCAACGACAAGGGTTCCATCCCGACGCTCCCCCAGCTCGACGCAGGGATCGGATCCGCCGCGGCCACCTTCACTAGTTTCGGCGGTGGCCTGGCCCGGGCGGCAAGCCCGGATGCTGGTTCGGCCGCCAGTATCCCTGCGCTGCTGGGAGCGGTTGTCCCGACCCTGGTGCCATCCCCGTTGCCCATCACGTTTCCGTCCGTGGCGCTGCCGGGCGACGTCACGGTTCAAGCCGGAGAGGAGCCTGTCACCGTCGGAACCGGGCCCTACCAGGTAGAAGCGGCAGTGACGGACTCCGAATCGCACGCCCGTTCGTCGCTGGGTGGCGCTATCGACGACGACAACGGCGCACTGCGAGCGCTCAGTACTGCCAAGGTAGCTGTCGGCGAAGACGGGTCCGTCGTCGCCACTGCCAAGAGTTCCTTCGAAGGGCTAAAAGTCAATGGGCTCGTCACCATTGGACGGGTGGTCAGCACTGTCGCGGTCACCCGCGACGCCAGCGGAAACATCACCCGTGAGTCGGACCTCAACATCTCTGCCCTCGACCTGGCCGGGTTCAGCATCGTCTACAAGGACGGTCAGTTCGTCACTGCCGTGGGCAAGGTGCCGGTCCCGCTCGACGAGGTGGTCAAGCAGTTGTCGACGCTCACTGCCGGAGCGCTCGATCTCGAGGTCGTGTCGGCCGCGAACACCAAGAACGGTATCGTCGGGGGTACCTTGCGGCTGACCCAGACCTTTCCGGAACCTCCGGAGTGCGTCGCCATTCCGTTGCCGACCCCGGTCCTCAGCGGCGTTACCTACTGCGGGACTACGACCGTGGTGTATGACTTCGGCAAGGCCGCGGCTTCTGCCGACCTGACGCCGATACCGGATGCTCCCGAGCCGCCCCTGGTCGACGGTGGCGGCGACGATGTCAGCTCACCTGATCTGGGGTCGGGTCCGATTGCCGGACCGCTGCCTGGGGTCGAGCTCCCGCTCGGCGAAACGCCAGTGGTCGCTGGCCAAGGCCCAACCGTGACCGCCCCGGTGGCGGAGAACTCGCTACTCGCGGTCAACGCTCGATTCGTTGACATGTCGAACCTCTACCTGGCGCTCGTTGGACTCGCCGGGCTCATCCTGTTGTCGTCTACGTGCATCCGCATGCTGGGAGTTCGCAACAAATGGACATCATGAATCTCATCCGGACCTACCGGGACCGGATCGGCGCCATCGGCTGCACCGCCGTCGGGGCACTCTTGCTCGTCCTCGGTTGGAACGGTGTGAGCAAGGAGATCTACCCGGCCGGGCAGATCCCCTACGTCATCTCGGACGGTTTCGGCGGTCTCTTCCTGCTCGGTGTCGGCGCGATCCTCTGGCTGTCGGCGGACCTGCGGGACGAGTGGTCGAAGCTGGACGCACTGGACCAACGGCTGGAGACCCTCGCAGACCTGGCGGGAGGCTCGGTGGGCGAGGCGTCGTACGACCAGCCCTCCAAGGCTGTGCCTGCCCGGCCCGCTCGTCGGGCCGAGGCCCCAGCCGTCGCGAGCTCCACCCAGGAGGGCATGGCGTGACCACCCAGGCCACCCCGGCCCTGGCCTGGCAAACGACCGAGCGGCCCGGGCGCAGGACTGTGCGGGGACCGTGGTCGCTGGCGCAGTTCGGACGTACCACCACCCTATGGGTGGCGGCTTTCGTCGTCCTCGCTGTGGCAGCGGCGGGCGCGAGCACGGACGCCGATCCCACGCACGGGGGCCGATGGCTGCTGATAGCGATGCTCGCAGCTCTCCTCGCAGGCGCTAGCACGACCTTCTGGCTCACCGCCGGTTTCCGGGCCGTGCGGGCTCGGCAGCAGGTGATCACGACCAGGATCGCCGAGCTGGGGCCGCGGCTCGAGGTCGTGCTGGGGGTCTCGGACGCCCGGACGACGACCATGTCTGCGGCCGAGGCCGCAGGCGGGTTGGTCCGCGTGGCGAGCGGCACCCGCTATCACCGGGCGGACTGCCTGATGGTGGCCGGCAAGGATGTCGAGCCGGTCGGCACCGAAAGCTTCTCGTTCGAGCCGTGCGGAGTGTGCCAGCCGTGAACGAGTACCTGCCCTTCATCGTTTTCGGCCTGGTGTCCGGTTCCGTCTACGGGCTCTCCGCAATGGGGCTCGTCCTGACCTACAAGACCTCGGGCATCCTCAACTTCGGCCAGGGCGGCGTAACCGCTCTGTCAGCCTTCCTTTACTACGACCTGACCAGGAACTCGGTACCGACGCCGATCGCCCTGATCGTCGTCGTCCTCGGTTTCGGGGTCGTCTCGGGGCTGGTCCTCGAGGTGATCGCACGGCTGCTCGCACGGACCTCCACCGCGAACAGAGTCGTCGGCACGGTCGGGATTCTGCTGTTCTGCCAGTCCATCATCGTGGTCCGGTACGGAGGTGCTGCACTGCCGTTCCCGGGCTTCCTTCCCCAGGGCGGGTTCGAGGTCTCGGGGACACTCATCCGTGCCGACCAGGTGATCACGGGCGTAATCGCCCTGGTTGCCGCGGTCGCTATCTACGCTTTCTTCCGCTGGACGCGGATCGGCACCGAGATGCGCGCCGTCGTCGACGACCCGGACCTGCTGGACATGACCGGGCAGAGCCCGGTGAAGGTCCGGCGCACTGCGTGGGTGATCGGCTCGATCTTCGCCTCGGCCTCGGGACTGCTCATCGCGCCGACGAGCAACCTCGACTCCCTGCTCCTGACCCTGCTCGTGGTCCAGGCCTTCGGGGCTGCCGCCATCGGCCGGTTCACGAGCCTGCCCATGGCCTATGCGGGCGGTCTGCTGCTCGGACTCCTGGGCAGCCTAGTGCCGAAGTTCACGCCCTCGACGACGGTGTTCCAGGGCCTCCCGCTCGCGCTGCCGTTCCTCCTCCTGGTCGTCGTCCTGATGGTGACCCCACGGACGAAGCTGAAGGAGGTCGGTCGTTCGGTGCTCGCCTCCGTGCCGGCCTCGTCACGGTTGTCGTTGTCGCAGATGCTGGGTGCCGGCGCGATCTCCGCAGTTGCCCTGGGGCTGGTCCCCGTCCTCGCCGACTCCCGGCTCATCATCTGGAGCCAGGGCCTGACGTACGTGATCCTGTTCCTCTCGCTCAGTCTCCTCGTCCGGTTGTCGGGCCAGGTCTCGCTGTGCCACATCGCCTTCCAGGCCGTCGGGGCTGCGACGATGACCCACCTCGGCGGGCTGCCCTGGCTCGTCGCCGTCCTGGTGGCAGGGCTTGCCGCGATTCCGTTGGGGATCGTGGTCGCCCTTCCGGCGGTGCGTCTGGCCGGGCTCTTCCTAGCGGTCACCACTCTCGGCCTGGGCATCCTGATGCAGTACCTCGGCTACTCGACTCCGGCTCTCTTCGGGACCGACCTGGGGCGCGAGGCGTCGAGGCCGGATGTGTTCGGCCTGTCCGGGGACACGGGCTACTACTACGTGCTCCTCGCCTTCGTCGCGGCAACCGTGGTTCTCCTGGTGAGCATCGAGCGCAGTCGGATGGGGCGCCTCCTGCGCGGACTCGCCGACTCGCCGACGGCCCTGATGACGATGGGCGCCGGTGTCAACGGCCTCCGCGTCCTGGTCTTCTGCGTGTCGGCCTTCCTCGCCAGCATCAGCGGGGCGCTCCTGGCCCCGTTGTTCGGCGTGATCGATGCGACCAGGTTCGGGTGGCTGAACTCGTTGGTAGTTCTCACCGTGCTGGTGATCGCCGGCCGGAGCTTAATTGTCGGGCCCTTCATCGCAGCGGCGTTCATCCAGATCATCCCGGGGTACATCGAGAACCAGACCTTCCAGGTTTATCTGCCGGTGTTCTTCGGCCTCGGTGCACTCCTAATGGCCATCGCGCCCGGCATCAGCGCCCCCTCCACCGCCCCGGTCCGAGCGCGGCGAAAGCTCGGATCCGTGGAGGCAGACCCCCTTCGACGTCGCCCGACCGGCAAGACCCTTATGGAGATCACATGAATGCGAAGAAGTCCCGTGTTGTCGCGGCCGTCGCGGCCGTTGCGCTCGCCTTGGCGTTTGCCGGTTGCGGCTCGCAACTGACTGACGACGAGCTGAAGGCCGGCGCCTTCGGCACCGTCCTCGCGGACGACAACGGCAACCCGATCGGTGGGACCGGTACGGCGATCGATCCCACCACCGGCGAACCGGTTCCCGGAGGGGTTACCACCGGCAGCGCGGGCACGGCCACGACCGGCGGTACAGGGGGCACCGGCGGCGCGGGCACGGGCACCACCGGCGGTACAGGGGGCACCGGCGGTACGGGCACCGGCGGGACGGGCGCCAGGGGCGGCACTGTCGCGAACAAGGAACCCGTCACGATCGGCCAGATCGGCGAGTTCTCCGGCATTGCCGGGGCTGCCCAGGGACCTGCGCAGACGGCTCTGCAGGCCTGGGCTAAGTACGTCAACTCCAAGGGTGGCGTGAGCGGGCACCCGGTGAACCTCATCTCGCTCGACAACGGCGGTGACTCCGCTAAGGCGAAGTCGATGGCGCAGCGGCTCGTCGAGCAGAACAAGGCGGTTGCCATCGTCGGCGCGTTTGTTGCGCTGAGCTTCCCTGGTCTGCAGTCCTACACCCAGCCGAACGCGATCCCCGTGATCGGCGGCGACCTGTCTGACGCGGGGTGGCATAAGAACAGCTACTTTTTTCCCCAAGGAACCACGCAGTCGCGGCTCAACCTCGGGTTTGCCAAGACGGCGGCGCAGGCGGGGATGAAAAAGCTCGCGTTCTTCTACTGCGTCGAGCTTCCCGCCTGCTCGGCCAGTTACAACGCGCTGCGGGACGGCGGCGCGAAGAGCCAGGGCGCCGACCTGGTCTACGGAGCCCAGGTCTCGGTCGGAACGTTGAACTTCCAGTCGCAGTGCACCAGCGCGAAGAACGCGGGTGCCAACTCCGTCTACATCATCGGTGACGCCGGGATGACCTCGCGGATGCTGCGTGACTGCAAGCAGATCGGCCTCAAGGCGCTGTACCTGGCTCCCGGCATCGCGACGAGTGATTCGCAACAGAGCGACCCGAACGCCGAAGGTCTGGTCGGGCTCTCCTACGACTTCCCGTACGTCGACCGGAGCTCGGCTGCGTCCCGGGAGTTCCAATCGGCCATGAGCACCTATGCCCGAGGAGCGAACCTTAACGGCGCGGCCGCCCAGGCGTGGGTGGCGGGCCAGCTGTTCGCCGAGGCCGTTGCCAAGATCCCGGCCGGTGAGAAGGTGACCTCGAAGTCGCTGACCCAGGCGATGTACAAGGTGAGCGGCACCACGGTCGGCGGGCTGGCCCCGCGGCTGGTGTTCAGCCCGGGCAGACCGGCACCGCTGATCAGCTGCTTTTTCTCGCTCACCGTCCGTTCGGCCAAGTGGACCTCGGGCGGCCTCAAGCCGTCGTGCGTATGAGCACCTCGGTACTGACTCCTCCAGAGGTGGTCGACCACGACACCGGGCTCCGGCTCAACGGCTTGGTCGTCAAGTTCGGGGGGCTGACGGCGGTGAACGGCCTGAGCCTCGAGGCGCCGCGAGGTCGGATCTCGGCCCTGCTCGGACCGAACGGCGCGGGCAAGACGACCGCATTCAACGTGTGCAGCGGGTTGCAGCGCCCGACCGAGGGCTCGGTCCACCTCGACGGCCGTGACATCACCTCGCTCTCGCCGCAGGTTCGGGCTCGTCGTGGGCTCGGACGCACGTTCCAGAAGATGGAGCTCTTCGACAACGCCACAGTCCGCGACAACGTCGCCATGGGCCGTGAGGCCGCGATGGCAGGGTCGCTGCCGTGGCGCCAGGTGTTCTCGACCCGTCACGAACGTCGGATCCTTGACGACGTGACGGACGAGGCCCTTCACCTGTGCCGGATCAGCGACATCGCCGGTCGCACCCCGGCAGAGCTCTCCACCGGGCAGCGACGTCTGGTCGAGCTCGCTCGTGTCGCCGCGGGAGGCTTTACCGTGCTGCTGCTCGACGAGCCTTCGTCCGGCCTCGACAAGACGGAGACGGTCGCCTTCGGCGCGGTCCTGCGCAACCTGGTCCGGAGCAGCGGCTGCGGCATCCTCATCGTCGAGCACGACATGAGCCTGGTGATGGATCTGTCCGACCACATCTACGTGATGGAGTTCGGGACGCCCATCTTCGAGGGCACTCCCGACGAGGTGCGTGCCAGCCCCGTCGTGCGCGCCGCCTACCTCGGGACGGAGGCCGAGGAGTGATGCTCACCCTCGATCGTGTATCTGCGGGCTACGGGTCGACCCAGGTCCTGCGCGAGGTGACCATGGCCGTACCGCCGGGCTCCGTCGTGGCGCTCCTGGGTGCCAACGGGGCCGGTAAGACGACGCTGCTGCGCACGCTCTCCGGACTGCTGCGGCCGATGAGCGGTCGGATCATCCTGGACGGCGACGACGTCGCCGGCAAGGCGCCCCACAAGCTGGTCGCCCGAGGTATCTGTCACGTGCCCGAAGGGCGAGGGGTCTTCCCGGGGCTGACCGTGGCGGACAACCTTCTCGTCCAGTCCCCGCCGGGGGAGACTGCCGAGGCCATCGAGCGCGCGGTCGAGGCTTTCCCGCGCCTGGGGCAGCGGATCGATCAGGTTGCCGGAACGATGTCCGGGGGCGAACAGCAGATGCTTGCGCTGGCACGTGCCTACGTCCAGTCGCCCAGAGTGGTGCTGCTGGACGAGGTCTCGATGGGACTTGCTCCCTTGATCGTGGACGAGATCTTCCTGTTCCTAGAGCGGTTGGCCAAGCAGGGCACCAGTCTGCTGGTCGTCGAGCAGTACGTGACTCGAGCCCTCGCCATCTGCGACTACGTGTACCTGCTCAACAAAGGTTCGGTCGCTTTCGCCGGCGAGCCCTCGGAGCTCGATGCCGAGGAAGTTTTCGCGAGCTACACCGGGGCCTGATCTCTGCGTGATCCGGTCTCGGCCGGTCGGTCAGCGGTTGACCCAGCTCGGCGGACGCTTCTGCACGAAGGCCGTCATGCCCTCTTGCATGTCCTCACTAGTGATCAGTTCGTCCGTGGCGCTCGTCGGTGACACTGCAGCGTCGACCGTCCCGGGGATCGCGTCAGAGTGCTGCATCCATTCCAGGCTGAGCCGCACCGAGGTGGGGGAGCCGGCGAGGATCTCGCCCGCCAGGTCGCGTGCAACTGTCAGGGCATCCCCCGCCGGGGCGATCCGATTGACCAGGCCGCGTCGCTCGGCCTCCTCGGCGCTCATCCGCCTGCCAGTGAGGATCATCTCAGTCGCCACCTTCTCGGGGAGCTGGCGGGGGAGGCGGACGACGCCCCCCATGCCAGCGACCAGACCAACCTTCACCTCGCTGAGGGCGAACTGGGCGGTCTCGTCGGCGACCACGAGGTGACAGGCCAGCGCGATCTCGAGCCCGCCGCCCATCGCGAAGCCGTTGACGGCAGCGATCACCGGCTTGTTCATGCCGGACCGGCTGGTGATGCCGGCGAACCCGGTCGGCGGGATGTACATCGGATGCCCACTGGCGCTGTAGGCCAGGTCGTTGCCGGCGCAGAAGGACTTTTCGCCTGCGCCGGTGAGGATGGCGACCCAGAGCTCCGGGTCCGCGAAGTAGGCGTCGAAGATCTCGCTGAGCTCGCTGTGCGCAGGAGGGTGCAAGGAGTTGCGGGCGTCGGGGCGGTTGATGGTGATCTCGAGCAGGTGGCCGTCGCGTCGTACGAGCACGTGCTCGTAGTCGTCCCGCAGAGCCGGCGGCCGTGTCGGGAGGAGCTCTTCCATCCGCGCGCGGGTGGTGCTGACGCGGGTTCCCTGGTCGATCGTGCGGGCAAAGATACGGGCACCGATCGGTTCCTCCGAGTCAAGGAGAGCGAGGAGCTCGGTGTCATCGGGCAGGCCCAGGGCCAGGAAGCGCTCCCCGCTGGTCTCCAGGCGGCCGACCACAACGGGGGTGCGGGAGCCGTCTCGTCCGTACTTGACGGAGTAGGTCTCCAGAACGGCCCATCCGCTTGGGGTCTGGGTCTGGGGAACCACGGGCCAGGCCGAGATCTGAGCCTGGAGGTCCTCGCTCGCGTCGGCGACCCACGGGCGGACCTCGGTCGAGTAGATGCCGACCGAGCACTTGGACAAGGTGCCGCCGTTGGCGACGACCATCCCGCGATCGCCCGGGCGCTGTCGGCAGCGATCGACAGTTTCCGCGATCGCGTGCATGGAGTAGTTGTTCCCGGCGCCGCCGAAGAACGGCAGCCCGCCCGTGAGGGTGAGGCCGCGGGGGTCGTCGGCTTCGAGGCCAAGGCCGTCAAGGATGTTGAACACGGCGATCGGGAAGCACGAATACAGGTCGAAGGTGGCAATCTCGTCGAGGTGTGCAGTGGCAACCTCGAGCGCGTGCCGGACGGCGAGGACCGACGCGGGGCTGGTGCTCAAGTCCTGGCGGTCCAGGAGGTCCTGCTCGCGGAGATCGGCATGCCCGTGCAGGAAGACCCACCTATCGCGCGGTACGCCGAGACGTTCGGCGGCGGCCGCGGACATGAGCAGAACGGCCGCGCCCTGGTTGACCTGGTCGCGAGCGACGACGTACCGCAGATAGGGGTCGGCGATCGGTCGGTTCCGTTCGTCCGAGGCGGAGAGCTCCGCGGCCGATCGGATGGTCGGCGCCGCTGCATGCGGGTTTTTGGCAGCAACCTCGGTGAACGGTGAGAACAGCTCGCCCATGTCGCTGGCGTACTCCGCACGTGTTCGCAAGCGGCGAGCCCGCCTGGCGTTCTCGAAGAGGGCGTACTGGACGGGGGCGTCAGTCAACCCGTGGTTGGCGCCGTACATCGACACGAGGCCGCGCAACCCGTATCCACGGTTGCTCAGCTGGCCGTCGACGACCTCGCTGAAGTCGGGCTTCTCCTCGGCGGTGGCGAAGTGCCGGACGGTGGACATCGCCTCGGCCCCCGCAAGAAGCACCACCTCGCGGTCGCCCCGGGCGATCGCTGCTGCCATCTCGTTGACGAGGCGCTGCGGACCCTGCCCGCCGGAGACCTCGAGGATCGCCTCAGCCGGCTCGGCACCGATCCTGGCCGCGACCGACCTCGGGAAGTTGTCGGACTTACCGAGCGGAGCGGGCATGCCGGGGATCGAGTCCTCGAACTGACGGACCGTCGCGATGGTGTCGAGCGCTGCAGCTAGCCCGTTGGCGCCAGCATCGGCGAGCGCCGCGGAGGCGGCTCGAGCCGCCAGGTCCACCGCCGAGAGTCCCTCGAATCCGGGTCGGTCGAGGTGGTCCGAGCATTGGCCGACTCCGACCAGGACGGGGGTCGTGGGGGAGATCTCGGCAGGCATGCAGCGTTCCTCTCGTGGAGCAGGCTCTTGGCGCGGAGAACATGATGTGACAGGGTCCAGTATCGCCATAATGATTTAACTAATAGTACGATTTTCGAGCGCTGTGGGCGAGTCGAGTGGGTCAAGCTCAGGTGCGTCGTCGAATCTAGTCCGTCGGGGCGCGGCAAGTGTGAGCAAGGAGTTCGCGATGGGAGTGACGAGTCAGTTCGGAGACCGAGTCGTGCGCACCTTCGCTGCCTCGGTCGACGAGGTCTGGACGGTCGTTGCCGATCTCGATCGGATCGGTGAGTGGAGCCCAGAGTGCGTTGGGATCGAGTGGGACCCGCCGGCCGGTGGTCCCGCGGTCGGCACCCGGTTCATCGGTCGGAACGCTATGGGGCCGGTCCGGTGGAGTACCACCTGCGAGATCGAGCAGTGGTCGCCCCTTGTCCGGTTCTCCTACGTCGCCCGCCACGTCACGGGTGCTTCCACCCTCTGGACATTCGAGCTGGCACCGCACGCAGGCGGAACGACCGTGACGCAGGCCTTCGTGACCGTCGGGTCACCAGGCTGGATGATGGCGCTGGAGCGGCTGGTACGCCGGCCGCACCGGCTGCGGGCCGGCATGGAGGCGACGCTGGGCGCCATGGAGGCCGCAGTCGCGGATCAGGCCGCGAAGCCGTGAATGCCGGCGAGGACGAAGCGCACCAGCTCGCCGACGTAGCTATCGATCTCGAGTGCCGTCGGCTCGCCCGCGTGCGCTGGTCGGGCGATCGCGTGCATGAGAACAGCCCCGCACAAGGTGTCCAGCACGAGCGTGACCTTCGTGCCTGACGGGAGCTCGCCCCGGCGTACGGCCCGGTGAATCAGGCGCCGGGCAGCATCCACCTCACTCGCCTCGATCGCGGCCCAGTGGTCACGGAGCCCAGGCACCTCGGTTGCCTCGAACCGCAGCCGAAGCATCGACCGACCGCCGTCGTGGAGGTGGGCGTCGAGGAGATGGCGAGCCAGGGCGCGCAGATCCGAGCCCAGGTCGGTGCCGTCGGGTGGTGGTACGAGGCGGACGGCGTCTTGGACCGCGCCGACCAGGAGGTCGCCTCCGGTCGACCAGCGTCGGTAGATGGAGGCCTTCCCGACGTGGGCGCGGCGCGCGACGCCTTCGATGCTGAATCCCGCCCAGCCGACCTCGCCGAAGAGCTGCAGCGCCGCCCGGGCCACGCGGCGGTCCACATCCGGGTCGCGTGGTCTACCGGCAGTCGTCGTCATGCCGCCAGTGTATTGCAGAACGCCTACCGTTCCCTTATCGTGAGTAACGAAACGTCAAGCGTCTAGCAATCAAAGGGGTCCGAGTGAGTGAGGCGGCTGCCTTCGCGGCAGGAGTCCGGCAGCAGCTCGAGGCCGTCTGGTCTATCACCGATCTGCGCGACGACCGCGATGCGGACCTCGCGTGGACCACGGCGCTCCGGGCCGGCTGGTTCGATCTGGGTGCCGAGGGTGCGATCGCGGCACTGGTCGCTGCTTCCGCCGAGCTGGGTGCACTCGCCTGCCCGCTGCCTCTCGCCGACGCCGTGGTGGCTTCCTGGTTCCTCCCCGAGGCCGAGCGGCGCGAACTGGCGCGTGGGGATCTCCGACTGACCGTTCTTCTTCAGGAGTCGGTTGGGGGATCGGGCCGGTTGACGGGAAGGCTCACCGAGCACGCGGACCAGATCGGGGCGGTCCTCCTCCTCGGTGACGGTGCTGCCGCGCTTCACCCTGTCATCGCGACCCGAGAGGCTTCGGGGATCGGACGACCTGCCTGGGGTCTCGTCGACCTCGGGCCGGCGGTGTGGAGCGGCCCGCCGGAGAGCGGTGAGGTAGATCGCGCTCTCGTCGTGCTCCGGCTAGCGCTGTTGTCGCGGGCCGCGGGCGCCGCAGAACGCCTCCACCTCCTGGCCGTCGAGCACGCTCGCACCCGGGAGCAGTTCGGGCGCGCCGTGGGGTCCTTCGGGGCAGTCCAGCAGCGGACCGCCTCCTGCGAGATCGACCGGACCGCCTCGAATCTCCTGCTCGACGCGGCAGCAGTCGCGCTGGACGACGGGCACGAGAACGCAGAGCTGTCGGCAGAGCTGGCGTCCGGCTTCGTCGGCGAGGCGTCCCGGCGGGTGCTGCTCGGAGCGCATCACACCTTGGCTGCGGTCGGGTACTTCGAGGAGCACATCGGCCCGTGGCTTTTTCGCCGCGTCCACGCCGACGTGGCAATGGCCGACGCCCTCGTTAGCTCGGTCGGTCGAGCAGTCGATCGTCTGGTTGAGTCGGGCTCAGGCCTACCTCCGGTCCGGGTCGATCTGGACGCCGAGCAGTTTCGGGGCGCCGTCCGCTCATCGGTCGCGGCGCTTCGTGGTCCTGGCGGCACCGACGACTTCGATCGCTCGACCTGCGTCGAGGAGTTCGCCCGACGAGGATGGTTCGGGATGGGGTGGTCGGCGGAGTTCGGCGGCCGGTCTGCCTCGGTGACCGACCAGGTCGTGCTCAACGAGGAACTCACCTATGCACGGTTGCCAGTCGAGATCGAGCTCGCCTCCGTCATGCTGCTCGGCAACGCGATCGTGGCGTACGGAACTCCCGAGCAGCAGGAGCGGTTCCTGCCACTGATCAGAACGGGTCAGTTGCGGTTCTGCCTCGGTTACTCCGAGCCCGGGACCGGATCGGATCTCGCGGGGCTGCGGACGCGCGCGGATCGTCACCCGGACGGTTGGCTTGTTAACGGCCAGAAGATCTGGACGACGCGGGCGGACCAGGCGGACTTCATCTGGCTGGCGGTGCGCACCGATCAGGACGCCCGACCCCGGCACGCCGGAATCACTGTGTTCCTGGTGCCAATGAGCTCTCCGGGTATCACGGTCGCGCCGATGACGGCGCTCTCCGGCGAAAGGGCAGCCACGGTATTCCTCGACGATGTGGTGGTGCCGGACGACTGTCGGGTCGGTGAGCTCGGCGGCGGCTGGACGGTGATCACCCACGCCCTGGCGGGGGAGCGGGTGCTGATGGGCGGGATCGCCGCCCAACTCCACCGCGTTCTGGACGACGTGCTGGCGGGGGTCTGGGCCGACCCTATCCCGCGGATCGGTGAGCGGGGGTCGGCCCGGCGCCGATCGCTCGATCGCCTGGTCTGCGATCTGCAGGCGCTGCGCGCCCTGGTCAGCCACGCGGTCGGCGCGGAGGGGCTCGAGGCGATGGTCGCGGCACCGATGGCCGGTGTCCTCGGCGGTGAGCTCGCGGAGTCGTTCGCCGAGGGCCTGGTCGACATCTTCGGCACCGAAGCGCTCCTCGACCTGCCCGACGTCATCGGCGCCGGTCGCATCGAGCACCTGCTCCGCCTCTCGGTGATGTACGTCGTCGGCGGCGGCACCAACGACATCCAGCGAGGCCTGATCGCCCGAGGCCTCGGGCTGCCTCGCTGAGGAACGACCCACCACAAGGAGAAGCTGTGAAGACCGAGATCTGCGAACTGCTCGACATCGAGATCCCCCTGCTGGCGTTCAGCCACTGCCGCGACGTGGTTGTGGCCGTGAGCAGAGCCGGTGGCTTCGGGGTGCTCGGCGGGACGTCCTTCACCCCCGAGGACCTCGAGGTCGAGCTGGCCTGGATCGACGAGAACATCGGCGGTCGGCCGTACGGGGTCGATGTGGTGCTCCCGGAGAGGCTCGACCCCGCGATGGCGATCGACCAGGACGCCATGATGGCGATGGTGCCCGCCGGGCATCGCGCCTTCGTGTCGTCCGTCCTCGGCGAGCACGGGGTCGACCTGGCACCCGATCGTATCGTCGAGCCGATGATGGGGGCAGGTGTCGTCGGCGACATCGGCGAGCGGCTCCTCGAGGTGATCCTCCGGCACCCGGTGAAGCTGATCGCGAACGCCCTGGGTGTCCCTCCGACGTACGTCATCGACGGTGCCCACGCGGCGGGGATCCCCGTAGCCGCTCTGGTGGGGGCCAAGGAGCACGCACTCCGGCAGGTGGCAGCAGGTGTCGACGTGCTGGTCGTCCAGGGCACCGAAGCAGGTGGCCACTGCGGTGAGGTGACGACGATGGTCCTCGTGCCCGAGGTTGTCCGCGCTATCCGCGACGTGCGTCCAGTCCCGGTCCTAGCGGCAGGCGGCATCGTGACCGGGGAGCAGATGGCGGCGTCGGTCGCCCTTGGCGCGGCGGGTGCGTGGACCGGCTCCGTCTGGCTGACGACGCACGAGGCCGAGACAGCACCGTGGACCGTCGAGAAGCTGATCGCAGCCAGTTCGCGCGACACCGTGCGCAGCAAGGCGCGGACCGGGAAGCCGTCACGTCAGCTGCGCACCAGCTGGCACGAGGCGTGGGAGCGGGACTCGGCTCCCGAGCCGTTGCCGATGCCGCTCCAGTCGTTGGTGAGCGAGACCAGCCTCCGGTACGTCGACAAGCTCGCTGAGAGCGGGCACGAGGGGGCTCGCGATCTCGCCACCTACTGGGTCGGTCAAGGCGTCGGGCTGATGAACCAGCGCCGCTCGGCCGCCGACGTCGTCGTGGAGATGGCGACGGACTACGCGGATGCGGTCGAGCGGCTCGCCCGCACCATCGAGTAGCTCTCAAAGACGGACGGTGCCGGCGGCGATCCCACTTTCGGTCTCCGGGGTCAGGGCGGCGAAGGTGTCAGCGTCGGGGGTCAGGACGTGGACGGGGTCGGTGTTGGAGTCCAACGAGTAGCCCGCTTTCTTCAGGTCCGCCTTCTGGTGCTTGAAGGTCGCGGTGACCGATGCCCCCACGGATGCCGTCACCAGAAAGCGAGGAACGGCATAGGCGGGGAGCTCCGCGCGCAGGGTCTTCGCGAGGCCGTCCAGGTCCAGTTGCTCGCCATCGCGCATCTGCGCCCAGGCCATCCCGCACCGTCCCTCGGAACCGGGGACCTCGACACCGTAGACGACGGCGTCCTCGACCTGGTGCCAGCCGTTGATCACCCGCTCGACCTCAGTGGTCGCGACGTTCTCCCCGCGCCACCGGAACGTGTCTCCGACGCGGTCGATGAATCGGATGTGTCCGTGCCCCTGGTTCAGCACCAGGTCGCCGGTGTGGAACCACTGGTCGTTTGCCTTGAAGACGTTGCGCAGGACCTTTTTCGCGCTTGCTTCCTCGTCGGTGTACCCGTTGTAAGGCTGCGCAGCACTGATCTCAAAGACGAGGAGTCCGACGTTCCCCGGCTTGACCTCGACCAAGAGCCCGCCCTGCCCCCGAACGGGCTCGTCGAGATCGACGTCGTAGGCGACTGTCTTCCAGCCCGTCGGCGACCAGCCGGCGGTCTTGTCGAAGTTGAACAGATTTAGGAACGCGGAGGGAGATTCGGAAGATCCGTACACCTCGCGCACCTGCTCGATACCGAACCGCTCCTTGAAGTCGGCCCAGATCTCGTGGCGCAGGCCGGCGCCGTACATGAGCCGCACACGGTGGTCCCGATCGGTGGCCGTCGCCGGCTGGTTGTGCAGGTAGCGGAGCATCTCGCCGATGTAGATCATCGCCGTGGCGTCGTACCTCCGGATCTCGTCCCAGAAGGTGCTTGCGCTGAACTTGCGGCCGATCGCGACGGCAGCGCCGGTGTGCACCGCACCACTGAATCCACCCATCAGCGAGGTCACGTGGTAGAACGGCAACGCCGTGTACGTGGTGTCGCCCGGATCGCACCGGACGACCAGGCCGCCGACTAGGATTCCTCCGTACCGGAGCCGTTGGTGATCGTTGATCGATGCCTTGGGCAGCCCGGTCGTGCCGGACGTGTAGACGTAGGTTGCCGGATCGCCGAGCTTGATCTGGTCGGTCTCCGGGAGGTTCTCCGAGCTCTGCGGTGCAGCGAGGGCCTCGAGGTCGGTGTAGCTCTCCGGGCATGGGCTCTCGCCGGTGTCGGCGATGTAGGCCCATCCCGGCGCTACGGCCGTGCGGTCCTCCAAGGTGTCGATCGCGGCCAGCTGCTCCTCTCCGATGACGACCAGCCGAGGTTCGACCAGGGAGATGCAGTGTTCGAGCGCGGAGGAGCGCAGCGAAGTATTGATCAGTGCGCCGATCGCGCCGAGCTTGTAAACCCCGGAGAGCACGAGAAGGAACTCGGGGCGGTTCTCGATGTTGATGGCGACCACGTCGCCCTTGGTGACACCGAGGTCCTTCAAGGCTCGGGCGTAGCGGTTTGAGGCGGCATTGACCTCGGCGAATGTGATGCGACGGTCCTCGAACTTGATGGCAACGCCATCGGGCCACTTCTCCGCTGCTCGCTCGATCTCCTTGCCGAAGGAGTCAACGCTTGCCGGGTCCAGCTTCCGGGAGGCGATCAGTGCCTTCAGCGCACCCTTCTGGGTGAGCACCCGGAAGAGCCGCGTGTACACCTTCCAGGCCGTGATCTGCTCGTTGCTCGTCGGCATGCTGTTCGTCTCCCGGTACTCGTTGATGCGGCCTCGGTGATGAGTACGATACAGTTTAATGATTAAGACTTCTAGAAGGGTGGATTTACGGGGATGGAACTGGCGACCGAGGTCTCGCGAGAGCCCACTGCGGCCGAGCTGCAGGCGCTTCTCGACGCTCAGCGCCACGCCTTCCTCGAGGAGGGCCCGCCGTCGCTCCGGGTCCGCCGCGACCGGATCGACCGGGTCATGTCCCTGGTCGCGGACAACGCCGATGCTCTGGTCGAGGCGATCAACGAGGACTTCGGTTCCCGCCCACGCGCCGCAAGCCTGCTCAACGACGTGGTGGGCTTCCTGCCTGACCTGGAGCTCACCCGCCGCGGGCTCAAGGCGTGGATGAAGCCGAAGCGCCTGCTTGCCGTCTCGGGACCCCTCGGGTTCCCGATCAAGGTTGAGTCCGTTCCTCTCGGTGTCGTCGGCGTGATCGGTCCGTGGAACTTCCCGGTCGCCCTCGCTCTGCAGCCGGCCGCAGTGGCCTTCGCGGCGGGGAACCGGGTGATGGCCAAGATGTCCGAGGTGACCTGGCGGACCGGAGCGCTCCTGGAGCAACTGGTACCGGAGTACTTCGACCCGACGGAGTTCGTTGTGGTGAACGGCGGTGCCGGGACGGCAGCGGCCTTCAGCGCCCTGCCGTTCGACCACCTCTTCTTCACCGGCTCGCCCAACGTCGGCTCCCTGGTCGCCCAGGCGGCTGCCAAGAACCTGACCCCGGTGACGCTCGAGCTCGGGGGCAAGAACCCGGTCCTCGTCGGGCCGGGTGCCGACATCAGGCGAAGCGCCGGTCGCATCATGGCGGCGCGGGTCGCCAACGGTGGTCAGATCTGCCTGTGCCCGGACGAGGTTTTCGTCCCACGGACCGAGCTGGACGCGTTCGTGACCGAAGTCATCGCGACCGCTCGGACGATCTTTCCGACCATCGCGACCAGCGACTCGTTCGTGAGCATCGTGGACGACCGGAACTACGACCGCGTGGTCGGGCTGATCGACGACGCGGTCGCCAAGGGGGCGACCAAGATCGACGCCGTGCCGCCGGGGGAGACCCTGCCGGACCGGGTCGGTCGCCGGATCGCGCCGACGGTGCTCCTGGGTGTCACCGCAGAGATGGCGATTGACAGCGACGAGGTGTTCGGCCCGGTGCTCACGGTGTTCCCCTACGACCGTGTCGAGGACGTGCTGAACCGGCTCTCGACCCGGCCGTTGCCGTTGGCCGCGTACTGGTACGGCCCCACAGGGGCTGAGTTCGAGCTCTTCCGCACCCGGATCCGCTGCGGCGGCATCACGGTGAACGACTTCGCCGCGCACTGCGGGGTCATGGTGGCCCCGTTCGGCGGAGTCGGGCGCAGTGGCTCCGGCGCCTATCACGGTCGGACTGGCTTCGACACGTTCAGCCACCAGCGCGCCCTTGTCGTCAACCGGACGCCGATGAGCTTCGCGGAGATCGCAGCGCCGCCGTACTCCCCGCGGTTCCTGCGCGGCGTCGACCGTTCGGTCGACTTCGTTGCAGGCCGTGCCGCCAAGCGGCGCCGGAAGACCTCTCCGGCGAAATTCAAGCCCCAGCGCTGAGCCAGGTCAGCCGATCGGGCTCAGCTCAGGCGATCGGGCTCAGTGCGAGCTCGAGACGGCCGGACAGATCGATCTCGATCGTGGCGCGACCGCTCTCGTCGGCCATCACCTCTGCGCCGTTCGATACCTGGTACCGGCGCCCGGGGATGAGCTGATCGAAGGCAAGGGTCTGCCGGCCCGGCCCGACGCCGGGCACGAGGGTGACTGCAAGGGCGGTTCCGTCGGTACTGGTGCTGAGGACCAGTACCGACGGATAGGCGACCTCGCTGAGAATCGGCCCGCGAAGGGTCTCGGCCGGCACCGGATCGTTGATCGCCGAGTGCCATCCGCCGGGACGAAGAAGGCGGTCCATCGCGAGGGTTGCGTTGAACAGCGTAGAACGCTGGGGGTACCAGAGCGCAGGTCCCACGGCGCGGGTCTCCTGACCTTCGATCGCGGTCAACATCGCTTCCGCCACCTCGGTGTCACCCATCTCCTGGGCAGAGCCATACAGGCCACCGAGCGCGAACTGATCGGACATCGTGTAGTTGCCGAAGTCGACGTTGGGACCGTCCAGCTTCGCAGTCCAAGTGCCGGCGATCTTCTCCAAGACCTCGTCACGGACCAGCGTCCAGTAGCGCTCGGCCAGCTCGGGCGAGGTGGGGTTGAGCTCCTTCGGAAGGACTGAGTCCGGCATCGGGAACGGGACGGGGAGCCCGGTGAGGGTGGACCTGAGTGCCACCACCCCGCCATCGCCGGTCATGAACTCCGTGTGCAGCTTGTCGACGAAGCGCTCCCGCAGATCCGGCCAGTCGCTGGTGCCGTGCACCCGGTCGAAGGCGGCTAGCGTGGCCGCGCCCCGGAAGTTGCACGCAGAGTAGGACCAGTTGGGCTCGCACGGGAACAGGCAGAAGCCGTCCGCGTAGTTCGCATAGTTCGCCAGCAGCGAGTCACGGAGGTCGTCGGCGGCATGCGGGTAGACCCGACGGTCGGAGACCTGGAACTGCAGGCTGTCGGGCTGGTGGTAGCGGAGGTCGCCGGTGTTGCCGCCGTACAGCGCCAGGTTCAGGCCGTAGTAGCCGGTGAGCATGATGTTGTCGCGGCCGACGGGGTCGGCATCCCAACGCAGGTGGCCCCAGAGCCTCTCCCACTTCCAGTACCCGACGACCTCGGGCTGCAGGTAGCGCTCGATGAGGGTTCGCTGGCCGCTGCTCAGGTAGCCGCGGAAGCTCGGTGCGTAGGCACTCTGTGCGACGGCGAGCACCCAGCCGAGCTGGTTGACCTGGTACCTCAGTGCTGAGGTCTGGAAGATGTCGATCCGGTTGAACCCGGTCCAGTCATCGACAGGCTGCAGGGCCAGGTCGACTGCGTAGCGAAGGCCGGCGGTCTGCGATGCGGAGAGCTCCGGAGTGGTTCCCTGGAGGGCCTCGATCGAACGCGCCCGGACCGAACGCACGGCATCGACATCGCGTGCCAGGGTGAGGTTCCGTGCTTCCTGACGGATGGTCCGGGCCCGGGACCGACGGGAGAGCCTGATCCGGCTCGCTCCGGCGATGACGAGGACGACGGCGAGAACGGTCAGGTAGCCGGCGCCCTTCTGATCGGGCGCAGTCACCCCTGCCAGGACAGCGGAGCCGATCCAGACCATCGGCAGGGCGATCACCATCCCCGAACCGAACCAGGCGACACCGGCGACCACAACGAGAGCCAGCGTCGGGATCAGCCAGAGCGCCGGCCACGAGAAGCTTGTAGCGAACCCTCCGCCAGGAAACGCGAGTCCGGCAGCGAAAGCCTTCCAGCCGTCCGGCGCATCGGTCAGCCAGGGAATCACTCCGAGGGCGACGACGGCCGCGTAGATCAGTCCGGTGCGGCGCAGCAGATAGCGCGTGTGCGGTGCCGTCCCGGACTTGCGGGGGATCAGGGCCGGGTCCGGGACCGTCAGCACGTCTGTCACGATGGTTCAACCTCTTCCGCAGCCAGGATCGGCCAAATCATTGAGATGATTGTAGATCAAGGTTCGAGAAGTGCAACCGGTCCGTCAGCCAGGATCGAGCGGCGCCTTCAACTCTGGTGGTCGAACAGTCTTCCCACGCGTCTCCTCCGAACCGATCACGAAGACTCTGACGTGGATCAAGCGAGGACATCGACGACCTGACGTGCGACGCCAGGCTCCTGGAGATAAGTCAGGGCTGCTTGCATGTGCCGCCGCCAGAACGCTTCGGCATCCGCAGCCCGTCCCTCGCGGAGCAGTGAGATCAGTCGCTCGTAGGAGCGCAGCGCGCGGAGCTGGTTGGCTCGGTGCTGCTCGGGTGTCCGCCGGCTCTGGTCGACCGCCAGTGCCAGGTGCCGGGTCCCGATCTCGGTGAGGAGCTGCACGACCGCCGACAGGGTGTGGTTGCCTCCGAGCCGGACGATCTCGCGGTGAAAGCGTGCGCTCACTTCCGCGAAGGAATCCAGGTCGCCGATCGTGTCGCGGAGCTCGGAGGCGACCTCGTCGAGGCGGGCGATCGTCTCCGGGTCGTTGATCTCCGCCACGCGTCGCACGGCTGGTGGCTCGATCGTCATCCGCGCTTGGTAGACGTCGTCCAGGGTCGTGCCGCTGAGCGTCAGGATCAGCCCGAAGAGTCCCGCCGCACGTTCGGGGCCCGGAGTCGTGACGCGGGCGCCGCCGGGCGGGCCGCGTCGGATCTCGACCAGTCCGTCGGCCTCGAGCAGGCGGAATGCTTCGCGGAGCGTCGGGCGGGAGACCCCGAAGCTGGTGACCAGCTCGGCCTCGGGCGGCAGCCAGTCCCCGTCGTTGAGCTCGCCGGTGGCGATCATGCGGCGGAACCGCATCGCGACCAAGTCGGCGACCTTGGGTGATCGGATCTCGGTCGGTCTCACGGGGGACACAGGACTGCCTCCGTCCGGGGATCAGTGCCACACTTCCGGTGGCGAGTGTAAATGATTTAGATAAACTAACGCATCAGGTGGTGCGGGCGGGCGGGATCGAGGAGGCCGATGGTGGGGTCGAGCGAGCGGCAGGCGACGAGGTCCGGTGTTGGTCATCGGCGCCGGGCTGGCCGGCTGGCGGACGGCAACCGAGCTGCGCGTTACCGGTGTGATCGCCGGATCCGTCGAGCTGGACGGCAGCGAACGGCTGGCCGGCGATCGCCGACGAAGGCGGATGGAGGGCAGACGTGGCCGGAGTAGGTGACCGTCTACGGTTACCGGCGATCGGGCTCGCTGGTGGGCGCAGCCGTGATCGGGCCCCGCGCGCACTGGCGAAAGTACGGAAGAATTTGGCAGAGACAGCTCCCACGTGGAGCGCGAGAGGAAGTAATGCGAGATGAGTGAGTTGGGTGTGCTGCGCACGATTGCGCTGAAGGGCCGGGTCCCGGCAGCCGACGTGGCGATCAGCCTCGGGCTGCCCGAGGACGTCGTGACCGACGAGGTCGCACGGCTGACCGAGATCGAGCTCGTCAAGGAGATGTCGACCGGCCTCAAGGTCACCCCCGACGGGAAGGAGAGGCTCCAGTCGCTCCTCGCCGACGAGCGCGCAGGGGTGGACCTGGACGCCATGAAGGCCGTCTACGAGGGGTTCCTTCCCATCAACGCGGAGTCGAAGGAGATCTTCACCGCCTGGCAGATCAAGTCCGGGAACGTGCCGAATGACCACAGCGACGCGGAGTACGACGACGAGGTCCTGGGTCGTCTCACCTCGGTTCACGCGCGGGTCCTCCCTCTTGTGGAGCGTGCCGCAGCGATCACGCCCCGCGCTGCTCGGTACGCCGAGCGCCTCAGCGATGCCCAGGCGCGGTACGCCAGCGGCGACGGGGCGTACGTGACCCGGCCGATCATTGACAGCTACCACACGGTCTGGTTCGAGCTGCACGAGGACCTGATCCACTGGTGCGGCCTGACCCGTGCCGATGAAGCGGCAGCCGGGAACGCGCACTGACCGACTGGCTGTGACGGTGAGGTCAGGGGTAGGCCGGACCCCTCTGCGCGCGCAGCGGCTCAGCGGCGACCGGCGTCGACCAGGTCGACGAGGTCGAGCAGCGTCGGCAGCGCGTGCTGGACCGTGATGCTGGCGACGCCGGCCTCGAGGGCCGCGACCAGTCCGTCCTCGGTCGTGAGGATCTCGCCACCGACATGGGCGCCGGCTGCGAGGGCACTCCGCCATCCGTCGCCGAGGGCATTCAGGTCGATCAGGCCGTCGGGCTCACGCCCCGGACGGAAGACCCGGAGAGGGACGAGCCGGGAGGCCCAGCGGTAGATCTGCCCGAAGTCCGCGACGGTGGCCTCGTCCCGGTCGACCACGTCCAGGGCTCCGGCCCACACCGTCCCGTTCTCCCCGTCGATAGTGATCACCTGGCCGACTAGGCTGGTGACCGTTCCGGTGCCGCACCCCACGATGCACGGTCGGTGGATCTCGCGGCTGACCACGGCAGCGTGCGAGGTCGCACCACCGAACTCGGTGATGATGGCGCGGGCGCCGAGCATGCCGTGCAGGTCGTCGGGGCTGGTCGTGGTGCGGGCGAGGATGACGGCCTCGTCGCCGTCGCCGCGTTCCTCGGCCTCGTCGGGATCCGTGACGACGACACCGGTAGCGATGCCGGGGCAGGCAGGTTCCCCGGTGAACAGCGGCGTCTTGCCGTCCATCCCCGCGAGGTGCGGCTTGAGGAGGTGCCGCGCCTGCTCGGCGCTCACCCGTCGCACCGCCTCGTCCTCGGAGATGAGCCCTTCCTCGGCCATCGCGACGGCCGTGCGCATCGCGGCACGTGCCGATCGCTTCGCCGACCGGCACTGGAGAATCCAGAGCTTCCCTGCTTCGACGGTGAACTCGATGTCCTGGAGGTCGCGGTGTTCGCGCTCGAGGTGCGCGGCGTAGCCGAGCACCTCCGCGTGCAGGACCGGCGCGAGTGCTTTGAGCTCGTCGAGGGGGCGCGGGTCACACTTGCCGGACACGACATCCTCGCCCTGGCCCCGCGTGAGCCACTCGCCGTACGCAGGTTGCTCACCCGTGATCGGGTTGCGGCTGAACATGACGCCGGTCCCGGACGCCTCGTCGAGGTTCCCGAACACCATCGCCTGGACGGTCACGGCGGTGCCGAAGGCCTCGCCGAGGCCCCGGTTGCGCCGGTAGGCCTGTGCGCGCGGGCTCTGCCAGGAGTCGAAGACCGCGCAGACAGCCGCGCGGAGCTGCTCCCATGGATCTGTCGGGACCTGCCCGGCCGACCCGTCGAGCACGATGTCGCGGTACTGATCGCGGAACCGGCGATGGGTGTCCGCCGCGTACCCGGGGTCATCGGTGATCCGGGCGAGCGACTCCTCGATCTCGGCGTTGATGCCGAGGTTCAGTACGGTGTCCATCATCCCGGGCATCGAGAGTGCGGCTCCGGATCGCACCGAGACGAGCAGGGGGTTGGCCGGATCGGCGAACGAGTGACCGGTCTGCTCCTCGAGCCAGCTGACGTTGGCGACGATCGCGTCCCAGACCGCTGCGTCCAGGGTGCTCCCAGCCGCGTAATAGTCGCGGCAGCAGTCGGTGGTCACGGCGAAGGCGGGAGGAACCGGGATGCCCAGGTAGCGCATCTTGTTGATACCCCAGGCCTTGCCGCCGAGCAGGTCCTTGCCGAGCTCGTTGCTGCCGTCGAGGTGGACGACGCGGTCGGTGCGCGTGGTGGATTCATCGGCGACAGCAGCGCGAACGACCATGCCTGCTCCTTCGTAGCTCACGTCAACCAAGGCAACGAATCAGTTGGTTTATTTAAACACTTGAGGGTACGTCGACGGAGAGGCGCTCCGCAACGGTTTAGGCGCGGTTTTCACGAAATAGATATATGATTTAGTTGTATTACCAGAGGTCGACCCCTGGCAGAACGTCAGGACACTCACCTCATCACGGAGGGCTACCCATGGACGTGGATCTCGGCATCCTGATGATGCGAGCGGCCCTCGGCCCGATGCTCGTGGCGCACGGCGCTAACAAGGTCTTCGGATCGGGCGGCATTGCCGGCACGACGCGCTGGTTCGAGGGGCTGGGATTGCGGCCTGCCGCCGTGCACGCCCGAGTGGCGGCCGCCACGGAGATCGCAGCGGGGCTCGCGATGCTCCTCGGACTCCTTACTGCCGTCACAGCTTCCGCGTTCGTCGGGCTGATGGTGGTGGCTGCGCTCACCGACCATCGCGGCAAGGGCTACTTCGTCTTCAAGGGCGGCTCGGAGTACGTCCTGCTGGTGGCGGCCGTCGCAATCGGCCTCGCGGCCACCGGCCCGGGGGAGTGGTCGCTCGACCACGCTCTCGGTCTTGACCTGGCTGGCCCCTGGTGGGCGCTCGGCGCAACGTCAGCCGGGCTCAGCGCGGCTGGGCTGCTGCTCTCGACGTCCTACCAACCTGGTCATAAGGGTTGATAAGACTTAATCAGTCAACTGATTATGTGCTATCGTTCCGAACCGGCCTACTCGCCAGTCCCGGTCGGACCTAGTTGTGAAGAGAGTGGTGCGAGATGACGAGTCGTTCGCGCTTTCGCGTGTTGCTCGAAAAGGCGCCGGGCGAGGCGAATGCCGTCGAGTTCAAGGGTGACTGGACCACGTGGGGTCAGATAGCGACGATCGCCACCTCGATCGACGAGACGCTGGATGCTGTCGGTCTGGACGGGGGCGCGCGCGTCGGGGTGATCCTCGAGGACCGGCCCGAGCACGTCGCGGCACTGGTGGCGATCATCGCCTCTGATCGCTGCGTCGTCACGGTCAGCCCGCTGCAGCCGACCGAGCGGATGCGCGCCGACATCGCAGATTCCCAGGTGCAGGTGGTGCTGGCCTCGCCCGCCATGCTCGCCAAGATCGGCTCCGAGATACCGGGCCTGCCGCACCTGCTGAGCCTCACGGCGGGCGGCGTCGTCGTCGCCCGCGCTTCCCTGGCGCGTCAGCGCGGGTCCACGGATCCGGTCGCGACCGCTCCTGGGGTCACCGTCGAGATGCTGACCTCCGGCACCACGGGTGCGCCCAAGAGAATCGCGATCACCGACAGCCAGTTCGACGCTGCTCTCGCAACGAGCGTCCCTGCGCCACCTCCCGGAGAGCTCTTTCGGTCCGGGACGACGCTGGTCACCACCCCCCTGGTCCACATCGGCGGGTTCTGGGGCTCTCTCGGACCGCTGTACGCGGGGCGCAGCATCGTCCTGATCGGCAAGTTCGACCTCGACCGCTGGGTCGACGCCGTTGTCCGGCACCAGCCGCGCGCCGTCGCCATGGTGCCGGCCACCCTGCGCGCAATCCTGGCGGCGAAGGTGCCGCCCGAGAAGCTCGCCTCGATCCAGGTTGCCACTGCAGGCACGGCGCCGGTCACCGTGGAGCTGGCCGACGAGATGCTGGCGACCTACGGGATCCGGGTGCTGCCGACGTACGGCGCAACAGAGTTTGCCGGCGGGGTGACTGCCTGGTCACTCGACCAGCATCGGCTCTGGTGGGACCAGAAGAAGGGCAGTGTCGGTCAGGCGCTGCCGGGTGTCGAACTTCGGATCGTCGACCAGAACGGAGCCGAGATTGCCGCGGGCGACCGCGGGATCCTGCAGATCCGGGGGCGGCAGTCTCCCAGCGGGGTCGACGTCTGGCAGCCGACCAGCGATCTTGCGTCCCTGGACACGGACGGGTTCCTCTGGATCCACGGCCGCGTCGACGACGCTATCGTCCGGGGAGGTTTCAAGGTCCATCCGAACCACGTGCGTGAGGTCTTGGAGCTGCACCCCGGTGTGCGCGAGGCAACAGTTGCGCCGCTCGCGGACGTGAGACTCGGGCAGGTGCCGGTCGCGGCCGTCGAGGTCGAGCCCGGTCTTCCGGTCCCGACCGCCGAGGAGCTGTTCGCGCTGTGCCGAGAGCACCTCACGCCGTACGAGGTGCCGACCCGGATCCTGGTCATGGACCAGCTGCCCCGGACGTCCGCGATGAAGGTCAGTCGCCTCGACGTCCTGGAGGCCGTGCAGCGCGACGCCCTCTCCGCCGCGACCGACCAGCGCGCCCGGGCCTGATCCGGCCCTTACCGTTCTGAGAAACCGATCACGAGGAGAACGAGAACCATGGACCACAGCGGACACGTCGCCGTCGTCACCGGAGCAGCGGGCGGGATCGGCCGCGACTACGCGATCGCCCTGGCCGAGGACGGCGCGTCGGTGGTCGCCGCCGACCTCAACCTGGACGCTGCGGAGGAGACAGCGAGCATCGTCACGGGCCAGGGTGGTCGGTGCGTCGCGATGGCCGTCGACGTAAGCAGCCCGGAGTCGACCAAGGAGCTCGCTGTCAGGGTCGAGAGCGAGCTTGGCAGGACGAACATCCTGGTCAACAACGCAGCGATCTACGGCGGGATGCAGCTCGACCCGGTCCTCAAGGTCGACGTCGACTACTGGCGCCGGATGTTCTCGGTCAACCTCGACGGCGCACTGCTGATGGTGCAGGCGTTCGCTCCGCAGATGATCGAGGCGGGCTGGGCCCGCGTGGTCAACCAGACCTCGGTCGCTGCCTACAGTGCGGCGGGTGCCTACTCTGCGACCAAGCTCGCACTGATCAGCCTCACCCAGAGCCAGGCCTTCGAGCTCGGCGCGTACGGCATCCCCGTCAACGCGATCGCTCCCGGCCCGATCCTCACCGAGGCAACGATGCAGACCCTCTCCTCGGAACGGGTCGACCGGATGCTCAGCACCGCCTTCATCAAGACCCGCAACGGGCCGGAAGCACTGATCGGCACGCTCCGCTACGCCTGCAGCGACGACGTGGCCTGGGTGACAGGGCAGACGTTCGTGGTCGACGGTGGCATCACCCGCCGAGTCTGATCGTGGACGGCGGGTGCGGCCGGATCGCTCAGAGACCGCTAGCGCGTGAGGGTCATTCCGCGCTGACGGGCTCCGCTGACGGCTGAAGCAGTGGGTCGGTGCCGACCCGCTCGATCCTGATCGCGACGCCGTTGAGGTGGGACATGCCGCCGATGAACTCGACGTCGACGGGGTCGGCCGACATCAGTTGGTTGACGTTTGCACCACCGATCCCGTTGGCACGCTGCCACCCACCCGTCCCGGAATGACCCCAGCCGTGCGGTATCGCCGCAACGCCGGGCTTGAGGTCGTCGGTGATCGCCGCCGGAAGCTCGATGCGGTCGTGGCGGGAGGACACACGCACGCGCTGTCCTGCCTCGATGCCGGCCGCCCGGGCGTCCTCCGGGTGAAGGTGGACCGCATGCGGCGGTCGGGTGCGGGTGAGCATCGGGATGTTATGCATCCAGGAGTTCTCGGAGTTGCGGTGCCGCATCCCGATCAGACGCATCGGGAAGTCGGGATCGACGTCCGCCCTCGCCCAGAGGTGCGCGACGTCGGCGTAGAGCTCGGGCACGTCGAGCCGTACCCGGCGGTCGCGGTGGGTGACGACGCGGTGCAGGACTCCGGGCCGCAGGGTCTCCCGTACGACGGTGCCGTGAGGGTGGTCGTCGAGGAGCAGGCGCAGCGTGAGACCGCCACGGCGCAGTCCGAAGCCGTCTCCGCCCTCGGTTACCCGCACCACGAAGTCGGCGACGCGCGCCATCGGGATCCGTGAGAGGACTCGTCGAAGTCCGTCGACGGCGCGCAGTCGTGGACTTACCGTCTGCAGCTCCTGCAGCAGGAGCCCCACGATCTCGGACTCTTGCTTGGCCTCGCCGCGCGGGGCCACGACGGCTCGAGTTGCTTGGCGCAGCGGCGTGGTCTGCAACATCGAGTAGACCAAGGGCACGTCGTCGCGCTCGTACATCGTGGTGGCCGGGAGCACGTAATCGGCTTGGCAGTTGGTCTCGTTGACGTAGAGGTCGATCGACACGAAGAGGTCGAGCGTGGCTAGCGCGGCCTCGAGACCGCTCCCGTCGGGTGCCGAGAGCACCGGGTTGCCCGCGGAGACGAACAGGGCGCGGACCTGGCCGGGACCGGGCGTGATGATCTCGCGGGCCATGATCGTCGCGGGCTCGGTGCCGAGCACCTGCGGGAAGCCCCCGATTCGGGACCGGCGCGAGTCGTAGCCGGCCGAGCTCAGGCGCTCCAACCGCGCCAGCAGCCGCCGCAGACCGGGGCTGCCGAACATTGCTCCGCCCTCGACGTCGAGGTTGCCCGCCACCACATTCACGACGTCGACGAGATAGGTCGTCAGGGTGCCGTGCTGACCGAGCGACGCGCCGAGCCGGCTGTAGAGCGCAGCTCGCGGTGTGCGCGCCAGGTCGCGGGCGAGGGTCCGCACCGTGTCGGCCTTGACGCCGGTTGCCTCCTCGGTGCGCTCGGGGTCGAAGGCAAGCGCAAGCCGTCGGAGGCTGTCGATGCCCGAGGCGATCGTGTCGAGCCGGGCTCGGTCGACCAGGCGCTCCTCGAAGAGCACGTACAGGAGGCTGAGGAGCAGTAGGGCGTCTGTATCCGGCGTGACCGGAAGCCACTCGAAGTGCTCGGCGGTCTCGGTCCGGCGAGGGTCGATGACAACCACGCGGCCGCCCCGCTTGGTGATGTTGCGAAGGGCCTCTTTGATCCGCGGCTTCGAGACGCCACTGCCGTGGGAGACGACCGGGTTGGCGCCGACGATCACCAGGAGGTCGCAACGGTCGATGTCGGGCACCGGCAGGGTGATCTGGGAGCCGTAGAGGAAGTGGCTAGCGACCGCGCGGGCGTTGCCGTCCTGGGAATTGGACGTGAAGGCGTGCGGTGAGCCGATCGCCTCGAGGAAAGCCGGGATCGCGACGAGTGCACCGAAGTTGAAGAACGTCGGGTTGCCGTAGTACCAACCCACCCCTCCGCTGCCGTGGCTCCTCACGACCTGACGCAGTCGCGTTCCGATATCGGCCATCGCGGCCGCCCAGGTTACCTGCTCGAATGAGCCGTCAGGTCGGCGTCGCAGCGGTTGGAGCACCCGGTCGTCGTCGTTGTGCACCTCGGCGAACGCGATCCCCTTGGGGCAGGCGAAGCCCTGGGAGCCCGCGTGGTTGGGGTCTGGCCGCAACTGCGTCAGCCGACCGTCCTCGACGGTGGCGATCATCCCGCACAGGGGCTCGCAGATCCGGCAGAAAGTGACGTGCTCAGTCGCGGTCATGGGGACCTCCGGGTGGTGGGTCGCGGGCTGATCATCTCGGGGAGACCACCATAAACCACTAACTGATTAATATGATGAGACTGCGGCATTGTGCGGGATCGCGTCGACCTGATCGACGCCGGCCTGTGCGAACCTGATTACATGACAGCCGCGAGGACCGGACCGGGCAGGCCGAGGGACGAGGCCATCGATGCGCGCATCCTCGATGCGGCGCTGGCTGTATACGCGGCCAGGGGATCCTCGGGATTCACCGTGGACCAGGTGGCACGGGCCGCAGGGTGCAGTCGCCCCGCGGTGACGGCTCGCTTCCCGACGACGGAGGCGCTCATCCTGCACGCCGTCCGGTCGTTCGACGCGCGTCTGGGCACCGAGGACGTTGGGGCGGCCCGCGACCAGCTGGTGAGCCTGGCGCAACACCTCCTCGACGGCTTCGCGAGCCCCGCCGGCATGGCGACGTTCCGGATCGTCTTCGACAGCCTGGACGACCCTGAGCTGCGCCACGAGTGGGAGTCGATCAACAAGATCCGGCTCGGCTGCATCGACGAGGTTCTCGAGCGGGGCGTCGCCCGGGGAGACCTTCCTCCGGGTGTGCGGTCGGCGGAGTTCCTGCACGCCCTCGTCGGTTCGATGATGGCCAAGGCTTTCTACGCGCGCCTGCAGGACGGTGACCCTGCCGTCGACGCGACAGAGGCCGAGCGGATCGTGGATTTCCTGCTCGACCGGGCGTCCTGACCTTGCCGGACGTGGCGGCTTCGCCTATCGTCTAATTAACTGCAATGAATGCAGATAATTAGATGACTCACTGATGACGAGGGTCCGATGCCACCCACCTTTCCGCGCCGCGCCGACTTCGACCACGACGCGCTGGTCGGCTTCTTCCGACCGGAGGCTAGCCAGGGCGGAGTGACCAAGCAGTACTTCGGCCTGGTTCTCGAGGGCACCTGGTTCTACGGCATCCTGCGCAACGAGAGCGGTCAGTCCTACGCGATGCTCCGCAAAGCGGTCGGCTACACGACCCGGGACATAGCGATCATGACCAGCGACGAGGTCGGCCTGCGGGCGGACCCCCGGAGCGCCCAGGCGTCGATCGGCGGCAAGGTTGACCGCCGGCAGGAGGACGGGTACGACGTCACGGCTGGCGGCTCTGTGAGCCGAGGCGCGCACTTCGAGGTGAGGCTCGGCGACCAGGACTTCACCTGGTCCGAGACCGGGACCGAGGGTCCGATCCTGGAGCTCTCCGGGACGCTGGCCGCGCCTGGTTTCCAGGTGTACGTGCCGTGGCGTAACGCCGAGGACGAGGCCGGGGAGACGGGCGAGCCCGGTGCCCTCTACTACACCTCGACTGCTTATCGGGCCGAGGGGACCATGCTCGGCGAGAGGGTCACCGGCTTCTTCGCGGTCGACCAGAGCTACCTCCCGCACGGGGTCGACTGGAACAACAGCGCGATCTGGAAGCGGCTCCAGGGCGGGTGGAATGTCTTCGCCAACGAGTACGACGACGGCACGATCGAGTGGGGACACTTCAGCATCGGTGCTGACCGCTTCCGGTTCGCCGCGGTCGCGACCCACGACGGTCCGACCGTGGAGAGCCATCAGGTCGAGGCGACGGTCGAGTGGCGCGACGAGGAGTTCGTTGACCGGATCGTCTTCGACGTCGGCGACGGTGCCCCGTGGGAGTTCGTCACGGACGCGAACGGCCAGATGGTGGAGTTCTCGGCTGCCCGGCCCGGCTGGTCCGGGCACGCGGGGATCCTCCGCCGGGTCGGGGAGAAGCGCGAGATCGTCCGCCACTGGGCGTGGCAGGAAGTCTTCCCCGCCCGCGTGCGCGGCGAGGTCGCGCCGTGAGGGTCCTCGTCACGGGTGCCAGCGGCGTCTTCGGCCGGACCATCTGCCGCGATCTGGTGCGCCAGGGCGCCGACGTGGTGGCCTTCGCCCGCCGTGCGGTCGAGGTTCCCGGGGTGGCCTCGATCCGAGGTGACATCCGTGACGAGGAGGCTCTGACCGCTGCGATGGCGGGCTGCGGCCGGGTCGTCCACCTCGCGTTCGTGCTCGCACCGCTGCGATCCTCCACCGGGGTCGACGAGATCAACATCGGTGGTACCGCGAACGTTCTCCGGGCGATGGAGGTGAACGGCGTGGAGAAGCTCGTCTTCACCTCCTCGACACTGGCCTACGGCCCGTGGGCGGACAACCCCGAGGTGGTCACCGAGAGCCAGGTCCTCCGTCCGCACCCGGAGGTGATGTACGCCAAGCACAAGGCCCTCTGCGAGGAACTGATCGAGCAGTCAGGTATTCCGTCGGTGATCACCCGGACCTGCGTCGTCGCCGGCAGGGACATGGACAACTACGAGTTCCGGTTCCTCGCGCACCCGGCCCTCGCTGCCCCCCGGGGCCCGATGAAGCCGTGGCAGTTCATGCACACCGACGACGTCGGGCGCTTCCACACGATGGCCACCCTCAACGACCGGACCGGAATCGTGAACGTCGGGCCCGAGGACCGCGGCATCACCATCGACGAGATCGCCGAGGTGCTCGGCAAGCCCCTGGTCCGGATGCCGTTCGGACTGCTCAAGGGTGTCGCGGGCGCTGCCTGGCGGGCCGACGTCCTGGAGCTGAGCCCTGCGGACCTCGACGGGTTCCGCTACATGCCGACCCTGGACACCACGCGGATGGTCGAGGAGTGGGGCTACCGCCCGGTCTACGACTCCCGGTCGGCACTGGAGGATGCGGCTGCCGGCGTACGGGCGGTGACCTACCTGGGGACCGCCAAGGTGCCGACGCCGTGGCGCCTCCCGGCGCCCGACCACCAGTGGACCTACCGGCCGGCACCGGCGGACGAGCACGCCGTCGATCCGGCACCGCCCGGCCTGGGGGGCGAGTTCGACGACCTGATCGACTCGCGCTACCCGACGCTCACGACGGCCAACGTCGGGGAGGCGTTCGGGGGCACGCTGACGCCGATGTCGCTGTGGGTGAGTCGGGACGCCATGCGCGTCTCGGGCGCCAACCAGGTGGAGCTGCTGAACATGACGGACTCTGCCCTGGTGGCGGCCCAGCGCTCGTTGGCGATCGCTTCGGTCGGGCACAGGCTCTTCACCAATGTGTCGGTCGTGCACGCGATGGCGGAGGCTATGCCGGGGACGTCGGTCCGCGAGGTCGACGAGCACGTGCTGGGCATCCCGCACGACCCCTCGGCCCCGACTGCGAAGCCTGACGGCGCCACCGCTCGCCAGCTGCGGTCGTTGCCGGGCGTCGGCCTGCGGATCGCGGGGGTCGGTCGACGCGTCGCCGCAGTCGAGCAGCGGGTCGTTGCTCGGGTCCTGAGCGAGGAGCACCTCCGCGCGCTCGACGACAACGCGCTGCTGTCGCGGATCGACACCTGCCGCGAGTTGGTCATCGACGCGTGGACCTACTCGACCACGACCAACCTGGTCGCCTCGGCGGCGCAGTCGTTGGTCCGCCGCATCGCTCCGGAGCTCGGCCTGGCTGGCTTGCGCAGCGGGGTCGAGGGTCTGGCCAGCGCCGCCCTGCTGGGTGGGGTGCAGGACCTGGCAGCTCGTGCCCGCGCCAACCCGGAGATGGAGCGTGCGCTCCGGGGCGCCGACCTGACCGAGCTCGTCGGGATGGTGGGATCCGTTGACCGAGCGTTCGCTGCCGCCTTCGACCAGCTCCTGAGGGCCGTTGGTCACCGGGGTCCCGGCGAAGCAGAGCTGGCGAACCGGATGTACGGCGACGATCCGGCGAAGCTGCTCGACGCCGTACTCAAGGCGCTCGATGCGCCCACCCGGGTGCGGACCGGCCCGTCAGGAGCGACTCCGGCCAGGGCGAAGCCGGCCCTGCGGATGCTGGGACGAGCGGTACGCCGACGTGAGTCGGCGAAGGACGTCGCGATGCGCGCGACCCATACGCTGCGTCTGGCGCTTCGCGAGGTCGGGAGGCGACAGGTGGCAGCAGGCGTTTTCGAGAACGAGGGCGACATCTTCTACCTGATCCCCGAGGAAGTGGCCGCGCCGCACCTGCATGCACACAAGGTCGACGGTCGGCGGAGCGAGCGTGGGCGGCTGGCGGCACTGCAGCTGCCCTCGGTGTTCACCCTGGGCTGGGAGCCCGTCGACTCCTCCGGTGGGATCCTGTCGGAGGGTCTGAGCGGGCTCGGTGTGTCGGCAGGAACGGCGAGCGGGCCGGTGCAGATCCTGCGGGACGGCGACGACGACCTGGAGCCCGGGTCGGTGCTGGTGACCCACGTGACCGACGTCGGCTGGACAGCACTCTTCGCCTCGGCAGCCGCGATCGTCACCGATGTCGGGGGATTGCACTCGCACGCAGCGGTCGTCGCTCGCGAGTTCGGGATCCCCTGCGTGGTCGCAACCGAGTCGGCAACCCGGGTGCTGAAGGACGGTCAGATGGTCTTCGTCGACGGCGACGCCGGGACGGTAACGCCCGTCTGACAGCTCGAAGAGGCGGCCTCGGGCCGTCCGAGCATCAGCCGCTCAACCTCCGTGCCACGACGGTGACCAGGTTCGGTGCGAGGCGTCGTACCCGCCACACAACCCCTGCCGACCCGGGGAAGACCCAGATGCTCCGGCGGCGCCGGCGTAGCGAGTGCTCGACCGCGGCGACCACCTGCTCGGGGCGCATCGGTCGGCTGCGTTCGACGGCGCGCTCGCTCTGACCGTCCCGGATCACCCCGGCGATCATCGGGGTCCGCACTGCCGCCGGGCAGACCACCCGGACGGTGATGCCGGTGCCCCGGAGCTCGACCGCGAGGGTCTCGGCGTACCCGACGAGCGCGAACTTGCTCGCCGTGTACGCGCCGTAGTTCGGCGTCACTATCCAGCCAGCCAGGGAGGCGAAGATGACCAGCTGGCCTCGGGACTCGCGGAGGGCCGGGAGCAGCTCGCTGATCCACGCGACGGTGCCGAGGTAGTTGACCTGCATCGTCTCGGCGACCCGCTCCGTCGGCAGGTCCGAGAGGTGCCCGATCACGGCGATCCCGGCGGCGGTGACGAGACGGTCGATCCGGCCCGAGCGCTCCCGGATCTGCGCGGCGACGGCTCGGACCTGTAACAGGTCGCGGACGTCGCAGGCGTACGCGGTCACCGCGGGGTTCTCCCCAACTGCGTCCAGGGCCGGTGAGGGGAGGTCGATCGCGGCGACGGACCAGCCCTCGGCGACCATACGTTCGACGATCAGCTTCCCCATACCGCTCGCGGCACCGGTGACGACTGCTGTTGGCACGTAGGTCTCCTCGCATCGTTGTGTCGAAGTATCTAACCTGTTTAACTGATTGTTGCCCAGACCTTACGCGCATCAGCACCGGAGGCTTACCAGATGACTACCCTGCCCCTCGGCAAGCTCGGCTACGCGACCGCTGTCGCCTGCTACCAGCCGTCCCTGGAGATGCACCTGCCGACGGCGCGCCCGTTCGGCCTGACCGAGGAGTCGACCTACCTGTACGGCGGGTGGCGGGACGAGTCCGGCGCGCTGCATGTTGTCGAGCGAAAGTTCTGCGGTCCGATGACTGCCGGGCTCTGGTTGATGAACACGCGCGACGGCAAGGTTAGTCTCGCTCCGGAGTCCCTGCAGACCGTCCGCGGCGAGGTGAAGCGGGAGTACTCCGAGACCGAGCACCACCTGCACGGATCCTTGCTCGGCAAGGCCGGCGGCGCGCCGGAGGAAGGGCTGGACTACCGCCTCAGTGCCGGCCACATGTCCTGGCGGGAGGGCGACATCCTGAACCTCGAAGGCGATCTGGTCGGCCCCGGCATCCAGATCGGCAGCCTGGACCACGAGGAGCCGTTCTTCTACACCAGCGAGCTCTACCGCATGAGCGGCCGCGTGCTCGGCCAGCAGGTCGAGGGCTTCGTTTTCCTCGACCACGGCTACTGGCCGCACGGTGCGGACTGGAAGGAGTGGCGAATCTTCAAGGGCACCCAGCTGTCCTGGTCGGCCTTCGCCACCGAGTTCGAGGACGGCACCGTCGAGTGGGGCCAGGTCGCGATCGGCCGTGAAGGGTTCAACTTCGTGTCGGTCGCCGATGTCAAGGGTGCCGTTGTGATGGACTCCGGCACCAAGGGTGGCGTCGATCCTGACCCGGACGACTGGGCGGACCGGATTGGCTACCAGACCCATGACGGCGACACCTGGGTCTTCGAGCTCGAGCCGGGTGGGCAGATGTCGCAGTTCTCCGCCGCCCGCTGGGGTGGCTATCGGGCTCAGGCCGGCCGGATCAGTCGTCACGGGGACGACCGTCCGGTGAAGGTCGCCTTCAGCTGGGGCGAGACCTTCATGGAGCGGTTCCGCGAGGACGGCATCGGCTCGGTCGACGATCTCCTGCGAGACGCGAAGTAGGACGCCTCGATCAGGTCAGCCGAAGAGGTCGACCACGTGGGTCTCGTCCGTGGTGTCGGGGAAGAGGTAGGTGGCCGCGACGGTCATGTGGTTGTGCCAGTGCACCTCGGCTCCTTCGGCATCCTGGTTCTCGAGAAGTCTCAGAAGGCGGCGGTAGGAACGGATCGACCGGACGAAGCGACCGGGTTGGCCGGCGACCGTGTCCCTCGTGATCGTCAGTCGGATGTGGGTGGCGACGATGTCTGCGAGGACCGCGTTCTGGACGGCGAGGGTGTTGTTCCGACACCGCTCCATCAGCAGCTGGTGGAACCGGTAGGTGCCGGTGCTCCATTGCGCCGGGTTCGGCTGATCCTCGTGGTCGCTGACGAGGCCCTCGAGGTCGCGGACGACCTGCTCCAGCTCGGCCAGGTCCTGGGCGGTCCGGATCGTCGCCAGGCGGCGGACGCAGGCTGGTTCGCTGACGAGCCGCGCTTCGTAGACGTCACGGATAGAGGTGCCCTGGAGCTGCAGCAGGAGTCCTACGTGACGGGCCGCCACCTGCGGTCCCGGGTGGAGGACCTGCGCGCCACCTCGGGCACCCCGTCGGATGCCGAGGACCGCCTCGGCCTCCAGGATCCGGTACGCCTCGCGGAGGGTCGGGCGGGAGACCCCGAACTGCTCCATCAGGTTCGCCTCGGAGGGCAGGTTCTCGTTCTCCGCCAGGTCGCCGCGGACGATCTGCCGGCGCAGGTTTTCCGCTATCAACTCGGCGGTCTTCGGTGCGCGGACCAGCGATCCCACCACCGCCACCCGGCTCGGTACGGGCGCATCCACTTCGTCGGCCCTGGGCACCTGATCCCTCCCGCGGGGCTGCTGATCTGCGCTTCCGCCGGATCTGGATCGGTGGGAGCCTGGCAGGATCAGTGTACGTTTGGGCGACGTTAATAGTAAGATGATTTTAAGGTTTGTTGCCGTGAAGAGAGAACGCCACCGATGCGCCTGACGATGTTGCTGGACATGGTTGCCGACACCGTCGGCGACAGGATTGTCATCGGTGCCCGGGCCGATGGCATCACTGCCGCGGGCCTCCGTGACCGTGCGCGCGCGGGTGCTGCGCTTCTCCGTGAGTCAGGCTGCGACGGCGTGGTCTACCTCGGCGTCAACGGGCCTGCCTTCCCGGTCGCGATGTTCGCGGCCGCGTACGCCGACGTCCCCCTGGTCCCGCTCAACTACCGGCTCGGTGGCGACCAGCTCAGCGCACTGCTGGAGCGGCACCCGGACGCGTTCGGGATCGGCGACGACGCCGGGATGGCTTCGCTGGGCGAGGCCGGCATCGAGTCCGTCAGCTGCGACGACTGGCTGGCAGCCACGGGAACTACGGTGGTTCCCAGGGAGGAGCCCTGGGATCCAAACCGGACCGCCGTGATCATCTACACCTCGGGCACGACCTCGGCCCCGAAGGGCGTCCTGCTCCGGCACGGTAATCTGACCTCCTATGTCCTGGGCACCGTCGAGTTCCTCGGCGCCGCTGAGGATGACGCGGCGCTGGTGTGCGTTCCGCCGTACCACATCGCCGCCGTAGCGAACGTGATCAGCAACCTCTACGCCGGTCGCCGGGCGATGGTCCTGGAGCAATTTTCGCCCGACGAGTGGCTCGACACAGTGAGGGCGGAGGGCGTCTCGAACGCCCTGGTGGTCCCGACGATGCTGTCCCGGATCGTCGAAGTCGGCACCGATTTGTCTGTGCCAACCCTGCGCGGCCTGGCCTACGGCGGGGCGCCGATGCCGGCCGCACTGATCGAGAAGGCGCTGCGCACCTGGCCCGACGTGGGCTTCGTCAACGCCTACGGACTGACCGAGACGAGCTCCACCGTCGCCGTCCTGGGACCGGACCAGCATCGGGAGGCCCTCGCGTCCGTGGACCCGGACGTGCGTGCGCGGTTGTCGTCGGTCGGTCGGATCGTGCCCGGCATCGAGTTGGAGATCCGCGACGAGGAAGGCCGTGCGCTCACTGCCGGTCAGGTGGGGAGCATCTGGGTCCGTGGCGACCAGGTCTCGGCCGAGTACGCCGGCGTGGGCAGGGCGGTCGACCCGCACGGCTACTTCAACACCCGCGACCGCGGGTACGTCGACGCTGAGGGGTACCTGTTCATCGGGGGTCGCGTGGACGACACGATCATCCGCGGCGCCGAGAACATCGCGCCGGCGGAGATCGAGGAGGTGATCCTCCGTCATCCGGACGTCCTGGACGTCGCCGTGATCGGCGTGCCGGACGACGAGTGGGGTCAGCGGATCGAGGCCGTCATCGTCGTACGGGAGGGACGCACGATCGACGAGTCCGCTCTTCGGTCCTACGTCCGGGAGAGGCTCCGGTCGAGCAAGACGCCGGACCGCTTCCTCTTCTGGCCCGTGCTGCCGCGTACCGAGACCGGCAAGCTGGTCCGCCGTGACGTACTCGGACAGGTGCTCTCCGGCCGGGTATGAGCCAGCGACTCAGCTGAAGAGGTCGACCAGCGGCTTGTTCGCCGGGTCGAACCGGAAGATGTACTTCGCCGCGACCTCCATGTGCGCCCGCCAGTGCTTCTCGGCACCGTCTCCGTCTTTGGCCTCGACCAGGCGGATCAGCTTTTCGTAGGAGCGCTGGGTCTTCTTGAAGCGTGCGGGGGACTGGTCGACCTCGCGGGAGATGCCGGTGGCGATCGACTGGGCGAGGTGGACCGCGACGATGTCGGCCAGCACGGCCCCCTGGACCGCCAGGGTCCGGTTGCCGCAGCGCTGCATGATCAGTTCGTGGAACCGGTAGGTCGTGCTGCTCCAGTGGGTCATGTCGGGGGTCGTCTCAGTGCCTGCGTCGATCAGCTTACCAAGGTGCTCGGCGACGTCGCTCATGTCCGCGAGGTCTTCCTGGGTTCGGCGGGAGGCGAGCAGCCGCGCGCACGCCGGTTCCCCGACGAGCCGGGCCTCGTAGACGTCCTGGATCGTCGTGCCCTGGAGCTGGAGGAGAAGAGCAACGTGTCGGGCCGCGACCATCGGGTCGGGTTCCAGGACCTGGGCGCCGCCACGGGCGCCGCGGCGTACGCCGATGAGGCTCTCGGCCTCGAGGATCCGGTAGGCCTCACGCAGAGTCGGGCGCGAGACGCCGTACTGCTCCATGAGCTGCTGCTCCGGCGGGATGGTCTCGCCGGCCTTGAGGTCTCCGCGGACGATCTGACGCCTGAGGTGGCTGGCGATCAGCTCGGCGGTTTTCGGTGCGCGCATGGGTGTGCCGATGTTCTGCATCCCCGGCATGATCAAAGCGTTAGTCATATCAATCATTGTATCGTTCGAACTGCTTCGGTGGTGGACCAGCGATCGTGGCGCAGCCTAGTCGCTCGAAATCGCGGCCGCGGGACGAGTGCTGGCCCGCACGAGCCGCACAGCGTCCGCGTCGGGGTCGTTCAGCATGTCGTCCCACGCCACCGAGAGAAGGCAGACCGCAGCCGGGTCGCCCGGGACCACTCGTCGCGACCTGCCGAAGGCGTCGAGGAACATGCTCGCGACCGCTTGGTCGACGGGGACCCGTTCGGAGGGCACGAGCTCGCGGTCGCGCGCGGATCGCAGCACGGCCCAGGGGTCGGCGGGTCCGTAGGGCGAGTCGCTGCTGAGCCAGGTGCGCACACCGGCCCCGAGGAGGCTCGCGTGCGGGTAGAGGCAGTCGAGGTCGTTCGGGTCGACGTCGGTGCGGTAGTCGTCGCTCCGAGCCACCAGCATCGCTGGCTGGGTGACCACGATGAGCCGCTCCAGACGAGAGCGCGCCTCGTGCGGAACCACTCCGGCGTGCTCGATCCGGTCGCCGTCTATCGGGCCGGAGTCGTCGAGCGCCGCCAGGGTGAGGAAGAGCGATTCCCGGCTCACGCAGTGGACCGCCACCGCGCGACCCTGGCGGTGGACCGCCGCGATCCGTGCCGCCAGCGCATCGACGGCCGGGAGATCGTGATCGCGCAGGAGGATCTTCCACGGTGCGTCTCCGTCCGGATCCCCGAGCAGGGTCACCCCGATCGGCAGGCCGTAGAGCTCGGCCGACACGTGCGGATCCAGGTCCGGCGTCGCATCGGTCACGGAGGTGATCCCCAGGCTGGTCAGGTCGGAGACGAACGCGGAGAGAGCGGGCCGGATCTCCTGCTCGACAGAAGGAAGAGCGCTGCGCAGCTGCCTGTCGAAGCGCCACAGGCGCCCTGTCGGGACGCCCCTGTCGTCCCGCTCGACGTCGGGGCCGGTCAGGATCTCGCGGACCTCGTCCAGGGCGGGGGTGTTGAGCATCCACAGGCTTCCGCTGCGGTGCTGGACGCGCACCGGTCGATGAGGGACCAGCTCGTCCAGGCGATGCCGGTCCACGGATTCGCGGGCGTGGGTACCGCGGATCCACCAGCCCTCCGGCGCCGCGGTGCGCAACGCCTCCAGGCTGGCGCTGCAGTCCACGCTGACCCGAGCCGCCGCTGTTGCCAGCAAGTGGAGGTGGTGGTCGTGCAGGCCCGGGATGAGCGCGGCTCCGCGGCCGTCGATCACCTCGTCCGCGGTGCGCCCCGTGAGATCGCCGACCGCTTCGACCAGCATCGGTCCCAGCAGGACGTCGCACGGCCGCCCCTCGACGCTCACGTTGCGAAAGAGAGTCCTCATCGGCGTTCCGGCGGGTGGACCGGGTGGATCCCGGTAGCGGTCTCGACCCACCAATGGTCGCCGTCGCCGGCGAGGCCGTGCTCGGGGGACGAACCCACCGTCTGGGCCACGACGTCGAGCATGCTGAGGTCGATGAGCCGCGCCTCGGCGGATGCGAGGGCACTGCTGGCCTCGAGGGCCGCGCGGACACCGGCCAGCGGGTCAGCCACGGCATCACCCACCGGGAGCAGGTCGCCGTCGTCGTCGTCGATCACCAGACCCGCTCGGGCGGCGATGTCGTCACCGAAGCCGACTGCGTTCGACTCCCGCCCGCACGCCGTGATTGAGAGCCAGCTGGTCCCGCGGGCGACCGCCTCGTCCGCGAGGATCCCCAGCTGCCTCAGGGCCCGCGGTCGGGATGCCTCCAGGACGAGATCCGCGTCGGCAATCAGTCTGCTCAGCGTGTCCCGGCCTTCGGTCGAGGCGAAGTCCACCGTGACCTGGGTGTGACCGCCGTGCAGGAGGTCGAAGAAATCCGGCAGGCCGGTGCGAGCTCCGTCGGGCCGCCCCAGGCTCTCGACCTTCACGACCCGAGCGCCCATCAAGCCGAGGAGGTGGGCGCACAACGGGCCCGCCCACAGGCTCGTCAGGTCCACGACCAGGGGTCGTTCGCGCACGGTGCGGGAGCCGAGGGCGGTGGTGACCACGGGCCCGCCCGGTCTGAGCGGCCCACCGACCTCGCCGCCCGGCAGGCCGAGAAGATTGAAGCGTGCGGCCGCCTCACGGGTGCTGACCGAGGAGGCCCAGCTGCGCACTGCATCCCACGGCTCGGCCACGCGGGTGGACTCGACCAGTGCCGGGACCAGGGCGACATCCGACTCGCGGGCCAGCGACAGGGCGACCTGACCGTCCGCGGTTGGCAGGATCCGCATAGCGCCGCCGCAGCTGCGAGGACCGTTGCGAGCGAGTCCGGAGTACGCGGCTCTCTCGCCGAGCAGGCCGGGGATCGTCAGGCCGAGCTGCCAGAGCCAGGTGCGCGCGGCGGTCGCCGGTGTCCCGGGACTCATCCTCGGCGGACCTCCGCGGCGTCCGGTCAGTGCCATGGCTCCTGATCGTGCCCAGTCGGCCGCTGGATCAGGGAGCGCAGGCATCGACGAGGCCCCAGCTCAGTGCGGTGCCGGCATCGACCCGGCGTCGGGTCAGGGCGAGTGAGGCCGTCCGCCAGCGACCGATCCGACGCGGCAGGCTCACGGTTCCACCCGCGCCGGGCACCAGGCCCATGCCGAGCTCGGGGAGCTGGAACCACGCGTCGGCGCTTGCTTCGACGCGTCCTGTGAACGCGGCGAGCTCGATTCCTGCGCCGATGCAGGCACCGTGAACCTGTGTCGTCGTACGGTCCCGCAGCCGGTAGAGGGACAGAGCTGCGCCCGCGTGAAGGCGCAACAGGTGCGCTGAGGCGACATCGCGGGCCAGGCCGAACTCGACGAGATCTCCGCCGCTGCAGAACGAAGGTCCCGCACCGCGCAGGACCACCTGGAGATCGCTGTCGGCGATCGCGACGTCGAGTGCGGCGCGAAGGCCGTCGCGCATGCTGGCCGAATAGGCGTTGTGCCGATCGGGTCGGGCCAGGAGGATCGTGAGCACTGTTCCTTCCCGGGCGACGTCGACGCAGGGCTGCGGCGTCTCGTCGACGGGTGCTTGCTCGCGGGCGCTCAGCCACGTCGCGAACTCGTCACCAGCAAGGAGCATCGAGTACGCCATCGACTCCGCGACCAGAGCGGACCTGACGCTTCGACTGCCGACGCGCAGCAGCTGGGCCAGGGTCACCGAAGCCACGGGGGAGCACTGAACGGTTTCCACCACGCTGCCGACTTCGTCAGGTGTCACCCAGCACGTCAGGTGAGGCAGCGCTGCTGGGTGCGGATCCTTCTCGGTGATGCCGACAACGACTCCGTCGGGTCCCGGGACGAAGGTCAGCTGTGGATCGGGCGCTCCTTGAGCGTCGAGGTCGATCAGCGTAAGGATCTGGTCGGGCGCGCCTGCGTGGTCCACGGTGAATTGCGCCGCTCCGTCAGCCAGGTTGCGCCAGGTCGCCTCCATGGACCTCCCTCCGCTGCTCCCGTGCGAAACGGTATCGCGTCGAGCCGGGTGCGGGTCAGAGCCCCGCGGAGGCGGCGACCGAGTCCCGTACGTTCTGGATCGGGCCGAGCAGGTCCGCGTTGGTCCGGGCCCGACGGTAATAGTGATGCGCGACGTGCTCCCAGGTGAAGCCGATGCCGCCGTGCAGGTGGATCAGCGCGTCCGTCGCGGCCAGGGCTGCTGTCGTCGCCTGCAAGAAGGCCGTGCTCACCAGCTCGAGGCGGTCGTTGCCGCCGTCCACTGCTGCAGCTGCCTGGTCGATCAGCGCGGCGGCGAGCTCGACCTCGAGCAGGACGTCGGTGCACCGGTGTTTGACGGCCTGGAACGAACCGATCACCGCACCGAACTGGGAGCGGATGCCGACGTACTCGACGGTGATCTCGAGGCTCCGGCGCGCGATGCCCAGCTGATCGGCGGCCAGCGCGAGGAGCGACCACTGGCGCGCGGCTGCCAAGGCGTGACGGGCGGTGCTGTCGGCGAAGAGCACCTGGCAGGGCGTGTCGCGGAACGTCACCGTCCCGATGGAGCGGGAAGGGTCGAGCACGCTCAGCTCGCTCGATCCGGTGTTGTCGGCGACGCAGATGACGGTCTCGCCCTCAGACACGGCCTCGACCAGGAACACATCGGCGCCCGGGGCATCCACGACCTGCGAGATCGTTCCGTTCAGCTGGGTGCCGCCGTCGTGCGAGACAACGACTCCGTCCGTTGCCTGCCACCCGACCGCGATGCAGCGCTCGGCCGTGGCGGCCGCGGTGAGCAGGTCGTTGACGACCTCGTGCGGGTGCTTGCTCGTGACGTCTGATGCTCCGGTCCGCAGCAGGACGGTGGCAGCGATCGCGTGTGACAGGAACGGGGAGTTGATCGCCGACGCTCCGATCTCGCTCGCGACAGCGACCGTCTCGGCAGCTCCGAACTCCAGCCCGCCCTGGGCCTCGGGGGCGAGGAGACCGGCGATCCCGATCTTCTCGGTAAGCAATCTCCAGCCGACGGCGTCGCCGCTGCCGGGCTGCAGGCGTCGTACGGCGGCCCGGGTCGTCGACCTCAGATCGTCGATGATGTCGACGCGTTCAGGGACGAGAGCGCTCATGGTGAGAAGTGTCGCACAACTCGGCGACCTATGGTTCACTTAGTTAACCCTTTCGGACGGAGTGCGCGTGGACCTGGGATTGGAAGGCAAGGTCGCTCTGGTGATCGGCGCGACGCAGGGGATGGGGCGCGCGATCGCGATGCGACTCGCCGGTGAAGGTGCCCACCTGGTCGTCTGCTCCCGAGGGCACGTCGAGGGTGACCAGGACTACAACTTCACGCCGAAGCCTGATCTGGAAGCTGCGGCGGCCGAGGCGAGGACGGCCGGCGCAGCATCGGTCCTCGCGGTCGCAGCTGACCTCACGGTGTCCGGCCAGGAGGACCACCTCATTGCCGCTGTCGCTGACGGGCACGGGCGGCTAGACGTCCTGATCAACACGGTCGGCTTGTGCGAGCTGGGCGAGAGCGCGCTGGAGCCGGACGACTGGTGGGAACGCTCGTTCCAGTCTGTCCTGATGACCTCGGTGCGTGCCTGTCGGGCGGGGGTCCCGCTGATGCTTGGCTCGGGCGGAGGTGCCATTGTCACGACTTCGGCCATGTCGATGCGCCACTTCGTGCCGCGGATCGCGCACTACTCCGCCCAGAAGGCTGCGCTCGCGCACTTCACCAAGAACCTCGCTCGCGAGTTCGGGCCGCAGGGCATTCGCAGCAACGCGGTCCTGCCCGGAATGATCGTCAACGAACAGATCGCCGAGAAACGTCGCCTCTGGATGGCCGAGACGGGCGGAACCGAGGACGACTACTTCATCGATGCAAATGCGAGGTGGCACCAGGCGACCTGGGGAACCCGGCTCGGGACTCCTGCCGACATCGCGGACGCGGTGGCGTTCCTGGTTTCCGAGCGGGCCGCCTACGTCAACGGGGTACTGCTCAATGTCGACGGCGGCTCCGAGTACCTCTGAGAGGTCAGCAGGGTGTGGTCTCCGCCTCGCGCGCCCAGCGGGGGAGGTCGAAGCCGTTGTCGAACTGCCACAGGTCGGTGACGCGCTCCCGGGTGGACGGGTCTGCCAGGGTGCGCGCGAGCTCGGCGAGTGCCGGCGTCGGGTCGGGCATGGTGCCGGACCACGCCCGGATCCGCCGCGAGTAGAGCTGGGTGTCCGCCTCCAGGCTGAATCCTTGGCCTCCCATGGACTGGTGGGCAGTAGTGGCCGCCTGACGGGCTGCGCGGCGGGCGGCGTGGGCCGCTATCGCGGCGAAATGACGCGGAGGGACTCCGTCGGTCGAGGTGAGGAAGGTTGCCTTGCGAACCAGGAGGTCAGCGCCCCGAACTGCCGTCGCCGCATCGGCCAAGGGGAATGCGACGCCTTGGAACGCGCCGACCGGCTGACCGAACTGCTTGCGTTGGGAGACGTACTCGACGGTGTAGGCGATCAAGGCGTCCGAAGCGCCGACTAGGGCGGCGGAAGTCGCCAGCCAGCCCCAGGAGACCCAGGTCGGCGGGTCGGTGTCCACGGGGACCGCCTGAGTGTCGTCCAGGTCGCGGACGTCGATGGCGAGCTCGCCGGCCGAGGTCCGCACCGGTGCGGCGCCGGCCACGAGAACGACCTGGTCGTGGTGGCGCACGGCGACGTGCGCGAGACCCGCGACGGCGAGTGTCCGGTCGACGCCGTCACTCACGTCGGCGCGGCCCAGCAGCGCGAGTCCGGGGATCGAGGCGACGAAGGGGGAGGGGGTCAGTGCGGCGCCGAGCTCGTAGGCCGCTCGCACCAGTAGCTCCGGCTCGTCGGCCAGCTCTGTCAGCCCGAACTCGGCTAGCGCGGCGTCGAGCGCGCTGTCGGGGCGTCCCGACGCCTCCGCGGCACGGACCTGTTCGCTGGTGCTGTACCCGGTCAGCACGCGTCGCAGCGCGGTGGCCATCTCCTCGGCGTCGCCGCTCCAGCGATCCTCGATCATCGCACCCACCTCCGGGTCTAAATGAGTTAACTACGTGTACCTTAAACCCATGTTGCTTCCCTGCCCAGCCGGCAGCCCGTGAGCCCGCACCTCCTGCCCGAGTTCGGGGCCGACGACGCGCCGTTCTGGGAGTCCGGTGCCGACGGGGTACTTCGGCTCCAGCGCTGCCGTGACTGCGACCGTTTCCAGCATCCCCCGGCTCCGCGCTGCCATCACTGCCTCTCGGAGAACCTCTGGTTCGCGCCAGTCAGCGGCCGCGGCACGATCTACTCTGTATCGGTCAACCACCAGCCCTGGTTGCCAGGGCTCGAGGTGCCGTACGCGGTCGTCGTGGTGGCTCCGGACGAGGCGCCGGAGATCCGATTGGTCAGTCGCATCGTCGGCCTGGTCGACCCGGACGCACCCCCGTTGATCGGCGATCCGGTCCAGGTCCGGTTCGACGAACGCGACGGTGTCTGGATTCCCCTCTTCGAACTGGTTGGGGAAAGTCCGTGAGCAGGCGTCCTGAGCAGTCCGCAGTGATCCGGGGAATCGGCTCCTCGGAAGTCGGTCGCCGGTTGCAGAAGTCGGAGCTCGCGCTCACCCTGGATGCCTGCCTGGCCGCGTTGGCCGATGCCGGCCTGGATCGTTCGGAGATCGACGGGATCGCCACCTTCCCCGGCGGTGGATTCGATTCGCCGGGGCTAGCCGGCCCGGGCGCCCAGGAGCTGCAGGCGGCCCTGGGGCTGTCGGTCAACTGGACCTACGGCGGGCCTGAAGGAGGTCAGCTCGGCGGGTTCTTCTCCGCGGTCCTGGCGGTCGCCACCGGTATGGCACGGCACGTCCTAGTCTACCGGACGGTGGGGGAGGCGTCGGCCCAGGGAGCTGCCGGTCGGAGTGCGGCGATGTCGTTCCAGGGTGAGACCGTCTCCGGTTTCCGCAAGTGGCTAGCCCCGTTCGACGCCCATTCGCCGGCGACCTGGATCGCGCTCCACGCCTCCCGGCACATGCACGAGTTCGGCACCACCCGGGACCACCTCGCCGCGATCGCCCTGAACAACCGGTCGAACGCGGCCCGGAATCCGAACGCCGTCTACCGAACGCCGCTCACCGTGGAGGACTACTACGCGGCGCGGATGATCTCCACTCCGTTCGGCCTGTACGACTGCGACGTGCCGTGCGACGGGTCGGTCGCCTTCGTGGTCAGTCACGTCGACACCGCGGACGACGGCCCGCACCCGTCCCTGGAGATCGAGTCGATCGGCTGGGCGCTTCGCCAGCGCCCGTTGTGGCACGCGGGACCGGACCTGACCGAGATGGCTGCCTGGGACGCAGCGGCGCACCTCTGGGAGCGCAGTGACCTGAGCGTCGCCGATGTGGACCAGGTGCAGTTGTACGACGGGTTCACCTTCCTGCCGCTGGTCTGGCTCGAGGCACTGGGCTTCTGCGACAAAGGTGCCGCTGGCCCCTTTGTCGGCGACGGGTCCCGGATCGCGCTCACGGGGGCCCTGCCGCTCAACACCGGCGGCGGTCAGCTCTCCGCCGGCCGGTTGCACGGCTGCGGCCTCCTCCACGAGGCCTGCGTCCAGCTCCTTGATCGCGGTGGCGACCGCCAGGCCGGTCGTCCCGATGTCGTCGCCGTTGGCGTCGGGGGCGGTCCGACCGCGGGCGCGGTGACCCTGGTCCGTCGCTGAACCTCGTTGGTCCACCCGCACTGTTATTGAGATAACCTATTAACCTATTTTAATTGGAAATGGAGGTTGAGGTGACCGAGGTCTTCACCGCGCCGCCCACCGTGGCGGAGTTCACCGTGCAGGCGCGCGCCTTCCTCGACCAGCACGCCGAGCACCGTCCCGACGGGTTCCCGGACGCAATGTTCGCGCAGTTCCGCCCGATGGAGGATGTCGAGGCGTGGGAGACCGCGTGCCGTGCCTGGCAGCGGACGGTCTTCGAGCACGGCTTCGCGGGGATCACCTGGCCCGTCGAGGCCGGGGGACGCGGATTGACCGCGGCGCACTCGCTCGCCTGGACCGATCTCGAGTTCGAGTACGACGTACCGCGAGGTCTTTTCGGCGTGACGCTGGAGATGATCGGTCCGACGCTCTACACCTTCGGCACCGAGGAGCAGCGCGAGCACTGCCGCCGGATCCTTGCCGGCGAGGAGGTGTGGTGCCAGCTGATGAGCGAGCCCGGCGCCGGCAGTGACTTGGCTGCCGTCAGCACCACCGCGCGCCGGACCGAGGACGGCTGGGTCGTCAACGGGCAGAAGGTCTGGACCTCCGAGGCGCGGCACTCCCGGTACGGGTACCTGATCGCGCGCTCCGAGCCCGGAAGCGAACGGCACAGGGGGCTCACGGCGTTCGTCGTGGACCTGGAGTCGCCGGGCGTCGATGTGCGCCCGCTCCAGCAGATGACCGGTGGAGCGTCCTTCGCCGAGGTCTTCTTCGACGACGTCCTGCTCCCGGCAGATGCCGTGCTGGGCGAGGTGGGTAAGGGCTGGCTCGTCGCCATGACCACCCTCGGCTTCGAACGGTTCACCATGTTCGGCCGCTCGTTCGGCCGTCTGGTGCGTCAGGCCGCGGGCCTGGACTGGAGCCGGGCGGATGCCCGGGAGCGGTTCACCGACGTCGTCGTCCAGCAGCGAGCCCTCGCGGCGTTCGAGGAGCGGATGCACGAGCGACTGCTGGCCGGAGACACCCCGGGACCGGAAGCCGCGCTGGCGAAGCTCGCCACCGGCCGACTGGTCTCCGGGCTCGGCGACGCCGTACGGCGGGCCCTGGGCCCGGCGTTCAGCCTCGACGACCCAACGCTGGACGACTGGCGCCTCGTGCTGCTCGCCGGTCCGGCGTTCCACATCGCCGGCGGGACCGACGAGATCGTCAGATCGATGATCGCCGAGCGCGTGCTCGGACTGCCGAGGGGATGACGATGACGGACGCAGAGGTCTCCGAGGACTACGAGATCATCGACGCCTGGGTGCAGCCCTGGCCGGCCGAGGTAGTGCGGGAGATGCCTGCCCGCAACTTCGAGATGGCCGACAGGTTCGAGCACGGGCGACGGATCAAGGCCGGGATCCCGGTCGAGGAGATGGTCGAGGAGATGCGCGCCGCCGGTATCGGTCACGCGCTGTGCTCCGCCGGGCCGCTGATCCCAAACGAGCTGGTCGAGAAGACTGTTGCGGACCACCCGGACCTGTTCACCGGGGTCGCGTCGGCGAACCCGTGGTCCACCGACGGTGTGATGCCTGCGGTCCGCGAGCTGCGCCGCCTCGCCGAGGCCGGGTTCAAGGGGCTCAAGCTCGAGCCGTTCATCTGGGACAAGCTGCCGACCGACCCGCAGTGGTACCCGCTCTACGCGGCCTGCGTGGACCTCGACCTCACGCTCCAGATCCAGGTCGGCGGCACCGGTCCGTCCAGCTACACCTCCGAGACCGGTCGTCCGGGCCACGTCGACCGGATCGCGATCGACTTCCCGCAGCTGCGCATCGTCGCGGGGCACATCGGCTGGCCCTGGACCGAGGAGATGATCGCGGTCGCGGCGAAGCACGCGAACGTCTGGATCGACACCAGCGCGCACCTGCCGAAGTACTACCCGGAGCCGTTCAAGCACTTCCTGCGAACCTATGGCCGGGCCAAGTGCATCTGGGCCAGCGACTGGCCGATCCTCGAGTTCGGTGCTGCCCTGGACGGCGTCGACGACCTCGGCCTCAAGCCCGAGGTCCGGAAGTTGTTCCTGCGCGACAACGCGGTGGCGGCGTTCCACCTGGACCGCTGATCGGGCCGCTGGATCCGTCGACGGTATGTTAGGTTATTCATCTAACCTGTTTAACTGATTCAAAGGAACTCTCGTGCCCATCCTGCGCTCGCAGCTCGACGCTTCCACGGATGCCTTCGAACGCTCGCGGGCGCACGTCCTCGCGGAGCTCGCGGCCGCCCAGGACCTCGAGCTCGGTGTGCAGGCGGGCGACGAGCGGTCGGTCGCGCGGCACCACCAGCGCGGGAAGCTGACGGTCCGCGAGCGGATCGCCGCCCTGTTGGACCAGCACGGTTCCTTCCTCGAGCTCTCGGCCCTCGCCGGCTGGGGGACCGACGACCCGCTCGGCGGCGGCCTGATGACCGGGATCGGCGAGATCTGCGGGCGCCGGGTGATGGTGGTCGCCAACGACCCGACCGTACGCGGCGGCAGCCTGTCGCCGACCTCGATCAAGAAGATGCTCCGGGCGCTCGACGTGGCCGAGACCAACCGGATCCCGGTGGTCACCCTGGTCGAGTCCGGCGGGGCCGACCTCCCTAAACAGGCCGATATCTTCGTTCCCGGTGGCGAGCAGTTCCGCCGGCTCACCGAGCTCTCCGCCGCTGGCATCCCGACCATCTCCGTCGTGCTGGGCTCCTCGACCGCCGGCGGGGCGTACCTGCCCGGGATGAGCGACTACACGATCTTCGTCAAGGACGCCGGGTACGCGTTCCTCGGCGGTCCGCCGCTGGTGAAGATGGCGATCGACGAGGACGTCTCCGAGCAGGAGCTCGGTGGCGCGGAGATGCACGCCACCATCTCCGGACTCGCCGACTACCTCGCTCTGGACGAGCCGGACGCGATGCGACACGCTCGCCAGATCGTCGCGAACCTGCCGGACTCCGGAGCCGTGCCCGGCGGACCGCCTCCGCTGCTCGATCCCGACGAGCTGGCCGGGATCGTGCCGGACGACCCACGGCAGCCCTTCGACATGCGCGAGGTCCTGGCCCGGATCCTGGACGGGTCGGAGTTCGACGAGTTCAAGCCGGCGTACGGGACCCACCTGGTGACCGGGTGGGGACGGTTGAACGGGATGCCGATCGGCGTCCTGGCCAACAACGGGATCCTCTTCTCGGCGGAGTCGCAGAAAGCAGCCCAGTTCATCCTGTTGGCCAACCAGATCGGCGTCCCGCTGCTCTTCTGCCAGAACATCACCGGCTTCATGGTCGGCAAGGCAGCCGAGCACGGCGGGATCATCAAGGACGGCGCCAAGCTCATCAACGCGGTCTCCAACTCGAAGGTCCCGCACCTGACCCTGATGGTCGGCGTCAGCTACGGCGCCGGCAACTACGCGATGGCCGGGCGTGGCTACCGCCCGCGGTTCGTCTTCACCTGGCCGACCCACCGGATCGCGGTGATGGGGGGCAAGCAGCTCGCCGGCGTGATGTCGATCGTCAAGCGTCGCTCCAGCGAGAGCCGGGGTCTGGAGTTCGACGAGGCCGCCGATGCCGCGACCCGCGCCGAGACCGAGGAGCAGATCGACCGCGAGTCGACGGCGCTCTTCGCCACCGGTCGGCTATGGGACGACGGCATCATCGATCCGCGTCAGACCCGCGCCGTCCTGACATCTGCGCTGGCGGCGGCGACGCTGCAGCGCGAGCCCGTTCCGTCCACCTTCGGCGTCTTCCGGTTCTGAGGTCCTCGTGCACACACTGCTGATCGCCAACCGCGGCGAGATCGTGAGCCGCGTCGCCAGGACGGCGCGCCGTCGCGGCATCCGGGTCGTCGGGGTCTACTCCTCGGCCGACGCGTCCCTGCCCTACCTCGCCGACGTCGATGAGGCCGTGCACCTCCCGGGTAGCACGCCGGGCGAGACCTACCTCGACATCGACCTGATCATCGACGCGGCCCGCCAGGCCGGGGCCGACGCCGTGCACCCGGGCTACGGCTTCCTGTCCGAGCGCCCCGAGTTCGCCGAGGCCGTCGCTGCGGCAGGGTTGGTCTACGTCGGACCGCCGGCAGCCTGCGTCTCGGCGATGGGGTCGAAGGTACGGGCCAAGGAACTCGCCCGCGCAGCCGGCGTCAACGTGCTTCCGGATGCCGTCCTCGATGCCGACGCGCCGGCCGAGCTCGTCGCCAAGCAGGCGGACGCCGTCGGCTACCCGCTGCTGGTGAAGGCGAGCGCGGGCGGCGGTGGCCGCGGGATCCGTCTCGTGGAGTCGCAGGACCAGCTGGCAGATGCCGTCGAATCCGCGTCGCGCGAGGCGATGAGCGCCTTCGGCGACCCGACGCTGTTCCTCGAGCGCTTCCTGACCGCGCCCCGGCACGTCGAGGTCCAGGTGATGGCCGATCGTCTCGGCGCGGTGATCCACGTCGGGGACCGCGAGTGCTCGGTCCAGCGGCGCCACCAGAAGCTGATTGAGGAAGCGCCGGCGGTGCTCGTCGACGAGCGTCTGCGCGACGAGATGGCGGCGGCGGCGATCCGTCTGACCGCCGAGATCGGCTACGTCGGTGCCGGGACCTGCGAGTTCCTGGTGACCGAGGACGAGTGGTTCTTCCTCGAGATGAACACCCGGCTCCAGGTCGAGCACACGGTGACCGAGGAGATTAGTGGGATCGACCTCGTGGACCTGCAGTTAGCGGTCGCCCAGGGCGAGCCGCTGCCGCTCTCCCAGGGCGACGTCGTCCTGGTGGGGCACTCGATCCAGGCGCGGGTCTGCGCGGAGGACCCGGCCCACGGCTGGCTCCCTCAGTCGGGGTTCGTCTCCCGCTACGAGCACCCGGACGAGGTCTGGCTGCGTTGCGAGGACGGGATCGCCACCGGGAGCACGATCGGCAGCCACTACGACTCGATGGTCGCGAAGATCATCGCGACCGGAGCCGACCGGGACCAGGCGATCTCCCGGCTCGACGCAGGACTCTCCGCCACCCGGCTCGAGGGACCGCCCACCAATGTCGGCGCGGTGCTCAGCATCCTGCGCGATCCCGAGTACCGGACCGGCGCGATCTCTGTGAACTGGTTCGAGGGCCGCACGGACCTCGACGGACTCTCCGGAGCTGACGGCCCCTTGCCTGCTGCTGCCGCTGCGGCGGTCGTCGCGGCCTCGGTACGCCGCTCGTCCGTCAACGCCGTCGCGTCGGCCTGGTCGAACTCCCCGCGCACGCCGATCGAGGTGACCCTGCTCGACGGTCGCGGCGACGAGCACCTGCTGCGCTACCTGCCCGGCCTGTCCGAGGTGGGCGTCTTCGAGAGCTTCGAGCTCGACGGCCGACGGCACGCCGTCCGGAGGATCCAGGTCCCCGGTCCCGACGACGAGGTCCGCCTCGAGTGCGACGGCAGGCTCGGCACCTGGCGGGTCGGCAGCGAGCGGTCCTTCGCCGACGACCTCGGTGGTCGGCACTGGGCCACGGGCTCGAACGGGCAGGTCGCGATCACGGTCGCGCCCCGCTTCGTCGAGGCGGCTGCGCTGCTGGCGGCGTCGATGCCCCAAGCCCCGATGCCCGGCACTGTGCTGGCGGTCCGCGTCGAGGCGGGGGACCGCGTCACCGTGGGGCAGCCGCTGGTCGTGGTCGAGGCGATGAAGATGGAGCACGTCGTCCGGGCGTCCCGCGATGCCGTGGTCGGCTCGGTCCTGGTCTCGGTCGGGCAGTCCGTCACCGCAGGACAGGCGCTGGTCGGGCTCGACGACCCCGAGGACCCGGCATGAACCGACCGGTCCGCGTCGCGAACTGCTCAGGCTTCTTCGGCGACAGGCTCTCCGCAGCCGCCGAGGTGCTCGTCGGTGATCCCGTCGACGTGCTGACCGGCGACTGGCTCGCCGAGCTCACCATGTCGATCCTCGCCAAGACCCGGAAGCGCGGGGGCCGGGGGTACGCGCACACCTTCATCACCCAGCTCAGCCAGGTGCTGCCCGCGTGCGCAGCGGCGGGGACGAAGATCGTCTCCAACGCCGGTGGGGTCGACCCGGAGGGGTGCGCCGAAGCCGTGCGCAACCTCGCCGCCGAGCTGGGTCTCGAGCTCTCGGTCGCCGTGGTGGACGGAGACGACATCGCCGGGGACCTCGCAGACCTGATCGCCTCGGGCTCGAAGTTCGTGCACCTGGAGACCGGCGAGCCGTGGCAGGGCGATCCGGCCCACGTGCTCGCAGCCAACGTCTACCTCGGCGGTCATGCCGTCTCTGCAGCCCTGGCAGCCGGTGCTGACGTCGTGGTGACCGGACGGCTCGCGGACGCCGCCCTGGTCTCGGGCGCAGCAGCGTGGTGGCACGGGTGGGGCACCGACGACCAGGAGAGCCTGGACGCGCTCGCCGGCGCCACCCTGGCCGGGCACGCGATCGAGTGCGGCCCCCAGGTCACGGGCGGGAACTTCGCGGGGTTCGCCGACCTCGAGGACGCCGGCGCGGACCTCACCGTCCCCGGCTTCCCGGTGGCGGAGATCGCCGCGGACGGCAGCTGCGTGATCACCAAGCAACCCGGTACCGGTGGTGCCGTGACCCTCGACACCGTCTCGGCACAGCTGCTCTACGAGGTCGGGGGACCGCGGTACGTCGTACCCGATGTCGTCGTCCGGCTCGACACCGCTCGGCTGGAGGCCGCCGGCCCGGACCGGGTGCGGATCTCCGGGGTCATCGGCGAGCCGGCCCCTGCCACCGCGAAGGCGCTGCTCACCTACGTGGGCGGCTTCCGCAACTCCATGACCGTGGCCGTGACCGGTCTCGATCGGCGACGCAAGGTCGAGAACGCGGTCCGCGCCGTCCAGGCGCAGGTGCCGGGCGGGCTCGGCTCCTTCGCCGAGCATCGGGTCGAGTGCGTGGGCGCGAGCGTGGACTCGACCCGGAGCGACGACCAGACCTTCCTCCGGATCAGCGTCGCGGACCCCGACCAGAAGGCCACCGGCAGGAGGTTCTCCTCGGCCGTGGTCGGCACCGCCCTCGGCGGGTACCCCGGCCTCTACCTGACCAGCCCGCCGGGTGACTCCGCCGAGTACCTGGTGGGGTGGCCGTCCCTGATCGACGCCACCGCCGCCCGGCCGCGGCTCGTGGTCGACGGCGCGGAGCTCCCGGTCCCGGAACCCCAGCGTGCACCGGTCGCGACCACCCAGCCCCGGCACCCGGCTCCGGCCGCCCGCCCCGGTGACGAGGCAACAGCCGTCGACCACCTGGGCCGGATCCTGTTCGCGCGCTCGGGCGACAAGGGCGGTAACGCGAACCTCGGGGTCTGGGTCCCTGCCGGAACGCCGGACCCCGACGCCGTCTACGACTGGTTGGTCGCGCTTGTCACCCCGACCCGGCTGCCGGAGCTGCTGCCCGAGCTCGCGGGCCTGCCGATCCGCTGCCACCTGTTCCCGGGGCTGCGCGCGGTCAACATCGAGGTCGTCGGCTTCCTCGGTCGCGGCGTGGCCGCCTCGCTCGCCGAGGACCCCCAGGCCAAGGGCCTCGCCGAACGCTTCCGTGCCGTGACCGCCCCCATCCCTGTCGACCTGATGAGAAGGAGGGCATCCGATGCTCTTCAACGATGACCACGAAGCCTTCCGGAAGTCCGTGCAGGCGGTGCTCGAACGCGAGGTCGAGCCGCACGTCGACGCCTGGGAGGAGCAGGGCCTCTTCCCGGCGCACGAGCTCTTCCCCAAGCTGGCGGCGGTCGGTCTCCTCGGCCTCGAGTACGACGAGGCGTACGGCGGCGAAGGGGCGGACCACTGGTACACCGTGATCGCCTGCGAGGAGTTCGGCCGCAGCGTCTCGGTCAACGGGGTCTCGATGGCCTACAACGTCCAGGCCAACATGGCCACGCCGTCGTTGCACGCGCACGGGAGTGCCGAGCTGAAGGAGAGGTTCCTCGCACCGGCGATCCGGGGCGAGCAGGTCTGCTCGATCGCGGTGACCGAGCCCGACGCAGGGTCCGACGTCGCGGGGCTCCGCACCCGTGCGGTCCGCGACGGTGACGACTGGGTGATCACCGGCTCCAAGCTGTACATCACCAACGCGGTCCAGGGTGACTGGATGTGCGTGCTGGCGCGCACCTCCGAGGAGGGCGGCTTCCGCGGGATGAGCCAAATCATCGTGCCGAACGACACCCCGGGCGTGACCGTTACCCGCAAGCTCGACAAGCTCGGCAATCGGTGCTCGGACACCGCGGAGGTGGTCTTCGAGAAGGCCCGGGTGCCGGTCGAGTACACGATCGGTGAGGTCGGTCGCGGCTTCCAGCAGCAGATGGAGCAGTTCCAAACCGAGCGGATCAGTGCGGTCTACCAGGCTATTGGTCAGATGGAGACCGCCATCACCAGGACGGTCCAATACCTCAAGGAACGGCACGCCTTCGGTGCGCCGCTGCTGGACAACCAGTACCTGTCCTACCGCCTCACCGAGCTCTCGGCCGAACTGGAGGCGGTCCGCGCGCACGCCTACGGCTGCGCCGAGCTGATCGTGGCTGGTCAGGACGCCACCCGGCATACCTCGGTGGCGAAGCTGCTCTCGGGCCGGTTGATCCGCCAGGTCGCCGACACCTGCATCCAGTACTACGGCGGCTTGGGCTACATGTCCGAGACCTGGACCTCGCGCTTCCTGCGCGACTCCCGGCTGCTGTCGATCGGGGGCGGCGCCGACGAGGTCATGCTCCGGGTCCTTTCCCGCGACCTCGCCGAGGGCGCATTCTTTGACCAGCGACGGGAGAACTGAACGATGAGCACCACCAAGGACAGCGGCACGAACGACAGTGCGACACGGGTCGTGCTCGAGAAGGACCACGCGGCGCACATCGCGAGGATCACCTTCACCAACCCGGAGAAGAAGAACTCCCTCGCGCCCGCGGACTTCGAGTACTTCGGCGAGCTGCTCGAGGACATCGCCGAGGACGACGCGATCAAGGTCCTGATCCTCCGCGGCGAGGGCGGCACGTTCACGACCGGTGTCGACCTCGGGCACGCCTACGGCTGGTACGACACCCCCGGCGACGACCGCCGGCCGAGCCAACGGCGACGGCTGCGCGTCGACCGGAAGTCCCAGCGGGTCTTCCACGAGCTGATCGGCTTCCCGAAGGTCACCATCGCGCAGGTCGAGTCCTACGCGCTCGGCGCCGGGCTGGAGTTCGCGCTCTCCTGCGACCTCGCGGTCGTCTCCCGGACGGCGAAGCTCGGGATGCCGGCGGCCCGTTTCCTGGGCCCGGTCCTCGGCAACATCGCCCTGTTCATGCACCGCCTCGGGCCGGTGATCACCCGGGACCTGCTGCTCACGGGCCGGATGGCCGATGGTTCGGAGTTCGAGTCCCCGCGGATCTTCGCCCGGTTCGCCGACGAGGGCGACGTGGCCGCGGCCACCGAGGAGCTGGCTGCGCAGGTCGCGAAGATGCCCGCCGACGGCATCGTCATCGCCAAGGAGGCCTACCGTCTGGTGGAGGCCTCGTCCACCCTCGGCCTGGAGGAAGCGACGTCGTACCTGTTCCACAGCTACGCCACCAACCTGCGCTTCGAGAAGGACGAGTTCAACTTCGTCAAGACGCGTGCCTCGGAGGGAACCTCCGCCGCGTTCAAGAGGCGCGACGAGCACTACGACACCGCCGAGGGAGCAGCAGAATGAGCCGCACGATCCCGGACAAGGTTCTCGTCGTCGGCGGGAGCCGCGGCATCGGAGCCGCAGCCGTCGTCCAGCTCGCGCGCGAGGGGATCGCTACCGCGATCGGCTACGTCGAGAACGACGAGGCCGCCAAGCGCACCCAGGCAGAGGCCGCTGCCACCGGCGGTCCTGAGCCCGTGCTGATCCGCGGCGACCTCGGCAAGGACGCGGCCGGTCTGGTCACCCGGGCCATCGACGAGCTCGGTGGGTTGGGCGGTTTCCTGACCACCGCGGTGCCGATCCTGGCCGGACGCACCCTGACCGTCACCCGCGAGGAGTACGACCGCGTCTTCGACGTCCAGGTCTGGGGCATGTGGGAAGCCATCCAGACCGCGGTCCCCGAGCTGGAGAAGGTAGGCGGCTCGATCGTCGCCTGCAGCAGCCTCGGTGCCAACCGCTACGCCCGCTACTACGGTGCGATCGGTCCCGCGAAGGCAGCGATGGAGAACCTGGTGCGGTACTTCGGTGCCGAGCTCGGCCCGCGCGGGATCCGGGTGAACGGCGTCTCGCCGTCCCTGGTCGACAACCCCGGCCACGGCGGCGAGGACATCATCGCCGGCGTGCACGAGATGATCCAGGCGGTCGCCGACAAGACCCCGCTGCGCCGTCTCTCCCAGCCCGACGAGATCGCCTCGGTCGCGGTCGCGCTGATGAGCAGCGACTTCTCCTTCGTCACCGGGCTCACCATCCCGGTCGACGGCGGCTACACGCTGCTCGCCTGAGCAGCAGGACGGAGACAGACGTGGAGTTCCGGTTGAACGACGCCGAGCGGGCGCTACGCGAGAAGGTGCGTGCGTTCGTGGAGGAGTTCTCGCTAGCCGACTTCGAGGCGATCGAGGCGGAGATCGCGGAGCTGGAGTCTGACCGGCAGGCGCCGACCATCTTCAACCCTCGCCTCGCCGGCCTCGGAGTGGTCGGCATGGGCTGGCCGGGCGAGTGGGCGCCGCCGACCAACCAGACTGAGCGCTTCGTTGCGCACGAGGAGCTGGACTCCGCCGGCCTGCCGACGTACGGGTTCGAGCAGTCCGAAGCCGTCGGCTGGATGCTGGCCACCTTCGGCCCGGACGACCTGGCCGCCGAGCACCTGCCGCGCATCCTGGACCAGACGTGGAGCTACGCGGGTGGGTACAGCGAGCCTGAGGCCGGCAGCGACATGCTAGCCCTCACCTCCCGCGCAACCAGGACGCCCGACGGCTGGACGGTCAACGGCCAGAAGCTGTGGACGTCCGGCGCGCACGTCGCGGACTGGATCTTCACCCTGGTCCGCACCGATCCGGAGTCGAAGCGGCACCACGGGCTTTCGCTGCTGATGATCGACGCCCGCGCCGCGGGGGTGACCATCCAGCCGGTGCGGGTGATGGGCGGCTGGCGGGTCAACGCCTGCTTCTTCGACGACGTCGTGGTCCCGGCCTCCCACCTCATCGGCGAGGAGGGCAAGGCCTGGTCGATGATGTCGGCGGCGCTCGACATCGAAAGGTCGATGTCGTTCGGCGGCCGGGAGGCGCGGCTGCTCCTGGCCCGCTACCTCGACCGGATCGGACGGACCGGCGTCGACGTCAGCGAGGCTGAGTGGGCAGAGCTCGGTGTGCTGATCGCCGACCTGGAGATTGAGCGGTTGCTCGGGCTGAGCACGGTCGCCCGTGGTGAGGCGAACGAGCCGGCGAGCGGCGAGGCGAGCATGAACAAGATCGTCGGACCGGCTGCCGCGCAGCGGGTCGCCCAGGTGCTGGTCGACCGGCTCGGCGCTGACGCGCTGTTGGCCCACGGCTCGTCGACCGACAGGTTGGCCGGGGACGCCGAGCAGTTCCTGCGCGCCGCGACGGTGCTCTCGATCATCGGGGGGACCAGCGAGGTGCAGCGTTCGATCATCGCTCAGCGTGCCCTCGGACTTCCGCGCAGTTGACTCCTTTCGAACTGGCGCATCAGTTGAAAGGGTTATATGATTTAGATAGTCCCGGTGGGCCGGGCGTCCGATGAGGAGCCGAGAGGGGCAGGGCTGGCATGGTCGCCAATGCGGTGGAGCATCTGGGTCTGCGACTCGACGCTGATGATCAACAGTGGGCCGAGGATCTCGACCGGTGGTTCGGCCGGTACTGGCCCGGTCACCGGGACACCATCAAGGCCAGCTCGGGTGCTGAGCTCGAGGCAGCGCTGCGGGCCTGGCAGGCCCAGCTCGCCGAGGGTGGGTACGCCGCGATCGGCTGGCCCGAGGAGTTCGGCGGCCGGGCCGCGAACACGACCCAGCAGCTGGTCTACTTCCTGACGATGGGCGAGCACCGGGCCGCGCCCCCGACGGGTCGGATCGGCCTCAACCTCTGCGGCCCGACCCTGATCGCGCACGGCACCCCGGAGCAGCGCCAGCAGTTCCTCGGGCCGATGCTGCGCGGGGAGCACGTCTGGTGCCAGGGGTTCTCCGAACCCGGCGCCGGCTCCGACCTGGCGTCCTTGCGCACCCGGGCGCAGATCGACGGCGACGACCTGGTGATCACCGGCCAGAAGATCTGGACCTCGGGCGCGGACCGAGCCGACTGGATGTTTGCCCTGGTCCGTACCGACCCGACGGTCCCGAAGCGCGACGGGATCTCCTTCGTCCTGGTCCCGATGAACGCGCCGGGCGTCGACGTACGACCGATCAAGCAGATCTCCGGTGACTCCGGCTTCAGCGAGGTCTTCCTCGACGAGGTGCGGGTCCCGCTCAGCAACGTGGTCGGCGGGCTCGACAACGGCTGGTCGGTTACCCGGACCACCCTCGCCAACGAGCGCGCCGTGCTGTTCCTGGGGCAACAGGTGGCGCTGACCTCGACGGTGCGCAAGGTGATCCGTCAGGCTCGCGAGATCGGCCCGGACGGGCGCCGCCCTGCCGACGACCACGCGCTGCGCGACCGAATCGCCGAGGCCTGGATGAAGTCCGAGCTCGTCCGGATCAATGGGATGCGCAACCTGGCGAAGGTGCTCGACGGCCAAGCTCCTGGCCCCGAGGGCGCCATGTCGAAGCTCTTCGGGCAGCACGTCGAGCAACACGTCCATGAGCTCGCCCTCGACCTGGGCGGCGGGCTCTCGGTCCTGGAGCGCGGTGCCGAGGAGGCGCCGTACGACGGGAAGTGGGCGCTCGGCTGGCTGCGCACCCGCGCCTCCACGATCGGCGGCGGCACCTCGGAGATCCAGCGGAACATCCTCGCCGAGCGGGTCCTCGGGATGCCCCGGGACCCGTGGGCGGACGCGTGAAGGGGCGGACATGGAGTACGGACTGAGCGAGGAGCAGCGCGCGCTCGACGGTGCCGTCGGCGACCTGCTCGGTAGCCATTCCCACCCACGCAGCGCCTACGACGGCGACGGCGGTGGTGATTTCGGTGCCACCGACGACCGGCTGTGGTCGCGGCTCTGCGAGCTCGGCGTCCTCGGGGTCGCTGTTCCCGAGGAGCACGATGGTGGCGGCGCTGGACCGATCGAGCTGGCGCTGATCAGCGAGAGGCTCGGCTACCACGTCGCGCCGGTGCCGGTGCTCGGCCACGTGGTCGCCCTCGAGGCGATCCGAGCCGACGACGCCCTCGCCAAGGAGCTTCTTCCCGAGCTCGCGGCTGGCTCGCTTCGCGCGACGCTGGTCCCGAGCGGACCTGGCATCGACCCGGCGCCGCAGGTCAGCGTCTCGGTGGACGGCGCCGGTGCGGCTTCGCTCTCGGGTCGCGTGCTCGTGGCCCTGGACGCCGTGGGCGCGGACCTGCTCGTCCTGCCGGCGACCGACGACGAGGGTGTCGTCGGCTGGTACGTGGCCGAGGCAGGTGCACGAGTGCAGGTGGCGGCTCAACCGAGCCTGGACCGGACCCGCCCCGTGGCCACCATCGTCCTGGAGGACGCACCGGCCCGCCGCCTGCAGGCCTCCTACGATCTCGGCGGCCGGGCAGTGGCTTTGCTGCGCACCCTCGAAGCGGCCGAGGCAGTCGGCATCGCCTCGTGGTCGCTGGAGCAGACCCGTTCCTACGCGCTGAGTCGCGAGCAGTTCGGCCTGCCGATCGGCACGTTCCAGGCGGTCAAGCACCGGCTGGCCGACATGATGGTGGCCGTGGAGAACGCGCGGTCCGCCGTCTACGGCGCAGCCTGGGCGCTTGCCGAGGACCCGACGACCGAGGCGAGCTCGTCGGTTTCGATGGCCCAGGCCGTCGCCACCGAGGCCGCGGTCCGGGTAACGGCCGACGCCGTGCAGTTGCACGGCGGGATCGGCGTCACCTGGGAGAACGACCTGCACCTGCGGCTGCGCCGGGCGAAGACCCTGCAGCTGCTACACGGCTCTCCTAGCTGGCATCGGGCTCGAGTCGCTGGTGCGCTTCTCGACGACCCCGCGTAGACACTGCACACCCCTCGTACTCACGAACATGCAAGGAGATGAACATGGTGGACATGGATGGCCGGGTGGTCGTGATCACCGGTGCTGGCAACGGCCTCGGGCGGGCGCACGCTCTCGCGTACGCAGCAGCCGGGGCGCGCGTCATGGTCAACGACCTTGGCGGAAGCGCTGCCGGGGACGGCGGCTCTGACGGCCCTGCCCAGCAGGTCGTTGAGGAGATCCGGGGAGCGGGCGGCATCGCCGTCGCGAACACCGACAACGTCGCCACCTGGGACGGCGCGGCTTCGCTGATCAACCAGGCCGTGGCGGAGTTCGGCAACCTCGACGTGCTCGTCAACAACGCCGGCATCCTGCGCGACAAGATGCTCACCTCGATGTCCGAGGCCGACTGGGACGCGGTTATTAACGTGCACCTCAAGGGCACCTTCGCGCCGACGCGACACGCAGCGGACTTCTGGCGCGCACGCTCCAAGGACGGGCTTCCGGTCGATGCGAGGGTGATCAACACGACCTCGCCCTCAGGGCTCTTCGGCGCGGTAGGCCAGGCCAACTACGGTTCAGCCAAGTCTGGGATCGCGGGCTTCACCACCATCGCAGCGATGGAGCTCGGCCGGTACGGCGTCACGGTCAACGCCGTGGCCCCGACGGCCCTCACCCGGCTGACCGAGGACATCGGTCCGATGCAGGACCTCGCGAAGACGAGCGACATGTCGCCGGAGTCGGTCTCGCCGGTCGTCGTCTGGCTCGGGAGCCAGGAGTCCCGGGACGTTACCGGGAGGATCTTCGCCGTGATTGGCGGCACCATCGCCCTGGTGGACGGCTTCGCCTACGGCCCGGAGGTCGCCAGCGACGAGCGCTGGTCGCCGGACCGGCTCGGTCCGGTCATGGCTGACCTGGTCTCACGAGCCGCTGTGCCAGCTGACATCACCGGCCGCCGACCGGTCCTTCGATGAACGCCTCGACCGAGGTGAGCCACCCGGCCCAGGAGCTGATCGGCCGGACGCTGCTCTCCTACGAGATGCCGATCGAGCAGGGCAAGGTGCGTGAGTTCGCGCGGGCCACTGGCTCGACAGATCCGGCGTACAACGGTGCGGACGCCGTCGTGCCGCTGACCTTCCTGACGGCCTCGGCGTTCTGGGAGCCTACCGACGGTCTGTCGCTGGTCGAGCGGCTCGGCGTCCACCTGCCGCGGGTGCTCCACGGGGCGCAGGAGTACGCCTTCCCCGGAGACCTGCCGCGGGTGGGGGACCTCCTCGCTGTGGACGTCACTGTCGAGTCGGTCACGACCAAGGATGGAAAGCGCGGTGGGTCGATGACCTTCATCGTGGTGCTGACGACCTTCCGCCGGGGCGGCCACGCGGGTCCGGTCGTGGCCGAGGGCCGTTCGACCGTGATCGAGAGGAGCCAGTGATGGCGACGTTGACCCAGGTGACCGTCGGTGCCCTGCTCCCGGAGTGGACGCTCGGGCCCCAGACCAGGACCGACATCGTCCGGTACCAGGGGGCGAGCGGGGACTTCAACCCCGTGCACCATGACGACGAGTTCGCCCGGTCCGGCGGTATGCCGGGGGCTTTCAGCGTCGGCATGCTGCAGGCCGGCCTGCTCGCGACCTACTGCACGGACCTCTTCGGCGCGCACGCCGTCCGGCGGTTCGGCGTCCGGTTCGCCCAGCAGGTCTGGCCCGGGGACGTCCTGACCTGCTCCGGAGTCGTCCGTGAGGTTCGGGACGACGACGGGGCCCGTGTCGCGGAGCTCGATCTGGCGATCAGCCGGGACGACGGCGGGATCGCCGTCTCGGGAACAGCAACCGTTCGACTGGAGGACTGAGCAGATGACCAAGGGCGATTTCGGTCACCGGACGCTGGTGGGGAGCTTCGAGCCGACCGCAGCAGACGGCCTCCCGACGGCGACGCAGCACGGTTTGTCGCTGGCGGTGACCTGGTTCTACCTCAACATCCGTGACTCCGACGGCAAGCTGTACTTCGCTTACCGGACCACGCTCGGCCTCGAGGGCACGCTCCACTTCACCTGCAACGAGTCCCGGGACGGCGCGCTGCGCAAGATGGAGATGCCCGCCGGACAGGAGTGGTTCCGCGGTCCGGTCGTCACGTCGGCGACCGACGGCGAGTGGCAGATGCGGAGCAAGGCCGCCGAGTCGGGCTACGCGACCGGCCAGCCGTTCGAGATCGTCCGCGGCGAGAGGACCGTGCGGTACACCGAGGGTGACATCCTGAGGTTCGAGGGCCGACGGATCGGCCCCGGGATGCAGGTTTACGTCCCGAGCGGGCCGTCGCCGCTGTTCTACAGCTCGCTCCAGCACCGTGTCTCCGGCATTGCGTTCGGCAAGGAGGCCGAAGGCTTCCTCTGGGTCGATCAGTGCTACCTGCCACCGGGAGTCACCTGGCGCAACAGCTCCTACTTCGCCGGCGTCGAGCTCGCCTGGACCCCGTTCGGGACCGAGTACGACGACGGTTCCGTCGAGATGGGCCACCTCGCCTACGGCGCCGATGGCTTCAATTTCGCCTTCGTCTCCTGCGAGGACGCCAACGGCGGGACGGAGCTGCTGCACTGCAGCAGCGACGTCGCGGCGCGGGACATCGTCTACAAGGACAACTCCTTCCCTGACTCGATGACCTACCTGGCTGACGGCCAGGAGTGGTCGTGGACCCATGTCGCGGACGGCGAGCTCCCGGAGATGGCCTCAGGGCACGCCTTCTACCGGTCGTCGGAGGGTTACCTGCGCCGTGCGGGGGAGACCCGTCAGCCGGTGGCCTACCACTCGTACAACGAATTCTTCCCGCCCGCTATCCAGCACTGGGAGAGCACCGGCCAGATTCTCGGCCGCTGAGAATCGGCCGCTGAGCAAGGAGCAGACATGACGAACCAGGTGCCCGCCGTGGCCCACCTCCGCCTTGACCCGGAGCCGACGATGATCGGCTCGCGGTGCCGTTCCTGCCGTGCGACCTTCCTGCTGCGCAGGACGGCGTGCGGCAGCTGCGGAGCTGCCGACTTCGAGACTGACGTCGACTTGGGCACCGGCGGTGTCGTGACCACCGCGACGGTCGTGCACCGCGCGATGCCCGGGGTCCCGACCCCGTTCACCAGCGGTGTCGTGGCCCTCGACGAGGGCGGCCACGTCCGGTGCACCTTGACCGACGCCGAGGATCCCGTTGCTGCGATCGGCCGTCGCGCGCTGCTTGAAACCGGTGTGGTCGGCACCGATTCCGCAGGGACCGAGGCGGTCGCGTTCACCTTCCGGGTGCAGCACGCCCCCACCGAGCAGGACACCCAAGGAGCCTACGTATGAGCGACCCCATCTGGGTAGTCGGAGCCCACATGACGCCGTTCGGCCGGTTCCCGCTGTGGGACGTCGTCGATCTGGCTGCGCAGGCGGCCCGCGGCGCCCTGGAGGACTCGGGCTTCGGCATCCGCGACATCCAGCACGTCGCCGTCGGCAACGTGTTCGACTCGATCACCGGGGTCGGTCAGCGAATGCTGCACGAGATCGGTATGACCGGCGTACCCGTGGTCAACGTGGTGAACGCCTGCGCGACCGGGGCGACCGCGATCCGGTCCGGGATCAGCGCCATTCGCGCCGGCGAGGCCGACATCGCTCTGGCCGTGGGCGCCGAGCAGCTCGGGAAGAAGGGCCTGCTGGCAGCTCCCGAGGAGGCGCGCGGAACCGAGTTCGCCCCGCGCGGTCGTGACGGCGCGGTCCTGGACACCGAGGGCATGATCGGCAGCGCCCTGATGCCGGGGGTGTTCGCTGAGGCCGGGGTGAGCTACCTCGCGGCCAACCCGGAGGCCTCGGCCGACCACTTCTTCAAAATCGCGGAGAAGAACCACTTCCACTCCTCGCTCAACCCGCTGGCGCAGTACCAGAAGGCGTTCACCTTCGAGCAGGTCCGCGACGCCGACATGATCGCCTGGCCGAACACGTCGCTGATGTGCTCGCCGACCGGCGACGGTGCTGCGGCGGTGGTCCTGGTGAACCAGGCCGGTCTGGATCGGTTGGCTCCCGAGGTGCGTGTACGTGCTGTCAAGGTCGCGGCCTCGGTGCTCGTCTCCGACCCGTGGGTCGCGGACTGCGAGGCCCGGTGGGACGTCAACGCCGTGACCCAGCTGGCGGCCGCCGCGGCCTACGAGCAAGCCGGCCTCGGTCCTGAGGACCTGAACCTGGTGGAGCTGCACGACTGCTTCGCGACCGCCGAGCTGCTGCACTACGAGAACCTGCAGCTCTGCAAGCCGGGCGATGCCGTGGCGTTCCTGGAGTCTGGAACGCCCTGGCGTGACGGGGCCCTTCCGGTCAACGTCTCCGGCGGGCTCCTCTCGAAGGGGCACCCGCTGGGCGCGACCGGTGTCGCCGGCGTGTACGAGGTCGTGACGCACCTCCGGGGCGAGGCGGGAGACCGCCAGATCGCTGGGGCGCGGGTGGGGATGGCTCACGTGCTCGGGCTCGGCAGCGCCTGTGCAGTGCACATCCTGCAGATGTGAACGGCTGTGTCGAAAGCTCTTGAACATCTTAATCAGTTAGATAATATGTACGCGAAGGCACTCAGCGCGAGGAGCGACAATGCCGCTGCAAGATGACATGCACCTGGTCTCGGTGGACGACCACCTGATCGAGCACCCGAACGTCTGGGCCGATCGTCTCCCAGCCAAGTACCGCGACCTCGGCCCCCGCATCGTCGACGCGCCGCGGGAGAAGGGCGGGCTGCCCAGCCAGGTGTGGGAGTACCAGGGCAAGCGCTACCCGCAGATTGGCCTGAACGCCGTAGCCGGCAAGGACCCGAAGGACTACGGCATCGACCCCGCCCGGTTCGACGAGATGCTGCCGGGTTGCTACGACCCGGCCGAGCGCCTCAAGGACATGGACCTCGACGGCGTCGAAGCAGCTCTCTGCTTCCCGTCGTTCCCGCGCTTCGCCGGCACCGTCTTCCTCGAGGGTGAGGACCGGGATGCTGCGCTGGCGTGCGTGAAGGCCTACAACGACTTCTTGATCGACGAGTGGGCCGGGACCGCCCCGGCGCGCTACATCCCGCTGGCGATCCTGCCGCTCTGGGACGCAGCAGAGTCGGTGAAGGAGATCGAGCGCACCGCGGAGAAGGGTGTCCGGACGATCGCCTTCCCGGAAAACCCTGCCCCGCTCGGACTCCCGTCGATCCACACCGACCACTGGGACGGGGTCTTCAGTGCTGCCGAGGCCGCGAACCTGCCGCTCTCGCTCCACTTCGGCACCTCCGGAGTCTCGCCGAAGCCGTCCCCGGACGGACCGATGGCGGTCTCGATCACTCTCTTCGGGTGCAACTCGATGTACGCGCTGACCGACCTGCTTTTCTCCCCGGTCTTCCACCGGCACCCCGACCTCAAGATCAGCCTGGCCGAGGGCGGCATCGGCTGGGTCCCCTACATGCTCGAGCGAGCCGACTACGTCTGGGAGCGGCACCGCTGGTACCAGAACATCGTTCACGACATCCGGCCTTCCGACCTCTTCCAGAAGCACGTGTACGCCTGCTTTATCGAGGACGTGCACGGCCTGGACAACCGTCACGCCGTGGGGATGGACAACATCCTCTGGGAGTGCGACTACCCGCACTCGGACTCGAACTGGCCGAACAGCCGCAAGGTGGCCGACGAGGTGTTCGCGAAGATTCCCGACGACGAGGTCTACAAGATCGTCGAGGGCAACGCGCGGGCACTCTTCAACTTCCCCCGCACGGAGGGGTCCACCGGAGGTCTCGGGAGCCGGTCGTGACGACCGGTATCCGGGGCGCCTCCAGTGCCCCCAACGGTCCGTCGGAGATGCTCGGCGACTCCGACTGGGACGACGAGGACCTGCTCACCATCGCCGAAGCCTCCGACCGGCTCGCCGATGAGGTGAGGCGGTGCCGGGACCGGGCGCGGTTGTTGCAGGACATGCTCGATGACAGTGCGGAGCTCACTCTCGACCGGGCGGACCTGAGGGACCAGGTCGAGGGGGAGCGGAAGCGTGCCGACGACCTTGCGCACGCTGCTGAACGGATCCGGGCCGGTCAGGCGAACGCCCCGGTGCCGCGGTGAGCGGGCAGGTGTTTCCGCCGGTCCGGGCGGTGGTCTTCGACATGGGCGGTGTCCTGACCGTCGACCCGTTCGAGGGGATGGTCGCTTACGCGACCGAGCTGGGCATCGCGCCCCAGTACATCGCCGATGCGGTGCGCAGCAGTCCGGAGTTCGAGGCGATCGAGACCGGCAACGGGACGATCCGGGACTTCCTGAAGTGGTTGTGTGCCGCCGTCGAGCGCGAGTTCGGCACCCCGGTCGACATCCGGCGGTTGGCGGCGTCGCTGGAGACCGGTCAGGTGGTGCGCCCCGAGATGGTGACCCTGGTCGAGGACCTGCGAGCGGCTGGCATGCGCCTGGGACTGCTAACCAACAACGCTCGTGAGGCGCGTTCCTGGTGGAGGTCCGGTGTCCTGCCCCTCGAGGCCTTCGAGCTCGTCCTGGACTCCTCGGCGCTGGGCCTCCGTAAGCCTGATCCGGAGATCTTCTACACCGCTGTCGTGCAGTTCGACGTCCGTGCGGAGGAGGTGGTCTTCGTGGATGACCTGCAGGCCAACGTCGACGGCGCGCTCCGGGCCGGACTCCGGGGCCTGCTGTTCAAGGATCCGATGCAGTGCCGCTGGGAGCTCCTGGCGATGCTCACCAGGACGGTCACCTCCCTCGACGGAGCCGGCGAACCGATCGCTCGTTCCACCAATCCATGAAAGGACGCGCCGTGGCGCTTCGCGACGAAGGCAAGGTCTACATCGAGGCCGGGGTCAACGAGGTCGTCTCCAAGGACGACAACCCGAACGTCCCCTACGGGGCGGACGAGACCGCGCAGAACGTGATCGACAGCATCAGTGCCGGTGCTACCGTCGTGCACTTTCATGCGCGGTACGACGACGGGACCCAGGCCTGGGTCGATGACTCGGTGTCGCGGCAGGTGATCGAGACGGCTGCACGTGAGGTGGATGTCCTCGCGTACCCGAGCTACCACGGCAGCCTCGAGCACATCTGGTCGTTGGCGCAAACACCGCCTGTCGGTGCCCGACTGGTGCTGTCGCCCTTCGACCCCGCGCAGCACATCAAGCGGGTGCTCTGGGTGGAGGAGGAGCAGCGGTTCGGGGTGGTCACCTTCGGACCCGACGACCCCAACCTCGACCGTCCGCCGTACCCGCCTGAGATCGATCGCTTCAGGGAGCTCGGCCTGGTCCCGAACATCGCGGTCTTCAATGCCTCGGACCTGCGCTGGGTCGTGCTGGCGGCCAGGGCCGGTGTCCTCGCGCAGCCGCTGAACCTAAAGCTTTTCTTCTCCGACCGGTGGGTCTCCAACAGTGAGCCGGACCCTGAGGTGATCGACTTCCTGCTCTCGCGGATCCCGAAGGACATCGACCACGAGACCATCGTCGCGCCGTACGCGATGAGCTCGCCCGAGCGCTGCGAGCTCCTCTGGGAGCGGGCACTCGAGCGCGGCTTGGGCGTGCGGGCCGGCATCGGGGACAACCCCCTGGCGTTCCCGACCGCGACGAACAAGGAGATGGTCGAGCGGCTGGTCGAGCTGGTGCAGAAGCACGGCATGGAACCCGCGACCCAAGCCGACCTGCGCCGACGCTGCGGCATCCCGGAGCAGGGCGCCTGATGGGTGGGTCGTGGCCGGTCACGGTCGACGACGACGCCTGCGTCGGGCACGGCCAGTGCTTCGCGAGAGCGCCGCAGGCGTACGAGGCCGACGGCGACGGGTTCTGCGTCGTCCGGACCGAGGATGTGCCGGCGAGCGGCGTCGCCCCGGCGACCGCTGGTGCCGATGCTTGTCCGGAGCGGGCCATTGCCCTGACGGCGGCAACGATTTAGAGTTAACCTGGTTAAATGATTATGACGCGGATCCTAAGGTCCGCAGCGATCCTGGTACGTGAGAGGAGGGCCCGATGAGCGGGCCTGAGGGAGCAGTCGGGCAGGGCGTCGAGATCGACGTGTTCACCCCGGTGATCGATCCGTACACACCGTTGGCCGAGGCCCACGCACGGTGTCCGGTCAACCGGACAGTGGGAGGCGCAGTCGTCGTCACCGGTCGCGAGAACGTGCACAACGTGTTCGCCGACGCCGACGCGTTCAGGAACGAGATCAAGCCGCGTCTCGAGGGGCACGAGCCGAGCCTGGTGCACGTCGACGGCCCGGACCACCACCGGCTGCGCAAGCTGGTGGTGCGAGCCTTTACCCCGCGCGCGGTGAAGCGGCTGGCGGACCCGACCCGCGAGATCGCGGAGGAGCTGATCGCCGGCTTCCGGGCCGACGGCAGTGCCGACCTGGCGACTGATTACTCCTTCATCCTCCCGGCGATGGTCATCGCCGAGCTGGTCGGCATCCCCGAGGGTGACCGGCGGAAGTTCGTCCACTGGGCGGACGAAGCGATCCGGCACGCAGTACCGGGTGCCGACGAAGCCCCCTCCGCCGCAGAGCTTCGTGCCTACGTGACCGACATCGTCGAACAGAAGCGCGCCGATCCGCAGGACGACCTCCTCAGCGACCTGATCGGGGTCCACGACGGGTCTGACTCCCTGTCCACCGGCGAGCTGGTCGCGCTGGTCCGACAGCTCATCCTCGCCGGCACCGATACGACCGCGAACCTGCTGACGTCGATGCTGCACTTCCTGCTCATCGAGCCGGACCGCTGGGAAAGGGTCCTCGCGGACCGGGCGCTGGTGGCGAACGTCGTCGAGGAGAGCCTGCGAATGGAACCCCCGTTGTACTGGGTCCCGCGCAAGACCAGCAAGGACGTCGAGGTCGACGGGGTCACGATCCTGGCCGACACGATGGTATGCACAGCTGTCGGGCACGCGAACCGGGACACCGATCACATCGACGACCCGGAGGGATGGAGCATGGACCGCCCGGCGATGGAGAACCGGAGGCACTACACATTCGGGTACGGCGAGCACTTCTGCATCGGGTCCTCGCTGGCCCGCCTGGAGGCGAGCATCGCGCTCGAGGCGCTCCTCGACCTGGTGCCGGACCTCCGGCTCGCCGACAACTACGAGTTCGTCCCGCACGGGCCGCTGATGATGCGCGGTGTCGCGCACCTGCCGGCAACGTTCTCGGCCGGGAGTGTCTGAACCACCAGCAACGCAGTGACTACCAAGCACACGAAGAGCGGAGAACGGCATGGGTCGGAGCGGTCGAGTCCTCGTCACCGGAGGCACCGGTGCCTTCGGACTGGCGACGTCGAAGTGGCTGGCCCGGGCCGGGTACGACGTGCTCGCAATGGCGCGCAACGAACCGTCGTACCTGCCGCGCGGAGTGAAGTTCCTGGCAGGCGACATCGCCGATCGGGACAGCGTCCGCAAGGCCATGGAAGGGTGCGACGCGGTCGTCCACCTCGCGTGGGTGCTCAGCGGCACGGTCACCGAGGAAGAGGCGGCGCCGATCAACATCGGGGGCACCCAGAACGTTCTCGACGCGATGCAGGACACCGGCTGCGAGCGGCTGGTGTTCGCCTCCTCAGTGACCGCCTACGGGTCGCACCCGGAGCACGACGGCCGTCGGTGGACGGAGGACGAGCCGCTGCACCCGCACCGGGCGATGGTTTACGAGTGGCATAAGGCCCAGGCAGAGAAGCTGATCGCGGAATCGGGTGCGCAGGCGCTCCGGGTGCGTCCGACGGTCGTCGTCGGTCGCCACACCTACAACGGACCGGCCAACGTCTTCCGCCAGCCAGTGGTGCCGGACCTCGGCGGCAAGGTCGAGATCCAGATGATCCACCAGGAGGACGTCGGGCGGTTCTTCGCCCACGCGGTCGGGCACTCCGCGACGGGAGCGGTCAACTTGGCACCCAGTGACACGCTGACCTGGACCGAGATCGCCGAGCGCGCGAACCGTCCTTCCTTGCACACGCCGACGAAGCCGCTCCAGGCAGCGCTGAACGGCGTGGCGAGGTTCAACGGCGCCGCGGACTCAGTGGCTGCGCTCTTCAGCCTCTTCACCCACTGGCCGGTCGCCAACACGACCCGCCTGAACGGAGAGCTCGGCTTCGAGCCCGCCTGGTCGTCGCGAGAAGCCATCGACGACCAGGGCCGGACCAACCGCGGCTACACGTTCCTCGGGCTCAAGCGGATCCGCAACCTGACCACCCTGGACCGCACAGTCGAACGGCCGCTGCCTTTCGTGGGCGACTTGGACGGCGCGGAGCGCCCAGAAGGCCTGCTCGGCGAGTTCGACACCCGCCACCCCGATGCGGACTACCCGGAGTGGACCTGCTCGAACCTGGCGGAGGCCTTCCCGGGTCCGATGACCCCGCTCTCGCTGCAGATGGCGAGCGACACGATCCTGATGAGCGCGGAGGTCGTCGCTCGTCTGTTGCCGCTCGACGAGCGGGTCAAGGACCTGGTCCGCCACAAGCAGATCGGGGTCTTCGGTCACCAGCTGTACCAGAACAACACCGTGATGCGGGAGATGGTCGTCTCGGTGCCGGGGCAGACACCGGAGGACTTCGACCACCAGATCAACGGTCGTGACTACCCCGAGGGCTGGCAGCGTCCCAAGCCTTCCGCCGCCGACCTGGCCGGGATGGCGAAGTTCGCCGTCGTCGCCGGTCCGCGACTGGCGAGGTTGGACTCCTCGGTCGACGAGGTCGTGCAGCGCGCCAAGGAGCTCCAGGCGCAGTCGACCGACCTTCCCCAGATGAGCGACGCGAAGCTGTTGAACCGGATCGAGATGATCTGGGACGAGCTGATCCGGGCATGGCAGGTGGGCAACACCTGCACGTTCCTGGTCAGTGCCCCGGCCGGGTCGTTGGAGCGCAAGTACGGCGCCGGCGCACTGGCGGCGGTCTCCCAGGGAGCCGAGGAACTCGCCAGCGGGGCGACCCTGAAGGGCGTGAATGACCTGGCCGCTCTGGCCCAGGGTGATGCGGTGGTGCTCGGTCTCCTCCGCGACAAGGTGACCGAGAGCACCTGGGACAAGATCTCGTCGGACGCTCCGGCGTTCGCCGACGCGGTCGGTGACCTGCTCGCCAAGGTCGGGCACCGCGGTCCGGGCGAGACCGAGTTCGCGAACCCGACCTACGCGGACGAGCCCTTCCTGTTGCTGCGTGCTGTTTCCGGGGTGATCCAGACAGGCGCTCGGGAGCGGCCCTCCTACACCCCGTCCTCGCGCGGCGAGCGCAGGCTTGCCCGCTCGACCGCCAAGGCGATCGCCCGGCGCGAGCGTGCCCGCGACGCGGTCAGCCTCACGATCGACCAGCTGCGCAAGGCGCTTCGCGAGTGGGGCACCCGCCTGGTGGCCAGCAATGTCGTCGACCTCCGCGACGACGTCTATTACCTGACCTACGAGGAGCTCTTCACCGTCACGGCGCAGGAGGCCAAGCCGCTGGTCGAGCGCCGCCGGGCCGAGCGCCTGCGCCTGCAGGCCCTGACCCTGCCGGTCAGGTTCGACCACGCGATCGACCTGGACGCCGTACCTGAGGCCTCGGATCCGACCGCGAACCTCAGCGGGGCCGGTGTGTCCCCGGGGGTGTACCGCGGACCGGTCCGGCTGCTGGTCTCGCCTGATGACGAGATCGAGCCCGGCGAGGTCCTGGTCGCTCGCGCGACAGACACTGGCTGGACGCCGTTCTTCGGCATCGCCGGCGCGATCGTCACCGAGATCGGCGGCATGATGTCGCACGCGTCGATCGTCGCTCGCGAGTTCGGGGTGCCGGCCGTCGTCGGGGTGGACGGCGTGATGGCGGCCCTGCGGGACGGGCAGATTGTCGAGGTTGACGGGGGCGCCGGCACCGTCAACCTCGTCGAGGGCTGAGAGCCTCACTCCTCGAGCGAGATCCCGGCTGCCTGCCGGGGCGAGCCGAGGTGGCTCAGGTGCTGGGTCTCGCTGAAGGACGCGATCACCCAGCCACCGATCGGCTTGCGCCGGAGCGTGGTGATAGATGCGTAGTCGGCATCGAGAGCGGCGACCCCCGGCAGACCGAGCGCGTCGCTGACGACAGCTGCGATGAAGCCGCCGTGGGTGAAGACGAGGAGCGGGTCGTCCCCGGGTACGTCGGTGATGCGACCGAACGCTGCGACGGCGTTGCGCTGGAACGCAGCGCGCGCGGCCACGAGGTCGTCATCGAGGAGCCGGGAGCGCCACCACCCGATCTGGGGGTGGTCCCCGAGTGCGAAGACGTCGGTGATCGGCAGGTAGAAATCCTCGTCGAGCGTGAACTCGGCTACGCCGTCGTCGATCTCCGGCACCGTCGCGATGCTTCGGGCCAGCGGTTCAGCGGTCTCGCACGCTCGTCGCATCTGGCTGGTCACGACGCCGCTCGTGGCGCGGCCGGCCCACCAGCGCGCCAGGGCTTCGGACTGCCGGCGACCGTACTCGGTCAGGCGGGGGTCCGGAAAGGGTGTTCCCGAGACCTCCGCCGGGAGGGCGTGCCGGACCAGGTGGACGTGCTTGACCCGAGTCACGACCCGGTCAGTCGCTCGAGGGGAGCGGCTTGGCGTCCTTGATGACCAGCAAGCCTTCCTCGGTCCCGAGCGAGCCTTCTCCGGCTTTGGTGACCAGGACCTCGAGGGTGCCGCTGGCGTCGGTGTAGCGCTTGCCGACCAGCGAGCCCGCGGCGGCGCTCGGGTCCAGCTCCAACGAGCCGTCGGCGGCTGCTGTCTGCTCGACGACCGGCTGGCCACCGCAGGACAGCGAGACCTCGGCGGGGCGTACGACGATGAGCTCGGTCGTGCACACCTGACTCTTGTAGCGGGTGCCGGGCTTCAACACAGGTCTCTCCGGTTTCTGGTGGTGTGAGTTCTGGTGGCGTGAGGCATCGGTCAGCTGACCGCGCCGCGGTCCTTCATGGCGATGATGTCGTCCCACTCGAGGCCTGCCTCGAGGAGGAGAAGCTCGGTGTCGGCGCCCAGCTCGGGTGCCGGCGTCGGGACAGGTTGCTCCCCGTCGAACTGGGTAGGCGCGCTGACCACCTTCATGCTCGTGCTCGCGGTGACCTGGAGGTCCTGGACGTAGCCGTTGGCGACCACCTGCGGGTCGACCGAGACCTCACGCGGGCTCTGCACGACCGACCACACGCCCTTCTGCCGGCTGAGGACCGCGGTCCATTCGGCCAGCGTCCGCTGCGCGAACATCGCGTCCAGCTCGCCGACGCACGCGGCGGCGTTCGTCGAGCGCGCGTCCGCCGAGGCGAAGCGGACGTCAGCGACGAGGTCCTCGCGCCCGGCGACGGTCATCAGCGGCGTCCAGAACCGGTCGGACTCCAGCATCACCAGGGCGACGAACCTGTCGTCGGAGGTGCGGTAGGTGTTAGCGATGGGGTTGCTGGCGTCCTCGTGCTGCCGGACTGCCATCATCTCGATGCCGTAGAGCGAGGAGGCCGCGATATGCGGAGCGGTGCACCAGGCGGCAGCGCCGAGGAGGCTCACATCGACGACTCTCGCGACCCCGGTCCGCTCCCGGTCGAAGAGTGCCGCGGCGACACCGCCGGCGGCGTACAGGCCGGCCTGGAGGTCGCCGAAGGCAGCGCCAGGCAGGCTCGGCGGCCACGGCGCGCCGTCCTGGGTCGAGGCGTAGGCGAGCCCGCCGCGCGACCAGTAGGACGCCAGGTCGAACCCGCCGCTGTCGGCCTCGTCGCCGGTTGGGCCGAGTCCGCTGCCGCGAACGTAGACCAGGTTCGGGTTCACCGCGCGCAGGTCGTCGACGTCGATGCCGAGCTTCGCCCGCACGCCGGGGAGGTAGTTGGTGAGGAAGACGTCCGCGGTGGAGACGAGCTGGAGGAGCGCATCCCGGGCGGCCGCGTCCTTCAGATCGAGGCCGACGCTCTGCTTGCCGCGGCTGAAGGTCTGGAACATGAAGCTCACGGCGTCGGGCCCGGCGGCCTTCAACGACGATGGCACCAGGCCGCGCATCGGGTCGCCGTGCAGGGGGTGCTCGACCTTGATCACCTGGGCACCCCAGTCGGCGAGCGCGACGCCCGCGGACGGGACGAAGCCCCAGGTCGCCAGCTCGATCACGCGGATGCCGTCCATCACGCCCATTGCGTCTCCTTCGTCACCGCGTCAGAATAAACTAAATGGGTAACCTATTTCGACCCTTACTTGGAAGAGAGTTCAGATGAGTCTCACGTCCCCGCTCACGGTGAGCCAGTTCTCGGGCCTGTTCATCGACGGTGCCTGGGTGGCGACCGACGACGCGATCGCGGTGCACGACCCCGCGACTGCGACCGATGTCGGCGAAGCGCCGTGGGGAGGCCTGGGTGAGGCCGAGCGCGCGATCGCCGCTGCGCGGCGGGCGTTCGACGAGGGTCCGTGGTCCCGGATGTCGCCGCGCGAGCGCGCTGCCGGGCTCCGCCGGCTCCAGGAGGTCCTCCTCGGCCGGGGCGACGAGATCGTCGCCGCCGTCGTCGCCGAGGTCGGCGTCCCGGTCGCCGTCGCCAAGGCGAGCCAGGTTGATGCGCCGATGCGCGTCCTGGACTACTGCATCGAGCGCACCGAGCGTTTCGAGGAGATGGTGCCGCTCCAGGTCACCAACAACGCCGGGCGTCACGGTCGGCTGCTCGGAGGCGGGGTCATCCAGCGCGAGCCGCGCGGGGTGGTCACGGCCATCACGCCGTACAACGCTCCGTTCTTCCTCAACGTCATGAAGGTCGCTCCCGCCCTCGGCGCTGGCTGCACGGTGGTGCTCAAACCTTCGGACTTCACCCCGATCGAGGCCCTGCTGCTCGCGGCGGCGGTCGAGGAGGCCGAGCTGCCACCGGGGGTCCTCAACGTGGTGACCGGTGGGCTGGAGGTCGGGGAGCTGCTGACCACCGACCCGCGGATCGACATGGTCACGTTCACCGGGTCCGACGTCGTCGGAGCCAAGGTGATGGCGCAGGCCTCGGCGACCCTGAAGCACGTGGTGCTCGAGCTGGGTGGTAAATCCGCGATGATCGTCCGCGCCGATGCGGACCTGGACGTCGTCGCACCGCGCGGGGCCAGCGAGCTCACCCTCTTCACCGGGCAGGGCTGCGCGCTCTGGACCCGGCACCTCGTGCACCGCTCGATCCTCGACGAGTACGTCGCCCGCACCCAGGCGGTGATGGCCAGGCTCCCGATCGGGGACACCGCCGATCCGACCACCATGGTGGGGCCGCTGATCAGGGCGAACCACCGCGACCGGGTGGCGGGGTTCGTCGACCGGGCCGTGAACGACGGCGCGACCCTGGTCTGCGGCGGTAAGCGCCCCGACCTCGGTGCCGGCTACTACTACGAACCGACGCTCCTGACCGACGTCCGCAGCGACATGGAGGTCGCGCAGCAGGAGATCTTCGGTCCGGTCGGTGTCGTCATCGGCTTCGACGACGACGAGGAAGCGGTCCGGATCGCCAACGACTCCCAGTACGGGCTGGGCGGTTCCATCTGGACCGCCGACCCGGGTGCGGCCTTCGAGATGGCCAAGCGGGTGCGAACCGGCACCATCACGATCAATGGGGGAGTCGGTGGCCTGAACCCGTGGGCGCCGTTCGGCGGGTACAAGCGGTCTGGTGTCGGGCGTGAGCTCGGTCCCGACGTGATCGCGGACTTCACCGAGACCAAGTCCATTCAGTTCCACGCGGGCTGACGCCTCCCAACCTCAGGAACTGTGATGACAACCTCTGGTGTGACGACCCTTGTCGAGCGCACTCGCGCTCTGATCCGCGAGCAGGTCCTTCCCATCGACGACGAGTACCGCGGCAACATCGATGCGGCCGGTCCGGAGATCGTCCGTGGTCTACAGGCCGCCGCGCGGAGTGCCGGGGTCTTCGCGCCGCACGCGCCGACGGAGTTCGGCGGTCTCGGACTCGGCATGGTCGACCGGGCCGGGATCTTCGAGGCAGCCGGTTACTCCCTGTTCGGCCCTGCTGCCCTGAACATCGCGGCGCCCGACGAAGGGAACGTGCACCTGCTGGCGCATGCTGCGACCGGGGACCAGAAGACCGAGTTCCTCGCCCCGCTCGCTTCGGGCGCTGTTCGCTCCGCCTTCGCGATGACCGAACCCGCACCGGGAGCAGGCTCGGACCCGTCCGCCCTGGCGACCCGGGCGACGCGGGTCGGTGGAGGCTGGCAGATCAACGGGCGGAAGTGGTTCATCACCGGAGCCGACGGCGCTGCCTTCCACATCGTGATGGCGCGCACCAGCGGCGATCCCGGCGAGCCCGGCGGCGCGACGATGTTCCTGGTCCCGTCCAGCACGCCCGGGCTGCGGATCGTCCGGCACGTCCCGACCCAGGACGTCTCGATGGCCGGTGGGCACTGCGAGGTGGTCTACGAGGACGTCGCGGTCTCCGACAACCAGGTGCTCGGCGAGGTGAACCGAGGCTTTGCCTACGCCCAAATCCGGCTCGGTCCTGCTCGGATGACGCACGTCATGCGCTGGCTCGGTGCGGCGCAGCGCGCCCATGAGGTCGCCGTCAGGCATGTCGCCGGTCGTTCGGCCTTCGGGTCGCCGCTCGCGGACCTCGGCATGATCCAGGCTCAGATCGCGGACAACGAGATGGATCTGGCTGCCACCCGGGCCCTGCTGATGCAGGCCTGCCGCGAGCTGGATGCCGGCGACCGCGCATCGGCGACCACGTCCATGACGAAGACCTTCGCTGCTGAGGCGTTATGCCGGGTCTCGGACCGCGCCGTGCAGATGTGCGGCGGCCTGGGTGTCTCCGAGGACCTCCCGGTCGCGCGGATCGCGCGGGAGATCCGGGCCTTCCGGATCTACGACGGAGCCTCCGAGGTGCACCGCTGGTCGATCGCCAAGCGGGCGGTCCGGCGGATTGCCGGCGAGGCTGCTCGGTGACCGACGTGGATCTGAAGGCGGTCACCCGGGTGATGGCGGCGGCCGGAATCGGCACGCAGGGACCGCTCCAGGCTCGCCGACTTGCGGCAGGGCGCTCGAACTGGACGTTCAAGGTCTCCGACGGCACCTCGTCCTGGCTCCTGCGCCGACCACCGACCGGGGGCCTGACCCCTTCGGCTCACGACGTGGGCCGCGAGCATCGGATCACCAGCGCCTTGATCGGCGCAGCCATCCCGGTCGCGGAGCCGCTCTTCCTTTGCGACGATCCCGGTCCGATCGGAGCGCCGTTCACGATCGCTGCGTGGGTCGAGGGGGTGACTGTGCAGACGGCAGCAGATCTCGAGCGGCTCTCCGACGCGCAGATCTCCGCGACCACCGATGCGCTGGTCGAAAAGCTGGCCCGTCTGCACGCCGTGGACTACCAAGCCGTCGGGCTCGCCGACTTCGCGCGCGCCGACGGCTACGCCGAGCGTCAGGTCAAGCGTTGGTCCGGCCAGTGGCAGCGGGTCCTGGTCGAAGAGTCCGCTGACGCCGTGGCGCTGCTCACCCGGCTCGGAGAGGCGGTCCCTGAGCAGTTCCGGGCCGGGGTGATCCACGGGGATTACCGGATCGACAACGTGATCCTGGAAGCCGAGGACCCGAGCAAGATCCTCGCGATCGTCGACTGGGAGCTGTCCACTCTGGGGGACCCCGTTGCGGACATCGCGCTGATGGCCAGCTACCGGCACCCGGCGTTGAGCGCCGTCCTGGGCGTCGAGGCCGCCTGGGCGAGCGACCGGCTGCCGGACGGGAACGAGCTCGCCGCTCGGTACGAGCAGATCTCGGGCACCGACCTCGACAACTGGGAGTTCTACCTGGCTCTCGGGTTCTACAAGCTCGCCGTGATCGCTCAGGGCATCGACCACCGGTATCGCGCCGGCGCCACCCAGGGAGACGGTTTCGACGAGGCCGGGGGTGCGGTGCCGGAGTTCTTCGCCGCCGGGCTGCGGGCCCTGGCGGCCCGAGAGGATCGACGATGAAGCTCTGCACCCACCTGCACTACGACGGCAGCCCGCGCAACGCAGCCGACCAGGTCACCGCCTGGGAGAAGGCCGGTCTGGACACCGTCTGGGTCGCCGAGGCGTACGGCTTCGACTCTCCCACCCTGATGGGTTAC
>JBKJHO010000063.1:0-13319 GCA_046598915.1 Marmoricola sp. | reverse complement strand
TCGAGGGGAACCCTCATGACGATGCCACGACCTTCCTTGGTGACCTCCAGCGGCCCGTCGCCGGTCCGCGGCTTCATCGCCGCCATGCGCACACCTCTTTCTTTGCCTGAATCAGAGCGCCGAGCAGATGTGACGCCGTCAGCGTCCATTATTCCTCATCAGCCCACGCGACGGATAATCGCGGGGCGAAGTGCAGCGCTACGCGGGCTTGCGGGTCGCCCTGATCGCGTAGAGAAGTCCGGTCGGACCGGTGATCGTCTCCTGATAAGTCGTCACCGACTTTCCGTACTCGACGGTGAGTGCTTGGCCTGCCCGGGTGGCGTTGAACCACTGGGTCAGCGTGCCCCGGCAGACGGAGTTGCAGGTGAAAACCTTGCGCGGCAGGTGCAGGCCGCGGGCCAACAGGTAGGCGAACGAGTGCGCCTTCTTGTAGGAGTCGTCGACGCCGTACAGGGGCTGGTGCAGGATCACGACCCGGTCCGGGTCGACCGAGCGCAGGAACCGCAGGATCGCCTTGGTCTCCGGCTCGCTGGCCGGCCCAGGTCCGGAGTAGTACGGCGCCGGCTGCCTGATCCAGTCGACTGGGAAGTTGCGGTTGAGGTCGACGCCGTGGGCGTTGGTCCGCCGCTGGTGGACGACGGCGTCGGGGTTCATCCGTGGGATGACCCAGATAGCAGCCCCGCGGACCGCCGGTCCGGACATCAGGTTGAGCAGGATCTTCGAGGGTTGGGCCTCGTTCCCGTGGATACCACCGATGAAGACCGCCTTCATCGAGGACGTCTGGTCGCCGATGCGGTACGCCTTGATCGGTCGACCCTCGACGCTCGTCCCGATCACCTTGGTCGCCAGCACCGAGGACGACGGCCGCACGGCCACGTGCGAGAGCGTCCCGGCCCCGACGCCGGCCAGCAGCAGGAACAAAAGCGGTCCCGAGAATCGGCGCATCAGTCCAGCCTTCGGTGGTGGGTTACGGCCTCGGACGATCTGCGTTGCCGAGCTGCGCGGCGAGGCGATCCAGCAGGGCATCGACCTCGCTGGCCCGGTACCCCCGAAACGCGGTGGTGAAACGAAGCGAGACCAGGTCCTCTGCGGCCAGCGGTCCTTCGGCCGGTACGACGACGTCGCGTCGGTCGTCGTACGAGGCGGCGAGCGGGTCGCCCGCACCCGCAGCGACCACGGCGATCGCGCCGATCACCAGCACGATGACGACCGCGAAGACCCACATCATTGCGACGCCGCCATGATCGCCACCGCTTCGTCGACGTCATCAGTCAGCACGAGCGCGTCCAGGTCCGCCTCGGAGATCTTGCCGTCGGCGAGGACGGTCCCGCGGAGCCAGTCGACCAGCCCGGACCAGTACTCGATGCCGACCAGCACCACCGGGAAGGACGTGATCTTCTGCGTCTGCGCCAACGTGAGGGCCTCGAAGAGCTCGTCGAACGTACCGAGACCTCCCGGCAGTACGACGAAGCCCTGGGCGTACTTGACGAACATGGTCTTGCGGGCGAAGAAGTAGCGGAAGTTCACGCCGATGTTCACGTAGTCGTTAACGCCGTCCTCGAAGGGCAGTTCGATCCCGAGGCCGACACTGACCCCGCCCGCTTCAGCCGCGCCCTTGTTCGCTGCCTCCATCGCACCCGGGCCGCCGCCGGTGATCACCGCGAAGCCGGCCTCGACCAGCTTCGCTCCGATCTGCACACCTTTCGCGTAGTACGGGTCCTCGCGCTTGGTCCGAGCGGAGCCGAAGACGGCGATGGCCGGTCCGAGCTCGGCCAGCGCCCCGAAACCCTCGACGAACTCGGCCTGGATCCGAAGTACCCGCCACGGATCGGCGTGCAGCCAGTCCGACGAGCCACGGGAGTCGAGGAGCCGCTGGTCGGTGGTGGAGTGATCGACCTGAGCATCTCGCAGGAAGGTCGGGCCCTTCCGCTTCACCCGTCGGCCGGGATGGTGCGCCGAGGAGTGCTCCGGGCTCATCGGCCGGCCTCCAGCCAGGTGCGCAGCGTCTCCTCGCAGCGACGGATCTGCTCAATCGGCACGTGTTCCTCCTGTTTGTGGGCGAGCACCGGGTCACCCGGCCCGTAGTTGACCGCCGGGATCCCCAGGCCGGTGAAGCGGGCGACATCGGTCCACCCGAACTTCGGGTTCACCGAGCCTCCAACAGAACTGACGAACGCCTGGGCGGCCGGTCGGTCCAGGCCCGGCAGCGCACCGGGAGCGGAGTCGGTGACGACGAGATCGAAGCCGTCGAAGTACTCCCGCACAAAGGCCAGCGCCTCGGCCTCGCTGCGATCGGGGGCAAACCGGTAGTTCACGGTGACCACACAGGCATCGGGGATCACGTTGGTGGCGACGCCACCGCTGATCAGGACGGCGTTCAGACCCTCGTGGTACTCGAGCCCGTCGATCACCGGCCTTCGCGCCTCGTACGACGTGAGCCGGGCGAGCACCTCGGCGGCCCCGTGGATCGCGTTGACCCCACGCCAGGCCCGCGCCGAGTGGGCGCGCTCGCCACGGGTGCTGACCTCGACCCGGAGGGTGCCCTGGCAGCCGGCCTCGACGACCGCGTCGGACGGCTCCATCAGGATCGCGAAGTCGGCCTTGAGCAGCTCGGGCCGCTCCTCGGCGATCAGGCGCAGGCCGTTGTGGATCGAGGCGATCTCCTCGCACTCGTAGAACAGGAACGTCACGTCGCGGGCCGGGTCGACCAGGTCGGAGGCCAGCTTGAGGGCGACCGCGACACCACCCTTCATGTCACAGCTGCCCAGGCCGTGCAGCAGGGTGCCGTCGTTGCGAGCCGGGAGGTTGTCGTTGAGCGGGACCGTGTCGACGTGGCCCGCGATCACGACGCGCTCGGCGCGGCCGAGCTCGGTGCGGGCGACCAAGGAGTTGCCGATCCGGGTGAGGCTGAGGTGCGCCAGGTCCTGGAGTGCCGCCTCGATCGCGTCGGTGATCGCGCGCTCGTTCTGACTGACCGACTCGAGGTTGACGAGGGCCTCGGTGAGCGCAACCACATCCGCAGTCAGGTCCAGAGCCATGACTCCATCTTGTCAGTCGCGTCCGAAGACGCAGAACTCATTCCCTTCCGGCAGCCGCGCAATAGACGCGTCCAGTCGAATAGCGAGAGCCTGCCCCTCGGGGCGACCTCCGGGCAGGAGCGTTTCTTCGACGAGGGCCACCCGCTTAAGTACGCCGTCCACGACTTTGGTGCAGTCGCGGGAGCCGACGAGCAGCTTCTCGGTCCGTGGCCGCAGGATGCCGCCCTCCACCTTCAGGCTGGGCCGACCCCGGTACTTCTTAGCGTCGATGACCCAGATCCCGGTCTTCGTGATGGCGATGTGGTCGATATTGGCGCGCGTTCGCGGAGTGCGACGGTCGTGGAGGACCAGGAGGCTGTCAATGCTGAGCTCGTTGAGCCGATCGCCGAGGCGCTCTTCGCCTTGCGCGCCCGTGCTCCACGCCGTAGTTGACTGCGGATCATCCGTGAGCGCCAGGATCAGCCCGCCGAGCTTGGGGTGCGCGATGCGCCAGCGCGGGTCGTGGCTGGAAGGGGCCCGGTCTCTTCTCATCTCGGATCTGTTGGTGCTGGGGTACGTCGTCGCGCCGTCGGCGGCGGTACCTTCGCCGCTGGCGGAGTCAACCGCGCCGGAAACTTAAGGGGTGACATGGGGCGTGCCCAGCGGCCAGGATGAGCCCGTGGTGAGCGCGGGTGTGCAGGCGTGGCGGGACTCCGGGCGGTTCGTCGATGTCGGCGGCCGCAGGATCTTCGTCGTCGAGCGCGCCGGGGCCGGGACGCCGATCGTGATCGTGCACGGCTACCCAGGCTCCTCCCACGACTTCGCCGAGGTGGTCGAACGCCTCGACCGTCCGACGATCTCGTTCGACCTGCTCGGATACGGCCTCTCCGAAAAGCCGACCGATGCGTCGTACTCGTTGTTCGAGCAGGCGGATCTGGTGGAGGCGCTCCTGGCTCAGCTCGGTGTCGAGTCCTGCGCGCTGGTGGGCCACGACATGGGCACCTCCGTGGTCGCCGAGCTGCTGGCGCGGACGAACCGCGATGCGCTCCGCTTGTCGGTGAACAGTGTCGTGCTGCTCAATGGATCGATCTTCATCGATCTCGCGCGACTCACCCGCGGCCAGCGACTGGGCCTCCTCGCGCGCGGCCGTCGGATGCCGGTGTCGTTCCCGCGGCCGTTCCTGCGCCGCAACCTGCGCGAGAGCGTCGCTCCCGGGACGAACCTCGGGCCCCAGCAGCTCGAGGACCTGGTCGACCTGATCCGGCTCGACGGTGGCGACCGGCTGCTGACCCGCCAGATCAGCTACATCCGCGAGCGTCGGGTCCACCAAGAGCGCTGGACGGCGGCCTTTGTCGACTTCGACGGCCCGCTCAGCGCCGTGTGGGGAGTGCTCGACCCGATCGCGGTGACGGCGATGCCGCAGCGTCTCGCCGCGCTGCGTCCAGGAACTGACGTGGTGCTGCTAGAGGGCGTCGGACACTGGCCCTCGATCGAGGCGCCGGCGCGCGTCGCCGCCGAGATCGTCGCCCGGACCTGACGCGCGATCGTCCATCTGGCTCACGATGGATGGCGCGTGGCTCATTGCACCCAACGCGATTGAGCAGACCAGAACGCGGCTACTAGACGATTCCCTGAGGACTGGCGTCTGGCCGTGTATGCACCGTGACTCCTAGGACGAACTAGAACGATGCGTGCGGCCAAGGAGGCAAGGAACCTAGCTCCGCGCTGATTGCGGAGACCTGGTTTTGACCGATCGCACAGGGCAGACTCGAGGAATGAGAGCCGACCTCGACTTCGACAGCCATGGCACGCGCTGCTCCGCGTGGCACTTCCCCGCAGCTGATGACGCGCTCTCCGGTCCTGGCGGTCGTCCGTGCGTGGTCATGGGGCACGGCTTCGGTGCCACGAAAGATGCGGGGCTCGAGCCGTTTGCCGAACGGTTCGCCGCGGCTGGGCTGGACGTCGTGATCTTCGACTACCGCGGCTACGGCACCTCGGACGGCGACCTGCGGCAGAACGTCCAGCACCTTCGTCACCGCGAGGACTACCACGCGGCCGTCGCTGCAGCACGGGCACTAGACGGTGTAGATCCTGACCGCGTCATCGTGTGGGGCAGCTCGTACGCCGGTGGTCATGTGATCGCCGTTGCGGCCCAGGACCCACGCATTGCCGGGGTGGTTTCGCAGGGCGCTGCGATGGACGGTCTCGCTGCGGTTCTCCTGATCCTCCGGTACGCCGGACCGCTCCAGCTGCTGAGACTGACCGCCCACGGAATGCGCGACATCGCCGGCTCGTGGCTGGGCCGCAAGCCGCACCTGATTCCCGTGGTCGGCCCGCCCGGTTCGCACGCCGCGATCACGCCAGAAGGTGCGGAGGTCGGCTATACCCACATCATGGGACCGACGTTCCGCAACGAGATGTGTGCCCGCGGGATCTTGCAGATCATGATGAATCGGCCGGTTACGTTCGCGAACAAGGTCAAGGTGCCGACGATGTTGGTGATGGCGACCCAGGACAACATTGCTCCTCCCAGCGCGGTACGCGCCGTGGCGAAGAAGCTCGCGGGCCGCGTCCAGGTCGAGACCTTCGACGTCGGGCACTTCGACATCTACGTCGGCGAGACCTTCGAGAAGTCAGTCGCAGCGCAGACGGCATTCCTGACGGAATTCTGAACCGCGTTGATCGCGGCGAATCGACGCCGGCCGACGTCACCGCGAACGAAGGAAAGCCCGCTGCCGGTGGTCGCCGGGTGTGGTCACCCGGCGAACACGCAGAACTCGTTTCCTTCCGGGTCCTGCATGGTCGTCCACCCTGTATTGACCTCTACCGACCCGTCCGCCCTCGTACGAGCGGGTAGTACTACTGACTCATTCCCTTCGGGGTCGGCGAGAACCGTCCAACGCGGCAGCTCCGCGAGCTTGGTTGCTCCGCGGGCCAGGAATTCTCCGACCTCGCCGTACACGTCCCAGTGCCAGCGGTTCTTGACCGTCTTCGGCTCGGGGACGGTGCTGAAGACCAGCCCCCACCACGGCGTCTTGGACGGGAACCCGGGCGCTCCCTCGATCCACCACCAGGGCTTGCCGTCGTTCTGCGCCTCGACCCCGAAGACCTCGCCCCACCAACGAGCGGAGGCCTCCGCATCGACAGAGTCGACATTGAGCTCGAAGGCCCGGTACGGCGTCAGCTTCTCGGGCTGGCGGACGAAGGCGCAGAACTCCCCGCCCTCGGGATCGGTCATCACCGTCCAGCTGATTCCCAACTCTGTCGACCCAGCGTCGGGCTCACGCAGCACCGTCGCGCCGAGCGCGACCAGGGTCTGCACGTCGTCGGTACTCACGTCGAGGTGCACCCGGTGCTTGACCGTCTTCGGCTCCGGGACCGGACAGATCGCGATGCCCATGCCCTCCTCGGCGCCGACGACGTCGCCGGGGTCAGCCGGGCCGACCGGATCGCCGGTGACCGAGTACTCGCAGCCGGTAGCAGCGGCCCAGAACCTGCCCAGCGCAGTCACGTCCTGACCCTGCGCCGGGTGGCTGTCGAGACAGAGCTCCTTGAAGGTCGCGATCGCGTTCCCAGTAGTGCTGACAGGTCCCATCCCGGCAGCCTTCCACGGACCAGGGACACGTGCACCTAGGCGTCACCGGTAGCCTGAACGTCATGTCTGCAGCGACTTCCGGCACTGCCGCCCGCGCCTGGGGCTTCGGCCTGGCCACCACCGCCGAGGACGGCTCCGTCCTCGACACCTGGTACCCCGCCCCCGCGCTGGGCGAGGCCCCCAGCGACGCCACCGCCCCCGCCTTCCTGACCGCGCTGGAGGGCAAGGACGACGCCCGCCGGGTCACCACCGAGGTCGTGCGGACCGAGATCGTGCTCGCCGACGAACCGACGAGCGCCAGCGACGTCTACCTCCGGCTGCACCTGCTCAGCCACCGTCTGGTCGCCCCGCACGGACAGAACCTCACCGGCATCTTCGGGAAGCTCAGCAACGTCGTCTGGACCAGCCGCGGCCCGTGCGCGGTGGCGGACTTCGAGGAGGTCCGCGGCGCCCTGCGGGCCACCGGTTCGGTGGAGGTCTTCGGGGTCGACAAGTTCCCCCGGATGACCGACTACGTGCTGCCGACCGGCGTACGGATCGCTGACGCCGACCGGGTCCGCCTCGGCGCCCACCTGGCCGAAGGCACCACGGTCATGCACGAGGGCTTCGTCAACTTCAATGCCGGCACCACGGGCGCCTCGATGGTCGAGGGCCGGATCTCTGCCGGAGTCGTCGTCGGCGACGGATCCGACATCGGCGGCGGCGCCTCGATCATGGGGACGCTCTCGGGCGGCGGGTCCCAGGTGATCTCCATCGGGCAGCGCTGCCTGCTCGGTGCCAATGCCGGCATCGGCATCTCGCTCGGCGACGACTGCGTCGTCGAGGCGGGCTGCTACGTCACCGCCGGGACCAAGGTGACCATCAAGGACATCGAGAGCAAGCCCAAGGTGATCAAGGCCGTCGATCTCTCCGGGGCCTCGAACATCCTGTTCCGTCGCAACTCGGTGACCGGTGCCGTCGAGGCAGTCCCGTGGCGCTCGGACGGCATCGCCCTCAACGCGGCCCTGCACGCGAACTGATCTTGCGCACACGAACTTTCGTCTTCCTCGCGGTTCTCGCGATGGTCGCCGGTGTCGGAGTCGCCATGTGGCGCGGCACCGGCCCCCTGCCCGACCCCGAGGGTTGCTACGCGGCGGTGGACGGACTTGAGGTCGGGCTCGCACCCGACCAAGGCAAAAATGCCGCACTGATCGCGGCGATCGGCGTACGCCGCGGGCTCCCGGCGCGAGCCGTCTCGATCGCGTTGGCGACGGCGTACCAGGAGAGCAAGATCCGAAACATCGCGTACGGCGACCGTGACTCGATCGGCATCTTCCAGCAGCGCCCCTCCCAGGGCTGGGGCACCGCGAAACAGATCCGCGACGAGCACTACTCGATCAACAAGTTCTACGAGGCGCTCGAGAAGATCGACAACTACCAGGAGATGCGGATCACCGAGGCCGCCCAGCGCGTCCAACGGTCCGGGTTCCCGGAGGCCTACACGGATCACGCCGCCGATGCTCGGGCCCTCGCATCGGCACTGACCGGCTACAGCCCGGACGGCTCCTTCACCTGCGTGGTCGACGAGCCCGCCGGTTACGGCACGGCGGATGTCGCCACTGCGTCCCTGACCGCGGCGTTCGGCAAGACCACCACGGAGCGGACCGGCGCCCGCCAGGACTTCACCGTCCCGGTCACCGGCGGGGTGGACGGCAACCGGCGCGGTTGGGCGATCGCGCAGTACCTGGTCGCCTATGCCGGCGAGCTCAAGATCGCCGAGGTCTCCTTCGACGGGCTGGTCTGGAAGTCCGGCCGCGACTCCGAGGACGGGTGGACGTCGTCCAAGGCCTCGAACGACCGCGTCGCCGTCTCGCTGGGCTGAGTACGGCGCTACACCCGGATCCGCTGGTGACGGACTCAATCATCGCTGCGGAGCAGGAATGCGACCAATGCGACCGGGCACGATCGAGTGGGAGTACGCCTACGCGAGCGGAGACGCTCAGGCCAACCGGCCGACGGCGGCGTCGATCCGCTCGTCCGTCGCGGTGAGCGCCACCCGGACGTGCCGGGCACCGGCCGCCCCGTAGAAGGAGCCCGGCGCGACCAGGATCCCGCGCTCGGCCAGCCAGGCGACGGTGTCCCAACAGGGCTCGTCCCGGGTAGACCAGAGGTAGAGCGCGCCCTCGGAGTGGTCGATCCGGAAGCCGGCGCTTTCGAGCGCCGCCTTGAGCCGGGTACGCCGCGCGGCGTACCGGGCGTGCTGCTCCTCGACGTGGACGTCGTCGTCCAACGCCGCGATCATCGCGACCTGCTGGGGCCCGGGAACTTGCAGCCCGAGGTTCTTCCGGACGGCTAGCAGCTCTCCGACCACGGCCGGGTCGCCGGCGACGAAGGCGCAGCGGTAGCCGGCGAGGTTCGAACGCTTGGAGAGCGAGTGCACCGCGAGGATGCCCTCCATCGAGCCGTCGCAGACATCGGGATGCAGGACCGAGACCGGTACGACGCCCGGTTCCCAGGCCAGCTCGATGTAGCACTCGTCGGAGATCAGCAGCACCCCGCGCTCACGGCACCAGTCGACGACCTTGCGCAGGTGCTCGACCGGCAGTACCCGGCCGGTCGGGTTCGAGGGCGAGTTGATCCAGAGGATCTTCGGCGTCTCGGGGCCTGATACGGACGGACCCAGCGCCGTCAGCGAGTCGGTGGCCACGATGTGCGCGCCGACCAGCGCGGCACCGACCTCGTACGTCGGGTAGGCCAGCTCGGGCTGCACGATCAGGTCACCGGGCCCGATGCCGAGATGGGTGGGCAGCGAGGCGATCAACTCTTTGGACCCGATCACCGGCAGGACCGAGTCCAGGCCGAGCCCGGTGACACCGAAGCGACGCGACAGCCAGTCGAGGCAGGCCTGGCGGGTTTCCGGCAACCCGATCGTGGTCGGGTAGCCGGGCGCGTCCGCGGCAGCGACCAGGGCACGCTGCACCACCCCTGGGGTGGGGTCGACAGGGGTGCCGACCGAAAGGTCGACGATCCCGTCAGGGTGTGCGCGCGCCTGATCGCCGTACGGCGTCAGGTGGTCCCAGGGGAAATCCGGGAGCCTCGAGGAAACGCTCAGTTTTCGTCGTGCTCCTGCGGAGGCAGAGCCGCCACCGTCGGGTGATCCTTGTCGATCACGCCCATCTTGGCGGCGCCACCCGGGGAGCCCAGATCGTCGAAGAAGTGCACGTTCGCGTCGTAGTACTCCTTCCACTCACCCGGGGTGTCGTCTTCGTAGTAGATGGCCTCTACCGGGCAGACCGGCTCGCAGGCCCCGCAGTCCACGCATTCGTCAGGGTGGATGTAGAGCATCCGCTTGCCTTCGTAGATGCAGTCGACAGGACACTCGTCGACGCAGGCGCGGTCCTTCAGATCGACGCAAGGCTGGGCGATGACGTAGGTCACCTGGGTCCTCCTGAGGTACGAGTCCGGTGTGGACTGGAGCAAAGCCTAGTATCCCGGACGTGAGTCCTTCCGACAGACCCTCATTTCAACACGTGGTCAGATCAGGCCTCGGCCCGCACGTGGTCGGACAGCGCGTCGTCGTACGGCGTTTGGTGCCCGGCGAGACCGGTCCGACCGGCGGTCCGGCGATGACCGACCTGCTCGGTATCTGCGAGAGCTGGTCCTCGACCACTGCCTCGATCCGGGCCGAGGACGGCACCCTGGTGGAAATACCGGTCGTCGACATCGTTTCCGGCAAGCCGGTGCCACCCCGCCCCTCCCGTTTCCTCCGGCTCTCCGAGGATGAGGTCGCGCGTCGGTGCTCCGCGCTGTTCCGCCCGGCCGAGGTCGAGCACGTCGGCGATTGGACCTTTCGCTTCACCGGAGGCGCCAACGCCCGGCCCAACTCGATCCTCCCGCTCGGTGACCCGGGCCTGCCGCTGGACGACGTCCTGGAACGGGCGCATGCCTTCTACGCGAAGCACGGTCGCGCACCGGTCGCGCAGGTAATCGTCGGGTCCGCCGTCCAGCAAGAACTGGAGAGCCGCAGCTGGGTGCGGCTGCGGCCTGCCGAAGCCGACAGCGAAGTGTTGCTCGCCGGGGTCGCGCAGCTCTCCCGCGCACTCTCCGGGACGGCCACCGAGAAGGTCCGCTACGAAACGGAGATCAGCTACGACTGGCTGGTCGGCAACACCGCGGCCCAGCAGAACTACGACGTGGTCGCGGCCTCGTTGGCGCTGGACGAGATCGCTTTCGCAGTGATCCACCAGGACGGTGTCCAGGTGGCCCGGGCCCGCACCAGCATCGTCGAGGACTGGGCGCTCTTCGCCGACCTCACGGTCGATCCAGCCCACCGACGACGAGGACTCGGCCTCACGATGATGGCCGCGATGACCGACTGGGCCGCCGAGCGCGGTGCGAGCGTGATGGCGCTCCAGGTGGTCGGCGACAACCGGCCGGCCCTGCAGCTGTACGACGGGCTCGGCTTCCACCGGCACCACGCGTACCGCTACCTCACGCCAGGTTGAGTCCCGCGAAGAGATCGGTCTCGAAACCCTGCTCGTTGTACGGGCCGGCCTTGGTGCCCTTGGCGATCCGGTAGAACTCGTAACCCCAGGCCTCGTTGCCGACATTGTTGGAGAGTGCGAAGAAGGGCCCGTCCAAGGAGATCTGGGTGGCGTGCGCCGCGAGGGCAGCCATCTTCTGGTCGTGGAAGGCGAGACCGTCCACCACGCAGGCAAGATTCTCGTCGGAGGTGACGAACGGCGGCAGCGGGCCGTCCGGGTCCATCCCTTCGAAGGTGGTCTCGTCACCGGCGTCACGGAGCCGACGGATCCCCTCGCGCATCCAGCTCTCCGACATCGCGGCCCAGTAGACCTTCGCGATGTCGTGGGCCTCGCCGAGGTCGGTCCGGTACGACGGCACGGCCGCGAGCGCCGCGGCGTATGTCGCGACCCGGTGTGCCTGGATGTGGTCCGGGTGCCCGTAGTTGCCGAACTGGTCGTAAGTGACGAGAACCTGCGGACGAACCTCGCGGATGACCGCGACCAGGTGGTCGGCCGCCTCGGTCAGGTCGGCGTGCCAGAAGGCGTTCTCGTGGACGTCGTCGGCAGCGATCGCGTGACCGTCGTCGTGCCATTTCATGCCGGAGTCGCGGTAGGTGCCGAATCCGCCCAACCAACGGTGGTCGGTGACCCCCAACTCGGCCATCGCCTTCTCCAGCTCGATCCTGCGTTGCTCGGCGAGGGAGTCGTCCTGGTCGTGCGCCATGTGGGTCATCTCCGGGAGGAGGATCTCCCCCATCTCGCCCGCGGTGCAGGTGACCAGGGTGACCCCGATCCCCTCGGCGACGCACTTGGCCATGGTGGCCCCGTTGTTGATGCTCTCGTCGTCCGGGTGTGCGTGCACGAGCAGGAGATGCTTGGTCATGCTCGAGGTCATGCCGGGGGTCATGCTTGGGGTCATGCCTGAACCCTAGTGCGGGGTCAGGACAGCAACGCGGTGAGCTCGCTCACGAACGGCTGGTCGGCGGCCAGCCACGCGACGGCTCCGAACTGGTCCGGGGTGAGCCAGCGCAGCGCTGAGTGCTCCCCTGGCCGCGGGACCGGCTCACCGTCGACGAGCCGCGCCGTCACCACCCGTAATTCCAGACCGGCGCGGATCGGCACGACCGCGGTGAGCCATCCGGTCACCTCGACCGCACAGCCGAGCTCCTCATGGATCTCCCGGACCGCCGCCTGCTCCGGGCTCTCGGCGTCCTCGACCTTGCCGCCGGGGAACTCCCAGCCGCCGTCCTGGCGACGGGCGGCGAGCACGCGCCCGTCCACGAGGATCGCTACTCCGACCACGAGCACGGCTACTGGGCTCTCGGCTGGAGGGCGAGCTGCCGCGCCTGCGCGACCAGCAGCCCGGTGGAGTCCCAGACATCGCAGTCCGACTCGAAGAGGCCACCCGCGACGGTGCGGGTCTGGTGCCGGACGATCACCCAGCCCGGGGCCGGCCTGGCGCGCACGTGCGCGGTCAGCTCGAGCGTCGGCGGCCAGCCGAGCATCCCCAGGTCGAAGGTCACCGGCGGCAGGGCATCGACGACCATCAGCAGAGCGATCGGGTCGAGCGGCCGGTCGTCGATCAGCTTGAACCAGCCCTGGATCACTCCCTGCCCGCTGGGTTTCCCCACCGCCCACCCGGCCGTCGCCGGGTCGAACCGGGTGCCGAAGCGTTGAATCAGCGGGACGAACTCGGTGACCTCGGCCGGGGCGTCGCTGGAGAGCACACACTCCTCTACGGGCGCCAGCACGGGCGGTGCTAGGGACAGCCCGATCGCGGCCGCGTCGGCGTCGCTCGTCGCGTCATGCTCGCCGTCGCTGGTTCGATCGAGTTGCCGACCGTACGTCGCGAGGGCGGCGATGCGCGGGACCGGTGCGCCGTCGACGTCCTGGGCCAGCGTGATCGCCACGGTCGAGAACTTGCCGCCCGACCGGATCACCTTCGTCTCGACGTACGCCGGACCCGGGGTCGCGGCGCTGAGGAAGTGCGCGCTGAGGGAGACCGGGTCCGGGTGTCCCTTCCCGGGCGTTGTCGCCTCGAGCTGGGCCGCCACCGCCTTGCCGATGATCGCCAGCAGGTAACCCCCGTTGATCGCCGGGCCGACAGCCCAACCGGGCGAGAGGTGTGCGCCGTAGCTGCCGTTGCCGAGCGCGCTGATCGCGGTGTCCCGGTCGTACTCGAAGGTCATTGCGCGACCCTAGGTG
>JBKJHO010000011.1:0-18030 GCA_046598915.1 Marmoricola sp. | reverse complement strand
CGACTGGAACGAGGTCTACCCCGGGGGGCCCGGCCGCGCGCTGCTGCCGATCATCCGGACCCAGGCCTCGCGCTGCATGGACTGCGGCATCCCGTTCTGCCACCAGGGCTGCCCGCTCGGGAACATCATTCCCGAGTGGAACGACCTGGTGTACCGCGACGACTGGGACGCCGCGATCGAGCGCCTGCACGCGACGAACAACTTCCCGGAGTTCACTGGCCGGCTCTGCCCGGCTCCGTGTGAGACCTCCTGCGTCCTGGGCATCAACCAGGACCCGGTGACGATCAAGAACATCGAGGTCTCGATCATCGAGCGCGCCTTCGAGTCGCACAACGTGCGCCCGCAGCCGCCCGAGTGGCTCTCCGGCAAAACCGTCGCGGTCGTCGGCTCCGGCCCGGCCGGCCTTGCCGTCGCCCAGCAGCTGACCCGGGCGGGTCACACCGTCGCGGTCTACGAGCGCGCCGACAAGATCGGCGGACTGCTGCGCTACGGCATCCCCGAGTTCAAGATGGAGAAGAAGGTCCTCGACCGTCGCCTCGAGCAGATGCGCCGAGAGGGCACCGTCTTCCGGGCCGGCGTCGATGTCGGCGGTGACCTGACCGGAGACGCGCTGCGCGAACGGTACGACGCCGTCGTGCTGGCCGTCGGTTCCACGATCGCCCGCGAGCTTCCGGTCCCGGGCCGCGAACTCGGCGGGATCCACCAGGCGATGGAGTTCCTGTCCCAGGCGAATCGGGCCGCGCTCGGCGAGGCACTGCAGCTGCAGGAGGGCCAGGACCAGATCCTCGCCACCGGCAAGCATGTCGTCATCATCGGTGGCGGCGATACCGGAGCCGACTGCCTCGGCACCTCGACCCGACAGGGTGCCGCCTCGATCACCCAGCTGGAGATCATGGCGCGTCCGGGCGAGGACCGTCCGGGCAGCCAACCGTGGCCGACGTACCCGATGACTTTCCGGGTCTCCTCGGCGCACGAGGAGGGGGGAGACCGCGTCTACGCGGTCTCGACCCAGGAGTTCCTCGGCAACGACGAGGGCAACGTCCGGGCTTTGCGCCTGGTCGAGGTCGACGGGTCGTTTCAGCCGATCGAGGGCACCGAGCGGGAGATCCCGGCTGACCTGGTCCTGCTCGCGATGGGCTTCGTCGGCCCGGAGCGGGACGGAGTCGTGGGACAGCTCGGCGTCGACCTCGACGACCGCGGCAACATCGTCCGGGACATGACGTACGCGTCCTCGGTCGAGGGAGTCTTCGTCGCCGGTGACGCAGGTCGTGGGCAGTCGCTGATCGTCTGGGCGATCGCGGAGGGCAGGGCGGCTGCAGCTGCGGTCGACACCTTCCTTACCGGCTCGACCACGCTGCCTGCCCCGATCCCGCCGACAGAGCGCCCCGTCACCGCCTGACGCTGACCCGGCGTGAGTTCTCCGTTCCCTGCGCTGACCCGGCGTGAATTCTCCGTTCCCTGCGCTGACCCGGCGTGAAATCGACGAACTAGTCAGATTTCGCGACGGGTCGGCGTCTGTTCATGCTGATTTCACGCCGGGTCAGCGAAGGGATTGGATCGTTCAAGGTCGGGACCGGTAGGTTTGTTCCGTGCGTAGAGCAAAAATCGTCTGCACGCTCGGCCCGGCAGTCTCCACCAAGGAGAGCATCCGGGCCCTCGTGGACGCAGGCATGGATGTAGCCCGGCTCAACCTCAGTCACGGCACTCATGCCGAGCACGAGGCCGTTTACAACATGGTGCGCGAGGCATCGGACGAGAGCGGTCACGGCGTCGGCATCTTCGCCGACCTCCAGGGTCCGAAGATCCGGCTCGGTTGGTTCCGCGACGGCGGTGTCCGGCTCCAGCCCGGCCAGGCGTTCACGATCACGACCCGCGAGGTTTCCGGCGACAACGAGATCGCCAGCACGACGTACGACGGCCTGCCCGGGGACGTGCGTGAGGGCGACCAGATCCTGATCGACGACGGCAAGGTCCGGCTTCGGGTCACGCAGGTCGAGGGCACCGAGGTGCACACCCGGGTCGAGATCGGTGGCCGGGTCAGCGACCACAAGGGCATCAACCTTCCCGGCGTACCGGTCAGCGTGCCGGCGATGTCGGAGAAGGACATCGAGGACCTGCGCTGGGCCTTGCACCTGACGGTGGACTTCGTGGCGCTCTCCTTCGTCCGCTCCGCCAAGGACGTCGAGGATGTACGCCGGATCATGCGCGAGGAGGGCGTCATGCTGCCCGTCATCGCCAAGATCGAGAAGCCGCAGGCGATCGACAACCTCGATGAGGTGATCAAGGCTTTCGACGGCTTCATGGTCGCGCGCGGAGATCTCGGTGTGGAGTGTCCGCTCGAGGACGTGCCGTTCTTGCAGAAGCGCGTGGTCGCCAAGGCCCGACGCAACGCCAAACCGGTGATCGTGGCGACCCAGATGCTGGAGTCGATGATCTCCAGCCCGACTCCCACCCGGGCCGAGGCGTCTGACGTGGCGAACGCGATCCTCGACGGCGCTGACGCGGTGATGCTCTCCGGCGAGACCAGTGTGGGGGAGTACCCGATCGAGACCGTGCGCACGATGGCTCGGATCATCTCCTCGACCGAGGACCACGAGCTCCCGCGGATGGCAGCCATCGACTGGCAGCCCAAGACGCGCGGCGGCGTGATCGCCAAGGCTGCTGCCGAGGTCGCCGAGCGGGTCGGGGCCAAGTACCTGGTCGCGTTCACCCAGTCCGGAGACTCGGCTCGGAGACTGGCCCGCTACCGCGGTCACATCCCGGTGCTGGCGTTCACACCGGAGGCGATCGTCCGCTCCCAGCTCTCGATGACCTGGGGCGTGGAGACGTTCAAGACCGTCGAGGTCGAGCACACCGACCAGATGGTGCGTCAGGTCGACGACCAGCTGCTCGCCGCGGGACGCGTCCAGGAAGGCGACATCGTGGTGATCATCGCGGGCAGCCCACCAGGTATCCCGGGGTCGACCAACGCGCTGCGCATCCACCGGATGGGCGACGCGATCAACGAGGTTGCCCCGGCGTACCGGGGTCTGGGCACCTGACCCAGGATCTCGGTCCGATCGGCGGATCAGGTCGACTACTGACACATTATTGGTGCCCCGAGTGGGATTCGAACCCACACTGGATGTGGTTTGAGCACATTGCCTCTGCCGTTGGGCTATCGGGGCGACAGCAGGCGCCAACGCTACCCGAACGGGGACAGCGCGCCGCACTCGGTAGCCTGTCCGCGTGACCGAGAGCCCCTCCGCCCCAACCCGTCGCGTCGTCATCGCCGAGGACGAGGCGCTGATCCGCCTCGACCTGGCCGAGATGCTGGCCGAGGAGGGGTACGACGTGGTGGCCGCCGTGGAGGACGGCGAACAAGCGATCGCCCGCACCGAGGAGCTCAGGCCCGACCTGGTCATCCTTGACGTGAAGATGCCCCGTCTCGACGGCATCGCTGCTGCCGAACGCATCGCCGGTCAACGGATTGCGCCGGTCGTGATGCTGACAGCGTTCAGCCAACGCGATCTGGTCGAGCGGGCTCGCGACGCAGGTGCGATGGCCTACCTGGTCAAGCCGTTCGGCAAGTCCGACCTGATGCCGGCGATCGAGATGGCGGTGAGCCGGTTCGCCGAGCTGCAGCAGCTCGAGGCCGAGGTCGCCGATCTCAGCGACCGGCTCGTGACGCGCAAGGTCGTCGACCGCGCCAAGGGCGTCCTGCAGCAGAAGCTCAGCCTGTCCGAGCCGGACGCGTTCCGGTGGATCCAGAAGACCGCGATGGACCTGCGGCTCTCGATGCGCGAGGTCGCCGATGGCGTCGTCGAGCACGGCGTCGACGGCACGAACTGACCCACCGTCCTGTTCCGAGGAACCTGGCCGGAGCGTAGTTGCGTCACAACTTGGCAACGGTCGGTATCTGAGCCTGAACCTGCCCCCGCGACGGATTCTGCGGTGCTAGCGTCCCCCAAAACCGCCGATCGAGTTCTCTCATGCCCGGTTGGCTCCACCCCGAACGCGGAGGATTCATGATCCATTCCAACAAGTTCCTGCGAGGGTCCGCCGCCCTGGCCGGCGTCTTTGCGCTCACCCTGACCGCCTGCGGCACCACGGGTGGTGAGGACAACAACTCCGACAGCTCCGACAACTCCACCAGCGCCGGGCCGGCCTGTGGCCTGACACTCGACTACTTCGGTGCGCTGACCGGCGGCGCTGCGGCCTTGGGCATCAACGCTGCCAACGGCGCCGAGCTGGCCGTGGAGGAGTACAACAAGGACCACGCGGACTGCAAGGTCGCATTCAAAAAGATCGACAGCCAGTCCGACGCGAAGCAGGCCCCTGGTCTGGCCGCCAAGGTCGCCGGCGACACGAAGGTCATCGGCGTAGTCGGTCCGCTGTTCTCGGGTGAGTCCTTCGCTGCCGACCCGGTGTTCGACAAGGAAGGTGTTCCGCTTATCTCTGCCTCCGCGACGAACCCGGACCTGTCCACCAAGGGCTGGAAGGTCTTCCACCGCGTGCTCGGAAATGACGCGACCCAGGGTCCAGAGGTAACCACCCTGCTCAAGACGGTCGCCAACCTCGACGAGGTCTACATCGTCGAGGATGACTCGCCTTACGGAAAGGGTCTCTCGAAGACCGTGCAGGGTGACATGGGCGACGGCGTCGTCGGCGTCGACGCGGTGAAGACCGGAGAGACCGACTTCTCCGGCGTGGTCAACACGATCGTCGCCAAGAAGCCGGCATCGGTGTTCTTCAGCGGTTACTACCCCGAGGCCGGCCCGTTCGTGAAGCAGCTCCGCGCAGGTGGCTACAGCGGCGTCGTGGTCACGGCGGATGGCGTCAAGGACCCGGAGTTCGTCAAGCTGGCGGGCGCGGCGGCCGATGGCACGCTCATCACCTGCCCGTGCGTCCCCGGTGAAAACCTCACAGAGTTCAACGACGCCTATGTCGCCAAGTTCAAGGTGGCGCCTGGCACGTACAGCCCCGAGGCGTTCGACGCCGCGAACATCTTCCTCCAAGGGATCGAGTCCGGTATCGACACTCGCGAGGAGATGAACGTTTTCGTGGACGAGTACGACGAGGACGGCATCACCAAGCACATCAAGTTCGACGAGAACGGCGAGCCGACCGAGATCCCGATCTGGGGCTACAAGGTCGACGGCGGCAAGATCGTCCCGATCGAGCAGCTCAACTGATCCGATCGAGCTAGTGGCGCTGCGGCCGGCCCAGAGTCGGCCGCAGCGTCGCCGTTTGTACGTCGAGGAGTCTCCCCGGTGACCGGTTTCGATTTCAACCCTGAGAACGTCATGGCGCTGCTCGTCACCGGTTTGTCGGCCGGTGCGATCTACGCCTTGATCGCTCTGGGTTACACGATGGTGTACGGAGTCCTGCAGCTGATCAACTTCGCCCACTCCGAGGTGTTCATGTTCGGCGCGTTCTCCGCGGCGTGGACAGTGATGGTCCTGGGTGGGGACGGCAACACCTCGGCCGTTGGCGCGATCGGCATGATCCTCGCTGCCCTCGCCGTAGCCATGGCGGTATCGGCCGGAGTGGCACTGCTCCTCGAACGGGTGGCGTACCGACCATTGCTCACCCGCAACGCGCCCAAACTGCTCGCCCTGATCTCTGCGATCGGTGCCTCATTCGTCCTCGCCGAGCTGATGGGGCTCCGCGACAAGATCGTCGACTTTCTCGGTCTCCGCGACAACCTGGCGAAGTACGTCGACAAGCCGCGCGACGCCACGGTGATGCCGGACATCGTGCACGATCAGGCAGTGTTCTCGGTGTTCGGCTACAACGTGCGCCTGGTCGACCTGATCGTGATCGCCTCGGCCATCTTGATGATGGTCGCCGTCGACCAGTTCGTACGCCGCTCGCGCCTCGGTCGAGGCATCCGTGCAGTCGCACAGGACCCGGAGTCCGCGGCGCTGATGGGAGTGAACTCGGCCCGGGTGGTCCAGCTGACCTTCCTCATCGGAGGTCTGCTCGCCGGCGTTGCATCCCTGCTCTACATGACCAAGATCGGGTTCATCAAGTTCAACGGTGGTTTCCTGCTCGGGGTGAAAGCCTTCACAGCGGCCGTCCTGGGCGGGATCGGCAACCTCCGCGGCGCGTTGCTCGGCGGACTGGTGCTCGGAGTCGCCGAAAACTTCGGTTCGGCATTTTTCGGTAACGAGTGGAAGGACGTTGTCTCGTTCGTGCTGCTCGTCCTCGTTCTGATGTTCCGCCCGAGCGGGTTACTCGGTGAGTCGCTGGGGAGGACCAAGGCGTGAACCGGATCCCGATGCCGAAGCGTGTCTCGCTGGCAAGTCTGTCGCGACGGTCCCAGTGGGCCCTGATCGCGCTCATCGTGCTGTTCTTCTACGCGCTGCCGCTGCTCAACCTGCCACTCATCACTACGCCCGGCTCCGACTTCGGCAGCGTCATGTTCACCGTGGCCAGTTACGTCCTGGCGGCGCTCGGGCTCAACATCGTGGTCGGCTACACCGGCCTCCTCGACCTCGGGTACGTCGGTTTCTACGCGATCGGCGCTTACACAGTCGGGATCCTGACCACCGCTCATGCACACCTCCCGTGGCCGGTGGTCCTCCCGATCGCAGTCCTGGTTGCTGTCGCGTCGGGGGTAACCCTCGGGGTCCCGACGCTGCGCGTGCGTGGCGACTACCTGGCGATCGTGACGTTGGGTTTCGGTGAGATCATCCGGATCGCGATCGTGAACACCGACTGGCTCGGATCGGCGGGCGGCATCCCGTCCATTCCGCCGCCCCCCAGCCTGCCGGAGCCGCCTGCGGACCCCTTGTTCGAGATTCCGCATCTCGTGTGGCAGAACGGCCAGCCGCTGGTCAACCTGGACGACACGACGCCGTTCTTCCAGTTCGGGGTGGTTGACATCATCCCGTTCTACTGGCTGGCGCTCACCCTGGTCCTGCTGGTGATCATCGCGGACATCCTGATCAAGAACAGTCGTGTCGGCCGGGCCTGGGAAGCCACCCGGGAGGACGAGGACGCCGCCGAGCTGATGGGTGTGCCGACGTTCAAGTTCAAGGTGCTTGCGTTCGCCATGGGCGCAGCGTTCGGCGGGATGTCCGGTGCGCTGTTCGCAACCCGGCAGACTTTCATCAGCCCGGACTCGTTCGACATTCTGCTCTCGATCCTGTTCCTCGCCTGTGTCGTCATCGGGGGGCAGGGGAACCGCTGGGGAGTCATCGTGGGTGCAGCCCTGGTGGTGTACCTCCCCGAACGGTTCCGGTTCTTGGACGACTGGCGGATCGTCGCGTTCGGACTTGCTTTGATGGTTCTCGCAACGTTCCGCCCCGAGGGCCTGCTCCCGCCGCGACGCACTGTCCGGGCCAAGCAAGCCATGGCCGAGATCGAGGAGCTAGAGGGAGAGGGGGTCGAGAGCGCGTGAACGAGCCTCTGCTGGTCGTGGATGACGTCACCTTGAAGTTCGGTGGCCTGGTCGCGCTCGACCACGTCAGCTTCGACATCCGGGAGGGAGAGATCCTCGGCCTGATCGGTCCCAACGGTGCCGGTAAGACCACCTGCTTCAACGTGACGACCGGGGTGTACCGGCCGACCTCGGGGGAAGTGCGCTTGGAGGGTCGTTCGTTGACCCGCCTCAAACGTCACCAGATCACGAAGCTCGGCATCGCCCGGACCTTCCAGAACATCCGGCTCTTCAAGCCGATGACGGCGCTCGAGAACGTCCTCGTCGGTACTGACGCGCAGCACAGCACGGGGTTGGCCTCTGCGCTGTTCCGGCTCCCTCGCCATCGCCGTGAGGAGCAGGAGGGCCACGAACGGGCGATGGAACTGTTGAAGTTCATGGGTCTGGAGCGGAAGGCCGACGAGCTCGCGGTGAACCTGCCGTACGGCGACCAGCGCCGCCTCGAGATCGCTCGTGCGATGGCAACCAATCCGAAACTGCTCTGCCTCGACGAACCCGCCGCCGGCTTCAACCCGGCCGAGAAGTCCAAGCTGATGGATCTCATCAAGAGGGTCCGCGACCAGGGGTACACAGTGCTCCTGATCGAGCACGACATGCGGCTAGTCATGGGCGTCACCGACCGGATCGTGGTCTTGGAGTTCGGGCAGAAGATCGCCGAGGGCCCGCCGGCCGAGATCCGTGACAACCCGGCGGTCATCGCCGCCTATCTGGGAGTTGACGAAGACGATGCTTCTTGAGGTCCAGGGCCTGTGCGTCAACTACGGGCACATCGAGGCCATCCGTGACATCAGCTTCGGGGTCGAGGAAGGCACGATCGCGACTCTGATCGGAGCGAACGGGGCCGGGAAGACCACCACGCTCAAGACGATCTCTGGTCTGCGCAAGGTGCGTGCCGGTCAGGTCCTCTTCGAGGGGAAGGACATCACTCATGTGCCGCCGTACGAGCGGGTGCTGATGGGGATCAGTCAGTCCCCCGAGGGGCGCGGATGCTTCCCGGGCATGACGGTCCGCGAGAACCTGGACATGGGGGCGTACGTTCGCAAGGACCGGAAGACGCCCGCCTACAAGGCCGACCTCGACCGGGTCTACGACCTGTTCCCGCGGCTGAAGGAGCGCGAGAAGCAGGCCGCCGGAAGCATGTCCGGTGGGGAGCAGCAGATGCTCGCGATCGGCCGTGCCCTGATGGCCAAGCCGCGACTGGTGCTGCTCGACGAGCCGTCGATGGGCCTGGCGCCGAAGTTGATCCAGCAGATCTTCTCGATCATCACCGAGATCAATACTCAGGGCACCACGGTGCTGCTCGTCGAGCAGAACGCCGCCCAGGCGTTGAAGCGTGCCGATACCGCACACATCCTCGAGACCGGTGAGATCGTCCGCTCCGGGACGGGCGCGGAGCTGGCCGGCGACGACTCGGTCAAGGCCGCGTATCTGGGCGGCGACGTCTAGTTCGGCCCGCCTAGCGGAACTGCACGACCAACTCGGTCAGCAACGGAGCGATCAGGAGTGCCGGCAGCAGGTCGCCCACCTTCAGCTGTTTGATCTCCAGCAGGCGCAGCGCGACCCCGACCAGCAGCAGTCCACCGGTCGCCGTGAGCGCCGCCAGGTGCGCGTCGGGAAGGAAGTCACCCAGGCCAGCCCCGAGGGCGGTGAGCGATCCCTGCACGACGACCAGCGCCACCACGCTGGCCGCGACACCCCAGCCGAATGCTGCCGCGAACGCGATCGAGGTGAAGCCGTCCAGGGCCGCCTTGAGCAGAAGCTGGTCCGGACCTTCGCCGATCCCCTCGGTCACGGACCCCAGGATCGTGAGCGGCCCGACGCAGAAGACCAACGAAGCGGTCATGAAACCTTGGACGAACCGGTCCCGGGCGGCGTGGTCCGCCGAGTCCTCGGAGCTACCCGTGCTGAACCGCCGCTGCAGCAGGTCGCCGAGTCCTTCGAGCCGGTCCTCGATCCGGGCGAGCGATCCGAGGATCGCGCCGAGGAGCAGCGCCCCGAGGACGATCAGCATCGGTGCGGAGTCACCAACCGCGTCCGACAAGCTGGTGTCGGCGACTGCGAGGGCGGTCGGCGCTGCGATCAGCAGAGTGACCAGACCGAGGGCGTCGGTGACCACGCTCCGGGTACGCAGCGGCAGCCGCTGACCCACCAGGACGCCCAACGTGCTCCCCAGGAGGACTGCCGCCGCGTTCACCACCGTGCCGGTCCCGATGAACACCTCAGCCCCCTAGATTGGTGATGCCGCCGGACCGTAGTGTGGCACTGTTGCCCGCACTTCGGGTCACCCCGCATTCGAGTCACCCTGCGCCGAGGAGGCACGGATGTCACGTCACCCGCTGGAGATCCGAGATGCGCGTCCCGAGGATGCTGGAGCGCTGCTCCGACTCTGGGCGGACTCGGGCACCCGCGGGGTCGAGTCGCCGGCGCCGCGACCAGCCGATGAGGCTGCAGCGTCGCTCGCGAACATCGCCGCTGATCCGGACGAGCGCATTGTGGTCGGCTTCTACGAGGGCGAGCTTGTCGCGGCGATCGACATGAAGCGCGGTTCGCTGACCCCGCTGCACGCGGACACCGCCGTGCACACGTCGTACCTGCTGGTCACTCCCCGGTTCCGCAAGCACGGATTCGCGAGGGCGATGCTCGACGTTGCGGTCACCTGGGCCGAGGAGAAGGACGTCGCCAGCATCACTGCGATCACGTCGAGCAACTCCCGCGACACGAACCGGTTCTTGGCCCGGCTCGGCCTGGCAACGGTGGCATCCGTGCGAGTGGCGAACACGGCGGTCCTGCGCCGCAAGTTGACCCCGGAGGCCCTGCGTCCCCACGACGCGCGACGCAACCTGGGCCGGGTGCTGGCCCAGCGGCGGTCGATCCAGCGGCGTGCCCAGTGCCGCGACGAGAGCTGCGACGAGGGCAGCGGCGCCGCCGAGTAGGTCCTGAGGATCTACTCGACGCTGGGAGCAACAATCAGCGCGCAGGTGATTCTCGAGGTGCACACGCGCTTGCCGCGCTCATCGGTGATCACGATTTCGTAGGCGGCCGAGGTCCGGCCCAGGTGGATCGCGGTGGCTACGCCGGTGACGACGCCGCTGGTGACGGCCCGGTGGTGGGTGGCGTTGATGTCCACGCCGACCGGGATCTTCCCCAGCGGACCCGAGTGCAGACCTGCGCCGATCGAGCCGAGCGTCTCGGCCAGCACGACCGAGGCGCCTCCGTGCAGGAGTCCGTAGGTCTGGGTATTGCCCTCCACCGGCATCGTCGCGACCATGCGCTCGGCGGAGAGTTCCAGGATCTCGATGCCCATCTTGTCGGCCAACGAGCCCATTCCCTGCGGCAACATCGCGACGAAGGCAGCGATCTCGTTCTCGGTACTCATGGCACTTATCCTGCCCGGACTCCTCGGGGCTGCCGATGTCGGGGCGACCCATTAGGGTCGGGGCGTGCCCGATTCCGCGTCTGAGAACGCCTCCGCCACGCGCTCCCGTCTGCTGCTGCTCGACGGCCACTCGCTGGCCTACCGGGCCTTCTTCGCCCTCCCGGTAGAGAACTTCACGACCGTCACCGGTCAGCACACCAATGCTGTCTACGGCTTCACCTCGATGCTGGTCAACGTGCTCCGCGACGAGCAGCCGACCCACATCGCGGTCGCCTTCGACAAGTCCCGCCAGACCTTCCGGCTCGCGGAATACCCCGAGTACAAGGCCAAGCGAAACAAAACCCCCGACGAGTTCAGCAGTCAGCTCTCGTTGCTCCAACAGCTCCTCGACACTTTCCGCGTCCAGCACCTCACCTACGAGGGCTATGAAGCCGACGACATCATCGCGACGCTGAGCACCCGGGCGCTGGCAGCCGGGTTCGAGGTCCTGATCCTCACCGGAGACCGGGATTCCCTGCAGCTGGTCACCGAGGACTCCACCGTCCTCTACCCGATGCGCGGCGTCTCCGAGCTCGCCCGGATGACCCCGGCCGCGGTCGAGGCCAAGTACGCCGTTCCGCCGCACCGCTATCCCGAGCTCGCGGCCCTGGTCGGCGAGGACTCCGACAACCTGCCCGGCATCCCCGGAGTCGGTCCGAAGACGGCTGCCAAGTGGATCGCCACCTACGACGGCCTCGAGAACGTGATCAACCGTGCCGACGAGGTCGGGGGCAAGGCCGGTGAGAGCCTTCGTGCCCACCTCGACGACGTGATCCGCAACCGGCGGCTCAACCGGCTCGTCACCGACCTGCCGCTGGAGCTCGCGCCGACCGACCTGGGTCGGGTCGAGTGGGACCGGCAGGCAGCGCTCGCGATGCTGGACGACCTCGAGTTCCGCGGTGAGCTGCGTACGCGCATCCTCGATACCCTCGCGCCCGAGCAGGAGCCCGAGGTCGAGGGTGGCTTCGACCTGGCGGGCGAGACCGTCGCACCTGGCGAGCTCAGCGCGTATCTCGGCGACCTCGACACCGCCTCGGTCGGGCTCTACGTCCGCGGCAGCTGGGGTTCGGGTACCGGCCGGGTCGACGGGCTCGCGTTCGCGCAGGCTGACGGGCGGGCTGCCTACGTCGACGTCCCGGGCCTGACCGTCGAGGACGACGCCGCGCTTGCCGGCTGGCTGGCAGACCCTGCTCGGCCGAAGATCATCCACGACGCCAACGGTCCACTGCTAGCCCTCGGGGCGCACGGTTGGCGGGTCACCGGCCTCGCCACTGACACCGCGATGATGGCCTACCTGGTGGCTCCCGATCAGCGCTCCTACGCTCTCGCCGACCTCACGCTTCGGCACCTCAAACGGGAGCTGAAGCAGGAGAGCGGCGACGATCAGGGCCTGCTCTTCGAGACCGGGGACGAGGTCGCCGAGTCGGCGATGCTCCATGCCCGGGCGGTGCTCGACCTGGCGGTCACGCTCCAGTCCGAGCTCGCCGACCGCGGCGGCGCGCAACTACTCGCCGACATCGAGCTGCCCCTGGTCGGCGTGCTCGTCGCGATGGAGCAGGTCGGTATCGCGGTCGACCACGACCTGCTCGTTGGCTTCGAGTCGGAGTTCGCTGACGGCGTTCGCGCCGCTGCTGCCGATGCCTACGAGGTGATCGGCAAGGAGATCAACCTGGGATCGCCGAAGCAGCTGCAGGTGGTCCTCTTCGACGAGCTCGAGATGCCGAAGACCAAACGGACCAAGACCGGCTACACCACCGACGCGGACGCGCTCCAGGGCCTGTACGAGAAGACGGAGCACCCTTTTCTCCAGCACCTGCTCCGTCATCGCGACGTTACCCGGCTCCGGCAGACCGTCGAGGGCCTGCTCAAGACGATCGCCGAGGACGGCCGGATCCACACCACCTTTAACCAGCTGATCGCGGCGACCGGTCGGCTCTCCAGCACCGATCCGAACCTGCAGAACATTCCGGTCCGCACCGAGGAGGGGCGCCGGATCCGTCAGGCCTTCGTGGTCGGGCACAGTGTCGCTGGCCCGGGCTACGAGTCGCTGCTCACCGCCGACTACAGCCAGATCGAGATGCGGATCATGGCGCACCTCTCCGAGGACGCCGGTCTGATCGAGGCGTTCAACTCCGGCCGCGACTTCCACCAGGTCACTGCCGCCCGGGTCTTCGGGGTCGAGCCGACAATGGTCAACACCGAGATGCGGGCCAAGATCAAGGCGATGAACTACGGGCTCGCCTACGGACTGTCCGCGTTCGGTCTCTCCCAACAGCTCAAGATCGACACCGGCGAGGCCAAAGGCTTGATGGACGAGTACTTCGAGACCTTCGGCGGCATCCGGGACTATCTGGCCGGTGTGGTGGACGAGGCGCGCGGGACCGGGTTCACCGAGACGATCATGGGGCGTCGGCGGTACCTGCCGGACCTCACCAGCGACAATCGCCAACGCCGCGAAACCGCGGAGCGGATGGCGCTGAACGCGCCGATCCAGGGCTCCGCAGCGGACATCATCAAGGTCGCGATGCTCAACGTCGACGGAGCTCTCGCAGCCGCCGGCCTTTCCTCGCGGATGCTGCTCCAGGTCCACGACGAGCTCGTCTTCGAGGTCGCGACGGGGGAGCGCGAGGCTCTGGAGGCACTGGTCCGGGAGCAGATGGCGGCAGCAGCGGACCTCACCGTTCCGTTGGACGTCTCGGTCGGCACCGGCCGGAGCTGGCACGAGGCGGCGCACTAGTCCGCCGGCGCGACCTCATCCTGGTGCCGGAGCGCCGGATGGAACGTCGCGGTCAGCACGAGGGCGACCAGCACACCGACGTCGACCAGGGCGACTCCGCGGATCAGCTGGGCGCCGGTCTCGACCTGGGAGCCGATGACGCCCACCGCTGCAAGCCCGAGCCAGACGATGAGCACCGAGGCGCGGTGCTGTCGGGCGACGAGCTCGTAGACCATCAGCTGGACCAGGGCGAGCAAGGTGCCGACCGTCGCGAAGAGCCAGATGTTCGGCTCGATCGCCTGGTACTCGCTGCCCCCCGCGAAGGTGACCGCAACGCCGCTGAGCACGGCCGCGCCGGCGGTGGCCGCCGCTCCCATCGCTGCGACGAGGGCCAGGACCCGCAGGTACAACCGGTGCTGTGACGCGGCGGAAGCCATCGAGGGGAACGCGATCACCAGGACGAACTGTGGCAGGAAGAGCACGGCTTTGGTCAGGATCAGTCCGCCGGCGTACAGACCGGCGGCCTGCTCGTCGAAGCGGATCCGGGCGATCACGACGTCGAGGTTGCAGAGGATGAAGAACGCGAGCAGGGCGTTTGAGTTCGAGACCACCTCGCGCAGGATCCGGGTCGCGTTTGTCTTGACGGCCCCGGCACGGGGACCGGCTCCCACCCGACCGAGGGCGAAGGCGCCGATGGCGGCTGGGATCCAGGCGCCCAGTGCGACAGCGAGCATCGCACCGAACTCGCTCGAGATGACCGGGATCAGTACCGCCCCGAAGGCCATCCGACCCAGGCCCATGCCGAGGTAGACCGCGGCCAACGGGGCCCAGCGTTCCTCACCCTGGAGGATGCCGGCCTGCCCCCCCATGACGGTCAACGGGATCGCGCTCAACCCGATCATCGCGGCGGCAGCCCAGCTGTCCAGCTCCAGCGCCCAGTTGATCAACGGGGTCAGGGCGAGGCAGATTGCTCCCAGCACGAGCGCCGACGCGTTGGTCGCCGCCATGATCGAGTCCTCGATCTCGTCGCGACGTTCCGGTTCGGCTGTGATCCTGCGCGCGCCGGTCGCCTGTAGCCCGAGGGCGAGCACGTTCACCACGACGAGCAGCCCCATCAGGCTGGCCACGCCGCCGTAGTCCCGGGGACCGAGCATGTCGGCGGCGAAGATGGTGAAGACGTAGGTGGCGACGTTCATGACGCCCATCGCCACCGCGATGCCGGCGCCGCTGCGGATCAGGCCGCGCAGGCTCTTCGTCGTCCCACTCATTGCGGCGAGCCTAGTGCGCCGACCGAGGATGGCGTCGCCGGAGGTCGCTCAGTAGGGTCTCCGATGTCCGGGAAACCCCCGGACCCGCAAGCATGGGCGAAGGGGGCGCGCGGTGCGCGAGGAGGACTCCGCCGGCAGGCAGGCCCACGAGGTCGTCGGACTGTACGGCGACCCCGACACCACCTGGGGCATCTGTCTGGAGCTGGGGTTCTCGGCGCCGCTAACCGCCTCCGACCTGCAGGAACGAGCGGCAGCGCTGGTTGCCGAGTACCCGCGCCTCGGCCCGCGTCCGGTAGTCGACCGGGTAGCGCCGGCGGAGTGGGACCGGGCGCGCGAGGCCGCGGCCGCGGCACCGTACGACGTCACCGGGCCACTGGTCCGGCTGCTGGTCTCCGCCGACGGCAGGCGGCTCCTCGTCGCCGCCCACCACGGCGCCTGCGACGGTCTCGGCCTGGTGGCGCTCGCTGACCGCGTCAGCGAAGGCGGCCTCACCTCGGCCGCCCGCGGGATCGGCGACCGGCCGTCACCGCTGTCCTTCAGCCGCTCGAGCGCGGCCCGGCTCGTCGAGGCGCTGCTGCGTCCACCGCCGAGGTTCGCGAGCCACGTCTCGCCTTCAGGTGCGGGCGAGAACCTTCGTGTCCTCACCCTGCCCCGACGCAGCTCAGGGACCGTCGATCTCTGTGTCGCCCTGGCGGGCGTCTTCACGACCTGGAACCAACCCGGCAGCGGGAAGGCCGCCCACCCGCTCTTCGTGTCCGGCGCCTCCCGCCGTCCGAGCGGAACCCTCGCACCCGACCGGCAGACCGCCTACCTCCGGTTCCGAGTCGACCCGAGCTGGGACCGCGAACGGATGCGGACGAGGTTCCGCGCACTCGCCCCGGAACCCGAGTTCCCCGAGACCTCGGTCGGTGGGGTCGGACCGCGGATCACCCGGATGCTGCGGACCCGCCTCGGCGCGACCGCGCAGGTGAGCAACCTCGGGATCGTCGAGGGGGACGCGCTCGAATACGCCGCGATGTTCCCGGCGCTGAGCGGGCCCCGGGGGCTCGCTGTCGGACTGGTGACGACCGCGGGAGCCACGAGCCTGAGCCTGCGTACCCGGGCCTCCGAGTTCAGCGCGGCAGACACCGACGGTTTGCTCGCGTTGATCGCCGAGCGGCTCTAGCCTGCCCGCTGTCGGCTCAGTACGGGTCGTACGGCGAGTCGTGCCCGAGCAGCCGCGCGACTGGGCGGAGTCGCATCCGTAGGAACACCTTCACGACGACGTTCCGCATCCACCAGGGCAGCTCGGTCAGGATCCGGCTGCGGTCGCGACCACTGGGGGCGCTCTTGAAAAACAGGGCCTGGGAGTCGCTGCGCTCGGCGTACCGCAACCCTTTCGAGGGGAGGACGTGCGCCAGGATCCCGAGGGTGACGCCGATCGAGGAGAAGCAGTCGTGGATCACGATCGGGCCGTCTGCCGGTAGGTGTTCGGCCCAACGCAAGTCGTCGGCGAGTGTCCAGTAATCGTGCTTGCCGTCGATGTACAGCATGTCGAAAGGCTCGGACCACGTCGGCCGCAGTTTGGTGCTGTAGTCGGCGCGAAGGTCGACGCGGTTCGCGACCCCGGCGTCGGCGACATGGTTCTCGAACTTGGTCCGGGTCGGCGTACCCCCGAAGAGCCTGCCCTCGACGAACGGGTCGACGCAGATCACCGTCCCGCCGAGGGGTTCCAACGCCTTTGCCAGAACCACGGTGGAACGGCCCTGGTGGCTGCCGATCTCGAGGACGCGGGCACCGGGGCCGAGGCGTCGCGCCTGGTCGAAGAGCAACCGGGCTTGACCTTCTTTCAGCCAACCCGGGATGGTGTCAGCGACCGCCCATGCGTGCGCGAAGTCAGCGTCAGGGCTAGATTTTGGGCTCGATTCCCGGGCTTGATCCGGTGTCGGGCTCGACGCGTCGGCGCTGGACATGCAAAACGACCTCTCCGGATAATTCGGGCGATATGCTCGCTGAATCAGGCTACTTGAAGGTCGGCAGGTGAAGGTGGGGTTCTAGTGTCCTGGATCCGGACACGCATGCCGTGGACGTCCACGGGCGCTGGGCGAGCACATCCGGTCATCGTGCTGGCGCTGGTGCTGTTCACCTTTCTGCAGCAGCCCGGCCGGACCACCTTCGACACCAAGTTCGACCTGACGGCGGGCCCCGGAGCGTTCCTCGAGCGGACCCTGCACCTGTGGAACCCGGCGGTCTCCTTCGGCGAGCTCCAAAACCAGGCCTACGGATACCTGTTCCCGCAGGGCACCTTCTTCGTTGCCGGTGACCTCGTCGGCCTTCCCGACTGGGTCGTCCAGCGTCTCTGGTCGGCCCTGATCCTGGTTGCTGCGTACGACGGCGCTCGCCGGTTGATGCGGGCCCTGGCCCCGCCGGCTTCCCGCTGGGTCCCGATCGTCGCCGGCCTCGGCTATGCCCTCGCCCCTCGGCTGCTCGGTCTCAGCGGCGTGTTGACCGCCGAGATCCTGCCGACGGCGGTGCTGCCCTGGGTGGTGCTGCCGCTCGTGCTCGCCCTTCGTGGTCGGCTCTCGCCTCGGCTCGGCGCGCTGCTCTCCGGCGTCGCGGTGCTGTTCATGGGTGGTGTCAACGCGGTGGAGAACCTGGCCGCGCTGCCGCTCCCGGCGCTCCTGCTCGCCTTCTCCCTCGGGTCGACGCTGGGCCGTCGGCTCGCTGCCTGGTGGGCCGGCGCGTTGGCTCTGGCGTGCGTCTGGTGGCTGCTCCCGCTGCTCGTGCTGGGAAAGTACAGCCCGCCGTTCCTCGACTACATCGAGACCTCCACCGCGACCACGCAGCCGCTCGGCTGGGTCAACGCGACCCGCGGTGCCGATCATTGGCTGGCGTTCATCACCGTCGGGGGAGAGCCCTGGTGGCCCGGAGCGTTCGCACTGGCGACGGCGCCGTTCCTGATCGCGATCACTGTGCTCGTCGGCGCCCTCAGCCTCGCCGGTCTCTTCCATCCGGACATGCCGGCCCGGGTGCCGTTCGCGATCAGTGCGCTGATCGGTCTGGTCCTGCTCACGATCGCTCATGTGGCGCCGCTCTCGAGCCCGTTCTCGGACGTCACCCGCGAACTCCTCGACGGGGTGCTGGCCCCCCTGCGCAACGTCCACAAGGTCGACCCGATCGTCCGGCTCCCGCTGGCACTGGGTCTTGGGCACGGGACCGGGCTCCT
>JBKJHO010000004.1:0-68129 GCA_046598915.1 Marmoricola sp. | reverse complement strand
TGGGTGTTCAGGTTCAACCAGGACCAGGACATCGTCGACGAGATGCTGCTCTCGGACAGCTCCGCGGGGCGAGCTGCCCTGTCGACGTCGCTGGGTCCGGGGCGCTACGTCGACGCGAGCGCCCAGCTGGGCGCTCGCCTGGTGCAGCAGACCACGGACTGCGTCTCGACGCTGACACCCGACTACACCACGATCACCGACCTCAGGGTCCGCAAGGCCCTGGCCTACGCCTACCCCTACGAGGACGTCTGGACCGCCGACGGCGAGGTGCCGGGAGTGACGCGCGTGCCGGCGAGCTCGGTGATGCCTCCGGGCTTGCCGGGCAGGAAGGCCTTCCAGGTCGACGGCGAGCAGATCACCTACGACCCCGACCGGGCGAGAGAGCTCCTCGCGGAGGCAGGCTTCGGTGACGAGCCCTACGCGATCACAATGATCTACTACGCCCTTGACCCGCAGGCGCGGGCGGCCCAGGAGCAGATCACCCACGGCTTCGAGGCCGGCGGGTTCTCCGTCGAGGCCATCCCGGTCCAGCGGTCGCCCTACGGCGTCTGGCTCAATCCCGACGACCCGCTGAACAAGCTCCTCAACGTCCGCGCCGCCAACGTGTGTCCGGCGTGGCCGGCAGGGTCGGCCACGCTGCCGGTCCTGCTGAAGGCAGGCGCGGTCTTCAACACCGCACAGTTCGACGAGCCGTCGGTCGACGCCACGATGGACGACATCGCCACCCTCCCGATCGCGGAGCAGCCCGCTGCCTGGGGCGACCTCGACGAGGCGATCATGACGACGTACTTCCCGACCATCCCGGTCGCCTACGTCAACCGTCTCTTCGTCTTCGGCACCGAGATCGGCAACCCGTCGGGCGACGGCTCTCTCGGTATGCCGAACTACAAGGACCTCTACGTCGTGCAGTGACTCTCGCGCCTTCTATAGGCTGTCCCGGTGACGACGGAGCAGGTGTGGCTGGGCGCGACGTGCGCTGTCGCGACGGCGGTGGCGCTGGTCTCGCTCGTGGTCGCCCTGCGTGCGCGACGCCGTGCTGTGCGTGCCGAGTCGCTGGCCGCCTCGCTCGCCGAGCACATCGGTGCGTCCCGGCCACCCGCTGGCGCAACGCCTGATGGAGCGTCCCCAGATGACCGCGGCGTGCTCGACCACGCGGACAACGCCTACGTGATCACCCGGATGGACTCCGGCGAGGCACCCGAGCAGGCGGTGCCGTTCGCCCGAGCCATCGATGGGCGACTGTTCACCGACATCGTGGCTCGCGAGGCCGTCGTCAAGGCGGCCTCCTGGACCGCCGGCCTGCGCCGCGCGCTCTCGGCGAGCAACCGCAACCGCATCCGCTTCGAGGTGCGCCAGGAGATCCGACGCACCGGGCGCGAGCGACGGGCGGAGACCAAGCAGGCCCTGCGGGAGTTCCGCGAGCGCGAGCGATCCGGCTCCTCCCCGGGTGAGGTCAGGGAGGACGTCGCCTGATGGGCCGTCCTCTCTGGTTCGTCGCCGGGGCGGGGGTCGGGGTCTACGCCGCTGCCCGCGCCCGCCGCGTCGCCGACTCCCTCACGGCCGACGGGCTGCGCGACCGGGTGCGTGGCTGGCAGCACGGCGTGCGGCTCTTCGCCGACGAGGTCCACCGGGGCCGCACCGAGCGCGAAACCGAGTTGCGCGAGCAGCTCGGGCTGAGGCCCACTGGGGCTGCCGAGATCACGAGTGGACGCCACGCTCGCACCTCGACCACCGACGTACCCAAGGAGAACGAGAACTGATGGACACCGCCGAGATCCGCCGCCGCTTCCTCGCGCACTTCGAGGCCGCCGGACACGCCGTGGTGCCCTCCGCCTCGCTCCTCGCCGACGACCCGAACCTGCTGTTCGTCCCGGCCGGGATGGTGCCGTTCAAGCCCTACTTCCTCGGCCAGGAGACGCCGCCGTGGCCGCGGGCGACGAGCATCCAGAAGTGCGTGCGCACCCCGGACATCGAGGACGTCGGCAAGACCACCCGGCACGGCACCTTCTTCGAGATGTGCGGCAACTTCTCGTTCGGGGACTACTTCAAGCAGGGTGCGATTGAGCTGGCCTGGGATCTGATCACCAAGCCGATCGCCGACGGTGGCTTCGGTCTCGAGGAGAGTCGCCTCTACCCGAGCGTCTACGAGCAGGACCCTGAGGCCGTGGACCTCTGGAAGAAGGTCACCGGCCTGCCCGACGACCGCATCGTTCGCCTCGGCAAGACCGAGAACTACTGGTCGATGGGCGTTCCCGGTCCGGGTGGCCCGTGCTCGGAGATCCTCTACGATCGCGGGTCGGCTTACGGCCCGGACGGGGATTTCGGCGCGGAGGACCGCTACCTCGAGATCTGGAACTTGGTCTTCATGCAGGACGAGCTCAGCGCCGTCCGGAGCAAGGAGGACTTCGACATCGCCGGCTCGTTGCCGAAGCAGAACATCGATACCGGCATGGGGCTCGAACGCGTCGCCTTCCTGTTGCAGGAGAAGGCGAACATGTACGAGATCGACGTGATGTTCCCGGTGATCGAGCGGGCACAGGAGCTCACCGGTCGTCGGTACGGCGCGGATGCTCTCGACGACGTGCGCTTCCGGGTGGTGGCCGACCACATCCGCAGCTCGATGATGTTGATCGGCGATGGCGTCACCCCGGGCAACGAGTCCCGCGGGTACGTCCTGCGTCGATTGCTGCGCCGCGCCGTACGGTCCATGCGGCTCCTCGGGTTCGAGGACCGGGCGCTGCCGGAGCTGTTCCCGATCAGCAGGGACAAGATGGCGCCGGGTTACCCGGCACTGAGTGCCGACTGGGCCCGGATCGAGAGCGTCGCTTACGCCGAGGAGGACGCGTTCCGGACGACGTTGCGCGCCGGCACTCAGATCTTCGACAACGCCGCCGTGGAGACCAAGGAGTCCGGAGCGTCGGTACTCGCCGGTGACAAGGCGTTTGCCCTGCACGACACGTACGGGTTCCCGATCGACCTGACCCTGGAGATGGCAGCCGAGAACGGCCTGACCGTCGACGAGGACGGCTTCCGTGCGTTGATGGCCGAGCAGCGCGGACGTGCGAAGGCCGACGCCAAGTCCAAGAAGGGCCAGCACGCCGACACCACGGTGTACCGCGGGATCCTCGATGCCAACGGGCCGACGGAGTGGCTGGCCTACGAGGCACTCAGCACCGAGTCCAGGCCGCTGGCGCTGCTCGCGGGAGGTGCGCCAGCAGGTGCTCTGCGTGAGGGCGAGATCGGCGAGCTGGTCCTGGACCGGACGCCGTTCTACGCCGAGTCGGGCGGCCAGGTGGCCGACGCCGGCACTATCGAGTTCGAGGGCGGCGTGCTCGAGGTCCTCGACGTCCAGCGTCCGGTGCGCGGCCTCGTCGTGCACCAGGTGCGGGTCAAGGAGGGCGAGTTCGCGCTCTCCGGGCACGGCGGTGAGGTCCTGGCCAAGGTCGATCCGGACTGGCGCACCGGCGCCCGGCAGGCGCACTCCGGCACCCACGTGGTGCACGCGGCGCTGCGCGAGGTGCTCGGGCCGACGGCGCTGCAGTCCGGTTCCTACAACCGCCCGGGCTACCTGCGCCTCGACTTCGGCTGGACCAGCGGGCTGACCGACGCGCAGTTCAAGGACCTCGAGACGGTCGCCAACAACGCCTTGCGTGCGGACCTGCCGGTCGGGTGGGAGTACATGACCCTCGACCAGGCGAAGGACTGGGGCGCGATCGCGCTGTTCGGCGAGACCTACGACAACACCCAGGTCCGGGTGGTCGAGATCGGCGGGCCCTGGTCGCGCGAGCTGTGCGGGGGCACGCACGTCGACCATTCCTCGCAGATCGGCACCATCGTGCTCACCGGCGAGGCGTCGGTCGGCTCGGGCAACCGGCGGATCGAGGCGCTCACCGGTTACGAGGGCTTTGCCTACCTGGCCAGGGAACGCGACGTCGTCGCCCAGCTGACCGGTCTGCTCAAGACCCAGCCCGACGATCTCGTCGGTCGGGTCGGGGACCTGGTCGAGCGGCTGCGCACCGCGGAGAAGGAGATCGAGAGAGTCCGCCTCACTCAGCTGCTGGCCGGGGCCGGCGAGCTCGCAGCCGCTGCGGTCGACGTGGGCGGCGTCTCCTTCGTCGGGAGAGTCATCGAGGGAGCCGGCGGTGGCGACGTACGGACGCTGGCGCTGGATGTCCGGGGACGGATGCCCGTGGACCGGCCGGGTGCAGTGCTGGTGATCGGTGTCCAGAACGGGAAGCCAGCGCTGGTGGCTGCGGTCAACGACGCCGGGCGGGCTGCCGGGGTTTCGGCCAACAACCTGGTCCGAGTCGCCGCGACCCTCCTCGGGGGCAAGGGAGGCGGCAAGGACGACGTCGCTCAGGGCGGTGGCACCGACGCCGCGCGGGTAACCGAGGCCCTCGACGCGGCCCGCGCAGAACTCGCCTCTCGCTGATCATGACCGACACCGCTGGTCCACCCGAGTACCTGCGTGGCGTGCGTCTCGGCATCGACCCGGGCGACGCCCGGATCGGCGTCGCCAGCTGTGACCCCAGCGGGATCCTCGCCACGCCGGTCGAGACCGTCCAGCGAGGTGAGGGGGACCTGGATCGGATCGAGGCCGTCGCCGCCGACCTCGGCGCCGTACTGGTGTACGTCGGGCTGCCGCGCTCGCTGAGCGGGGGCGAGGGCCCCTCGGCGGGTAAGGTGCGAACGTTCGCCCGGGACCTGGCTGCCCGTGTCGCTCCGCGGCCGGTGCACCTCGTCGACGAGCGGCTGAGCACGGTGACCGCCGAAGCCGTGCTCCGAGACCGAGGTAAGAAGGGGAAGAAGCGGCGCGCGGTGGTGGACCAGGCCGCCGCGGTGGTGATCCTTCAGGGGGCGATCGACGCCGAACGGGCCCAGGGGAGGCCTATCGGCGAACAGGTGATGGTGAGTCTGGCCGGGCCGACGGAACTGCTGCCGCACAGTACTGAGGAGAAGGACCAGACGTGAGCCACATCGAATCCGAGCTCGAGCCGAACGGCGAGAGCGCCGTACCGACGGACAGCAGGCCGGCCCTGCCGCGGGCAGGGTCGCGTCGCGGCAAGCGCGGCGCTGGTCGCAGACGCGGCTGCCTGCCGATGTTGCTGGTGCTCGCGCTGATTCTCGTAGGCGCCTGGTTCGGGGGCGGGTGGGCGGTCGACAAGGTCCGTGGCCTCGCTGGGTCCGACCCGGACTACTCCGGTTCCGGCACCGGGACCGCGGTCGTGGAGATCCAGAAGGGCGACACGTCCGCGGCCATCGGCCGGACGCTGAGTTCCGCCGGTGTGGTGAAGAGCGTCGGTGCGTTCGTCTCCGCAGCCATGGCTGACGAGCGTTCCCGGTCGATCCAGGTCGGCTTCTACCAGCTCCGCAAGGAGATGAAGGCGACCGAGGCACTCGCACTGCTGATCGACCCCGCGAACCTGGTCCAGGCGCAGGTCGTGGTCCCGGAGGGCTATCGCAAGAAGGACGTCGTCAAGGCGATCGTGGCCAAGACCGAGATCACCAAGACTCAGGTGGAGGCGGCGCTGAAGAACACCCAGGCACTCGGTCTGCCGCCGGAGGCCAACGGTGAGGTCGAGGGCTACCTGTACCCCGCGACGTACACCGTCGTCCCCGGCCAGACCGCCACCGAGCTGCTGAGCCAGATGGTCGCCAAGACCAAGCAGGTCGAGGGGGAGCTGGACATCGCCGCCAAGGCGGAGGCACTCGGTCTGACGCCGAAGGAGATCCTGACAATCGCGAGCATCCTGGAGTACGAGGGCAGCCGTGACGAGGACTACCCGAAGATCGCCCGGGCCATCTACAACCGGCTGGACGACGGGATGCCGCTGCAGTCAGACGCCACCGTCGCCTACGCGAACAACCTCAGCGGCACGGTCTGGACCACGACGGCGGAGCGGAACAACCAGTCGCCGTACAACACCTACGTCCACACCGGCCTGCCGCCGGGGCCGATCGGTTCGCCTGGGGCGAAGACGATCGAGGCCGCACTGAACCCGGCGCAGGGGGACTGGCTCTACTGGCTCGTGGTGAACCTGCGCACGGGTGAGACCCGGTTCAACGAGTCCTACAGCGGCCACCTGCGGGACAAGCAGGTACTCGACGAGTACTGCCGGTCCTCGGACGCCTGCTGACCCATGGACAGACCTGACGTCAGGCAGTGCGCCGTCCTCGGCTCACCGATCGAGCACTCGCTCTCACCGGTGCTCCATCGCGCTGCGTACGCCGACCTGGGTCTGCGGTGGACCTATCAGGCGATCGACGTCGAAGAGGGTGAGCTTTCCCGCTTCCTCCAGGGGCTGGACCAGTCCTGGCGCGGGCTGTCGCTCACGATGCCGCTTAAACGCACCGTGATGTCGATGCTCGACGACAAGGACGAGTGGGCCCGGGTCTCCGGGGCCGCCAACACCGTGGTCCTCGACCAGGGAGTCCTGACCGGTCACAACACCGACATCCCGGGAGCGATCTCCGCGCTCGGTGAGCGGGTGCGCGGCCCGTTCACCGAGGCCGTCGTGCTCGGTGGGGGAGCCACCGCAGCGTCGATGCTGATCGCCCTCGGCGAGCTCGGCTGCGAGCACGCCCGGCTGTTGGTCCGGGAGCCGTCCCGTGCGGTCGAGACTCTCGACGTGGTTGCCGGGTTCGCGCGCGGTCCGGAGATCGAGGTCGGCACCCTCGGAGATCCGGTCGGCTCGGTCGACCTGCTGGTCTCGACGATCCCGGCCGCCGCGCAGACGTCCTGGCTCGTCAACAGCGCCGACCTGTGCCCGGTCGTCTTCGAGGTCGTCTACGACCCCTGGCCGACCCCGCTGGCCGCTGCCGCGCTGGTCTCCGGTCGGGTCCTGATCAGCGGCCTCGACCTGCTGATCAACCAGGCTGCGCTGCAAGTGGAACTGATGACGAACCGGCCTGCGCCGATCGCCGCGATGCGTGCCGCCGGCGAGGGTGCTCTGGCCGCCCGGGCAGTCCGGTGACCTGGACCGACGCCGGGCACCCGCTCGCGGCGTTACTGGCCGGCCTCGTCGGGGCGTTGCTCGGCTGGTTCGTCCCGCAGCTGATCGCCGCATTACCCGAGCCGGAACCGGAGGGCGACCCAGAGAGCGACCCAGAGAGCGACCCGCTGAACGACCCAGAGAGCGACCCGCTGAACGACCCGCTGAACGACCCCGAGAACGATCGGGGCACGGACGCCGCGGGCGAGGTCGAGAAGGCGCTGGTCCCGCTCCCGCCCAAGATCCCGTACGTCGACCTCGCCGGCCGCCCGGGCCTGGCCGGCTGGACGGCTCTCCTCTCGGCGGTCTCGGCCGCTGTCATCGGCGCTTCGGTCGGCCGGGAGTGGTCGCTGGTCTTCCTGGTCCCGCTGGTGCCGGTGTGCGTGGCCCTGGCGATGATCGACTGGCAGACCAGGTTGTTACCCACGCGGCTGGTGCTGCCGGCGCACGCCGTCGCCATCGTCGTCGCCACTGGGGTGGCCTTCGCGGACAACGACACCGATTCCCTGGTCCGCGCTCTGGTCGCCATGCTCGTGGTCCGGTCGATCTTCTGGGTGCTCTGGTGGTTCCGCTCCTCGGGGATGGGCTTCGGGGACGTCCGTCTCTCGGCGCTGCTCGCCTTCGTGCTCGGCTACCTTGGCTGGGCCGAGCTGGTCATCGGCATGTACGCCGGCTTCGTGGTCTTCATCGTCCCGGGGCTGGCTGTCGCGATCGTCCGCAGGAACAAGTCGTTCCTGAAAACACGGCTGCCTTTCGGGCCGGCGATGATCATCGGCGCGCTGCTCGGCGTCGCGGTAGGACCCTGGATAGCGCGCGGTCTCGGCTACTGACGGCGGCTACGGACGCGGGCGCCTCCCGTGAAAGACTTGGGCCATGCTCCGTTGGCTCACCGCGGGGGAGTCTCACGGCCCCTCCCTCGTCGCAATCCTCGAAGGCCTGCCTGCCCACGTTCAGGTGACTTCCGGCGACATCGCAGACGCGCTCGCGCGCCGTCGGCTCGGCTACGGCCGTGGTGCCCGGATGAAGTTCGAGCAGGACGAGGTGACGATCAACGGCGGCGTCCGACACGGGACGACGCAGGGCGGACCGGTCGCGATCACCATCGGCAACTCGGAGTGGCCCAAGTGGGAGACCGTGATGTCGCCCGACCCGGTCGACCCGACCCTGCTCAAGGAGACCGGTCGGAACGCACCGCTGACCCGCCCGCGTCCAGGTCATGCCGACCTCGCCGGCATGCAGAAGTACGACTTCTCCGAGGCCCGCCCGGTCCTCGAGCGCGCGTCCGCCCGCGAAACCGCGGCCCGGGTCGCTCTCGGCCGGGTGGCGACCAACTTCTTAGACCAGGTCGGCGGCATCCAGGTGCTTTCCCACGTCGTCGAGCTCGGGGGAGTGCCGGCACCGGCGGGTTCGGTCCCGGAGCCCGGTGACGTTCTCGCCCTCGACGGAGATCCGGTCCGCTGCCTCGACCCCGAGGCCTCGGCCGCGATGGTCGCGCGGATCGACCAGGCGCACGAGGACGGCGACACCCTGGGTGGCGTCGTCGAGGTCGTCGTCTACGGCCTGCCGCCAGGCCTCGGCTCGCACGTGCACTGGGACCGACGCCTCGACTCCCGCCTGGCCGGTGCCTTGATGGGCATCCAGGCGATCAAGGGCGTCGAGGTCGGCGACGGCTTCGAGCTGGCCGCGACCCCGGGCTCCCTGGCCCACGACGAGATCGAGACCACCGACGCGGGCATCCGCCGGGTCACCGGCCGCTCGGGCGGCACCGAGGGCGGGATGTCGACCGGCGAGGTCCTCCGGGTCCGCGCGGCGATGAAGCCGATCGCAACAGTGCCGCGCGCGCTGCGCACCATCGACGTCGCTACCGGGGAGCCGGCCGTCGCTCACCACCAACGTTCCGATGTCTGCGCCGTCCCGGCTGCCGGCATCGTGGCCGAGGCGATGGTCGCGCTGGTGCTGGCCGACGCCGTCTTGGAGAAGTTCGGCGGCGACGCACTCGGCGAGACCCGTCGCAACCTCGAGAGCTACCTGGGTTCGCTGAGGTATTCGTGACCGGAACCGAAAACCGACCCGGAAACGGTCCCGGAAACGGCCCCAGAGTGATCCTGGTCGGGTCGATGGGCGCCGGCAAGACGACCGTCGGTGGCTTGGTCGCTGCTGCCTTGGGGCTGGACTTCCTGGACACCGACCAGGTAGTCGAGCAGACGGCCGGGAAGCCGGTCGCCGAGATCTTCGTCGACGACGGCGAGGCGCACTTCCGGGCCCTCGAGCGCACGGCCGTGGCCGCGGCTGTCACCGACCACCGCGGCGTGCTGGCGCTCGGCGGCGGGGCGGTCCTCGACCAGGGCACCCGTGCCCTGCTGACCGACCGGCCGGTGGTGTTCTTGAAGGTCGGTCTCTCCGACGCCGCCTCCCGGGTCGGTCTCGGCGTCTCCCGGCCGCTGCTGCTCGGCAATGTCCGCGGGCGGATCAAGCAGTTGCTCGACGAGCGCACCCCGATCTACGCCTCCGTCGCGCGGCACACCATCACCACCGACGGCCGCAGCGCCGCCGAGGTCGCTGACCTGGTGCTCGCGCTGGTGCAGGATGGTGGGCATGGCTGAGACACGGGACGAGACCCGGTTGCACGTCGGCGCCGCGTCGCCGCGTCGTCCTGAGCCTGTCGCAGGGTACGACGTCGTGGTCGGTCACGGCGTCCTGGCCGAAGTACCCGCGATGCTGGGCGCCGGTCCGCAGCGGGTCGCCGTCTGCTACCCCGAACCCCTGGTGCATCTCGCTGACCGGGTGATCGCGCAGCTGGAGCACCTCGATGTTCTCCGGCTGGTGCTCCCCGACGGGGAGATCGCCAAGACCGGCCAGGTGGCCCTCGACGCCTGGGAGCAGCTCGGTGCTGCCGGGTTCACCCGCTCGGACGCGATGGTCACTGTCGGCGGTGGCGCCACCACGGACATGGGCGGCTTCATCGCCGCCACCTGGCTCCGCGGCGTACCGGTCGTGCATGTGCCGACCACGCTGCTCGCGATGGTCGATGCGGCCGTCGGCGGCAAGACCGGGATGAACACCGGGGCCGGCAAGAACCTGGTCGGCGCGTTTCACGAACCATCCGGTGTGGTCTGCGACCTCGACTTCCTCGGCAGCCTCCCCGAGCCCGAGCTGATCGCCGGACTGGGCGAGGTCGTGAAGTGCGGCTTCATCGCCGACCCCGAGATCCTGGCCCTGATCGAGCGCTGTCCCGCAGATGCGCTCGAGCCTCGGTCCAGCGAGTTGCGCGAGCTGGTCGAGCGTGCGATCGCGGTGAAGATCGCGGTCGTCGTCGACGACCTGCGAGAGGAGAAAGGCACGGCCGCTTCCTCGGGTTCGGGTCACCCCGGTCGCGAGGTCCTGAATTACGGCCACACGATGGCGCACGCGATCGAGAAGGCGACGTCGTACCGGATCCGGCACGGAGAGGCCGTCGCACTCGGGATGGTCTACGTGGCCGAGCTGGCCCGGCTGGCGGGTCGCCTCGACGACGAGCTCGCAGCCCGGCACCGTACGGCGCTCGCAGCTGTCGGGTTGCCGGTCCGTTTCGCCGGGGCCGATTTCGAGGAGCTGCTCGCCACCATGCGGGTGGACAAGAAGTCCCGCGGCTCTCAGCTCCGATTCGTGGTCCTCGACGGACTGGCACTGCCGCGCATCCTCGCCGACCCGTCGGAGGAACACCTGCTCGCGGCGTACGAGCACTTGGCGGGCATCCACGGAGCTGACCGATGACGGCGCGGCCGGTGCTGGTCCTCAACGGACCGAACCTGGGCCGGCTCGGTCGCCGGCAGCCGGAGATCTACGGCTTCACCTCGCACTCGGAGCTGGCCGCCTTGTGCGTCGGTTGGGGCCGCGACCTCGGACTGGAGGTCGAGGTGCGACAGACGAACCACGAGGGCGAGTTGCTCGACTGGCTCAACGACGCGGCCGACCAGGAGATCCCGGTCGTCCTCAACGCCGCCGCCTGGTCGCACTACTCGTATGCGATCTTCGATGCCTGCGCACAGCTGGTCGCCCCGCTGGTCGAGGTGCACATCTCCGATCCTGAGGCGCGGCCGGAGGTCTTCCGGCACACCTCGGTGGTGACGCCGCACGCTCTGGCTGTGATCGCCGGCTACGGCATCGACGGCTACCGGATGGCACTGGAGCACGTCGCTCGCTCCTGAGCGTGCACCTCAGTAGTCCGCAGGGGCCATCGACGCGAGGTCCTGCAGCCGCCAGAATCAGTCCCATGACCGCCGTACAGCTGACGCCACGCCCCGGCCTGGCCTCACGTGTGGGCACCGGGCTGATGATCGTCCTCGCCGGGGGACTGGTGGGCATCGTCTCGGTCGGGATCGTGTCCCGGCTGGCGATGTTTCTGCTCATTGAGCTGAACCCGGACGTCGGTGGTCGCACTACCGACGACGGGTTCGAGATGGGGAGGTTCACGCTCTCCGGATCCTTGAACCTGGCGCTCGTCGGCGTCTTCCTCGGGGTCCTCAGCGGCTTCTTCTACCTGGCGCTGGAGCGGCTCCGCTTCGGCCCTGCCTGGTTCCGCACCCTGTCCCTGGGTGTGGGCGCCGGCGTCGTGGCCGCGACCCAGGTCGTCCACTCCGACGGGGTCGACTTCACCCTCCTGGAGCCACTGGCACTCGCCGTGGCGCTGTTCGTGGCGATCCCGGTGCTGCACGTCGCGCTGCTGGACGTGACCGTCGTCAGGATCCGCGGAGCCCGAGGGGGACCCGTTGCGTCCGCGACCGGGGTACTGTCCTGGGCGCTCCGCGCCGCCTTGGTGGTCATCTTCGTTCTCGCGGTCGCCTCGCTGGTCGGTGACGTGCGCGCTCTGACGGACTGAGGAAGGCTAGACTCTCCCGTCGGCCTGCTCCGCGGAGCGTGCCGACCTCCCACGACGACGTCCGTCGCTCGGCTTCGACCAGACAAGGTTTCTGCGCGCATGGCAACCACGAACGACCTCAAGAACGGCATGGTCCTCCTCATCGACGGTCAGCTCTGGGCTGTCACCGAGTTCCAGCACGTCAAACCCGGCAAGGGCCCGGCTTTCGTCCGCACCAAGCTACGCAACGTCGAGTCCGGCAAGAACGTCGACAAGACCTTCAACGCCGGGACCAAGGTCGAGACCGCCACGGTCGACAAGCGGACCATGCAGTACCTCTACAACGACGGCACGTCGTTCGTCTTCATGGACACCAGCACGTACGACCAGCTGGAGGTCCCCCCGGAGGTCGTCGGCGAGGCCACCAACTTCCTTCTCGAGAACCAGGAAGCCATCGTCGCGACCAACGAGGGCCGGGTGCTCTTCGTCGAGCTGCCTGCCTCGGTCGAGCTCGTGATCACCTTCACCGAGCCCGGCCTTGCCGGCGACTCGGCCACTGGTCGGACCAAGCCCGCCACGCTGGAGACCGGTCACGAGATCCAGGTCCCGCTGTTCATCAACCAGGGCGAGAAGATCAAGGTCGACACCCGGGACTCCTCGTACCTGGGCCGGGTCAAGGGCTGATTCGGCTGTCCACCCGATCGGCCCGGGAACGGGCCCAGAAGCGTTCCCTGCGATGAGCGCACGCTCCAAGGCGCGCAAGCGGGCACTCGACCTGATCTTCGCTGCCGAGGCCCAAGGACTCTCCGCCGACGACCTGCTCACCTCGCAGCTGGAGGCAGGAGAGGGCCCGGCGAACGAGTACACCGTCACCCTGGTCCGTGGCGTCCACGGACGCCGGGCGCGGCTCGACGAGCTGATCTCGACCTACGCCGAGGGATGGTCCATCGAACGGCTCCCCGCGGTGGATCGGAATCTGCTCCGGATCGGCATCTTCGAAGTGCTCTTCTCCGACGAGATCCCCGACGCGGTCGCGGTCAGCGAGGCCGTGAACCTGGCCCGTGACCTCTCGACCGACGAATCGCCCGGCTTTATCAACGGGGTTCTGGGTCACGTCACCCGCGACAAGGACCGGCTGCTCTCCTAGGGCTGGTCCTCTGACCACCCGGCTGGTTGTCTGGGTGCATGAGCAAAGCTGCGCGAACCCACGAATGCGATGTCGTCGTCATCGGCCTGGGTCCGGGCGGTGAGCACGCGGCGATACTGCTCGCCCGTGAGGGCCTGGACGTGGTGGCGATCGACGAGCGTCTGGTCGGCGGCGAGTGCCCGTACTTCGGCTGTGTGCCGTCGAAGATGATGATCGCGGCCGCCACCCGGCTGCGCGATGCCCGCCGCATTGACGACCTCGGCGGCACGGCGACCGTCCGGCCCGACTGGGCTCCGGTGGCCGCCCGGATCCGTGACGAGGCCACCGACAACTGGGACGACAAGGTCGCCGTCGAACGGCTGCAGGACGCGGGGGCGGTCTTCGTCCGGGGTCGCGGGCAGATCACGGGTGCTCGCGAGGTGACGGTGAACGGAGACACCTACGCCGCACGCCGCGGCATCCTGCTCAACACCGGCACCGCCCCGTCCGCCCCGCCCGTGCACGGACTGGCGGACACGCCGTTCTGGACGAACCGGGAGATCGTCCGGTTGACCGAGGTGCCGGCCTCGCTCGCCGTGATCGGCGGTGGTCCGATCGGCTGCGAACTGGCCCAGGTGATGGCTGCCTTCGGTGCGCAGGTGACCGTGATCGAGGTTGCCGACCGGTTGATCGCCGTGGAGGAGCCCGAGGCATCGGAGATCCTCACCAAGGCCTTCGAGGCCGACGGGATCGAGGTACTCACCGGCGTGCACATCGACGAGGTCAGCCATACCGACGACCGGTTCACGATCGTCCTGGAGGAGGATCGGACCATCGTCGCCGATCGGTTGCTGGTCGCAGCAGGGCGACGGAACAACCTGGCCGGCATCGGGCTCGAACACGTCGGCCTCGACCCGCGCGCGCGGCTCCTGGAGCCGGACGAGCGGATGCGGGTGGCCGACGGCGTCTGGGCGGTCGGCGACATCACCGGCAAGGGCGCGTTCACGCACGTGTCGATGTACCAGGCTGACATCGTGGTCCGGGACATCCTCGGCGCGGACGGTCCCTGGGCGGACTACCGTGCCGTCGCCCGCGCCACCTTCACTGCGCCCGAGATCGGCTCCGTAGGGCTCTCCGAGGCCGCGGCGCGCGCGGAGGGGATCGACGTCCAGGTGGCCACCGGCGACCTCGGGGCGCGCGGCTGGCTCGCCAAGGAGGACGGCATGATCAAGCTCGTCGCCGACCGGGCGCGAGGCGTTCTGGTCGGTGCCTGTGCAGTCGGGCCGAGCGGTGGCGAGGTGCTCTCGATGCTTGCGACAGCGGTGCACGCCGAGATCCCGATCGCGACCTTGGCGCAGATGCACTTCGCCTACCCGACCTATTACCGAGCCGTGCAACCGGTGCTCGGCGCGCTGCTCTGACCGACCGAACTCAGCCCAGGACTGCTGTGTGGAGCTCGTCGAGAGCGGCGCTGGTGTAGATCGCCAGTCGCTGCAGGTGCGGGATCGTGTCTCGGCACCCAACGAAGCCGAGAGTGACCTTCTCGCCGTACCCGACCAGGGTGACGTTGAGGCCGTAGCCGTCGGAGAGGAACGACATCGGGACCAGGGTGAGCAGCTTGGCGCCGGCGAGGTAGAGCGGTTCCTTGGAGAGCACCAGGTTGGAGACGACGAAGTTGAACAGCGGCGGCGCGGTCACGACCTTCTGGGAGAGCGCGATCGGGAGCAGCCCCACCAGGGTGAACTGCTGGAGCGCATCGGGGGAGAGCGCGACCAGCTCCCGCTTGCCCCGCGAGGTCACCGCATGGATCCCGCGCAGCCGTTCCACCGGGTCCTCGACGTTCGTGCCGAGGGGGCAAACGAAGCCGGCGGCGGCATTGATGGTGCCCTCGTCTCGGTCGATGCCGACCGGAACCGACGCGGTCAGGGTCCGTTTCGGAAGGGCGTCCAATTCGAGCAGGTAGCGCCGAACCGATCCGCTGAGGGCGGTAAGGATGACGTCGTTGACCGAGGTGCCGGTCGCCTCGGCGATTCCCTTCATCCTGCCCAGGCCGAGTTCGGCGATGGCGAGCCGCCGGTTGCGAGTGACGTTCTTGTTGAACGGCGTCCGCGGGGTCTTGAGCGCTCCCAGAACGGCACTGTTTGCGCCGAAGCCCATCTCCACCACTTTGCCAGCCATCTCTCCCGTAGCGGTGATCGTCGAGATGATTCGCCGAGCCGTGCGCTTCGCGGTCGAGTCCATCCGCTGGAGCGCCGCCTTGTCCGGGGAGTCCTCGCCGCCGGGGCCGACGTTGCCGTTCGGGTCGGTGCTGAGCCACTGCTTGATCGTCCGCATCCCGCCGAGACCGTCGGTGGCACCGTGGTGAGCCTTGAAGTAGAACGCGAACCGGTTGTTCTCCAGGCCCTCGATGATGTGCGCCTCCCAGAGCGGCTTGGTCAGGTCCAACGGGTGGGAGTGCAACCGCTCGATGAGCTGACCGAGCTGGGCGTCGTTGCCCGGAGCGGGGAGCGCGGAGATCCGGACGTGGTACGACGGATCGGGCTTGACCCGGCGCCACCGGGAGAGTGCGTTCGCCGGGCCGTGGTCGACGACGCTGTCGTACGGGAACGGAACCCAAGTGAGCGCGGCGAACGCCTGGTGCAGGTCGCGGACGAAGCCCGGCCCGGCGCCCTCGGGAAGCTCGAAGATCGCGCCGCAACCGATGTGCAACGGGGCGCGGGACGATTCCATGCGGACGAACAGGCTGTCGACCGGGCTGAGCAGCTTCACATGCGGCATCCTACGGACGAGCAGCGAGAGCGGACAGTGATCTGGTTGACCGTGCCGTGCGCTCGGACTGGCCGCCTCCAAGGTGGTGGACCTTGTCGGTGAAAGTGCCGGCCGTCGCCGCGGGTCTCGCCTGGGACTGCGTGGTCGGTCTCGCGTGTGCGGCTCACCGGGATTGCTGAGCCGCTCACTGGCGCGCAGTACGCTTATTAAGCATGGAAGAGAATAAGGCACGCCGCGTCGTAGACGCCTTGCGTGAGCGCGGCACGGACGCCGATCTGGCGCGAGTAGGGGTGCACCAGTTCGGGGTGTCGCTCAGGCTTGCTGACGGGCGCGAGGCCACCTGGGACTCGGACGGAACGGCGTCGCTCGAGGCGCAGGTGATGCGCAACGGCGTCCTGGTGGGGTTCGTCCCCGAGATCCCCGGCTCCGACAGCTACACCGAGGAACAGATCATCGATGCGATCGTGCGTACCGACTACGACAAGCCGATCGCCGTCCAGCGGTCCACCGCACCTCCGCCAGCACCCGCCCTGCCCGTGAAGGGCGGCCTTTTCCGACGGTTCATGGGTGGTTTCCGCCATCCCTGACGCCAGGCGTCAGCTCACCCCTGACCATCTCGCCGGGCGCACCTCAGCTGTAGCTCCAGACCTGCAGGTCGAACGATCCGTCCGTGGGTGGGTTGGAGCCGTTGACCGGTTGCGCCGCGAACGTCAGCACGGTGATCTGGGTGCCGGGAACGCTCTCACAGCCCGCCCCCGCCCCGAGGCTGGCGAAGGGCAGCGACGGCCCACTGAACACCAGCGAGCCGGAGACGCTCACGGTGACCGGGATGAAATCCAGGTTGATGATGCAGTAGACGCCCGCGGTGTCCGGCGGCGAGACGATGTTCTGGGCGGTCAACCCTGAGTAGGGCCGCTCCTCGACGAGTGCTCCATCGAAGCGCACCAGCCCGAAGGCGCGCGGGGTTAGTGCCGAGGCACCCAGATCGGCACGGCCCAGCGAGCCGTCCTGGACCTGCACGCCAGTCACGGTGTCGGGGCTGTTCCGCAGGTACGCGCCCGGCAGCTGGCCACCCAGCTTCCCGGCGTTCGGCGCGGTCGCGATGATGTCGTTCGGCAGCCTCCCGTAGGCGTTTGTCGCCACCAACTTTCCGGCCCGGTCGGCCGCGGTTGTCCAGGAGGCAACTGCGTGCCGGCCGTCGACCTTGTCGGCGTTGACCGCGTCGTAGACAGCGGCGGCAACCGGTGGCCCTGCCTGCATGAGAACCGCGACGATGACCGCGGTGACGAGGATGGGGAGGTGACGGCGGAGCGAGGTGCGCATGGGACTGGCCTTTCAGGACGGGGCTGCAGTTTAGGCCGATTTGTGGCCTTGCGCCGGCAGATCCCAGCCATGCGGGTGCGCACCCGCACCAGCAGACGGCGGCGGCGTTGGCCCCTGTCTGGGACGGGGTGGACCACCCCGAGCTGCGCCGCTGGTTCAGGGCCCTCCGGGCGCCGCCATGTCCCCGGACAGGTGGGCACGGCTGCCGACGCGGATGTTAGAGTCACTATCGTTCGACATCCTTTAACGATCCGTCCTGTGAGGCGGAGAAGGAGGTCAGGCGCTATGACGCCTACCGCCGTACCCCCGCCGGCCGAGGCCGACGCCCACCCCGCGGGCCGTACCGTTCTCGACGCCCGTGACATCGACCGGGCACTCACACGCATCTCTCACGAGATCCTCGAGCGCAACAAGGGCTCCCAGGATCTGGTGCTGCTCGGCATCCCGAGCCGGGGCGTGCACCTGGCCGCCCGCATCGCCGCCCGGATCGCCGAGGTCGAGGGTGTCGATGTCCCGGTCGGCTCGCTCGACATCACGATGTACCGCGACGACCTGCGGATGCGTCCCGCGCGCACGCTCTCGCCGACCGAGATCCCCGGGGACGGGATCGACGACAAGGTCGTGGTTCTGGTCGATGACGTCCTGTACTCCGGACGGACGATCCGCTCCGCGCTCGACGCGATGAACGACATCGGCCGCCCCCGGTCGGTCCGACTTGCGGTCCTTGTGGACCGCGGCCACCGCGACCTGCCGATCCGAGCGGATTTCGTGGGCAAGAACCTGCCGACCTCTGCCGTCGAGAAGGTCGCTGTCCGACTGAGCGAGTACGACGGAGAGGACTCGGTGACGATCCGATGAGCGCACTGAAATCGACCGGCCACCTGCTCAGCGCCGGCGACCTCACCCGCGACGACGCCGAGCTGATCATCGCCACTGCCGGGGAGATGCGTGCCCTGGCCGACCGCCCGATCAAGAAGCTGCCGGCGCTCCGTGGCCGGACGGTGGTCAACCTGTTCTTCGAGGACTCCACCCGGACCCGGATGTCCTTCGAGGCTGCCGCCAAGCGGCTCTCCGCCGACGTCATCAACTTCTCGGCGAAGGGCTCCTCCCTCTCCAAGGGCGAGTCGCTCAAGGACACCGCGCTGACCCTGGAGGCGATGGGTGCGGACGCGGTCGTCGTACGCCACTGGGCCTCGGGGGCGCCGCACAACCTGGCCAACGCCGGCTGGTCCCGCTCGGCGGTCATCAACGCCGGCGACGGCACCCACGAGCACCCGACCCAAGCGCTTCTGGACGCGTTCACGATGACCCGGCACCTGGGGAACCTCGACGGCCGGAAGGTGGCCATCGTCGGTGACGTCCTGCACAGCCGGGTCGCCCGCTCCAACTCGCTGCTGCTGCAGACCCTCGGCGCCGAGGTGACCCTGGTGGCGCCGCCGACGCTGCTCCCGTACGGCGTTGAGAAATGGGGCGTGGAAACCGGGTACGACCTCGATGCGGTGCTTCCGAAGACCGACGTCGTGATGATGCTGCGCGTCCAACGGGAGCGGATGAACGACTCCTACTTCCCCAGCGCCCGGGAGTACTCGCGCCGCTACGGCCTCGACGCCCGCCGGATGGCCACCCTGCAGGACCACACCATCGTGATGCACCCCGGCCCGATGATCCGCGGCATGGAGATCACGGCCGACGTCGCCGACGCGGACCGCTCGGTGATCGTCGAGCAGGTCACCAACGGCGTCGCCGTCCGGATGGCCGTCCTGTACCTGCTCCTCGGCGGCAGCGAGCCCGCACTCGGTGGACCCGAGGTTTCGACAAGCGCAACCGACGTGGTCGAGGAGACCTCATGAGTACCTACCTGATCACCGGCGCCCGCATCCTCGGCGGGGAACCGACCGACATCCTGATTGCCGACGGCGTGTTCGCCGGAGTGGGCCGCGGCCTGGACGGCGGCTCCGCCGAGGTCGTCGACGGCACCGGTCTGATCGCCCTCCCCGGCCTGGTCGACCTGCACACCCACCTGCGCGAGCCCGGTCGCGAGGACGCGGAGACCGTCGAGACCGGTACCCAGGCTGCTGCCCTCGGTGGCTTCACCGCGGTGCACGCGATGGCGAACACCGACCCGGTCGCGGACACCGCCGGCGTCGTCGAGCAGGTCTGGCGCCTCGGCCGCGAGGCCGGTTACTGCGACGTCTACCCGGTCGGTGCGGTCACCGTGGGCCTGGCGGGCAAGCAGCTCGCCGAGCTCGGCGCGATGGCCGACTCCGCTGCCCGGGTCCGGGTCTTCTCCGACGACGGCAAGTGTGTCGCCGACCCGGTGCTGATGCGACGGGCGTTGGAGTACGTCAAGGCCTTCGACGGCGTGATCGCTCAGCACGCCCAGGAGCCCCGACTGACCGAGGACGCCCAGATGAACGAGGGCGAGCTCAGCGGCCGCCTCGGCCTCCGGGGCTGGCCGGCTGTCGCCGAGGAAGCGATCATCGCGCGCGACGTGCTGCTGGCGCAGCACGTCGGCTCGCAGCTGCACGTGTGTCACGTGTCCACTGCTGGATCGGTCGACATCGTCCGTTGGGCCAAGGCCCGTGCCCAGCGGGAGGGGGGCTGGAACGTCACCGCCGAGGCGTGCCCCCACCACCTGCTGCTCACCGACGAGCTCGCGGCGTCGTACGACCCGATCTACAAGGTGAACCCGCCGTTGCGCTCGGCCGCCGACGTCGAGGCGTTGCGGGTGGGGCTTGCCGACGGCACCATCGACATCGTCGCAACCGATCACGCGCCGCACCCGCACGAGGACAAGGACTGCGAGTGGCAGGCTGCAGCCTTCGGGATGCTCGGCCTGGAGACGGCCCTCTCTATCGTGCAGCAGACGATGGTCGACACCGGTCTGATCGACTGGGCCGGCGTCGCCGAGCGACTCTCCTACGCACCCGCCCGGATTGGCCGTCTTACCGAGCACGGGCGTCCGGTCGCCGAAGGCGAGCCCGCCAACATCGTCCTGTACGACGCCGCGGCCACCCGGGTTATCGAGGCGAGCGAGATGTCATCGCTCTCCCGGAACACCCCGTACGCCGGCCGCGAGCTGCCCGGCCGGGTCGTTGCCACCTTCCTGCGCGGGAAGCCGACGGTCCTGGACGGGAAGCTCGCCTGATGGGCTTCTTCAACCGCAGCGACCCGAAGGTGCCGCCGTTGGTGCCGATCCCGCCGATCGCCGACCTGCCGCCGGCAAAGCTGCAGGCCTCGGCGCGCTACCTCGGTACGGTCACGGTGCCGAAGGAGGGGGGGCGAAGCGAGCGGGTGATCGGTCAGAGCCTCTCGGCGAAGAGCGCGGCACGGCTCTCACTCTCTACCGACGCGCTCGACGTGGTGCGGATCGCCGGCTCGTTCCGGATCCTCACCCCGGCGTTGCGCGGAGCCCGCAGCGCTGAGCAGTTCAACGGCAAGCCCGTCTCCGACCTCCTCCTGGTGCGTTGGGAGCATGCCGGGCAGGAATGGGAAACGGGGTTTCGGATGGACGCCGCCCGCAGTGTCCGGGACGCAGCGAAAGCCCAGCTGGGCAAGGGCAGGGCAGTGGTACGACCCGAGGTGACCACGTGGGTACGCACGATCTCGAAACTGGCAAGGGGAAGAGCATGACCGGCACGAGCACCACCGAGGCGATCCTGGTCCTGGAGGACGGCCGCACCTTCCGGGGCGAAGCGTACGGAGCCGAGGGCGAGACCTTCGGCGAGGCCGTCTTCTCGACCGGCATGACCGGCTACCAGGAGACGCTCACCGACCCGTCGTACCACCGGCAGGTGGTGGTGATGACGGCACCGCACATCGGCAACACCGGGATGAACGACGAGGACCCGGAGTCACGGAAGATCTGGGTGAGCGGGTACGTCGTCCGCGACCCTGCCCGGGTCCCGAGCAACTGGCGGTCGCAGCGAAGCCTGGACGACGCGCTCCGCTCCCAGGGTGTGGTCGGCATCAGCGGCATCGACACCCGGGCCCTGACCCGGCACCTGCGCGAGCGCGGTGCCATGCGGGTCGGCATCTCCTCGGTCGAGTCAGACCCGAAGGTCCTGCTCCAGCGGGTGCTCGCGTCCGGCGAGATGGTCGGCGCGGAGCTGTCCGGCGAGGTCAGCACCACTGAGGCCTACGTGGTCCCGGCGGTTGGGGAGAAGGTCGCCACCGTCGCGGCGGTCGACCTCGGAATCAAGACGAACACTCCGCGGATGATGAGCGAGCGCGGCATCGAGGTGCACGTGCTGCCTGCGAGCGCGACCATCGCGGAAGTTCTCGCGGTCCAACCTGACGGACTGTTCTTCTCCAACGGCCCGGGCGACCCGGCGGCAACGACCGGTCAGGTCGTGCTCCTCCGGGAAGCCCTCGACGCAGGCCTGCCCTACTTCGGTATCTGCTTCGGCAACCAGCTCTTCGGTCGCGCCCTCGGCTTCGGGACCTACAAGCTCAAGTACGGCCACCGCGGGATCAACCAGCCGGTGATGGACCGGACCACCGGCAAGGTCGAGGTGACCGCGCACAACCACGGGTTCGCCGTTGAGTGGCCGGGCGCGCCGTCCTTCGAGCCGGTCGCAACGTCGTACGGCGAGGCGAGCGTCAGTCACGTCTGCCTCAACGACGACGTCGTCGAAGGCCTCGAGCTCCGTGCCGCCGATGGGGCGCTGAAGGCGTTCTCGGTCCAGTACCACCCTGAAGCAGCAGCGGGTCCGCACGATGCCGCCTACTTGTTCGACCGTTTCCTGACGCTCATGGCCGACAACACGGCCCGGAAGGCCAACTGACCCATGCCGAAGCGCGAAGACATCAAGTCCATCCTGGTGATCGGCTCGGGGCCGATCATCATCGGCCAGGCCTGCGAGTTCGACTACTCGGGTACCCAGGCCTGCCGGGTCCTCATGGAGGAGGGCATCCGGGTCATCCTGGTGAACTCCAACCCGGCCACGATCATGACTGACCCGGAGTTCGCCGATGCGACCTACATCGAGCCGATCACGGTCGAGTTCGTGGAGAAGGTCATCGCCAAGGAGCGGCCTGACGCGTTGCTCGCGACCTTGGGTGGCCAGACCGCACTGAACTGCGCGATCGGTCTCTCGGAGGCCGGCGTCCTGGCGAAGTACGACGTCGAGCTGATCGGCGCCAGCATCGAGGCGATCCACCGCGGCGAGAACCGCGAGATGTTCAACGAGATCGTCGCGAAGGTCGGAGGAGAGACCTCGCGCAGCGTGATCTGCCACTCGATGGATGACTGCTTGGGTGCGGTCGACGAGCTCGGCTACCCGATCGTGGTGCGGCCGTCGTTCACGATGGGCGGCACCGGCTCAGGCATCGCCTACAACGAGAAGGACCTGCACCGGATCGCCGGCGCTGGTCTGTCTGCCAGCCCGACCACCGAGGTACTCCTGGAGGAGTCGATCATCGGCTGGAAGGAGTACGAGCTCGAGGTCATGCGGGATACCGCCGACAACGTGGTGATCGTCTGCTCGATCGAGAACCTCGACCCGATGGGCGTGCACACCGGCGACTCGATCACGGTCGCGCCCGCGCTCACGCTGACTGACCGCGAGTACCAGCACCTGCGGGACCTGGCCATCGGGATTATCCGTGAGGTCGGCGTCGACACCGGCGGCTGCAACATCCAGTACGCCGTGAACCCCGCCGACGGCCGGGTGATCGTGATCGAGATGAACCCGCGGGTCTCCCGCTCCAGCGCGCTCGCCTCCAAGGCGACCGGCTTCCCGATCGCCAAGATCGCCGCCAAGGTCGCGATCGGCTACACGCTGGACGAGATCCCGAACGACATCACCCAAGAGACCCCGGCCTCCTTCGAGCCGACCCTGGACTATGTGGTCGTCAAGGTGCCCCGGTTCGCGTTCGAGAAGTTCCCGACCGCGGACGCCACCCTGACCACGCACATGAAGTCCGTCGGTGAGGCAATGGCGATCGGTCGCAACTTTACCGAGGCGCTGCAGAAGGCGCTGCGCTCACTGGAGAAGAAGGACTCCGTCTTCGATTGGCACGCCGCGTTCGACGACGACCTGGCCTCCGCTGATTCCCGGGCCGCACTGCTCGAGGAGATCAAGGTCCCGACCGATGGCCGGCTGAAGCGCGTGATGGACACCATCCGTGCCGGCGCCACACCGCAGGAGATCCACGCGGCAACCGGCATCGACCCGTGGTTCGTCGACCAGCTCGCGCTGATCAACGAGATCGCCCAGGAGATCATTGCGGCTCCGGAGCTGACGCCGGTGCTGCTCCGCAAGGCCAAGCGGCACGGCTTCTCCGACGGTCAGCTGGCGAAGATGCGCGGACTCCACGAGGACGTCGTCCGCGGCATCCGGCACGCGCTCGGCGTGCGCCCGGTCTACAAGACGGTCGACACCTGTGCAGCCGAGTTCGCCGCGACCACGCCGTACTACTACAGCTCCTACGACGAGGAGTCCGAGGTGGAGCCGCGGGAGCGTCCCGCAGTGATCATCCTCGGATCCGGTCCGAACCGGATCGGTCAGGGGATCGAGTTCGACTACTCCTGCGTGCACGCGTCGCTAGCGCTCTCGGAGGCCGGTTACGAGACCGTCATGGTCAACTGCAACCCCGAGACGGTCTCGACCGACTACGACACCTCCGACCGGTTGTACTTCGAGCCGCTGACCCTCGAGGACGTCCTCGAGGTCGTCCACGCCGAGTCGCTGGCCGGCCCGATCGCCGGTGTCATCTGCCAGCTCGGCGGCCAGACTCCGCTGGGCCTGGCGCAGGGGCTGGAGGACGCCGGGGTGAAGATCGTGGGCACCTCGCCGGCAGCGATCGAGCTCGCGGAGGAGCGCGGTGCCTTCGGTCGCCTGCTCAAGGAGGCCGGTCTGGTCGCCCCGAAGCACGGCACCGCCGTCTCGTTCAGTGATGCCCGCGAGATCGCTGCCGAGATCGGCTACCCGGTCCTGGTGCGTCCGTCGTACGTCCTGGGCGGGCGCGGCATGCAGATCGTCTACAACGACGACTCGTTGCGTGGGTACATGGAGGCCGCCACGGGTCTGACCGGGATCACCCCCGATCGTCCGGTCCTGGTCGACCGGTTCATCGATGACGCCGTCGAGATCGACGTCGATGCCCTGTACGACGGCACGGACCTGTTCCTCGGCGGCGTGATGGAGCACATCGAGGAAGCCGGCATCCACTCCGGCGACTCCTCCTGTGCGCTGCCGCCGATCACCCTGGGCGCAGCCGAGATCAGCCGGATCCGGGAGGCGACCGAGAAGATCGCCGACGGCATCGGAGTGGTCGGCCTGCTGAACATCCAGTTCGCGCTCGGCGCCGACGTGCTCTACGTGCTGGAGGCGAACCCACGCGCCAGCCGGACGGTCCCGTTCGTCTCCAAGGCGACTGCGATCCCCCTGGCCAAAGCTGCGGCCCGGGTGATGCTGGGTGAGTCGATCGCCTCCTTGCGTGCCGCCGGTGTGCTGCCCGTGCGCGACGGGGGTGAGCTGCCCGCGGACGCGCCGATCGCGGTCAAGGAGGCGGTAATGCCGTTCAACCGGTTCCGGACTCCTGACGGAGCGTTCGTCGATACGGTGCTCGGACCGGAGATGAAGTCGACCGGCGAGGTGATGGGCTTCGACGCCGACTTCGGCACCGCGTTCGCCAAGTCGCAGACGGCGGCGTTCGGCTCACTGCCCACCTCGGGCAGGGTCTTCGTCTCGATGGCCAACCGCGACAAGCGAACGATGATCTTCCCGATCAAGGTCCTCGCTGAGGCCGGGTTCGAGGTACTCGCCTCGCAGGGCACGGCCGAAGTGCTCCGGCGCAACGGGATCAAGGCGACGGTGGTCCGCAAGCACTTCGAGGGCACCGGGCCCAACGGTGAGCCGACCAGCGTCCAACTGATCCACGACGGCCAGGTGGACCTGATCATCAACACCCCGCACGGCACCACGGCCGGCGGCGACTCACGCGTCGACGGCTACGAGATCCGCACCGCCGCGATCCTGACCAACACCCCGTGCATCACGACGGTGCAGGGCTTGGCGGCTGCGGTCCAGGGGATCGAGGCGCTGCGCTCGGGCAACATCGGGGTGCGCTCGCTCCAGGAGTGGGCCTTGATGGCCGGGACCGCGGAGGCGACCGTTTGAGCACGCCGTACCGGGTCCTGTTCGACAAGGTCCTGACCCACGTCGACCCTGAGCAGGCTCACCACGCCGCGTTCGCCGGGATCCGGGCGGCAGGCCCGGCACTGCGCGGTGCGGCGCGGGTGCTTCCCACGAGGGCCGGCGTCCGTACCCTCGGCCTGGACTTTCCGGCCGTGCTCGGCCTCGCGGCCGGGTTCGACAAGAACGCGATCGGCATCGACGCGTTGGGTGCGCTCGGTTTCGGCTCCGTCGAGATCGGTACGGTCACCGGCGAGGCCCAACCAGGCAACCAAAGGCCTCGGCTGGTCCGGCTACCCGCCGATCGCGCCGTGGTGAACCGGATGGGTTTCAACAACGACGGCGCCGTGGTCGTCGCGGAACGGCTCCGCCGCCGCGAGCGCCTGCGGCGTGCCGGGGCCGGTCGAGCCCGGCACGAGCCGGTTCTCGGGATCAACATCGGCAAGACCAAGGCAGTGGCCGACGAGGATGCCATCGCCGACTACGAGAAGAGCACGGGGCTGCTGGCGCCGTACGCGGGCTATCTGGTCGTCAACGTCTCCTCACCGAACACCCCGGGTCTGCGTGACCTGCAGGCTGTCGCAAAGCTCGAGCCGCTGCTGCAGGCAGTACGTCGCAAGGCCGACGAGGTAACCGCTCAGACACGACAGTCGCGGGTCCCGCTCCTGGTGAAGATCGCCCCGGACCTCAGCGACGAGGACGTCCTCGCGGTCGCCGACCTTGCCACGGCGATCGGTCTGGACGGCATCGTGGCGACCAACACCACCGTCGACCGGTCCGGCCTGCGATCCTCGGCCGACGTGATCGAGCGAGCCGGAGCAGGCGGCCTCTCCGGTGAGCCGTTGCGGAAGCGTTCCCTGGCCGTGCTCCGCCTCCTGCGCAGCCAGGTGGGGCCGGAGATGACGCTGATCGGGGTAGGTGGGATCGCCGGGGTCGAGGACGCGGTCGAGCGGATCGCCGCCGGCGCCGACCTGCTCCAGGCCTACACCGCATTCATCTACGAGGGTCCGCTGTGGCCGCGGCGGATCAACGCCGCCATCGCCAAGGAGCAGAGGAGATGAGTTCCCGGTGAGCCAGTTGACGACATTCGGGGCCAGACTGCACGCCGCGATGCGGACCCGCGGACCACTCTGCGCCGGAATCGATCCGCACGCCGCCCTGCTCGAGGCCTGGGGCCTGCCCGACACCGTCGACGGGCTCCGCTCGTTCGCGCTCGGTGCGGCTGAGGCGCTCGGCCCGGTCGCGGCGGCGATCAAGCCGCAGTCGGCGTTCTTCGAACGGTTCGGCTCTGCCGGCATCGCCGTGCTCGAGGACACCGTGCGGATCTGTCGAGAGGCAGGATCCCTGGTGGTCCTCGACGTGAAGCGGGGTGACATCGGCTCGACGGCGCAGGGCTACGCCGACGCGTACCTCGACCCGGCGTCGACGATCGCGGTCGACGCGATCACCGCGAGCCCCTACCTGGGCTTCGGAAGTCTCGCTCCGATGATCGAGACCGCCCGCAGGTACGACGCCGGCGTGATCGTGCTCGCGCTGACCTCGAATCCGGAGGGTCCGCAGTTTCAGCACGCGCGAACCGCCGACGGTCGGACGGTGGCTGCGGTGGTCCTCGACAGCCTGCGTGAGGCGAATGCCGGGGAGGCCATGGGCTCCTTCGGTGCCGTCGTCGGGGCGACCATCGACGACAACGTGGAAGGGCTCAACATCGATCTTGATATCCGGGGCCCGTTGCTGGTGCCGGGGATCGGTGCCCAGGGCGGCACCGCGGACGACGTACGACGGATCTTTGGCGACGTCCTGGACCTGGTGCTCCCGGCGAGCTCGCGCGAGATCCTCGGCGCCGGCCCGGACCCGGCCGCACTCCGAGCGGCGGCCGAGCAGGCCAACGAGTCCTTCGCGGCGTTGACCCGATGAACACCCGCATCGTCGCGCTGTCGCTGATCATCGCCCTTGCAGTCGGCGGTGTCGGCACCGGACTGGTGCTCATCTTCGACCGGGACTCGGACTACTGTGCCGACCTCGCGTCGGCCCAAGGCATCTTCGCCGACGACGGCACCGGTCGCCAGCTGGTCGCCGACCTGCCGACATACCGGAAGCTCGCCGCTTCCGCGCCCGATGACCTCGGTGACGAATGGCAGGTCCTGGTCGGGGCGATCTCCTCGCTCGGCGACGCGATCGCCGGCGCCGGCATCAAAGCAGACGACTATGTCAACGGTGAGCCGCCGTCAGGGCTGCCGGCCGCAGACCGGGCCGCGATCAAAGCCGCCGCGACCGCGCTCTCCTCGCCCGATGTCGTCGCTGCGGCCGCGGGCATCGACCAGCAGGCCCGAGACGTGTGCAAGATCCAGCTCGGCCTCTGAGTGGAGTAATTATCGGCCCTAGTTCGTACATTCCGTACGGGTGCCGTCGGTTGGGTCGTCTCAGTCCTCGCCCCGCGTTGCAGCGAGCAAGCACTCCTGATTAGGGTGACGCAACCCCGATGTGTTCGTTCGGGACACCGTCGGCAGATACCGCTCTACTCATCCAGACTTTGCACTCCGAAGAACCAGGAGGTCGACCCTGTGGCCCTGCCACCGCTCACACCCGAACAGCGTCTGGCCGCCCTCGATAAGGCTGCCGCTTCGCGTCGGGAGCGCGCGGCGGTGAAGAACCGCCTCAAGCACTCGGGCGCCACGATCGCGGAGGTGCTCGCCGAGGGCGAGACGAACCTTGTGATCGGCAAGATGCGGGTCAGCGAGTTGCTGCAGTCGATGCCTGGACTCGGCAAGGTGCGTGCCGCGCAGGTGATGGAGCGGCTGAAGATCTCGGAGAGCCGGCGGGTCCGGGGCCTCGGTGCGAAGCAGGCCGCAGCGCTCGTCGCCGAATTCCCCTCCGGTGGTTGAACCACCGGGTTCGACTCCTTCGCGGCTGACTGTGCTCGCCGGCCCGACCGCGGTTGGCAAGGGCACCGTGACCTCGTGGTTGCGCGAGCACCATCCGGAGATCTGGATCTCGGTCTCGGCGACCACCCGGAAGCAGCGTCCGGGCGAGATCGACGGGGTGCACTACCACTTCGTCGGGGACGCCGACTTCGATCAGATGATCGCTGACGAGGATCTGCTGGAGTGGGCGGTCGTGCACCAGCACGCCCGGTACGGCACCCCCCGTGGTCCCGTCGAAGCCGCACTGGCGGAGGGACGGACGGCTTTGCTGGAGATCGATCTCCAGGGCGCCCGTCAGGTCCGTACGACGATGCCCAAGGCCCGTTTCGTGTTCCTGGCTCCGCCGTCCTGGGAGGAGCTGGTACGTCGTCTGGTGGGCCGGGGAACAGAGAACGAGGCCGAACGGGAGCGTCGCCTGGACTCCGCGCGCGAGGAACTCGCGGCCGAGGCCGAGTTCGACGCGACGATCGTGAACCACACGATTCCCGCTGCGGTCGAAGAGTTGGTAGAGTTGATGAGGTCCTGAGGCACGTCTGCCTCGGATTTTGCGGAACCCCGCGTACTTACCTATCCGTCTGAGAGGCTCGATGAGCGTGTCCGGCACCCAGCCCGTTGCTTTGGGGATCACGAACCCCCCGATCGACGACCTGCTGACCAAGACCGACTCCAAGTACAAGCTGGTGCTCTACAGCGCCAAGCGTGCTCGGCAGATCAACGCCTACTACTCCCAGCTCGGCGAAGGCCTGCTGGAGTACGTCGGCCCGCTCGTGGACACCCACGTTCAGGAGAAGCCGCTCTCGATCGCGATGCGCGAGATCGCTGAAGACCTTCTCGTGTGCGAGGACATCGACCCCGAAGAGGTCGCAGCGGAGTCTGCGGCCAAGTGACCCGAGGGTCCAGATGAGCACGCGGTGCCCATGAACAGCGAGTCCCGTCCTCACGTCGTTCTCGGCGTGAGCGGCGGGATTGCTGCGTACAAGGCCTGTGAACTGCTGCGGCGGTTCACCGAGTCCGGGTACGACGTGACCGTGGTCCCCACCGTCGCGGCGCTCCAGTTCGTGGGCGCGCCGACCTGGGCCGCGCTGAGCGGCAAGCCGGTCAGCACCGAGGTGTGGACCGACGTACACGAGGTGCCGCACGTTCGGATCGGTCAGCGGGCCGACCTGGTCGTGGTGGCGCCGGCGACCGCCGACCTCCTGGCCAAGGCCGCGCACGGTCTTGCCGACGACCTGCTCACCAATACGTTGCTCACCGCCCGCTGCCCGGTGGTCTTCGCGCCGGCAATGCACACCGAGATGTGGGAGCACCCTGCGACCGTCGCCAACGTCGCCACCCTGCGCGAGCGCGGCACTTTAGTGATCGAACCCGCTGAAGGTCGTCTGACCGGTGCGGACACCGGCAAGGGCCGGCTCCCCGAGCCTGCCGAGATCTACGCGATCGCCACCGACCTGCTCGCCCGCGGGGGAGCGCAGTCCCAGGACCTGGCCGGCCAGCATGTCGTCGTCTCCGCGGGGGGCACCCGCGAGTACCTGGACCCGGTGCGATTCCTCGGCAACCGCTCGTCCGGTCTGCAGGGGTACGCGCTCGCCCGGACCGCCGTCGCTCGTGGCGCGGAGGTCACCCTGGTCGCGGCCAACGTCACCCTGCCCGATCCTGCCGGGGTGAAAGTGGTCCGTGTTGAGACCACGGCACAGCTGCTGGCCGAGATGACGACCGCGGCGACCACCGCCGATGTCGTCGTGATGGCTGCTGCCCCTGCAGACTTCCGCCCGGTGGAGTTCACGGAGGCGAAGATCAAGAAGGCCGACGACGGCTCCGTGCCGGAGATCCGGCTGACCCAGAACCCCGACATTCTGGCCGGTCTGGCGCACGAGCGCCCGCACCCCGGTTTGGTGGTCGTCGGATTCGCGGCCGAGACCGGCGACGCAGCCGGCTCGGTGATGGATCACGCAGTGGCCAAGCTCGCCCGCAAGGGGTGCGACCTCCTGGTCGTCAATGACGTGGGCGGTGGAAAGGTGTTCGGTTCCGAGGAGAACGAAGCCGTGATCCTGGGCGCCGACGGTAGCTCCAGCGCCGTTCCGCGGGCCTCGAAAAGTGCGGTCGCCCAGGCGATTTGGGACCGGGTCAGCACCCTGCTCGAAGGTCGCTGAAATTTCCAGGGACTCATTTCTGAGATGCCGTCTCAGCATGAGGACCGGGTAGTTAGGCTGACCGTTCAGCACCCATCTGATGGACTTACTGACCGCACATCGCGGCCAGGGAAACTGCAGGAGACACAAGTGACTGGACGTCTGTTCACCTCGGAGTCTGTGACCGAGGGACACCCGGACAAGATCGCCGACGCGATCAGCGACACCGTGCTGGATGCGCTCCTCACCGACGACCCCGACAGCCGGGTCGCCTGCGAGACGCTGATCACCACCGGTCTCGTCGTCGTCGCGGGCGAGGTGACCACCAAGACCTATGCCCCGATCGCCCAGCTCGTGCGCGCCAAGATCCTCGAGATCGGCTACGACTCGTCGGTCAAGGGCTTCGACGGCAACTCCTGCGGTGTCCAGATCGCCCTCGGCCAGCAGTCGCCCGACATCGCGCAGGGGGTCGACCAGGGCTTTGAAGCCCGGGTCGACGGTTCCGGCGACGACCTGGACAGCCAGGGTGCCGGTGACCAGGGGCTGATGTTCGGCTACGCCTGCGACGACACCAAGGAACTGATGCCGCTGCCGATCTCGATCGCCCAGCGCCTCGCAGAGAAGTTGACCGAGGTCCGCAAGAACGGCACGCTCGACTACCTGCGTCCCGACGGCAAGACCCAGGTCACGATCGAGTACGACGAGAACGATCGTCCGGTCCGCGTCGACACCGTCGTTCTCTCCACGCAGCACGCCGAGGGCGTCGACCTGGTCAACACCCTGACCCCGGACATCAAGACTCACGTGATCGACCCGGTCCTCGCCACCTTCGACATCCCGTCCGAGGGCTACCGGCTGCTGGTCAACCCGACCGGCAACTTCGTCATCGGTGGACCGATGGGCGACGCCGGTCTGACCGGTCGCAAGATCATCGTCGACACCTATGGTGGCATGGCCCGTCACGGCGGCGGCGCCTTCTCCGGTAAGGACCCCTCCAAGGTGGACCGTTCGGCTGCCTACGCGATGCGCTGGGTCGCCAAGAACGTCGTCGCTGCCGGCCTGGCAACGCGTTGCGAGGCCCAGGTGGCCTATGCCATCGGCAAGGCTGCCCCGGTCGGCGTCTTCATCCAGACCTTCGGTACCGGCGTCGTCTCCGACGAGACGATCCAGAAGGCCGTTCTCGAGGTCTTCGACCTGCGCCCGGCTGCGATTGTGCGGGACCTGGACCTGAAGCGTCCGATCTACGCCAAGACCGCGGCGTACGGTCACTTCGGCCGGGAGCTTCCTGAGTTCTACTGGGAGCGCACCGACCGCGCCGAGGCCCTGAAAAAGGTCGCCGGCATCTGAGTCCTCTGGACCGGCCGTTCCCCGACAGGGGAGCGGCCGGTTCTGCGCTTCTTGAGTCCTAACCGGACGATACGGTTAGGCTTCAGAATCCGCTGAAGCCTGATGATTCCCCCGGAGGAACCATGTCGCGATCACGCCGCCTGGTCGTGTCTACGGTCTTGTCGGCCGTGGGAGCCTCTCTGGCCCTGACCGGGACGACACCAGCCACTGCCACCACCACCCTCGTGTGCAGGACGGAGGTTGTCGGCCTGACGGCAACGGCTCGTCTGCGGTCGATCTACGTGGTCAACGGTCGCGTCAAGCGCACCTTGGCGACCGCGAATCCGCTGCCTTTCGACTCGACCGGCCTGGCGTTCAAGAGTTACACCAGTACGGGCAACGGAATCCTCGGGGTTCTGGCCCTGCACCCGTCCGGGACGCCCCGGGTCATCGGCGTGAAGTACCCGGCCTCCGGGCCCACGCTGACGACGACCCTCAGGCCTTGGGAGCACTCGGGGTTCGCACCCGAGCTGTTCACCGGATTGGGCAACCTGTACTACGCCGTGGACGACTTCGGCAAGCTTACGAAGCTCACCGACGCTACTGCGCAGCCCAAGCCCATGGGCGGAAACTTCATCGAGTTTGCGACCCTCCAGTACGCGATGACCTATCGCCAGGACGGCTACACCTGGGACGTGCTCTACGGCACGACCCACACGGGAGCCCTCAAGCGGGTCGACGTGCCGGTCTCTCGTTTCTCGACGATCCCGTCATTCACGACGTTGCGCTCCAGCGGGTACGACGGGGTGACCGAACTGGCGGTCGGACGGTGCAATAACGACCCGTTCCATCACGTGGTCATTGCGATCAACCCGGCCGCGAAGTCCGCTTCCTGGACCACCGTCGTCTCCAATCCGCAAGCGACTCCGAGGAGCACGACCCGACGCGGCCCGATCCAGGTCGGCTACAACTGGGCACTGCACGGAGTCTTCTGATCGACCGTCGGTCGTGCCTGGTTGACTGATCTTCACCATGGGCCCGATCACTGATTCCGAGGAGCAGCTCTCGCTGCCCGGGATCGTTCGAGCAGAGGCGCGCAAAGCCAAAGCGCCGATCGAGAAGACGGCACCGGAGCGCGCCGCAACGGACCCGATCGCGCGGGTCCTGGTCGATCTCCCGTTGGCTCACCTCGACCGGCCGTTCGACTACGCCGTCCCTGCGACGATGGCGGAGACCGCGGTCCCGGGGACTCGGGTGAAGGTGCGATTCGCCGGCCAGGATGTCGACGGGTACGTCGTGGAGCGAGCAGCGGAGTCCGACCACCCGGGCCGGTTGCAGTACCTGCGCCGGGTGGTCAGTGCCGAGCCGGTGCTCTCCGTCGACGTCGCTGACCTCGTCGGGGCGGTTGCCGCCCGGTACGCCGGTACCCGCTCCGACGTACTGCGGCTGGCGATCCCGGCTCGGCACGCGACGACCGAGAAGGTCGCGAGCGCGGTGCCGCCCGAGCTGATCGCCCGTTCTGAGCCGGGTCGCTGGGCACCGTACGACGGAGGAGTCGAGTTCCTCCAGGGGCTGGCAGCGGGGGAGAGTCCGCGCGCGGTCTGGACGCTCGGTCCGGGTGATGCGGCCGCCGACCTGCTGACCGACGCCGTGGTGGCGACCGCTCTCGCCGGACGCGGTGCCCTGGTCTGTCTCCCGGACGTGCGGGACGTGGGCCGCGTCGACCGGGCGCTCTCCGAACGCCTCGAGCCTGGGCAGCACGTGGTGCTCACCGCGGACTCCGGTCCCGCCAAGCGGTACGCAGCGTTCCTGGCGGTCGCCCGCGGTGCGGTCCGGATCGTCATCGGCACCCGGGCCGCGGCGTTCGCCCCAGTCCACGACCTCGGCCTGGTGGCGATCTGGGACGACGGGGACGACCTGTTCGCCGAACCACGGGCGCCGTACCCGAACGCCCGCGAGATCCTGCTGATGCGGGCTCAGAGCACAGGTTGCGCCGCATTGCTGGCCGCCCACGCCCGGAGCGTCGAGGCGGAGTACCTGGTGCGCAGCGACTGGGCGATCGACGTCGCGTTACCCCGGGCGAGCCTGCGAGAGCGCGTGTCGGCCAGGATCACCGGCGACTCGGACTTCGACCTGGCCCGCGATCCGAACGCCCGGGCCTCGCGCCTGCCTCGTGAGCTCTTCGAGGTGATGCGGACGGCGCTCGCGGTGGGCCCGGTCCTGGTCCAGACGCCTCGGTCCGGCTACGCGACCCGACTGGCCTGCGACACCTGCCGCGCGCCGACTGCCTGTTCGGCCTGCCGCGGTCCGCTCCGGATCACCGGGCCGCAGACGCCGCCGTCGTGCGCGTGGTGCGGGACGGTAGCAACGGCCTGGGCGTGTCCTGAGTGCGGTGGACGGGGCCTGCGCGCCCCGGTCCTGGGTGATCTGCGCACCGCCGAGGAGCTGGGGCGGGCCTTCCCGGCAGTCCCGGTCCGGACCTCCTCGGGGGAGAAGGTGATCGTCGAGGTCGCGCAGCGCCCGGCCATCGTCGTGGCCACACCGGGTGCCGAGCCGAGCGTCCCCGGCGGTTACGCGGCGGTGGTGCTGCTCGACACCTGGCTCCTGGTGGCCCGCTCGGACCTGCGGGCCGAGGAGGAGGCGTTGCGGCGGTGGCTCAATGCTGCCGCGCTGGTCCGACCCGATGGCGGGCAGGTCTTTGCGGTCGGCGATCCTGGGTCGGCGGCGCTGCAGGCCCTGGTGCGCTGGGACCCGTCGGGGTTCGCCCAGCGCGAGATCGGGGAGCGCCAGGAAGCCCACCTGCCGCCAGCGTCCCGGGTGGCGACGCTGACCGGACCGGCGGATCTGGTCGAGGCCGCCCTCGGCGTGCTCGCACTCCCGGAAGGGGCGGAGGTCCTCGGACCTGTCGAGGTCGAGGAGGAGCACCGGTACGTCGTACGGGTTCCGCGCGCCGCCGGACCACAGTTGTCCCGAGCCCTGGTCGAGATGCAGGCGCAGCGATCGGCGCGCAAGGAGCCGCACCTGCGGGTCGAGGTGGACCCGACCGAGCTCTGAGTGGCTCGCCCTAGACTTGCCCCGGTCCAGACGAAGGAGAACGAGTGTCCATCAGGCCGATCCGGTTGTTCGGTGACCCGGTGCTGCGCACCCCCGCGGTCGAGGTGACCAGCTTCGACAAGGACTTGCGCACCCTGGTGGGCGACCTCACCGAGACGATGCTGGACGCGCCCGGCGCCGGCCTCGCGGCCCCGCAGATCGGCGTCGGCCTCCGGGTCTTCAGCTGGCACGTCGACGGTCAGGTAGGCCACCTGGTCAACCCCCAACTCGTGCTCTCCGCCGAGACCCAGGACGGTCCGGAGGGTTGCCTCTCGCTGCCGGGCCTCTCGATTGACTGCCTCCGAGCACTCTCCGTGGTCGCGCACGGCTTCAACATGCACGGAGACCCGGTCGCGATCGAGGGCACGGACCTGCTGGCCCGGGCGTTCCAGCACGAGACCGACCACCTCGACGGGATTCTGTTCATCGACCGGCTGGACCGGGAGGCGCGTCGCGGGGCGATGAAGGCGATCCGTGAGGCCGAGTGGTTCGGCGCCGACACCCAGGTGCGGGTCTCTCCGCACGCGACCAACGGGTTCGGCCTGTGAGAGTCGTCTTCGCGGGGACCCCGGAGCCGGCCCTTCCCGCGCTGCGGGCGATCGCGGAGAGCAAGCACGAGCTGGTCGGCGTGATCACCCGTCCCGACGCCCCGTCCGGCCGTGGTCGCAAGCTGGTCGCTTCGCCGGTCGCCCTGCTCGCCGACGAGTTGGGCCTGCCGGTCCTGAAGCCCGACCACCCGCGCGACCCCGAGTTCCAGGAGGAACTCCGCGCACTCCGCCCGGACTGCTGCCCGGTCGTCGCGTACGGCGCCCTGTTGCCGCAGTCGGCACTCGACATCCCGGTGCACGGCTGGGTCAACCTGCACTTCTCGGTGCTGCCGCACTGGCGCGGCGCCGCCCCGGTCCAGCACGCGATCTTCGCCGGCGACGAAGTCACCGGTGCCACTACCTTCCGGATCGTCAAGGAGCTCGATGCCGGCCCGACGTACGGGTTGATGACGCAGTTGATCCACCACGACGACACCGCCGGGACGCTGCTCGCCAAGCTCGCTGAAGGAGGAGCCGGCCTGCTGGTGGCGACCCTGGACGGGATCGAGGACGGCGAGCTCGAGGCCCGCGCGCAGCCTCTCGACGGCATCAGCTTCGCGCCGAAGATCCTCGTCGAGCACGCCCGGATCGACTGGGACGACCCGGCGCTGGCCGTCGACCGGCGGGTCCGCGCCTGCACTCCTGGCCCCGGCGCCTGGACGACGTACGACGGCGAGCGGATCAAGATCGGCCCGGTGAGGATGTGCGAGATCGCCACCGACCGCGTGCCGCTGGCGCCAGGGGTCATCGAGGTGACCAAGAGCGCGCTCTACGTCGGCACCGCAACTGTCCCGGTCCAGCTCGGAGAGGTGCGGCCGTTCGGCAAGAAGCAGATGCCGGCAGCCGACTGGGCCCGCGGGGTGCGCCTGGAGTCCGGGGCGGTCCTCGGGCAGGCAGAGGCCGGGCCCGCGTGAACGACCGCCCCGCCACCGCGGCGGACGTCGATACGATCGCGGGTGCCTTCCCGGAGACCGAGCTCGGGATCTCCTGGGGCGACCGACCGACCTGGAAGGTCCCGCGCGGAAAAAGCGGGAAGGGTTTCCTGCTCTACCGGGCGGCCCGCAAGGATGCGGTCGACCCTGAGACCGGTCAACCGTACGACGACCTGATCGTGATCATGACCGCGGACGATGCAGACAAACAGGCGCTCGTCGACGATCCCGACACCCCCTTCTTCACGATCGATCACTTCCGGAACTTCAACGCGGTTCTGGTCCGGGCATCGCGGCTCGGTGAGATCAGCAGGACCGAGCTCGCCGAGGTGCTGACCGAGGCCTGGCTGCGGATGGCTCCGAAGCGGCTCGCCAAGGCCTATCTGGACGGTTCCGCACATGCCGAGGACTGACCCCGCGCGGCTGGTCGCCTACGACGTCCTGCGCGCTGTGGGCGAGAAGGATGCCTACGCGAACCTCGAGCTCTCCCGGCTGCTCCGCGAGCAGCGGCTGACCGGCCGCGACGCCGCGCTTGCCACCGAGCTCGTCGGCGGGACCCTGCGGCTCCAAGGCTCCTACGACGACGTGATTGACCGACTGGTGAGCAAGCCGCTCGAGGCACCGGTCCGGGACGCCCTGCGACTCGGCACGCACCAACTGCTCTCCATGCGGGTGCCGACCCATGCCGCCGTCGACACCACGGTGAACCTGGTCAAGGAGCGGATCGGCCACCGCCCTTCAGGACTGGTGAACGCCGTACTTCGCAAGGTCTCAGCCCGCTCGCTCGACGAGTGGCTGGCGGGCCGTCCGCTCGCCGTACGAACGGCACACCCGCAGTGGGTGATCGAGCTGCTGGCGGCGGCGCTCGGTCGCCCTGAGGAGCTTGAGGCACTCCTCGCCGCAGACAACGCCCGGCCCGCCGTGACCCTGGCCGCCCGACCCGGGCTGAGCACCACTGCCGAGCTCGGGGGCACACCGTCGTCGATCTCGCCGCTCGCGGTGACGCTGGAGAGCGGCGACCCCGGGGAGATCGCGGCGGTCCGCGAGGGACGCGCGGGCGTCCAGGACGCCGGCTCCCAGCTGGTCGCCCTGGTCCTCGCCGGTGCCGTGGTGGAGGGGCGTGACGAGCGCTGGCTCGATGTCTGTGCCGGTCCTGGCGGGAAGGCCGCGCTGCTGGCCGCCCTCGCTGCCCAGCGAGGCGCCGGAGTCCTCGCCAACGAGCGCCAGGCCCATCGGGCAGCGCTGGTCGTCCAAGGAGTACGGGCCGCACGCGCCGGCGTTCTCGGGGTGATCAACGGCGACGGCACCCGCCCCGCCTGGCCGGAGAGCTCGTTCGACCGGGTCCTGGTCGACGCCCCGTGCAGCGGGCTGGGAGCGTTACGACGGCGCCCGGAGAGCAGGTGGCGCCGTACCGCCGCCGACCTCGACCAGCTCGTGGACCTTCAGGTCGCGCTGCTGGACGCTGCCGTCGGGTCCGTGCGCCCGGGGGGTGTGGTCCTGTACGCCACGTGCTCTCCCGTGGTCGCCGAGACTGCCGGCGTGGTCAACGAGGTGCTCCGGCGTCGGCCGGATGCCGAGCTGCAACCGGTGCTGGACCTGATCGGCGAGGTGATCGACGCCGAGTCGCCCCAGCTCGCGGGCGCGGTTCAGCTCTGGCCGCACCGGCACGGTACCGACGCGATGTTCCTGGCGCTGCTCCGGCGTCGTTGACCGGGCCGCACGGTTCGTTGAGCCGGGCCTTCGGGCCGGGTGAGTCCTGAGGTGCGCTTTCGCACTAGGATTCGTGCCGTGGGTATCCAGATCACACCGAGCATCTTGAACGCCGACCTGTCGCGCCTCGCCGATGAGATCGCCCGCATCCCCAGCTCGGACTGGGTGCATGTCGACGTGATGGACAACCACTTCGTCCCCAACCTGACCCTCGGCCTCCCGGTCTTCGAGTCGCTGACCAAGGCGACCGACCTGCCGCTCGACGCGCACCTGATGATTGCTGATCCGGACCGATGGGCGCCGGCGTACGCCGAAGCAGGCGCCGGGTCGGTCACTTTCCACGCCGAGGCCGCCGCTGCGCCGGTCCGTCTTGCCCGGGAACTCCGAGCCAAGGGCGCCCGCGCATCGATGGCACTGAAGCCCGCCACCGGTATCGACCAGTACGCCGACGTGCTCGGCGAGCTCGACATGGTGCTGATCATGACCGTCGAGCCGGGATTCGGCGGCCAGAAGTTCCTCGACCTCTGTCTGCCGAAGATCCGCCGTACACGCGAGTTGATCTCTGCCGCCGGACTCGAGGTCTGGCTCCAGGTCGACGGGGGAGTGTCGCTCGAGACCGTCGAACGCTGCGCCGATGCCGGGGCCGATGTGTTCGTCGCCGGTTCTGCGGTCTTCTCCGCCGAGGACCCGGACGCGATGGTTCGAGACCTGAAGAAGATGGCCGAACGCCCGCGCCAGCCCCGTTGAACCGACCCTCGCGACCCGGTGTAAGCGCTCTCACAGCGGATGCCCGCGCCACGAACGGATCTGGTGTGGCAGGCTTGTCACCAACGAGTGAGAACTCGCGTGCACTGGGATCGGTGAAAATCCGAGCCGGCGGTTAAAGTCCGCGACCCGTTCGCAGCCAGCGATCGGTTGACCAGGTGAGATTCCTGGACCGACGGTTAAAGTCCGGATGGGAAGAGCACGCTGGGTCCGACCAGGGCGTCTGCCGACGTCCGGGTTGCGCGACCTGTGCATTTTCCCAGCACCCCCTCCAGTCCGTGAGCCGGATCTGGACGGGAGTGGTGCCATGAGCGGGTCGACGTCGATCGAGCGCGCGATGCGCCGTGCCCTCGATCTGGCGCGCACCCCCGGCGTACCGCACGGCCCGAATCCGCGCGTGGGCTGCGTCCTGCTCGCGCCTGACGGCAGCGAGATCGCGGAAGGCTTCCACCGCGGGGCCGGTACGCCGCACGCAGAGGCAGTCGCCCTCACGGGCGCAGGTGAGTCCGCCCGTGGGTCGACCGCGGTCGTGACCCTCGAGCCCTGCAACCACACCGGTCGGACGGGGCCCTGTGCCCAGGCGTTGATCGACGCTGGTGTCGCCGCAGTCGTCTATGCGCAGCCCGATCCGAACCCGCTCGCCGCCGGGGGAGCCTCGACCCTGCGTGCTGCCGGAATCGGGGTCGAGATGGGCTTGCTCGAGCGCGAGGCCCGCCAGCTGAACCGGGCCTGGACCTTCGCGATGGAGCACGGCCGCCCGTTCGTGACCTGGAAGTTCGCGACCACCCTTGACGGCCGGAGCGCCGCTGCAGACGGGTCGAGCCGCTGGGTCTCCAACGCGACGTCGCGCCGCGACACCCATCGGCTGCGCAGCGAGTGCGACGTGATCCTGGTCGGTACCGGGACGGTCCTGCGCGATGACCCGGAGCTGACGGTCCGCGACGAGATCGACGAGGCGCTGCCGCGTGAGCGCCAGCCGCTCCGGGTAGTAATGGGGGACCGGGACATTCCGGTCGGTGCCCGCGTCCTGAATGACGTCGCCGACACGGTCCACCTGCGCACCCGGGCTGTCGCCGACGTTCTCACCGACCTGCACGCCCGGGGCCGGCAGCACGTCTTCCTCGAGGGCGGTCCGACGGTCGCGGCGGCGTTCCTGCAGGCTCACTGCGTGGACGAAGTCGTCGTGTACGTCGCCCCCAAGCTGCTCGGCTCCGGCCGCAACGCGGTCGCCGATCTGGGAATCGAAACGATCTCAGCAGCGCTGGACCTCGTGGTCACCGACGTCACCGTCCTGGACGGCGACGTCCGCGTCACCGGTTGGCCGCGCGCCGCCGCCACAGGAAGCAGGAGCTGATGTTCACCGGAATCGTCGAGGAGCTCGGACGGGTCTCCGCCATCGAACCGCTGCACGACGCCGTTCGGCTCTCCGTGGAGGGTCCGCTGGTGACCGGGGATGCCGGAACAGGCGACTCGATCGCCGTCAACGGAGTTTGCCTCACCGTGGTCACCCAGGCCGAGGGCGTTTTCACTGCGGACGTGATGCTGCAGACGCTCGCGCACACCTCTCTCGGTGCATTGGAGGTGGGCACCCGGGTCAATCTGGAACGCGCCGTCACCCCCGCGACCCGCCTCGGCGGACACATCGTCCAGGGCCACGTCGACGGCACCGGCCAGATCCTGGCCCGCGAGCCGAGCGAGCACTGGGAACGGGTGACCGTCTCGCTGCCCGCGGAGTTGAACCGCTACCTGGTCGACAAGGGTTCGATCACGGTGGACGGGATCAGTCTGACCGTGGCCGAGGTCGGCACGGATTCGTTCGTGGTCTCCCTGATTCCCGAGACCCTCGCCCGCACCACGCTGGGCCTCAAGCAACCCGGCGATCCGGTCAACCTCGAGGTTGACGTGATCGCGAAGTACGTCGAGAAGATGGTGAGCGCACGATGACCGAGCACGGTGTTGACCAGACGAGCGGCCACAGCGGCCAGCACAAGGGGGTCCGGCTTGATGACATCGAAGCGGCGATCGCCGACGTCGCTGCTGGGAAGGCTGTCATCGTCGTCGATGACGAGGATCGCGAGAACGAGGGCGACATCATCTTCGCGGCTGCGAAAGCGACCCCGGAATTGATGGCGTTCACGATCCGGCACTCCTCCGGCGTGATCTGCGTACCGATGCCGGCCGACATGCTCGATCGGCTTGAGATCCCGCTGATGACGCCGCACAACAAGGACAAGCTCCGGACGGCGTACACGATCTCGGTCGACGCCCGCGACGGCGTCTCCACCGGTATCTCGGCCGCGGACCGGGCGCACACTGCGCGGGTTCTGGCTGACTCGGCCACCGAGCCGTGGGAGATTACCCGGCCCGGCCATGTCTTCCCGTTGCGCTACCGCGAGGGCGGGGTCCTGGTACGTCGGGGCCACACCGAGGCCGCCGTCGACCTGGCCCGGATGGCCGGCCTGACGCCCGCCGGCGTGCTGGTCGAGGTCGTCAACGACGACGGCACCATGAAGCGCGGTCCGGAGCTCCGTGCGTTCGCGGACGAGCACGGTCTGAAGATGATCTCGATCGAACAGATGGTGCACTACCGCCGCAGGACCGAGACGCACGTGAAGCGGGTGGCCGAAACCCTGCTGCCGACCAGTCACGGCGATTTCACGGCTTTCGGCTACCGGATCACCGTCGACGACTCGGAGCACATCGCCCTGGTCTACGGCGACCCGGCTGACCTGAGGACCGGCGAGCCGGTACTGGTCCGGGTGCACAGCGAGTGCCTGACCGGCGACGTCTTCGGCTCGTCCCGGTGCGACTGCGGACCTCAGCTCGACGAGGCCCTGGCGCGGATCGCGAAGGAAGGCCGTGGCGTCGTGATCTACCTGCGCGGCCACGAAGGCCGGGGGATCGGCCTGCTGGCGAAGCTGCAGGCCTACCAGCTCCAGGACGGAGGGCGCGACACCGTCGATGCGAACCTCGACCTCGGTCTGCCCGCGGACGCGCGGCACTACGGCGCGGCCACCCAGATTCTTCGTGACCTCGGTGTCGGCTCGGTCCGGCTTCTGACCAACAACCCCGACAAGACCTCCAGTCTGGCGTCGTACGGGATCCCGGTCACCGAACAGGTGGGGTTGACCCCGCGTCCGAACGACCACAACATCGCGTACCTGCGGACGAAGCGGGACCGGATGGGCCACGATCTCCCGGACCTCGCTGCCGAGCAGCAGCCGGCCGAACCAGAAGGAGTGACGCCATGAGTCGCGAGGGAAGCCCGGTCGACGCACCGTTCGACTGTCACGAGCTCCGGGTAGCTGTCGTCGCCGCGAGCTGGCACGAGGAGGTGATGGCCGGGCTGCTCGACGGCACCCTGGAGGCGTTGAAGAAGCACCAGGTGGACTCTCCGGTCGTGGTCCGCGTCGCTGGCTCTTTCGAACTTCCGGTTGTCGCGGATGCGCTGGCACGACAGGGCTTCGACGCCGTGATCGCGCTCGGCGTCATCATCCGCGGCGGCACCCCGCACTTCGAGTACGTCTCCACGGCAGCGACAGACGGTCTCAATCGGGTCGCTCTCGACCACGGCGTCCCTATCGGGTTCGGGTTGCTCACGTGCGACGACGACGACCAGGCGCTCGACCGAGCAGGGCTGCCCGGGTCCAAGGAGGACAAGGGGTACGAGGCGACCAGTGCTGCGCTGCAGACCGCCGTCACGCTGCGTAGGATCCGCCGCCGGGAACATCTCGGCGGCTGAGGGTCGCGACAAACCGGTGGCGGCGAACGGATAGGCTCGGCTCTCGTGAAGACGTTCGAGGAGTTGTGGGCCGAGCTCAGCGAGAAGGCTGAGACGCGACCGGATGGCTCCGGCACCGTGGCGGCGCTCGACGCCGGCGTGCACGCGATCGGTAAGAAGCTGGTCGAAGAAGCAGCCGAGTCCTGGATGGCTGCCGAGTACGAGGGCCATGAGCGGGCGGCCGAGGAGATCAGTCAGCTGCTCTACCACGCACAGGTGCTGATGCTCGCCGCCGGAATCTCGCTCGAAGACGTCTACTCCCACCTCTAGGAACCAACGTGACCAGCACTGGCAACAACGGCGGCAACGGCGCTCCGCTGCTCCGCGTCGCGCTGCCCAACAAGGGCGCGCTCTCCACGGCCGCGTCCGAGATCCTGCGGGAAGCCGGCTACCGGCAGCGCTCGGACTCCAAGGAGCTGAGCCTCCTCGACACCGCCAATGGCGTCGAGTTCTTCTACCTGCGTCCCCGGGACATCGCCCTGTACGTCGGCGAGGGCACCCTCGATATCGGCATCACCGGCCGGGACCTGCTCCTGGACTCCGGTTCGGCCGCGCAGGAGTCCATGCAGCTCGGCTTCGGCCGTTCGAAGTTCCGCTTCGCTGCCCGTCCCGGCGTTCTCGACTCGCTCGCCGACCTCAACGGCAAGCGGATCGCCACCTCGTACGTCGGCGTCGTCGAGGCCTACCTGGCCGAGCAGGGCATCGATGCCCGGGTGGTCCACCTGGACGGTGCGGTCGAGACCAGCATCCAGCTCGGCGTCGCGGACGCGATCGCGGACGTCGTCGAGACCGGGAGCACCCTCAAGCAGGCCGGACTGGCGATCGTTGGCGACGTGATCATGGAGTCAGAGGCCGTGCTGATCAGCCGTGCCGGCGCCGAGCCCGAGGGGCTGGCCACCTTCACCCGGCGCGTCGAGGGTGTCCTGGTCGCGCGGTCCTACCTGATGATGGACTACGACATCCCGAGCGAGTGGGTCGAGGAAGCGATCAAGCTGACTCCCGGCCTGGAGAGCCCGACGGTGTCCCCGCTGCACCGCGAGGGCTGGGTCGCCGTACGGTCGATGGTCCCGAGTGCCGGCGCCCAGAAGCTGATGGACGACCTGTACGAGATCGGTGCCCGAGCGATCCTGCTGACCGACATCCACGCCTGTCGTCTGTGACGCTGCCGTGACAGCGAAGCCCGTCACTCTGCCGCACACCTGGCGCCCGTTCGGGGCCCGGATGATGGGGACGATGGTCGGGGTCTCGCTGCTGATCCTCACGATCGGCGTCTGGATTGCCTTCGGCGAGGACGTCCGCGCCCGGTTCAGCTTCCTGCAGCGCGCGACCCTGGTCTTGTTCGGGGTGATGGCGTTCGCGGTCTGGTTCGCGCTGATGCGCTCGCGGGTGACCGCGGAAGCCGGTGGGGTCACCGTGGTCAACGGGTACCGCAGACGGGATTACGACTGGTCCCAGATCCTCGCGGTGAACCTGCGCCGCGGGGCGCCGTGGGCGGGCATCGACCTTTCCGACGGCACCTCCGTGTCCGCCGTCGGGATCCAGGGCTCGGACGGCGAGCGCGCGAAGCAGGCGGTCCGCGAGCTGCGACGGCTGGTCGCCGAGAACACTCCGACCGAGCGCAACGATTGAGGCAGAAGTCGATCCCCGCCTTGGCGCCTCGGCCCGGGCTTTCTGGGTGTCGCTGGGCCCGGCGCGATCGGCGGCTGTGGGTCAGGTCTTGATGACCAGGTCTGCCCGCGCCCGGGTGCCCTCGGCCGCGAAGAGCCGCTTCTCGTCCTTCATCCAGGCCAGCCACCGGTCGCGGACTGCGTCGCCGTCCCGCTCCAGGCCGCGCGCGAAACGGACCTCGTCGGAAGTCTCCACCCAGACCAGCAGGCTGGCCCGGTCGGACCAACCCCGGTTCCCGGCGCCGACGCCTTCGAGAACCAGCAGCTCGACCGGCTCGACGACATGATCCTCGGCGTACGCCTCCGCCTCCCAGTCGTAACGGCGATACCGTCCAGGTCGCCCGCCCACCAGTGGCTCGAGAACCCCGAGCACCTGCTCGTCCACCGCGAACAGGCCGGACCACCCGGGGTACAGGTCGTCCATGCGTACGACGGGGGCGCCGGTCAGTGCGGCAACCCGGCCGGCCAGGGTCGACTTGCCGGACCCGGCCGGACCGTCGATGCAGAGGAGCCGGGTGCCGCCGAGCCGTGGTGGCGCCGCGAGCAGCCGTGCTACCAAGGTGGCCGGTCCGCTCACCAGGAGTACCCGAGTCCGCGGTAGGACGGCACGGTCGCGGTGATCGCCTCACCGGCGAGCAGGTGGACGTGGTTGGTGTGCTCGGCAAGCTCACCGGACTTGGCGTGCCGGAACCAGACCCAGTCGCCGATCTCCAGGCTGGCCGTCCCAGGCCCGGTGAGCGGAGTCTGGACCTCGCCGGCGCCTTCGAGACCTGTCAACGCAAGGCCACCGGGAGCCCACGGCGTGGGCGCTCGGTCCTTGCCCACCGGTCCGCTGGCGATGTAGCCGCCGCCGGCGACGGTCACCACGCCGGGCCCGGGTTTGCGGACCACAGGGACGCCGTAGAACGCTGCAGGTCGCGGCCGGAAGCTCTGGTAGTGGTCGAAGAGGGTCGGTATGAGCAGGCCCGAGCCGGCTGCGATCTCGGTGACGGCTGGGTCCGCGGCGGTGGCCTCCACACTGCCTGACCCACCCCCGTTCCAGAACTCGAGGTGGACGATCTCGGCGAGGCCTGCGGCGATCCGGCTGCGGCGTTCGCCGAGCTGGCGCAGCGAGGCCGCCTTGAGGCGTCGTACGACCAGCGACTTGGCCAACTGGCCGGGCACGTCGTCCTGAACACCAGCCACCTGGCCTTCATAGGTCATGACGCCGACCAGGGTGAACCCGGGGCGGGTGCGCGCCTCACGGGCCAACGCGAGCACGTCGGTGTCGTCGTGCAGCGGCGAGCGCTTGGGCCCGATGTGTGCGGGACCGACGCGGAGCCCGGCGTCGATATCGAGGGCGACCCGGACCTGAGCCCTCGAGCCGGTGGACCGGACGGCGTCGACGAGATCCAGGTGTGCGGCCGAGTCGACCATCAGGGTGATCGCGGCCAGCGCGACCTCGTTGGCCAGGAGTCGGCGCAGCGCCCCTCGATCGGTGGTCGGGTAAGCCAGGACGACGTCGTCGCTGACACCGTTCTCGACGAGCCAGAGGGCCTCGCGGAGCGAGTAGCCGAGAACACCGGCGAAGCCGGGGCGGCCAAGAACCCGTTCGAGCAGTGCGGGGATCCGTAGAGACTTCGACGCCACCCGGATCGGCGTACCGGCAGCTCGTCGGAGCAGGTCGTCGGCGTTCGCGTCGAACGCGTCCAGGTCGATCACGACCAGCGGCGTCGCAGGGTCCTCGAGGGCGTTGACGGCGGCAGAGAGGCGGCGGCCCGATGCTCGGCGGGCAGCACCTTGGTCGTCGGTCACGGGGCCACCCTACGGAGCCGCGCGTCCGCTCGGCGGCCGGTTTGGGATGATGGTCGGTGTGGAGATGGAGCGGGTGATCCCCAACCCCGGGTTCGCGGGCGATGACGGCACCGCCGACCCCGCGGTGACTGCGGCCCTGGCGGCGTACGACCGAGACCCGCGGTCCACCCACGCGGCCACCCTGGCCGTGCTGCAGCACAGTCGGGTCCTGGTCCCGGTGATGGCCGTGCTCGGCGAGGTCGAGTACGACGACCGCGGGCTGGCGCACGACAAGACCAGCGATATGGCGACGGTGCTGATCACCGGCCGCGATGGCCGTACTGCGTTGCTCTCGTTCACCTCTACCGGATCGCTGGGCGCCTGGAACGCGGAGGCGCGCCCGGTGGCCGTGGAGCTGCGTCTGGCAGCACGCTCAGCGATCCAGGACGGTGCCGACGCGCTCCTGATCGACGTCGCCGGTCCGGTGCTGTTCGCCGTGGAGGGTGAAGAGCTGCGGGCGCTCGCCGATGGACTGGTCCTGCGCCCCGTTACGAGCGAGGGGAACGACGGCTGGGGCTGGACCCGCTCGATGTGACGGAACAGTCGCGAGCCTGTAGCCTTGTGAACGACCGATCGGACGCCACGGATCACTCCGGGGTGCCCGATCTGACAAGTGGAGGCCTCTCCCACCCGCACCGATCGCAGCATGCTGAGTGAAATCAGGATGCACAGGTCGTCGGGTCCGGTCCGGTGGGTTGACGCTGCGCTCGGCGCGGTAACGATCCACTGTCCCAGGGGCTCCCATGCGTCGGCACCGGAGCTCTTCGCCTTTGAAGGGCGGCTCCGCGTGGTCGTACCAGTGAATCGACCCAGGAGGACACATCAGCACTGAGCTGCGCATCAACGATCGGATCCGGGTACCCGAGGTCCGTCTCGTTGGACCCAACGGTGAGACCGTCGGCATCGTTCCGACGGACCAGGCACTGAAGCTTGCCCAGGAAGCCGACCTCGACCTCGTCGAGATCGCCCCCCAGGGCCGGCCGCCGGTCTGCAAGCTCATGGACTACGGGAAGTTCAAGTACGAGAACGCCCAGAAGGCCCGTGAGGCTCGCCGTAACCAGACGAATGTGGTCATCAAGGAGATGAAGCTCCGGCCGAAGATCGACGCGCACGACTACGAGACCAAAAAGGGTCACGTCGTGCGGTTCCTTCGCCAGGGCGACAAGGTCAAGATCACGATCATGTTCCGCGGTCGCGAGCAGCACCGACCCGAGCTCGGGTTCCGGTTGCTGCAGAAGCTCGCTGAGGACGTCACGGAGCTGGGCTTCGTGGAGTCGTCGCCGAAGCAGGACGGCCGCAACATGATCATGGTTCTTGGTCCGCACAAGAAGAAGGCCGAAGCCAAGGCCGAGGTGAAGGCGGAGAAGGTCGAGCTCGCAGCAGAGAAGGCCGCAGAGAAGGCGGAGATCGAAGCTGAGATCAAGGCCTCGCACACCGGGCCTGCCGCACCGAAGAAAGAACGTAAGCGTTCAGAGAACCTCGATCCTGAGATCGAAGCCTGAGAAGAGGAAACACAGATGCCGAAGAACAAGACGCACTCCGGAGCCAGCAAGCGCTTCCGGGTGACCGGATCGGGAAAGATCCGACGCCAGAAGGCTGGTCTGCGCCACAACCTGGAGAAGCAGTCCTCCAAGGTCAAGCGCCGCCTGTCCGGTACGGCGGAGGTCGCCAAGGCCGACGTCCCCCGCGCGAAGAAGCTGCTCGGTCTCTGAGCCTCACCCCGAAGGTCTGCGCTCAGTCGAGACCAGGATTTTGAAGGAGTAACACAAGATGGCACGCGTCAAGCGGGCGGTAAACGCCCAGAAGAAGCGCCGGGTAGTTCTCGAGCGCGCCTCCGGCTACCGGGGTCAGCGTTCGCGCCTGTACCGCAAGGCGAAGGAGCAGGTCACCCACTCCCTCGTCTACAGCTACAACGACCGCCGCAAGCGGAAGGGCGAGTTCCGCAAGCTGTGGATCCAACGGATCAACGCCGGCGCCCGCGCGCAGGGGTTGACCTATAACCGCTTTATCCAGGGCCTGACCCTGGCGGGCGTCGAGGTCGACCGCAAGATCATCGCGGAGCTGGCCGTCAACGATCTGCCGGCGTTCACCGCCCTGGTCGAGCTGGCCAAGGCTGCGCTGCCCGAGGACGTCAACGCCCCGGCCAACGCCTGATCGACGTGCTCGGACCGCGCACGCGGTCGGACCCCGTGATCACGCTGCTGCCATGAACCAGAACGACGCGGCGAGTTTCCCGGCCAGCCCAGATCGGCCGCTGCTCTCGGGCAGCAGCGGTCGGGTGAAAGCTGCCAGGAAGCTCGCCCGTCGCAATTCTCGGGCAGAGGTGCGGCTCTTTCTCGCCGAGGGCAGCAAGGCACTCACCGAGGCGCTCGACCGGCCCGGCTGTGTCGTCGAGGTGTTCGCGACCCGGACAGCGACCACGCAGAACCCGGAACTCGTGCGAGCGGTGCACGACGCGGGACTCCCGTGGCAGCTCGCGGGCGATGATGCCGTCGCTTCCTTGGCCGGTGCCCAGAGTCCCCAAGGGATCGTTTCGGTCTGCCGGTTCGTGGACCGGCCGCTCGAGGTCGTCCTGACCGGCTCGACGGTCGTCATCTGCGCTGACGTACGAGACCCCGGCAACGCCGGGACGATCATCCGGACCGCTGACGCCAGCGGGGCTGACGCCGTCATCCTCGCCGGCAACAGCGTGGACCCGTATAACGACAAGGCCGTGCGCGCCACCGTCGGCTCGCTCTTCCACGTACCGATCGCCACCGGTGTCGACCCGCTCGAGGCCGTCCAGACCGCGAAGGCAGCCGGCTACCGGGTGCTCGCGGCAGACGGTGCTGGTGAGGTCGACCTCTTCCAGGCTGGCGAGCTCCTCGACGGTCCGGTCGCCTGGCTGTTCGGCAACGAGGCGTGGGGCCTGCCGGACGAGCTCGCCGCCGCCGCTGACCACCGGATCGCGATCCCGATCCTGGGTCGCGCGGAAAGCCTCAATCTGTCGACCGCTGCAGCGGTGTGCCTCTATGCCTCTGCCCAGGCACGTGGGACCGTGGAGGCATGAAGTCCTTCTCGACACCGCTCGGCTTGGTGCTCGTCCTGACCGGTCTGGTGTGGACCGCCCAGGGGATCGGATGGCTCGAGGGCAGCCCGATGACCGACGAAACTCTCTGGGCCGTCGTCGGTCCGGGGGTCGCCCTGATCGGTGCGCTGGTGGTGGTCCTGGGGCTGCGGCGGAAGGGGATGAGCAATGACTCCTAAGACCGCGCATCCCACCTACGGTCACTTGCCCGAGCCGGTGCGCCTGGAGGACACCATCGCCGAGGTCGAGGTGCGACCGGTTCCCGATCCTGACGGTGGCATCAACCCGGAGATTGCGTTCGTCCTCCGCAACGCAGGCTAGGTTCTGGTCGTGGACCGGCTCGAGCGCGACCTGTGGGACGCGCTGCCCGACGGCGTACTGATCGCTGATGGTGACGGCACCGTCCTCCTGGTCAACGCCACCGCGCGACGGATGCTGGGTGACCAGGCCTGCCCGGGAGCCGGTCTCGCCGCGGCGCTGACGTTGCAGGACCAGGACGCCGGCGACTGGTATTCCGAAGTCTGTCCGTACGGCGGCCTCTCGACGCGCTCCGGCGTACCCGAGCAGAGCTGGCTTCTGCCTGACGGCAGCGAGGTCTTGGTGACCACCCGGCTGGAGCGCAGCGGACCGGGTGGGCCGATCGAGCGGGTCAGTCTGGTTCTCCGGTCCGGTCGCGGCCGTGCCCGGCTGGACCGGGAGCGCTCCGACCTGGTCGCCACCGTCGCTCACGAGCTCCGTTCGCCGCTGACCGGGGTCAAGGGGTTCGTGACGACCCTGCTGAGCAAGTGGGACCGGCTCAACGACGACCAGAAGAAGCTGATGCTGGCCACGGTCGCGAGCGACGCCGAGCGGCTCTCCCGGTTGATCACCGAGCTGCTCGACGTCGCCCGGATCGACACTGGCAGGCTTCCGCTGTACCGCCGCCCGCTGGACGCCGTACCGATCCTGGAGCGGTTGGCGGACTCGATCCGGGCCGGCACCAGCCGAACGATCACGATTGTGGCCCCCGAGGCGGGCGCGCGCGTTTTTGCCGATCCGGACAAGTTCGTGCAGGTAATGACGAACCTGATCGAGAACGCGGTCCGACACGGGGAGGGCTCAGTGACGGTGACAGCCGAGCCTGGACCCACCAGCGTCCGGTTCACCGTTGACGACCAGGGCGAGGGCATCCCCGAGGCGCTCCGGGCCCGGGTCTTCACCAAGTTCTGGAAGCACGGCACCCGGGGTGGCTCCGGTCTGGGGATGTACATCGTCAACGGGCTGGTACGCATCCACGGCGGCGAGCTGCGGATCTCCGATGCGCCCCGCGGCGGAGCCCGGATCGTCGTGGACTGGCCGGTGGAGAACCGCCAGAACTGAGGCGGAAGTAACCCGCGCTCGCCCGGGGTGCCCGGTCTCATAGACTGCAGCCCGATCAGTCGACGAGAGGCACCGATGTCCGGACCCATCCGCGGCACAGACCGTCAGGTCGTGGCCGATGGCGAGTAAATCCAGCTCCTATGACCCTGTGCAGGTGACCCCGCTCGGGGAGGAGCAGGTCGTTGCGATGCGGAACGCTGCCTTGGCTGCGATCGCGGCTGCTGCCGATCTGGACGCGCTCAAGCAGGTCCGTACCGACCACGTCGGTGACCGGTCGCCTTTGGGTCTGGCCAACCGGGAGATCGGCGCGCTCCCGCCGCAGGCCAAGAAGGACGCAGGCATTCGCGTCGGCCAGGCCAGGGGTGCGATCAACCAGGCGCTCGCCGCCCGGCAGGAGATCCTCGCGGCCGAGGCCGAGGAGCGGATGCTCGTCACCGAGACCGTGGACGTCACGCTTCCGTGGGACCGCAGGCCGCGCGGCGCACGGCACCCGATCACGCTGATGTCCGAGCGGATCGCCGACATCTTCATCGCCATGGGCTGGGAGGTCGCCGAGGGGCCGTTGGTCGAGGCCGAGTGGCTCAACTTCGACGCACTCAACCTGGATGCGGACCACCCCGCGCGCACGATGCAGGACACGTTCTGGACCGAGCCGGCCGAGAACAACGTGGTGCTGCGCACGCACACCTCTCCCGTCCAGGCCCGGACGATGCTGACCCGCGAGCCGCCCATCTACGTCATCTGTCCTGGCCGGGTGTTCCGGACCGACGAGTACGACGCCACTCACAGCCCGATGTTCCACCAGGTCGAGGGTCTCGTCGTCGACGAGGGCATCACGATGGCGCACCTCAAGGGCTCCCTGGACCACTTCGCCCAAGCGGTGTTCGGCGAGGGCATCATCACGCGCTTCCGGCCGTCGTACTTCCCGTTCACCGAGCCGAGTGCCGAGGTCGACCTGACCTGTTTCGTGTGCAAGGGGGCCGGCCGGGTGGACGGCGACGACGTTTCCTCGACAACCTGCCGCACCTGTCGCGGCGAGGGCTGGATCGAGTGGGGCGGCTGCGGCGTCGTCAACCCGCGGGTGCTGGTCGCCTGCGGCGTTGACCCGGAGCGTTTCACCGGGTTCGCCTTCGGCATGGGCATCGACCGGACGTTGATGTTCCGGCACGGCGTCGGTGACCTGCGGACGTTCTTCGAGGGTGACGTCCGCTTCTCCCGCGCCTTCGGAACGGAGATCTGAACCGCCATGAAGGCACCTGTTTCCTGGATCCGCGAGTACGTCGAGCTGCCCGTCGAGGCGACCGTCGACGAGCTCGCCGCACGTCTGACCGCGCTCGGACTCAAGCTCGAGGCGCTCGAGCACCCCGGTGCGGATGTCACCGGGCCCCTGGTGATCGGCCGCGTTCTCACGATGGACGCCGAGCCGCAGAAGAACGGCAAGACCATCAACTGGTGCACCGTCGACGTCGGAGAGGCGAACGGCACCGGGCAGCCCCAGGGCATCGTCTGCGGCGCGCACAACTTCGCTCCGGGCGATCTGGTCGTCGTGGTTCTGCCCGGGGGCGAACTTCCCGGAGGGTTCGCGATCTCGGAGCGGAAAACCTACGGGCACCTGTCCGCCGGGATGATCTGCTCGGCCAAGGAACTCGGTCTCGGCGACGACCATTCTGGGATCATCGTGCTGCCGGCCGACGCCGGGAAGCCCGGCGACGAGGTGCGCGAACTGCTCCACCTCGACGACCAGGTCATCGAGTTCGAGATCAACCCCGATCGGGCGTACGCGCTGTCGCTGCGCGGAGTCGCCCGTGAGGCGGCGCTCGCCTTCGGGGCGCCGTACGTCGACCCGGCCCTGCGGCAGACACCGGCGTCGAACGCTGACGGCCATCCGGTCGTGATCGACGACCTCGCGGGGTGTCCGGTCTTCGTCGCCCGCACCGTCTCCGGTTTCGACCCGGCGGCGCCGACCCCGCCGTGGATGGCGCGACGGATCCAGCTCGCCGGGATGCGACCCATCTCGCTGGCCGTCGACATCACCAACTACGTGATGCTCGAGCTCGGCCACCCGATTCACGGGTACGACGCCGACAAGCTCAGCGGGATAATCCGGGTCCGCCGCGCGGCCGAGGGCGAGCGCCTCACGACCCTCGACGGGACCGACCGCGCCCTGGCTGTTGAGGACCTGGTGGTCACCGACGACTCCGGCCCGATCGGCCTGGGGGGTGTGATGGGCGGCGCAACCACCGAGATCTCGGGGACGACGACGCGGATCCTTATCGAGGTTGCGTCCTGGAACCCGGTAGCGATGTTCCGCACCGGCAAGCGGCACAAGCTGACGTCCGAGGCCGGCAAGCGCAACGAGCGTGGCGTTGACCCGACGATCGCCGAAGCCGCCGCCGATCGTGTCGTCGAGCTCCTCGTCGCCCACGGTGGTGCGGCCGCTGACGCCGGGGTGACCAAAATCGGGACGGCACCGGCGGTCCCGGCGATCACGATCACGGGGGAGTTGCCTGCGCAGATCACCGGGATGGAGATCGCAGCTGCCACCGTCGCCGAGAACCTGCGTGCGGTGGGCTGCATCGTTACCGAGAGCGGCGGCCGGTTCACCGTCGTACCACCGCCGTGGCGTCCGGACGTCACCGATCCCTTCGACCTGGTCGAGGAGGTCGCCAGGATCGTCGGGTACGACAACGTCCCGTCGGTGCTGCCGCCAGCCCCGGCCGGGCGCGGGCTGAGCGCTGAGCAGCAGTTCCGCCGCCGCGTTGGCCGGACCCTGGCCGGCGCCGGGTTCGTCGAGGTGCTGACCTTCCCGTTCGTCGGCGAGAACGCCTTCGACACTCTCGCGATCCCAGGCGACGACGTCCGTCGTACTGCCCTGCGCCTAGCGAACCCGCTTTCTGCCGAGGCGCCGCTGATGACCACGACGCTGCTGCCGGGGATGCTCGATACTGTTGCCCGGAACGTCGGCCGTGGGATTTCGGACGTCGCCCTCTTTGAGGTAGCACCGGTGACGCTTCCGCATGTCGGCGCCGTGGCGCCGATCCTGAGCGTTGATCGTCGTCCGACCGACGCCGAATGGGCCGCCCTACAAGCGGCCCTTCCCGACCAGCCGCTGCACGTCGCCCTGGCGCTGACCGGTGAGCGCGAGACCTCGGGCTGGTGGGGCTCCGGACGCAAGGGTTCCTGGGCGGACGCCATCGAGGCGGTCCGGGAGCTGGCCGCTGCTGTGGGCGTGGTGGTGGCCGTGCGTGCGGGGGCCGAGCTTCCGTGGCACCCGGGCCGTTGCGCGGAGATCTTTGTAGGCACGGGCACCGCCGAGCAAAGCATCGGCTTCGCCGGGGAGCTGCACCCGCAGGTCTGCACGTCGACCGGTGTCCCCGACCGTACGGCGGTTGCCGAAATCGACCTCTCGGCGCTCCTTTCCGTGGCGGTCGCGGTCGTGCCCGGTCCGGAATTCTCGACGTTCCCGGTCGCCAAGGAAGACGTCGCGCTGCTGGTCTCCACCGAGGTTCCTGCCGAGAGTGTTGCCGCAACCTTGCGCGAGGGAGCCGGCGAGCTCTGCGAGTCCGTGCGGCTCTTCGATGTCTACACCGGCGAGCAGATCGGCAAGGGGCAGCGCTCGTTGGCCTATGCGCTCCGTTTCCGGGCCCCGGACCGGACCCTTACCGAAGCGGAGACGGGCGCGGCGCGCAACGCGGCGGTGACGCTGGCGGCCGAGCGGCACGGCGCCGTCCAGCGCTGAGCCCGTCGTTCGGTTGCCGGACGCGGTCGAGGCCCGTCGAGACGCCGGGAAGGTCAGGAGGCGCGGGCCCCGGTGAGCTTGGCGATCACCACGTATGCCTGGCCGGTGGTGTCGCCGGAGGCGTCGACCCGAACTCCTACCAGGACCAGGCGCCCAGGCGCCTTGGCCTTGAAGTCATCGTTATTTGCGAGGCCGCCCGTGGGGCGGTTCGCCGCGGAGACGACTGTGTAGGTCAGTCGACCCCGGTCGGTGCGGATCGTGACCCGGGCGCCGGCTTTGAGCTTCGGTAACGCGGCGAACGCGCTGCTCCCGTTCGCCCGGGTACTGCCGATCAGGTACACGGTGTCAGTCCCGGGGCTGCCGGGCATGCCGCGTGATCCCCAACGCGCGACCTCGCCAGCCGACGCGGGCCGGAAGGAGCCGTTCCGCGGCTCGATCGATTCGTCGAAGCCGAGATCGAGAACGGTCCCGGACGCCATCCGGCGGGGAGCGGCTGGAGCGATCCTGGGAAGCGGGCGCGCCGAGGTCGCTGTGGTGGGCTTGGTCGGCTTTGCCGCGGGTTTCGCGGATGGTGTCCTCGAGGGCTCGGCAGTGGCAGTCGGGCTGGCACTCGGCGTCGTGGTCGGTTCGGTCGCGACCGGAGCCTCGCTGGATCCGTCGAAGGCCCTGTCGGCTGCAAACCAGAGAAGCGGGACCATCGCGATGGCGACGACGACCGCAGCGGCCCGGCCGGAGATCCGGGGCCGTTCCTTGACTCGTGTAGCGCGGTGGTTGCCTGCCAACTCAAGTCCTCGAGGTGTCGTCCGTGGTCGCTGCCCGGGTGGTTGCCGATTCTATTGGCGGAGTTCCTCAGCACGTCTCAGGACACTCGGTCGCCCGGCCATGCATTGTTATGTATAGTCATGCACATGAAACCGATCTCGGTCGCTGTCGCCGGTGCCAGCGGGTACGCCGGGGGTGAGGTGCTACGTCTCCTGCTCGGGCACCCCGACGTACAGATCGGTGCGGTGACCGCTGGCGGAAACGCAGGGGAGCTCCTCGGGTCCCTCCAGCCCCACCTGGTTCCACTCGCGGACCGGGTCCTGCAGGAAACCAACGCCGCCGTCCTCTCCGGGCACGACGTGGTCTTCCTGGCACTGCCGCACGGGCAGTCCGCCCAGTACGCGCAGGTACTCGGCGACGAAGTCGTGATCATCGACTGCGGCGCAGATTTCCGACTGACCGACCCCGCCGTCTGGGAGAAGTTCTACGGCTCCGAGCACGCTGGGTCCTGGCCCTACGGCCTCCCTGAGCTGCCGGGCAAGCGGACCCTGCTCCAGGGCGCCCGGCGGGTGGCCGTCCCCGGCTGCTACCCCACGGTCTCTTCACTGGCGCTCGCTCCGGCGGTTGCTGCTGGCCTGGTCGACCCGGGTGACCTGGTGATCGTCGCGGCCTCCGGGACCAGTGGCGCTGGGAAGGCCGCCAAAACCAACCTGCTTGGCAGCGAGGTAATGGGCAGCGTCACGGCGTACGGCGTCGGCGGCGTGCACCGGCACGGGCCCGAGATTATCCAGAACCTCTCTCTGCTCACCGATGCCGAAGTGAAGGTCAGCTTCACGCCGCTTCTGGTGCCGATGCCCCGGGGCATCCTCGCGACCTGTACGGCGCCCGTGGTCGACGGCGTGAGTGAAGGCAATCTTCGGGAGGCCTACACGAAGGCGTACGCGGACGAGCCGTTTGTGCAGGTGCTCCGCGAAGGTCAGTGGCCGACCACGAAGGCCGTCTACGGTTCCAACAGCGTGCACCTGCAGCTGGCACTCGACAACGGTGCTGGTGGCGGTGGGTCCGGCCGGGTCGTGGTCGTCGGGGCGGTCGACAACCTGGCAAAGGGCACCGCCGGTGCAGCGGTGCAATGCATGAACCTCGCCCTGGGACTTCCCGAGGCGACCGGCCTGACAACGATCGGGGTTGCACCGTGATGGCGCCAGCATCCACTCCTGCATCCACTCCTGCATCCATTCCTGGGACCACCCACACCCTGTACCAGTACCCGGAGAGGCTTGTGGTGGCGTCCCTGGCCGCCGGTGCTGACGTTCCGGACTGGGCCGAGTCCGCCTCGCTGTTCGCGATCATCGCGACCGCGGCCGAGACCACCATCATCTGCGCCGGTCGCTCGGTCCCGAAGAAGGTCCAGCAGCACGGCCCGTTCACGGCGTTCGCGATCGAAGGCCCGTTGGACCCCGCCCTGACTGGGGTCCTGCACTCCGTGCTCGGGCCGCTCGCGGAGGCCGGGATCAGCGTCTTCACCGTCTCTACCTACCCGACCGACTGGTTGCTGGTGCCGACCGAGAAGGCCGAGGCCGCGGCCGAGGAATGGCGACGACGAGGGCACACCGTCGCCCTCGCCCCCGTCGCCAAATCAAGAAAGAACTGACGTCATGAGTGTCACCCACCCCGCCGGCTTCGTTGCCGCCGGTGTCCCCGCCGGTCTCAAGTCCACCGGTGCTCCGGACCTCGCCCTGGTGGTCAACCAGGGCCCCAACGCGGACTCCGCGACCGTCTTCACGGCCAACCGTTGCAAGGCCAACCCGGTCCTCTGGAGCCAGGAGGTCGTCAAGGACGGCGTCGTGCGCGCCGTCGTCCTGAACTCCGGCGGAGCGAACTGCTACACCGGCGCCGACGGGTTCCAGACCACGCACGCCGTGGCTGAGCAGGTCGCGGAGGGTCTCGGAATCGGCGCCATCGATGTGGTCGTCTGCGCTACCGGGCTGATCGGCCTGGTCAATCCGCGGCAGAACCTGCTCGACGGCGTCGATGCGGCCCTCGCTGCCCTGTCCGCTGACGGGGGCCACGACGCTGCTCGCGCCATCATGACCACGGACACGGTCCCCAAGCAGGTCGTCGTCGAGGGTGCCGGCTGGAGCATTGGCGGGATGGCGAAGGGAGCAGGCATGCTCGCTCCGCAGCTGGCCACGATGTTGGTGGTTCTCACCACCGACGCCGCCGTTCCGGCCGTCGAGCTTGATTCCGCGTTGCGGTCCGCCACCCGGGTCAGCTTCGACCGCCTTGACTCCGACGGCTGCATGTCGACCAACGACACGGTCACCGTGATGGCCAGCGGGGCCAGCGGGATCACGCCGACCCCGGCCGATTTCACGCACGCGCTTACCCAGGTCTGTACCGATCTGGCGATGCAGCTGCTCGGGGACGCCGAGGGCGCGGACCACGAGATCGCGATCAGTGTCGTCAATGCCGCCTCCGAGGGCGAGGCCGTCGAGGTCGCTCGTAGCGTCGCCCGGAGCAACCTGTTCAAGGCCGCGGTCTTCGGCAAGGATCCGAACTGGGGCCGGGTCCTCGCTAGCGTCGGCACCACTGCCGCCGCCTTCGACCCGGCCGATCTCGATGTCGCGATGAACGGCGTCTGGGTCTGCCGCAGCTCCACTCCCGCCGAGGACCCCGCCGGCGTGGATCTGAACGCCCGGGAGGTCACGGTGACGATCGACTTGAAGTCAGGCGTAGAACGGGCCACGGTCTGGACCAACGACCTGACGCACGCGTACGTCCACGAGAACAGCGCGTACAGCTCATGACCCGGGACGCGTTCCCGGGCAGCGAGCGGGAGTCGAACGACGAGATGCGCCCCGCGGTCGAGCCTGGGAAGGCGGTCACCCTGGCGGGTGCGCTGCCGTGGCTGAAGGCCTACCACGGCAAGATCGTGGTGGTGAAGTACGGCGGCAACGCCATGGTCGACGACCAGCTCAAGCGCGCCTTCGCCGAGGACATCGTGTTCCTGAGGATGGCTGGCTTCAAGCCCGTGGTCGTGCACGGTGGCGGTCCGCAGATCTCGCAGATGCTCGACCGGCTCGGCATCAAGAGCGAGTTCAAGGGCGGCCTGCGGGTGACGTCCGACGAGGCGATGGACGTCGTCCGGATGGTGCTCGTCGGACAGGTGCAGCGTGAGTTGGTCGGCCTGATCAACCAGCACGGGCCGCTCGCGGTGGGCCTGTCCGGGGAGGACGGCGGGCTGTTCACCGCAGAGCGCACGAACTTGATCATCGACGGCGAGGAGGTCGATCTCGGACTCGTCGGCGAAGTGGCCTCGGTCCGTCCTGAGGCCGTTCAGGATGTCATCGACGCCGGGCGGATCCCGGTGATCTCCTCGGTCGCCCCCGACCCCGAGGGTGCGGTCCACAACGTCAACGCCGATACTGCCGCAGCTGCGCTCGCAGTGGCGCTCAAGGCGGAGAAGCTCCTGGTGCTCACTGATGTCGAGGGCCTGTACCGGGACTGGCCCAACAGCGACGACGTCATCGGTGAGATCAGCCCGGAGTCGCTCGCCGAGCTGATGCCGAGCCTGGCGAGCGGGATGATGCCGAAGATGGCTGCTTGCCTGGCCGCCTTGAACGGAGGAGTCCCGCGCGCCACCGTGGTCGACGGGCGTGAGCCGCACGCTGTGCTCCTCGAGATCTTCACCGACGAAGGTGTCGGCACCCAGGTTCTGCCCGGGGTCAAGACCAAGATCCGGAAGGCCAAGGAGTCAACATGACCGAGTCGGATGCAGACCTCAAGCAGCGGTACGCCGCGGCGCTGATGAACACCTTCGGCGAACCTCGCCTCACGCTGGTCAAGGGGGTCGGTGCGCACGTCTGGGACCAGGACGGCAACGAGTACGTCGACCTGCTCGGCGGAATCGCGGTGAACGCTCTGGGTCACGCGCACCCGGCTCTGGTTGCTGCCGTGACCGAGCAGCTGCAGACCCTTGGTCATGTCTCGAACTTCTTCACCTCGCCGCCCCAGGTAGAGCTGGCCGAGAAGCTCCTCGAGCTGATCAATCGGCCGAGTCCGGTCGAGAGCTCCGGGAGGGTCTTCTTCACCAACTCGGGCACCGAGGCCAACGAGGCCGCCTTCAAGATCACCCGGCGGACCGGCCGCAAGCACATCGTCGCTGCTGAGGGTGCGTTCCACGGGCGCACGCTGGGAGCGCTCGCGTTGACGGCCAAGGCGGCCTACCGGGAGCCGTTCGAGCCGCTTCCGGGCGAGGTCACCTTCGTCCCGTTCGGGGACGCGGACGCACTCGCTGCCGCGGTCACCGACCAGACGGCCGCCGTGATCCTCGAGCCGCTTCAGGGTGAGGCCGGCGTCCTAGTGCCGCCGGTCGGCTACCTGGCCGCGGCCCGGCAGATCACCTCGGAGCACGGCGCGCTGCTGTGGCTCGACGAGATCCAGACCGGCATGGGGCGGACCGGGGACTGGTTCGCTGCGGCGACCGACCCTGCGGTCGCGCCCGACCTGGTCACCCTGGCCAAGGGACTCGCCGGCGGCTTCCCGATCGGCGCTTGCGTCGCTCTCGGCGACGCCGCGAGCTTGCTCGGACCCGGCAGCCACGGCACCACCTTCGGCGGCAACCCCGTTGCCTGCGCCGCTGCGCTTGCAGTCATCCGGACGATCGAGCAGGACGAACTCCTGGAGCGGACCGTGGTTCTGGGTCAGAAGATCCGCGACGGTCTCGCCGCTGACCCGCGTGTGGTCGAGGTCCGGGGCCGGGGTCTGCTGATCGGGTTGACACTGACCTCGCCGGTGAGCGCCGAGGTGGCGGCCGCGGCGCAGGCAGCCGGCTACATCCTCAACAACGCGACCCCTGAGCGGGTCCGGTTGGCCCCGCCGCTGATCCTGAGCGACGAAGACGCGAACGCATTCCTTGCGTCGTGGCCCTCGATCCTCGACACGGCCTTCGGAGGCACCCTGTGACCCGGCACTTCTTGCGCGATGACGACTTAACCCCGGCCGAGCAGGCGGAGGTGCTGGACCTCGCCGCTTCGCTGAAGGCCGCGCCGTACGCCGAGTTCCTGCCTGGTGGCAGGCCGCTAGCAGGCCCGAAGACGGTCGCGATCATCTTCGACAAGCCGACTCTGAGGACGCAGGCCTCGTTCGTCTCCGGGATCGCCGAGCTCGGCGGGAACCCGATGATGATCGACGGGAGCCTGGCCCAGATCGGCACCCGCGAGTCGATCGCCGACGTCGCCCGGGTACTCGGCCGTCAGTCGAGCCTCATCGTCTGGCGGACCTACGACCAGAGCCGGATCGACGAGATGGCGGCGCACGCCGGCGTCCCGGTGGTGAACGCTCTCACCGATCAGTTCCACCCGTGCCAAACCCTCGCGGACCTGCTCACCATCCGCGAGCACAAGGGCGCCCTGGCGGGCTTGACCATGACCTTCCTGGGCGACTCGGCCTGCAACATGAGCCACTCCTACCTGCTCTCGGGCGCCCTCGCAGGCATGCACGTGCGGGTGAGCGGTCCGGTCGGTTTCGAGCCGGACGACGCCATGCTGGCGCGGGCCCGGACGATCGCTGCCGATACCGGGGGTTCGGCCTCGTTCGTGGCCGACCCGACGGACGCCGCCGCGGGTGCTGACGTGCTCATCACTGACACCTGGGTCTCGATGGGCAAGGAGGAGGAGTCGGCCGACCGGGCCGAGGTCTTCCGGCCCTGGCAGCTGAACAGGGAGCTGCTCGCGCTCGCAGCGCCGGGCGCCATCGTGCTGCACTGCCTACCGGCGTACCGGGGCAAGGAAATCACCGCTGAGGTGCTCGACGGTCCGCAGAGCGTGATCTGGGACGAGGCGGAGAACCGTCGGCACGCCCAGAAGGCGATCCTCACCTGGCTGGTCAGCTCATGACCGGCGCAACCCAGGGGCACATCCCGCTCACCAAGAGCGCCCGGCAGCAGCGGATCATCGAACTGCTGGCGACCATGGAGGTGCGTTCGCAGACCGAGCTCGCCGACCTGCTCGGAGAGGCCGGCGTGCATGTCACCCAGGCGACGCTGTCCCGGGACCTAGTCGAGCTCGACGCCGTCAAGGTGCGGCTCGGCTCCGGCACCCTGGTCTACGCCGTCCCCGGCGAGGGTGGTGACCGTACGCCGGTGGCCGGCCGCGAGTCCGCCGCTTCGGAGGCGCGCCTGGCCAAGCTCTGCGCCGAGCTGCTGGTCTCCGCGGACGCCTCGGCCAACCTGGTCGTCCTGCGTACGCCGCCCGGAGCGGCTAACTTCCTGGCCTCGGCCCTGGACAAGGCCGAGCTCGGCGCGGTCCTCGGCACCATCGCCGGCGACGACACCGTGATGGTGATCTCCCGCGACCCGGCCGGCGGCGAAGAGCTGTCCCAGCGTCTTCTCGGCCTCGCTAACGGCTCCCACCCCGAGACCCCGGACGCTGGTTGAGGTGCGGGCGCTTTGGTGCTCGCCTCGAAACCCGGTTACGACACGAGGACGTTGATGACGAACGAAGGAAAGACCGGAACCGGCAAGCTCTGGGGCGGACGATTCGCAGGCGGTCCGAGCCCGGAGCTCGAAGCACTGTCGCGGAGCACCCACTTCGACTGGCGGCTGACGCCGTACGACCTGGCGGGCTCGCAGGCGCATGCGCGTGCGCTGTGCAACGCCGGGCTGCTCAGCGACACCGACCTGGTCGAGCTCCAGCGGGGACTGGCAGTTCTGGGGGAGCGGTTCGCCGCCGGCACGCTGCTGCCGGACCCGAGCGACGAGGACGTCCACGGGGCCCTCGAGCGCCTCCTGCTCGAGGAGATCGGCCCCGAGATCGGCGGCAAGCTGCGCGCGGGTCGGAGCCGGAACGATCAGATCGCCACCCTCTTCAAGGTCTTCCTGCGCGACCACGCCCGGATCATCACCGACCAGGTGCTCGTCGTGGTCGAGGCGCTCGCGGGTCAGGCCGAGACCCACCTGGGCGCGATCATGCCGGGCCGGACGCACCTCCAGCACGCGCAACCGGTGCTGCTCTCGCATCACCTGATGGCACACGCCTGGCCGCTGCTACGCGACCTAGGCAGGCTGAAGGACTGGGACGTGCGCGTGGCCGCCGAGTCGCCGTACGGCGCAGGGGCGCTCGCGGGCTCCAGCCTCGGCCTCGACCCGGAGCAGGTCGCAGCGGACCTCGGGTTCACCGGCTCGGTGGCCAACTCGATCGACGGTACGGCGGCACGGGACTTCGTGGCCGAGTTCGCCTTCGTCACCGCGATGATCGGCGTGAACGTCAGCCGGCTCGCGGAGGAGGTCATCCTCTGGGCGACCAAGGAGTTCGGCTTCGTCACGCTCGACGACGCGTTCTCGACCGGATCGAGCATCATGCCCCAGAAGAAGAACCCGGACATCTCCGAGCTTGCGCGCGGCAAGGCCGGTCGTTTGATCGGCGATCTGACCGGTCTGCTTGCGACCCTGAAGGCGCTACCGCTGGCCTACAACCGTGATCTGCAGGAGGACAAGGAGCCGGTCTTCGACGCGGTCGACACCTTGGAGGTACTCCTGCCCGCGTTCGCCGGCCAGATCGCGACGCTGACCTTCCACACCGATCGGATGGCCGAGCTCGCCCCGCAAGGGTTCTCGCTCGCCACTGACATCGCTGAGTGGCTGGTACGCGAAGGCGTCCCGTTCCGGGTTGCTCACGAAGTCGCCGGAGCCTGCGTACGACGCTGCGAGGAGCTCGGCATCGAGCTGCACGAGCTCACCGACGAGCAGTTCGCCGAGATCGACCCATCCCTGACCCCCGCGGTGCGCACGGTGCTCACCAGCGAGGGCTCGGTCTCCTCCCGGACCGGCCGTGGCGGGACGGCGCCCGTTCGGGTAGCCGAGCAGCTCGAGGAGCTCCGCAAGCGGATCGCCGAAGCACGCAGTTGGCTGGCCACCGCTGGTTGAGTCAGTCGAGTTTGTCAGTCGCTAGCCTGCTGCGCGAAGTACGCCGAGGCCACCGACTTCGGCACGCACATCGTCCAGGCGTCGGTGATCAACTCGCGCAGCTCCGCAACGTCGAGCGCCCCCATCCGTGCCGCCACCCACGGGTAGCGCAGGTCGGAGGCGCGCGGCAGGAGGAACTTCTCGGGCGCCCCGGCGACGAGCCCTTCGCGTTCCTCGCGCGGGAATCCGAAGCCGAGCTTGGTCTCGTCCGGAGAGACCGCCGCGAACACGATCCTCCCGACCCGGAACTTTGTCGCCTCCCGTACTTGCGCTTCGTACGCGCGGGGGAGTGAGAGCGCGACGTCGCGCACGTCCTCGATGGTCACCGGCATAGTCCGAGGGTGCCACCCGGCGCCGACATCGTGTGAGACTCCCAGGCATGCCTCCCTCGCTCGCGGATGTGCTCGCCGGCCCGGTGCTCGCGGTCGCTCCGCGCCTGCTCGGAGCCACCGTGCGCCACGGCACGGTAGCCGTCCGGATCACCGAGGTCGAGGCGTACGACGGGCCGAACGATCCGGGCTCGCACGCGTTCCGGGGATCGACCGCACGCAACCGAGTGATGTTCGGTCCACCGGGCCAGCTCTACGTCTATTTCGTGTACGGGATGCACCATTGCGCCAACGTCGTCTGCGGCCCCGCAGGCGAACCGTCGGCAGCGCTGTTGCGAGCAGGTGAGGTGATCGACGGCCTCGAACTTGCGCGGTCGCGGCGCAACGGGACGGACCGTGACCTGGCACGCGGCCCGGCCCGGCTCTGTGCTGCCCTTGGCCTGGACCTGGCGCACACCGGGACAGATCTGAGTGCCGGAGCGGTGACCCTCACCCTGGGAGACCCGGTGGACCCGGCGCGGATCGCTACCGGCCCGCGGGTCGGCCTGCGCCGCGCAGCGGACTACCCGTGGCGGTTCTGGATCGCCGGTGACCCGACGGTCAGCCGCTATGTGGCTGCGAAGCCTCGTCCAGGGCGGTGACAGCAGAACTAGAACGCGTTACAGTTTCTCTATGACTCTGCCGTCCTCGCTCACGCCCGAACTGCTCGACCGGCTCACCGGCATGGTGGTCTCCACCAGCGGTCGCACCTACCCGCTGACCGAGGTGTACACCGGCGAGAAGGTCCTCGATCTGCCGCAGTCCAGCCCCGAGGACGTCGAGACGGCGTACGCCGATGCGCGCCGGGCTCAGGCCATCTGGGCGTCCTGGCCGCTGAAGCGCCGGATCGGGGTCATGAAGCAGTTCCACGAGCTGCTGCTGCAGAACGGTCTGATCATCGCCGACCTGATGCAGGTCGAGACCGGCAAGGCTCGCCGGATGGCGTTCGAGGAGACCTGCGACGTCCTGATGGTGACCAGTCACTACATCAAGGCCGCCCCCCGGATCCTCAAGGAGAAGAAGCACGGCGGCGTCGTCCCGATCGTCTCCACCTCGACTGAGGTCCGCCTGCCCAAGGGCGTCATCGGCCTGATCTCGCCGTGGAACTTCCCGTTCGCCACCAGCCTCTCTGACGCTATGCCAGCACTGATCGCCGGTAACGGAGTGGTTCTCAAGCCGGACAACAAGTCAACCCTCAATGTCGCCTACGGCGTCGGCCTGCTCTACGAAGCCGGCGTGCCTGCAGGCCTGATCCAGATCGTCTGCGGCGAGGGCCCGGACATCGGGCCGACCATTGTCGAGAATGCCGACTACGTGATGTTCACCGGCTCCACCGCGACCGGACGGGTGATCGGCGCCCAGGCCGGACAGAACCTGACCGGCTGCACGCTGGAGCTCGGCGGCAAGAACCCGCTGATCATCCTGGACGACGCGAACCTCGACGAGGTGATCCCCGGGACTCTGATGGCGGCGTTCCTGAATACCGGCCAGGCGTGCATGCACATCGAGCGGATCTACGTCTCGGAGAAGCGCAGGGACGAGTTCACGACCAGGTTCGTCCAGGCCGCTCAACAGATTCAGGTGGGTGCGACCTACGACTTCAGCCCGGACATGGGCTCGTTGGTCTCGGCGCCGCAGCGCGAGCGGGTCCAGTCGCACGTCGAAGACGCGGTAGCCAAGGGTGCCACCGTGCTGACCGGCGGCAAGGCCCGTCCCGACCTGGGACCGGCATTCTTCGAGCCGACCGTGCTGACCGACATCACTCCAGAGATGATCCTGGCCAAGACCGAGACCTTCGGCCCAGTCACCTCGATCTACACCTACAAGACTGTCGACGAAGCGGTGTCGTTAGCCAACGACACAGACTACGGCCTGAATGCGAGCGTCTGGGGCAGCGACGTCAAGGCAGCCGAGGCGATCGGCCGCCGGATCGAGGCTGGCAACATCAACATCAATGACGGCTTGGCCGCTTCCTACGCCTCTAAGAAGAGCACGTCCGGTGGATTCAAGACCTCCGGAGTCGGCAGCCGCCACGGTGACGCCGGCATGCTCAAGTACACCGATGTTCAGAACGTTGCTGTACTGAAGAAGCAGGTGCTGTCCAACCCGCCGGACACCGACTGGACCAAGCAGGTCGACCAGACCGTGAAGGGCCTGCGCTTCATGCGGAAGCTCGGCATCCGCTAGGCCGCGACTCACCGACAGACGACCCGCCGGAGGCGGTGCGCCGGCGGTGGGGCGGATACGGCAGGCTTGACCTCGCTGATCCGTTCTCCTGAAAGGTTCCCCGTGACCGTCGACCCCACCCTCCTCGACGACCTCGAGTGGCGCGGCCTGATCGCGCACTCGACGGATCTCGACGCACTGCGCACCGCCCTGGGTGGCGAGGAGTCCGGTGGGGTTCGATTTTATGTGGGCTTCGACCCGACAGCGCCGAGCCTTCACATGGGAAACCTGGTCCAGATCCTGACGGCACGCCGGCTTCAGCTCGCCGGGCACACGCCGTTCGCGCTGGTCGGCGGCGCAACCGGCATGATCGGCGACCCGAAGGAGTCGGGGGAGCGCACCCTCAACACGCTCGACACCGTCAAGGACTGGGTCGAGCGGGTCCGGGTGCAGATCGAGCCGTTCCTCGAGTTCGAGGGCGCGAACAGCGCGACGATGGTCAACAACTACGACTGGACCGCGTCCCTCTCGACGATCGACTTCCTCCGCGACGTCGGCAAACATTTCCCGGTCAACCGGATGCTTGCGCGCGATGTCGTGAGGACCCGGCTCGACGCCGGCATCAGCTACACCGAGTTCAGCTACGTGCTGCTCCAGTCGATGGACTTCCTCGAGCTCTACCGTCAGTACGGCGTGACGTTGCAGTTCGGCGGCTCGGACCAGTGGGGAAACCTGACCGGCGGCGTCGAGCTGATCCGGCGAGCCGAGGCGGGCAAGGCACATGCGTTCGCGACGCCGCTGATCACCAAGTCGGACGGCACCAAGTACGGCAAGACAGAGGGCGGCGCCCTGTGGCTCGATCCGGAGATGATGTCTCCCTACGCGTTCCACCAGTTCTGGTTGAACGCCGAGGACGCCAAGGTCGGGGAGCTGCTTCGGGTGTTCACTTTCCTCTCGCGCGAGGAGATCGAGGACCTCGAGGCGCAGACCACCGAGAAGCCGTTCCTTCGCGCCGGCCAGAAGGCGCTGGCCGACGCGGTCACGACGTTGGTCCACGGCGAGGCGGAGACGATGCAGGCCAAGGCCGCGGCTGCCGCGCTCTTCGGTAGTGGTGACCTCGCCGACCTGAACGCTGCGACTCTCGGTGCCGCGCTACGGGAGGCAGGCGCGACCAGAGCACCCTCCGGGACGCCGTACGTCGACCTGCTGGTCAGCACCGGCCTGGTGAAGAGCAAGGGCGAGGCTCGACGCACCATCAGCGAGGGTGGGGCGTACCTCAACAACGAGCGCGTCTCAGACCCGGAGTTCGTGCCCGATGCCTCGCACCTGATCGCCGGGTGCTGGCTGGTGCTGCGCCGTGGCAAGCGAAACCTGGCCGGCGTCGAGATCGGCTGACCTGTGCCGAGGTCGTGGCTCTCGACGCTGGAGGCGGAAGCACGCCGCGTCCTGCCCGAGCACGTCTTCGAGTACTACCGAGAGGGCTCCGGTACGTCGACCTCGGCCGACGAGGCAGTCGTCGCCTGGGAGCGGCACCGTCTGGTCCCGCGGGTCCTGCGCGACGTCAGGGAGGTTGAGCTCGCCACCACCCTTCTGGGCGCCCGCTTCGCAGCACCCCTGGGCGTCGCGCCGTCGACCCTGCAGCGCGCGGCGGATCCAGCTGGGGAGGTCGCGACGGCGCGGGCCTGTACCGCGGTGGGGCTACCGATGGTCGTCTCGAGCAACGCGTCTGCGTCGTTCGCCGAGATTGCCGAGACCGGAGTGAACTGGTGGCTCCAGGCCTACCTGACGCAGGACCGTGCCATGTCAGGACCGATGCTCGACGCAGCGGTGAGCAGCGGAGCGAGCGCGATCGTCCTCACCGTGGACACCCCGGTGGTCGCGACCAAGCACGACGGCGGCGGGGTGAGTGCGCTCGACCTGGTGCCGCCGGAATGGGTTCGAGCAAATCTGGGGGATCAGGCTGGTGCGCCGAAGGCCCGTGACCTCGGACCCGAGGACATCGGCTGGTTGGGCGACCGGACCGGCCTGCCGGTCGTCGTGAAGGGCGTCCTTCACCCTGAGGACGCTCGTACGGCGGTCTCCGCCGGTGCAGCTGCGGTCTGGGTCTCCAACCACGGCGGCCGCCAGCTGGACAGGGTGGTGCCGACCTCGCACTGCCTGGGGGCTGTTGCCGGAGCAGTCGGCGGTGCCGCGGAGGTGTATGTCGACGGGGGAGTCCGGGATGGTGTCGCTGCCTTGAGCGCCCTTTCGCTCGGTGCGGACGCAATCTTCCTGGGCCGATTGCCACTCTTTGCTCTGTCGATTGCCGGTTCGGAGGGTGTGATCCGGCTCTTCCGAGACCTCGGCGAGGAACTTGTCGAGGCACTGCGCCTGGCGGGATGCAGCAGTCCGGGACAGGCGAGAACACTGCTGCGATCGAGTTTGTGAATCACAAGCATGTCATTCGGAGGGCCGCTACGTGTAGTCAGGTGCCCCCCGAATCGTGCTTTCGGCCCGACGCTCGGATCGTAAAACAGCCCCTGACCTGCGCAAACAGTAAATGTGGCCCGGGCCACACCGACTCGATTTGACGAAGCACGACCCGACCCATAATCTTCTCCATGTCGCACCGAGCGGCGGGACGCAAGGCCGAGAGGCTGGGCGGCCGGCCCGGAGTGACCACCCCCCTTGCAAGTCCCCTCTGACGAGGCGGAAAGAGTGCGCGCACAAGCGGCCTCGGACCAGCTCCCAGGAGGGGAACGGCGCAAGGGAACCGGGCCAAGAAGCCGATTTG
>JBKJHO010000012.1:0-133452 GCA_046598915.1 Marmoricola sp. | reverse complement strand
CGGCTGGCGCCGGCCGCACCTGTCGAGTCGGTCAGTGCACTGCGGGGCTGGGGCGTGCCGGTTCCGACGCCGCACGCCTCGATGGCCACCCGACCCACGAAGCCGCCCGAGTTCACGACGGCACCGCTGCCAGCCTGGGCCAGGGGGCCCGCTCCGCGTCCGCACCTGGCGTCGGCCCGGCCACCGGTTGAGAAGTCTCCCGCGCGGCGGTCCTCCGTCCTGGTCGCCGGGCTCGTCGTCACCCTGCTCGTCTCGGCCGTGATCATGTTGACGCCCTGGGTTCCGACGACCGTCGAGTGGGGCAAGGGTCTCTTCGCCGACGCGCCGGCGCTGCCGGTCGGGAGCGTGATATCGATCGGCTCGTCCTCCCTCGAGCCGCCGTACGACGTCACTGCCTCAGCGCCCGTCCTGGTTTCCTCGACCCCGGCCGGTACGACGGTCAGCAACGGCAGTCCGTTGGCGCGGATCCAGTTCCGGGTCCAGAACATGGGCACCTTCAAGCTGACCCTGCCCCTGGGCGCGCGCCTGGAGGCGGTCGATGCGCTCGGCATCGGGTACACCCCGACGTCCTCGGTGAGCAGTACCAACAACGGGCAAACGCTCCCCGACGTGCTGAGTGTCGGCCCCGGCGCCGTCCTGAACGGGTCGGTCGTCTTCGCGCTCCCGGCGGGCCGCACCATCGAACAGATCCGGTTACGCCTGCCGGACGGCAAGGACGGCTTCGTCGCGTGGAACGTCGACTGAGCGCTCGACGACCCGCCTGTGGATTGACGCTGCGGGCCGCTGCACTCGGAACTCACCATCAGGTCCATGAGCCTCCGCCATCCGCCCCGCGACCAACGACCGATCCCTACTGAGGCCACCCTGTCCGCCTTGTGGCGGGCGGTCCTCGGGACCGAGACGTACCAGGTCCGGACCATCTGGCTGCTGTTCCTCGATCCCGGGCGGCGTCCGGCCGGTCCGTTGATCACCATCGACGACGTACCCGATGGACCGTACGAACTCCAGGTCGCGGACCTGGTGGTCATCTGCCGGGACATCCTCGACGGCCCGGGCGGGGTCGGTCCGGGCGGCGGTGGCTCGGTCGCAGTCCTGATGAGTCGGCCCGGGGGAGCCCCGTGGACCGTGAGCGACCGCGCCTGGGCCCGGTTCCTGACCAGGGCCGCGTCCGCGGTCGGCGGGGTCGTCTGGCCGGTCCACCAAGCGCACCGGTACGGCTTGGAGGCGCTACCGATCCCTGATCGGCCAGATCGCCCCGATCGGCCGGGTCGCGATGTGGCGTGAGCCGGCAGTGGCCCCGTCGGACCCGAGCCTCAGGGTTGCTCGGGCCTCAGCAGTTGGCGGCTCTCCTCGGCACGGACCAGCAGCAGCTCCTGCTCGCTGACGTTCTTGGTCAGGGAGGCGGCCTCGGCGAACGATGAGGCCGCCTCGGCGTGCCGGCCGGCCCGGGCAAGCAGGTCGCCGCGTACGGCCGGGATCAGGTGCGACCCAGCGAGCGCATCGACAGGCAGGTCCTCCAGCACGGCGAGCCCGGCACCGGGGTCGAATGCGCGCCCGTGCGCGACCGCACGGTTGACCTCGACGACGGGACCGGGCGCGGCCTCGGCCAGGACGTCGTACAGGACGGCGATCCGACGCCAGTCGGTCTCTTCGGGCGTCGTCGCCCGGGCGTGCTGGGAGGCGATCGCGGCCTGGAGGTAGTAGCGGCCGATCGGGGTCCCGCGGGCGGCCAGCAGCTCGGCCCTCTGCAGGGCGGCCAGACCGCGCCGAATCAGTAGCTGGTCCCAGATGCTCCGGTCCTGATCCTCGAGCAGGACCGGGCGGCCGTCGTCGTCGGTCCGCGCGTGGCCGCGGGACGCCTGCAGCTCCAGGAGTGCCTGGAGGCCGTGGGCCTCCGGCTCGTCCGGTGCCAGCTCGGCAAGCATCCGGGACAGCCGGACTGCCTCGTTGATCAGCTCGGGACGCATCCAGTCGTCCCCAGCGGTGGCGGTGTAACCCTCGTTGAAGATCAGGTAGATCACCGACATCACGTCGTCGAGGCGACGGAGGCGTTCCTCGCCGGTGGGGAGCTCGAACTCGGCCTTCGCCTCGGTGAGGGTCTTCTTGGCGCGGGAGATCCGTTGGCCCATCGCGGTCTCGGCGGCGAGGAAGCCGCGGGCGATCTCGCCGGTGGTCAGGCCGCCGACCAGGCGCAGGGTCAACGCCGCCCGGGACTCCGGGGTCAGCGAGGGGTGGCAGGACAGGAAGATCAGCCGGAGGACGTCGTCCTCGATGTAGTCCACCTGGGAATCGAGATCGGGCATGCCGTTCGCCTCCTCCAGGCCCTGCTCGACCTCCAGACGCTGGCCGAGCAGCTCGGTCTTGCGGCGCAGGGTGTCGTTGCGCCGGAAGTGGTCGATCCCGCGGCGTTTGGCGGTGGTCATCAACCAGGCCGCAGGATTGCTGGGGACACCCTGGTCGGGCCACTGCTCGAGAGCGGCGACCAGGGCGTCCTGGGCGAGGTCCTCGGCGAGCTCGACGTCGCGGGTCATCCGGGTCAGAGCCGCGATCAGCTTCGCTGACTCGGCTCGCCAAGCGGTGGTGATCGCCTCAGCAGCGATGGGGGCCGGCACCGGGCCAGCCTAGGGCGGTGGTTTCGACAGGCTCAACCAGCGGTGGTCGAGCCTGTCGAGACCCTCACTCCGGCGGACCGTCGGAGATCTGGCGCAGCGTGATGACGATCGTGCACTCGGGCCAGTGCTCGGAGTGCAGGTCGGCCATGCGCTTCTGGCCGGCGACGGCCTCCTCGACGGTGGCGTGCTCCAGGATCGCCCAGCCTCCGACGACCTCCTTTGCCTCGGCGTACGGACCGTCGACACGGGTGGTCTGACCGTGGCGGACGACGAAGTTCACGGCGTCCTCGGTACCGAACAGGCCGCCGCCGTCGAGGAAGACGCCCGCTGCGACGTTCTCGCCGATGAACGTGTCCATCGCGTCCATCAGGGCCTGGGGTGGCATGCCCTGGCCCTCTTCCATCCTCACGAATCCCATGAATCGCATCGTCGTGCCTCTCTGGTTGGGCGGTGCTCTTGTCCAGACGTCGAGCGGGTCACCCGTTCTTCGACATCGGGGTCGAGATCAATAAAGAAATCTGCTGGTCGGGACGAGGTCGAGGCCGTCGCCCGCGCCGAACTTCGCGACGCTGTCCATCAGCACCGTCATCCGCCGGGTGAGCTCCTCGTCGTTCCCCTTGCTGCCGTAGAAGGCGTGGATGTCGGTGATCCCCGCCATCGGGAACAGCTCCTCGACGATCGCGGAGATCTCCGGTGCGCCAGGAGTGAGTGCCTCCTCGACGATGTTCTGGATGTAGCCGTGGGTGTCCTGGGTCTCGATCGCGATCGGGGTGTGCCGGTTGAGCCAGTCGTCCAGGTACGCCGCACGCGTCAGGTACGCCGGCCGCCGCAGGACGGCGATGTTGGCCAGGGAGTCCGCCCGAACCCCCGGCGGGACCACCGGCGGTTCGAGCGGTCGGCGTTCGGTGACCCGCCAGACGTGGATGCCCTGGCCGAGCGAGACCATCACCGCGAGCGTGGCGGGGACGTCCTCGGTGTGGACTGTCAGGAACCCGGTGATGGCTGCGCCCGTCTCAGGATGGCCGGGTCCGAACCGGAGCGCCGGGGCGACGTCGGCATCGTCGACGTTTACCTGGATCGCGGAGGTCCCGGCCTCGGCGAGACGGGCGTGCAGAGCGGGGTCATGAAGGGCGGGTCCGACATCGGTACCCGACAGGGCGGCGATCAGCTTGGTCACGCCCCGCAGGCTAGTCGTCCCTCCGGACCGCCGTGGACGGTCGAGGAGGTGTACCGATCAACCAAGGTCGCCCGGATCATCGGGTACGTCGACCGAGTGCTCGACCAGGTGCGCCAGCGGGACCAGTTCCAGGGCCCGCTGGCTGGTGGCGCTGAGCACGACTGGGGCGGCCACGCCGTCGGCGTACGCCTGGTGCCAGCGGGCCGCCACGACGCACCATCGATCACCAGGGACCAGACCGGAGAACTGCCACTCGGGTCTCGGGGTGGAGAGGTCGTTGCCGATGGCTTTCTGGTGCGCCAGGAACTCGGCGGTCATCACAGCGCAGATCGCGTGCAGGCCGATGTCCTCGGTACCGCAGGTGCAGGTGCCGTCGCGGTAGAACCCGGTGACCGGGTCGGTGCCGCACGGTTCCAGGTCGCCGCCGAGGACATTGGGTTCGGTCATGGCCTGAGCCTGTCACGGCTCCCGCCCAAAGCCCTGCCGTCGGTGCAGGCGCCGTTCGACAGGAGTTCGCCAGAAGTGTGCCGAGTCGTGGCCCCGAACGGCGGATCGGCCACCGGTCCGGGCGCACAATAGGGGCGTGAGCCGATCCCGCATCCCGATCCTCGCCGCCGCCTTCGGTGCGACGGCCGCCCTGCTCTCCCCGGTCACCAACGCGACCCGGGGGCTTCGTCGTGCCATGGGCGCCAACCCGGGGGCCAAGAACCCGCAGATCAGTGGATCCCCGCAGTGGCGCGACGGTGCGTTCTGGAACCGGCTGCCCTCGGACGTTCTCGATCCCGGCAACCAGGGCTCGATGGCGCTGGACTTCGCGAAGAAGGGTGACGTCGGCCGACCGGGTCGTCCGGTTCCGCTGGTCTCACCCGAGCTCCCGGAGCAGGCCGCGGACTTCGCCGCGACCTGGCTCGGACATGCCACCGTGCTGCTGGAGGTGGCCGGTCACTGGGTGCTCACCGACCCGGTCTGGAGCGAGCGCGTCTCGCCGTCGCCGACGGTCGGTCCGAAGCGCAACCACCCCGTACCGATGAGGCTCGAGGACCTGCCCGACCTTTCGGCGGTGCTGATCTCGCACGACCACTACGACCACCTCGACACCGCCACGATCGACTGGCTCACCGAGAACCAGTCGATGCCGATCGTGGTGCCGCTCGGGATCGGGTCGCACCTGCGCGCCTGGGGCGTACCGGAGGACCGGATCGTCGAGCTCGACTGGGACCAGTCGCATGCTGTCGCCGACCTGGTGCTGACCTGCACCGAGGCCCGGCACTTCTCCGGTCGAGGCTTCACCCGGAACAAGACCCTCTGGTCGTCCTGGGTCGTCGCGGCCGGCACCGGGAGCGGGCGTCGTAGTGTCTTCTTCGGCGGGGACACCGGGTACACCCCGGCGTTCGCGGACCTGGGCGACCAGTACGGGCCTTTCGACCTCACCGTGCTGCCGATCGGCGCGTACGACGCCCGCTGGTCGGACATCCACATGAACCCGGCCGAGGCCGTGCAGACCCACCGCGACGTGCGTGGCGGGATCCTGCTGCCGATCCACTGGGCCACCTTCGACCTCGCGTTCCACGGCTGGTCGGACCCGGTCGACTGGTTGGTCGAGGCGGCGCTGTCCGCGAGGTCGGACGAGTACGACGTACGCCTGGCGCTCCCACGTCCGGGCGAGCGGTTCGACGCGGACGCGCTCCCCACCGCGGACTGGTGGAGCGTGGCAGCGCAGGCCGAGCGGGCCAGCTGATCTCCGGCGACCCGGCAGCGGCGGTCTAGATTGCGACCATGAGCGATCAGACTCCGCCCCCGCCGCCCCCGCCGGGCTACCTACCGGCAACGAATCCCTACGCACGCGGACCGATCGGCAGGGTGCGCTCGACCGGCGTCTGCATCCTGCTCGCGATCGTGACTCTCGGCATCTATCCGATCGTGTGGTGGTACCAGGTGCACGAGGAGATGAAGAGGCACACCGGCCGCGGTCTCGGTGGAGGGGTCCCGCTCGCGCTGCTGGTGGTCAGCTTCGTGGTCGGCGTTACCGGATTCATCCCGCCGTTCTTCACCTCCGACGAGGTGGGCAAAATGCAGGAGGCGGAGGGCCGTCCGACAACGGTCTCGGCGCTGACCGGCCTGTGGTTCTTCCCGGGCGTTTTCATCCTCGTCGGGCCGATCATCTGGTTCGTGAAGACCAACGGTGCCCTCAACGAGTACTGGGCCTCGCACGGCGCAGCTGCCTGAGCTTCGATCCCTGCGTGGGCACGGGGGCTGGACGTCCCCGTGTCCACGTAGGGTTGTCCCGACATGAGCATGCAGTTCCCGATCCCCGGCATCCCGTCCGTCGAGACCGAGGCGGAGTCGACCGGGGCGGTGCCGAAAGGCCGCCGTCGAGCGTCCCGTGAGGACCTCCTCGACGGGCTGAACGAGCCGCAGCGCCGGGCTGTCGTGCACGAGGGTGCGCCGCTGCTCGTCGTTGCCGGGGCGGGTTCGGGCAAGACCCGGGTACTGACCCGGAGGATCGCCTGGCTGATCTCCGAGCGCAACGCCCACCCCGGTTCGGTGCTGGCGATTACCTTCACTAACAAGGCCGCAGCCGAGATGCGCGAGCGGGTCGAGGAGCTTGTCGGCAACCGCGCCCGGATCATGTGGGTGAGCACGTTCCACTCCGCCTGCGTCCGGATCCTGCGCAAGGAGATCACCCAGTTCGCCCTCGTGGGGCTGGGCTTCAAGTCCAATTTCACGATCTACGACGCCGCCGACTCCAAGCGACTGATGACACTGGTCTGCCGCGACCTGGACCTCGACGTCAAGCGGTTCCAGCCCCGCGCGATCCTGAATTGGGTCTCGAACGCGAAGAACGAGCTGCAGGACTTCGAGGAAGCCGCCCAGGACGCGCAGAACGTCCAGGAGGAGACGTACGCCGCGGCGTACAAGCTCTATCAGGAGCGGTTGCGGCAGGCGAACGCACTCGACTTCGACGACCTGCTGATGATGACCGTGATCCTGTTCCGCACCTTCCCCGAGGTCAGGGAGAGCTGGCGGCGACGGTTCCGGCACGTGCTGGTCGACGAGTACCAGGACACTAACCACGCGCAGTACGCGTTGATCCACGAGCTCTGTGCCGACCCCATGGAGGAGCTGACCACCGCTGCTGTGCTGGAGCCTGGGGTGAGCGTGGAGCGGGTTCCTCCGGCAGAGCTGATGGTGGTCGGCGACGCCGACCAGTCCATCTATGCGTTTCGCGGGGCCAACATCCGCAACATCATGGACTTCGAGCAGGACTTCCCGAACGCGGCGACCGTCCTGCTCGAGCAAAACTACCGCTCCACCCAGACGATCCTCACCGCGGCGAACAACGTCATCGGGCACAACGCCGGCCGGACCGCGAAGCGGCTCTGGAGCGATGCCGGCGACGGCGCCAAGATCATCGGGTACGTCGGCGACGACGAGCGCGACGAGGCTCGGTTCGTGGCTGAGGAGATCGACCGGCTGACCGACGAGGGCTCGGCCCGTTCCGGCGACGTCGCGGTCTTCTACCGGACCAACGCGCAGTCCCGGATCTTCGAGGAAGTGTTCATCCGGGTCGGGATGCCGTACAAGGTCGTCGGCGGCGTCCGGTTCTACGAGCGCCGCGAGGTCCGCGATGCGCTCGCCTATCTACGAACGCTGAGCAACCCGGCCGACCAGGTCTCACTCCGCCGGATCCTGAACACCCCCAAGCGCGGCATCGGCGATCGGGCCGAGGCCTGCGTCGACGCCTTCGCGAGCCGCGAGCGGATCACGTTCTGGGAGGGTCTGCAGCGGGCGTCCGAGGCGCCGGGGATCGCGAGCCGGTCGCTCAACGCGATCAGTGCCTTCGTCGAGCTGATCGAGCAGCTGGCCTCGATGGTGGAGGCGGGGGAGCGGGTCGATGTCGTCCTGGAGGCCGCGCTCACGCGCACCGGCTATCTCAAGGAGCTGGAAGAGTCCGAGGACCCGCAGGACGAGACCCGGGTCGAGAACCTCGCCGAGCTGGTCGCCGTCGCCCGCGAGTTCGCCGACGACCCGTTGCTCGGCCCGAGCGCCGACCCGTTGGACGCTCTGCCCGGCGAAGGCGACCCGGACGCGGGGGCACCAGCCCCCGGCCTCGCCGACTTCCTCGAGCGGGTCGCCCTGGTCGCGGACTCCGACCAGATCCCGGATGCGCCCGAGGGTGACGCTGCCGACGGTGAGGGGTCCCCAGGTGTGGTCACCATGATGACGCTGCACACCGCCAAGGGCCTGGAGTTCCCGGTGGTATTCCTGACCGGGTTGGAGGACGGCGTCTTCCCGCACCTGCGCTCACTCGGTGACAAGCCCGAGCTGGAGGAAGAACGCAGGCTCGCGTACGTCGGCGTCACCCGCGCCCGCGAACGTCTCTACATCTCCCGGGCGATCGTCCGCTCCGCCTGGGGCGCACCGTCGCACAACCCGGCGTCGCGGTTCATCGACGAGCTCCCGGTCGACCTCGTCGACTGGAAGCGCACCGAGGCCGAGCAGACGAGCTGGAATCGCCAGGCTGCGTCCGGTTTCGGGGATGCCGCCCGTTCCGGCGGCGCCTACTCCGGTGCCCTGACGGGTCGGGGGCGTCAACAGATGGCGAGCCGGTTCTCCCATGCCACCGCTAGCGCGGATGCGTCGAAGAAGGCGATGGCGGGCCGGGCGATCCCGAACCTCGACCCGGGCGACCGGGTCCAGCACGACACGTTCGGGCTCGGGACGGTGGTCACCGTCGAAGGGTCCGCGGACAAGGCGGTCGCGAGCATCGACTTCGGCAGCGAGGGTGTGAAGCGGTTGCTGTTGCGTTACGCGCCGGTCGAAAAGCTGTGAGCGGTGGCGACGGGCACGTCGCCGTGCTCGGACACTCTCAGCTCAGGGGGTGATCCCGTGGAAGACGAACGCGGGGAAGGGGTCGACCGGGTCGCCCCCGCCGGGCCGCACCTCGAGGTGCAGGTGAGGTCCGGTGACGTTGCCGGTGCTACCGACGCGGCCGATCTGATCGCCCTGGATGAGCTTCTCGCCGACCTGGACAGAGATCTCGGACTGGTGGCAGTACCAGATCTCGGTGCCGTCGGCGAGGGTCTGCACCGTCTTGTAGCCGTAGGCGCCGTCGAATCCGCTTTCGGTGACGACACCGTTGCCGATCGCATAGATCGGAGTTCCGCTGGGGGCGGCGAAGTCGAGGCCGGTGTGAGTGTTCGACCAGAGGCCGCTGGACTGGCCGAAGCGTGCGGTCAGGCGGTACGCGGAAGTCGGGAGCACCCAGACGTTCTTGGCGAGCTGGTCTGCGCGCGCCTGGGCTGATTTGGCCAGGGTGGCGAGGGCGGCGTTGCGCTGGGCGGACTGCTCCTCGACCGCATCCTTGAGATCCTGGTCGGCGGCAGCCTTGAGCGCCTGCCTCTCGGAGTCCCGGCTGATCGCCTTCGAACGCGGGTCGGTGCTGGTGAAGTTGAAGGCGTCGGTTCCGCTGAACGCGTCGACCGAGCCGGAGGAGAGCTGGAGGTTCGTGTTGGCACTGGCCGGGAGCTGGCCGGGGCCCAGGCCCACGGCAGCGCCCGCAGCCGCAACGAGAGCGACCGCACCGACGATGGTCGGCACGGCCGGGATGCTGCGGAAGAAGTTGGTCTGGTGGCGGGTCGCTCTGCGACGTCCGCCGGTGGATCGGGTCCCGGCAACCGGGGTCGAGTCGCCAGCAGCCCCTACAGGGGTGTGACGTGCTGCCCGGTGGTTACCCATGGTGTCCTTACGTTCGAGTGGAGTGAGTCAACTCGTGCGTGGTGTCGCTGATTGCGCAGCGACCGGCCAAACAGTAACGGAGCGGTCACGACCTGGTGAAATCCAGTTCTAGACCATTGCCGAGATCCAACGGCGGACAGTGTCGAGCGTCACACCCGCCCCGCGCGACCCTGCTAGATAGTAGGGCCCCCGAGTAAATCGCCTCCCGGGACGATAGCCTCGGCCTCATGTTGCGCATCGTTGTCGCCAAACCGGGCCTCGACGGCCATGACCGCGGCGCGAAGATTGTCGCCCGCGCACTCCGGGACGCCGGCCACGAGGTGATCTACACCGGTTTGCACCAGACGCCGGAACAGATCGTGGAGACGGCCATCCAGGAGGACGCCGATCTGATCGGACTCTCCGTGCTCTCCGGCGCCCATATGACCCAGTTCCGTCGCTTGGTCGAGCTGCTCACCGCCCGCGACTCCCGCGACATCGTCGTCTTCGGCGGCGGCATCGTCCCGGACGAGGACCTGCCGGCGCTCGCGGAGATCGGCGTCGCGAAGATCTTCACCCCGGGCGCCACCACCACCGAGATCACCGACTGGGTGACGGAGCAGTTCCCCGAAGGCTGAGCCCCGAAGGCTGAGCCCCGAAGGCTGAGCCCCGAAGGCTGAGCCCAGTCCAGCGCCTCACACTCCGTACGCGGTCCCTGTGAGGAGTCCATCCCGCGACCCGGAATCGCTGCAGGCCCGTCAACGGGTTTATGGTCAGCGGTGCGTCACGAACCCAGTTGCGTCAACCGATCGGCCGGGGCTCGGGCGCACAACAGACATCTAGTGGATGGGTAGACCCGTGGATCTGATGGAGTACCAGGCGAAGGAACTCTTCGCCAAGCATGGCGTAGCGACGACTCTCGGCATCGTCGTCGAGACCGCCGAGGACGCGAAGGCTGCCGCTGAGAAGCTGGGCGGCGTCACGGTCATCAAGGCGCAGGTCAAGGCCGGCGGCCGCGGCAAGGCCGGCGGCGTCAAGCTCGCCAAGACGGCCGACGAAGCCTTCGAACACGCCAGCAACATCCTCGGCATGGAGATCAAGGGGCTCACGGTCAACCGTGTCCTGGTCACCCCCGCCACCCCGCCGGAGGAGGAGTACTACTTCTCCTTCCTGCTCGACCGTGCAAACCGGTCCTACCTCTGCATCGCCAGCGTCGAGGGTGGTGTCGAGATCGAGGAGGTCGCGAAGACCAACCCGGACGCCGTCAAGCAGATCCCGATCAACGCACTGGTCGGCGTGACCGCCGAGAAGGCTGCCGCGATCGTCGACGAGGCCAAGTTCCCGGCCCCGCTGCGCGACCAGGCCATCGAGATGGTCCAGAAGTTGTGGCAGGTCTTCGTGGAGGAAGACGCCACCCTGGTCGAGGTGAACCCGCTCGCGCGGCTGGCCGGTGACAAGCTCGAGGCGCTGGACGGCAAGGTCTCCCTCGACGAGAACGCCTCCGAGGTGCGTCACCCGGAGCACGCCGCTTTCGAGATCCGCGACGAGGCCGACCCGCTCGAGGCCAAGGCCAAGGACCTGGGCCTCAACTACGTCAAGCTCGACGGCGAGATCGGCATCATCGGTAACGGTGCCGGCCTGGTGATGTCGACCCTGGACGTGGTCGCTTACGCCGGCGAGAACCACGGCGGCGTGAAGCCGGCCAACTTTCTGGACATCGGCGGCGGCGCCAACGCCCAGGTGATGGCCAACGGTCTCGACGTCATCCTCAACGACCCGCAGGTCAAGTCGGTCTTCGTGAACGTCTTCGGCGGTATCACCGCGTGCGACGAGGTCGCCAACGGCATCAAGGGTGCGCTGGAGATCCTCGGCGATTCGGCTGCCAAGCCGCTCGTCGTACGGCTCGACGGCAACAACGTCGACAAGGGCCGCGCGATCCTGGAAGAGCTCAACCACCCCCTCGTCACCGTGGTGGCGACCATGGACGGTGCTGCCGACAAGGCCGCAGAGCTGGCCCATTCCGCGACCACCAGCGCCTGATACGGAGACTGAATACACATGGCGATCTACCTGAACAAGGACAGCAAGATCATCGTCCAGGGCATGACCGGTGGGATGGGTGCGAAGCACACGACCCTGATGGTCGAGTCCGGCGCGAACATCGTGGGCGGTGTCAACGCTCGCAAGGCCGGAACCACCGTGAACCTCGGCGGCAGGGACCTCCCGGTCTACGCCGACGTGGCCCAGGCGATGAAGGAGACCGGCGCCGACGTGTCGGTCGCGTTCGTCCCGCCGGCCTTCACCAAGGACGCGTGCATCGAGGCGATCGACGCCGAGATCCCGCTGCTCGTGGTCATCACCGAGGGCGTTCCGGTCCAGGACAGCGCGGAGGTCTTCGCGTACCTGGAGGGAAAGAGCACCCGGATGATCGGCCCGAACTGTCCCGGCATCATCTCTCCCGGACAGTCCCTGGCCGGCATCACCCCGCACACCATCGCGGGTGCGGGTCCGATCGGCTTGGTGTCGAAGTCGGGCACGCTGACCTACCAGATGATGCACGAGCTGCGTGACTTCGGGTTCACCACCGCCATCGGCATCGGCGGCGATCCAGTCATCGGCACCACCCACATCGATGCCCTCCAGGCCTTCGAGAACGACCCGGAGACCCTGGCGATCGTGATGATCGGCGAGATCGGCGGAGACGCCGAGGAGCGGGCAGCGGCGTACATCAAGGATCACGTGACCAAGCCGGTCGTCGGCTACGTCGCGGGCTTCACCGCCCCGGAAGGCAAGACCATGGGCCACGCCGGCGCCATCGTCTCTGGTTCTTCGGGCACTGCGGCCGCCAAGCAGGAGGCCCTCGAGGCCGCCGGGGTCAAGGTCGGCAAGACGCCGTCCGAGACGGCTGAGCTGATGCGCGCCATCCTGAACGAGATGGGTCTGCAGAACCACTGACACCCACGTCGAGACGGCGCGGGTGGTTGCCGAGTAGCAACCACCCGCGCCGTCTCAGCGTCAGGTGACCGCGCTCCGTACGGCGTATGCCGGGTCCAGGTGCTCGCCACCGGCCAGCACCGCCTCGAGGTGCTCCACGGCCGCCAGTACATCGGCATGGCTGACGTAGAGCGGGGCGAAGCCGAACCGGGCGATGCCGTGGTTCGGCTCGTCGTCCCGGAAGTCGCCGATCACCCCGCGAGCGATCAGCGCCTGGACGACGGCGTACGCCTCCGGGTGTCGGAACGAGACCTGGCTGCCGCGGCGGGCGTGGTCGCGCGGGGTGACGATCTCCGTGCCGGGGAGGCGCTCGTCGAGCAGCGCGATGAAGAGGTCGGTCAGTGACAGCGAGGCGGCGCGCAGCTCGGCGACGGTGACGCCGTCGAACGCGTCCAGCGCGGACTCCAGCGCCGAGAGTGCCAGGACCGGGTGCGTACCCGACGCCCACTGACCCATCCCCGGGGCCGGCCGGTACTCCCGGCTCATCTCGAACGGTGCCGCGTGCCCCATCCATCCGGTGATCGGCTGCCGTACGGCGCCCTGGTGTTCCGGGGCGACCCAGATGAAGGCGGGGGAGCCGGGGCCGCCGTTGAGATACTTGTAGGTGCAGCCGACGGCCAGGTCCGCACCGCACGAGGTCAGGTCTACCGGGACCGCACCGGCCGAGTGGCAGAGGTCCCACTGGACCAGGGTCCCGTGCTCGTGGGCGCGGGCGGTGATCGCGGCCATGTCGTACATCGCGCCGGTGCGGAAGTCGACGTGGGTCAGGGTCAGCAGCGCGACATCGCGGTCGACCGCCGCGAGCGGGTCGGCCGGGTCGCACCAGCGCAGCTCGAGGCCGAGCAGATCGGCGACCCCGGCGGCGACGTACCCGTTGGTGGGGAAGGTGGCCGGCTCGACGACGATCACCTTCCGGTCCGGGCGGAGCCGGGCGGCGGCCACCATCGTCTTGAACAAAGAGACGCTCGTCGAGTCCCCGAGGTGCAGGTCGCCGGGGGCGGCCCCGACCAGAGGCGCGATCCGGGCGGCGACCCGGCCGACCAGGTCCATCCAGTGGCCGCCGCCCTCGGGCCGGGCGTTCCAGGAGCCGATCAGTCCGGTTCCCCACTCGGACGCCACCACCTCCGCGAGTCTCGTCGGTACGCCGACCGGCAGCGCGCCGAGGGAGTTCCCGTCGAGGTAGACCACGCCCTCGGGCAGGACGAACCGCGAGCGGGTGTGACTCAGCGGCGACGCGGCGTCGAGCGCGGCCACGTCGGCCGGCGTCACCATTACTTCACCTCGTCGAGCCGGTCCCGGGCGCGGACGAGGAGCGCGACGAACGTCGACTGGTTGACGTCGTACTGCTTGGTCGGTGTGAACGTCACCTGGGCGACGTACGCGCCGACGCGGGCGATGCCGGTCCAATAATTCACCTGGACCCGGCTCTGGTTGACCTGGTTCTTCAGACGCCACACCGCGACCGTGACGCCACCCCCCTCGCCCCGTCGGACGATGCTCTGGCTGATCGAGCTGCTCAGCTCCTTGTCCGGGCAGCCGCGCATCTTCGCGATGATCCGGTCCGCGAACGCGATCGCCACCCGGGCCGAGCTGAACTTGCCGGTCGTCTCGGTGATACCGAACTGGGCGGGCAGGTCCGCCTCCGGGAACAGGTAGCTGCGCGTCACCGGCTTGGCCGCCCCTGCGCTGACGAAGTTCGCGTTGTCGCACGTCGTCGCGGCGAGGTTGATCCGGGCGCTCTGGGGGGCGGTGCCGATCCAGGCGAAGGGCACCTGGGGGATCGCTGGAAGGTCGGGGGTGGCGAGCATTCCGGCGGTCTCACCCGAGGGTGGCAGCGCCGTCGCGACGGGCTTGACCTTGGCGGTGCAGAGTCCGGCCACCGGCGACGCACACAGGTTGCCGACCGAGGACGCAAGTACGCGTGCGACCAGGCGCACGTTGGTGGACGAAGCCGTCCGGGTCTCCAGCACGGTCGAGGTGGTGAGGGCGCCGGTACGGGCGATCCCGACCGCGAACGAACGGTTGGGCCGGCCGGTGATCCGGAGTCGGACGATCTGTGCCTTGTCGCCGACCCCGCTGACCTTGAAGGCGTCGAGGATGCGGATGCGGGCGGTCACGCAACCTGCGTACCAGCCGAGCGTGGCGGCATAGGCCTTGCGGGCGGCGCCCGGGGAGTTGGAGAGCTCGACGGTCTGCACGAGCTTGCGGGGCGAGGCGCCGGTGGTGACGTACGTGCGGACCCAGGCACCGAGGCCGGCCTCGTCGGCGAACCGGCGGGCCTGGCAGGGCGTGTTGATCCCCGAGCCACCGGTGTTGTCGTCCGGTTTGCCGTCGGTGCGCCTGGCCAGGCTCCAGGGCTTCTTGGCGCTGAGGGGGGCGATCTGCGCTTCGGTCAGCAACATCTGCGGGCTCAGCAGGACTACCGGGCTCGGGGGGGCGGCAGCCGGGGTCTCGATCGCGACGAACGCACCGGCGGCGACGGTGATCGCGGCGGCGCCGAGGGAACCGACGAGCGCGTGGTTGCGCCGCCGTCGGAGACCGGAGCGTCGGACGATCGTCGGCCTGGGCAGCTTCACCGTATCGGCCGCGGCGCCGAGCTCCTTCAGTCTCGTCTCGACCGTGCCTGGGGTGCAGTCGAGGGCTTCCGCAACGGCAAGGGTGGCTGCGGACAGGTTCGCCTCGACCGCCTCCGGGGGCAGGGCGAGCTCGCGAGCCACCTCGGGTCGGGGCACGTCGGTCAGGTGGGTGAGGACCAGTGCCCGCCGCAGGGCGTCGGAGAGCTCGTGCAGGGCCTCCAGGGTGGCGGCCTGGTCCGGTGTCACGTGCCGTTCCTTGTGCCAGGGTCGCACGGTATGGCGCCGCTGCGCCGCGGCCCAGGCGCGCGGACGGACCCAGGCCTCGGGATCCGGTAGGTGGCCGATCTTGTCCCAGTGGTGCCGGGCCGCGACGTACGCGTCCCGCACTGCCCGCCGGGAGGCGCCGAGGTCGCCGGTCAGCGCGAACGTTTGGTGAACCAGTCCGCGGCGGGTGGTGACGTAGAACTCGTCGAAATCCTCGGCAGTTGGCATGACAGGTCGAGGTTACGCGAAGTGAGAAAGGCCGCGTGCCGCGTGGCACACCTGTCGGTCACGGGCAGATGGGCGAGGATGGTCCGGCGATGTCCGATCTGATCAGCCGACCGGGGCCTGGTTCCGTTCCTCCGGGTTCTCCGGTGCGCTCGTTGAGCACGTCCGCGGCGCTCGGCGGTGGCGTCGCCGCCCTGGTGACCTTGTTGGTCTGCACCGCCGTCGCGCTGATCGGCTGGTTCCTGGCCGATGCCGGAGCGCACGGCGACACTACCGACGCCCTCCGGGTAGGCGCCGACGCCTGGCTGGTCGGCCACGGCTCTCATCTGGACCTGACCGGCCTACCGATCGGGATCGTCCCGCTCGCGATCACGATGGTGCTCGTCCTCGGCGCCTTCCGCGGCGGCCGCTGGTCCGCCCGGCACGCGGCCGAGGTCACCGACGACCGGGTGCTGGCCGGGGGAGTCGCGGCCTTCGCCGGCACGTACGTCGTCCTGGCGGTCCTGGTCTGCGTGGTCGCGACCGACACGGGTGCGACGCCCGGCCTCGGCCGAGCAGTGGTCGGCGCGGTCCTGGTCTCGGTGCTCGCCGGTGGTCTCGGGATGGCGGTCGGCGCCCAGCGGTACGCCGTCTGGCTCGGTCTGGTGCCGTCCTGGGCTCGCGAGGTGGTGACCGCCGCGGTCACCGGTGCTCTCGCCCTCTTCGCAGCCGGTGCGGTCCTGGTCGGGATCTCGCTGCTGCTCTCGTTCAACGAGGCGTCCGCGGTGCTCTCCTCCCTCGACCTGAGTACCGGCGACGCCTTGACCTTCACCGTTGTGATGGCGCTGGCAGCCCCGAACCTGGCGCTGCTCGGCTGCGCCTACCTGCTCGGTCCGGGGTTCGCGATCGGTGCCGGCACCGTGGTCTCCTCCTCGAGCGTCTCGCTCGGCGCTATCCCGGCGATCCCGGTCCTGGCGGCTCTGCCCGAGGAAGGCCCGACGCCGGGCTGGCTGCTGGTCCTGATCGGCGTCCCGGTCATCGCCGCGGCGTACGGCGTCTGCGGCGCTCGGGTGCGGTCCGGGCCCGGGCTCCCGTTCGACCTCGCTGCGATCCGCGGTGCCGCCGCCGGCCTCGGCGCCGGCATCTTGATCACGCTGGCGATCTCCCTGGCCGGCGGGTCGCTGGGCACCGGGCGGCTGACCGACATCGGCGCTCCGACCGCCGAGGTGCTGGTTTTCGCGACCGGGACGATGAGTGTCGGAGGCCTCCTCGGCGGTCTCGTCCAGGCCTGGGCGGCGCGACGGGCTCTGCGGCGCCGGTAGCCTTGCCGCCGTGCCTCCCGTCTCTCCTCCTGCTCGCCTGGTCGTGCTCGTCTCCGGGGCCGGCACCAACCTCCAGGCTCTGATCGACGCCTGCGCCGACCCGGCGTACGGTGCCGAGGTCGTCGCCGTCGGCGCTGACCGTGAGCAGATCGAAGGCCTTGCCCGGGCCGAGCGGGCCGGGATCCCGACCTTCGTCCGCAAGGTCGACGCGTCCACCTCCCGCGGGCACTGGGACCTGACCATGACCGACACCGTCGCGGCGTTCGAGCCCGACCTGGTGGTGCTGGCCGGCTTCATGAAGCTGGTCGGCCCGGCCTTTCTGGAGCGGTTCGCCGCGAAGGTCGTGAACACGCACCCGGCGCTCTGCCCGTCGTTCCCCGGCACCAGCGGCCCGGCCGATGCGCTCCGGTACGGCGTGAAGGTGACCGGAGCGACCCTCTTCGTGGTCGACGAGGGGGTCGACACCGGCCCGATCGTCGCCCAGACGACGGTTCCGGTCGAGGACGACGACGACGTCGAGCGCCTGCACGAGCGGATCAAGATCGCCGAGCGCACCATGCTCGTCGACAGCATCGGCAGGATTGCCCGCGAGGGCCTGACGGTGGACGGTCGCAACGTCCGGTTCGGCCGGTAGGACCGGTTCGATTCGCCGCCCGTGAACGCCTAGGATCAGGCCCAACACGACTGGCGCAGGTGGGTGCTACCACCGGGGAGTGACCACGAGTGCATCGAACGCCTGGGTGTGCTCCGAGCTGCAGCGTCCCGCGACCCCAGGAGTAGCACGATGAACGCGTCAACCGGCCCGAAGAACAGCGACCAGCTGCCCGTGCTCGATCGGATCCAGGTACGCAGGGCGCTGGTCTCGGTCTACGACAAGACCGGTCTCGACGAGCTCGTTCGCGGGCTCCACGACGCGGGGGTCGAGCTGGTCTCCACTGGCGGCTCGGCTGCGCTGATCGATGGTCTGGGTCTGCCGGTCACCAAGGTCGAGGACCTCACCGGCTTCCCCGAGTGCCTCGACGGGCGGGTCAAGACCCTGCATCCGCGGGTGCACGCCGGCATCCTCGCCGACCGTCGCCTGGAGACCCACGTGGCGCAGCTCGCGGACCTCGGCGTCGAGCCGTTCGACCTGGTCGTCTCCAACTTGTACCCGTTCACCCAGACGGTCGCCTCGGGTGCGACTGCGGACGAGTGCGTCGAGCAGATCGACATCGGCGGCCCTTCGATGGTCCGCGCCGCAGCGAAGAACCACCCCTCGGTCGCGATCGTGACCTCGCCCGACGCGTACGGCGAGACCCTGGCCGCGGTCGCCGCCGGCGGCTTCACTCTCGAGCAGCGCAAGGCCCTGGCCGCGCAGGCCTTCGTGCACACCGCGACGTACGACGTGCACGTGGCTTCCTGGATGGGCTCGGTGCTGACCGACTCGAGCGACGACACCGGTTTCCCGGCGTGGATCGGCGGCACCTACGAGAAGGCCGGCGTGCTCCGTTACGGCGAGAACCCGCACCAGCCGGCCGCCCTCTATCTCAACGGCTACGGCGCCCCGGGCCTGGCCCAGGGTGAGCTGCTGCACGGCAAGGCGATGTCCTACAACAACTACATCGACGCCGACGCGGCGTACCGGGCCGCGTACGACCACGGTGACGCCCCGACGGTCGCGATCATCAAGCACGCCAACCCGTGCGGGCTGGCCGTGGGCACTGCAGAAGAGTCGGTTGCGGCGGTGCACTCCAAGGCGCACGCCTGCGACCCGGTCTCGGCGTACGGCGGGATCATCGCCACCAACCGCACCGTGACCAAGGACATGGCCGAGACCGTCAAGGACATCTTCACCGAGGTCGTCGTGGCTCCGGGCTTCGACGCCGACGCGTTGGAGATCCTGACCACCAAGAAGAACCTGCGTCTGGTCAAGGTCGCAGCGCCGGTCCGCGGCGGGGTCGAGACCCGGCCCGTCTCCGGCGGACTGCTGATGCAGGTCAAGGACACCATCGACGCGCAGGGCACGGATGCTGAAGGTCGATCCACCGGCGACGACCCGGCGAGCTGGCGCCTGGTCAGCGGCACCGCGGCCGACGAAGCCACCCTGGTCGACCTGCAGTTCGCCTGGCGGGCGATCCGCGCGGTGAAGTCCAACGCGATCCTGCTCGCCAAGGACGGTGCCTCCGTCGGCGTCGGCATGGGCCAGGTCAACCGGGTCGACTCCTGCAACCTCGCGGTCTCCCGGGCTGGTGAGCGGGCGGCCGGCTCGGTCGCCTCCTCGGATGCGTTCTTCCCGTTCGCCGACGGTCCGCAGATCCTCGTGGACGCAGGCGTGAAGGCGATCGTGGCACCGGGCGGGTCGATCCGGGACGAGGAGGTCATCGCCGCGGCCGAGAAGGCCGGCGTCACGATGTACTTCACCGGGACCCGGCACTTCGCTCACTGAGCGTTCTGCAGATCTGGTCGGACGCGTCGTTCCCCCCTAGGGTCGGTCCATGGTTTCTCTGACCGTCGCCGCGGCGCAGTACGCACCCGTCCTGCTCGACCGGGATGCAACGCTCGACCGGGTCGAGCAGATCGCCCGGGACGCAGCGGCCCAGGGGGTGGGTCTGCTGGCGTTCCCGGAGACCTTCGTCCCGGGCTACCCGGACTGGGTCTGGCGGGCACGGCCGTGGGACGGTAATTCCCAGCACCTGTACGCGCGGTTCGCGGCGTCCGCGGTCGAGGTGCCCGGACCGGCGGCGGACCGGTTGGGCACGATCGCCCGGGAGACCGGGCTCTGGCTCTCGATCGGGGTCACCGAGCGGGCCGGTTCGACGCTGTACAACACCATGCTGTGGTTCGCGCCTGACGGGACGCTCGCGCACCGGCACCGCAAGCTGATGCCGACCGGTGGCGAACGGCTGGTCTGGGGGTACGGCGACGGGTCGACCCTCACCGTCCTGGACACCTCCCTCGGCCGCTTGGGCGGGCTGATCTGCTGGGAGAACTACATGCCGCTCGCGCGGGCGGCCCTGTACGGACAGGGGATCGAGATCTACCTGGCGCCGACGTGGGACACCAGCGACGTCTGGGTGCCGACCCTCCAGCACATCGCGAAGGAAGGTCGCTGCTTCGTGATCGGCGTCTGCCAGGCGATCCGGGTCGCCGACCTGCCTGCCGACCTGCCGGGTCGCGACGAGCTCTGGACCGAGGGGGAGTGGCTGGCCCGCGGGTTGTCCACCATCGTCGCGCCGGGCGGGGAGGTCCTGGCGGGCCCGCTGGTCGAGGAGGAGGGACTGGTGATCGCCACCATCGACACTGCTCTGGTCGCCCAGGCCCGGGGGATGTTCGATCCGACCGGCCACTACGGACGGCCCGACGTGCTTTCCCTCCACGTCGACAGCCGCGCGAAGCAGTCGGTCACCCTGTCCGACGCCGGGCCGGATCGCCCGCTGGATCGCCCGCTGGATCGCCCGGTGGCAGGAACCGACCCAGCTGCTCCTTAGGATGTGCTCCGTGACCGCACAGAAGTTGGACGGGTCCGCCACCGCTGCGGCCATCAAAGACGAGCTCAGGTCCCGGATCGCGGCGCTGAAGGTCCAGGGCATCGTTCCCGGCCTCGGCACCGTGCTGGTCGGCGACGACGCCGGCTCGCGCTGGTACGTCAGCGGCAAGCACAAGGACTGCGCCGAGGTCGGCATCGAGTCGATCCGGGTGGACCTGCCGGAGACCGCCAGCCAGCACGAGATCGAGGCCGCCGTTGCCGATCTGAACGCGAACCCGGCCTGCACCGGCTACATCGTGCAGCTGCCGCTCCCGCGCGGCCGGGACGAGAACCGGGTCCTCGGTCTGATCGACCCCGCCAAGGACGCCGATGGCCTGCACCCGACCAACCTGGGCTGGCTGGTACTGGGCAGTGAGGCGCCGCTGCCCTGCACGCCGTACGGGATCGTTGAGCTGCTCCGGCGGCACGGCGTACCGATCGCGGGCGCCGAGGTGGTCGTGGTCGGGCGCGGCGTCACCGTGGGCCGCCCCTTGGGCCTGCTGCTGACCCGCCGCTCCGAGAACGCCACGGTCACGCTGTGCCACACCGGCACCGTCGACCTCGGCGCGCACGTTCGCAAGGCCGACATCGTGGTGGCCGCCGCTGGTGTCCCCGGGATCATCACCGCCGACATGGTGAAGCCGGGTGCTGCCGTCCTCGACGTCGGGGTCTCGCGGGTCGACGGCAAGATCGCCGGCGACGTCGCCGACGACGTCTGGGGGGTCGCGGGCTGGGTCTCGCCGAACCCCGGCGGCGTCGGTCCGATGACCCGCGCGATGCTGCTGGCCAACGTCGTTGCCATCGCAGAGAAACACAGCGCGGAAGGCAACGCCGCCCGATGACCTCGGAACAGATCCCCACCCCGGAACCGTTGCCGCCGCCGCGCAGGCGTCGCCCGTCGACCTTCGGTGGCCTGATCTACCTGGGGGTCGTCGCGACCACCGTGGTCGGCCTCGGCCTGGTGGCGTTCGGTCCGTGGCGCCGGGGGATCGCCCTGGTCGGAGTCGGCTTCTTGTTCGCCTCGGGCATGCGCCTGGTGATCAGCGACCGTGAGTCCGGCATGCTGAGGGTTCGCGGCCGCTGGTTCGACGTGGCGGCCCTGGCCGGCGTCGGGGTGGCCCTGATCGCTCTCGCCACCAACATCCCCGACCAGCCCGGACTCTGAGGGTGGTCCTGGGGGGTGGTTCTGAGATGACCCGCCTGAGGTTCGGTCTGGTCGGCACCGGTTACTGGGCCCGTGAGGTGCACGCCGCAGGCCTGGCCGCGCACCCCGGTCTCGACCTGGTCGGGGTCTACGGACGCGACCTCGCGAAGGCCAGGACGGTGGCTGACGAGCACGGCGCCGTCGGGTACGACGACCTCGAGACCTTCTTCGCCCACGTCGACGCGGTTTCGTTCGCGGTGCCGCCGGCGGTCCAGGGCGATCTCGCCTTGCGTGCCGTCGAGGCCGGCAAGCACCTGTTCCTCGAGAAGCCGGTCGCCCTCGACGTGGCGGCAGCCGATCGTCTCCTCGACGCCGTCGAGGCGAGGAGCCTGTCCTCGGTGGTCTTCTTCACCGCCCGGTTCGTCCCGACCTGGGAGAACTGGCTGACCGAGACGATCGCCTGGGCGCCAGCCGGCGGCCGCGCCGACTGGTTGACCAGCGACGCCGGCCCGGACAACCCGTACGCCGGGTCGCAGTGGCGGCGCGAGAACGGCGCCCTCTGGGACATCGGGCCGCACATGCTGGCCCAGCTGCTCCCGGTGCTCGGTCCGGTGACCGACGTCGCGGGTGCGCGGGGTGCCGGTGACCTGGTGCACCTGGTCCTTACCCACCGGGGCGGCGCGACCAGTCGGATGTCGCTGACCCAGAACATGCCGCCCGGGGTGCTCCGTGTCGGCGTGGAGTTCTACGGCGACGGCGGCTTCCGGGTCCAGCCCGACGACGAGCGCGATGTCGCAGCGGCCTACCAGCGGGCGGTCAGCGAGCTGGTGGACAACATCGAGTCAGGCGAGACCCGGCACCCGTGCGACGTGCGGTTCGCCCGCGACATCGTCGCCGTGCTGGCTCGCTGTGAGGACGTGCTCGGTACCCGCTCAGATGCCGGTGGGGTGCCAGACGGTCTTGGTCTCCAGGAACTTCGTCATCCGGTCCAGGGTCGGGGGAGCGAGTAGGTCCTCGAGCCCGGGGCGACGTACCCGCTTGAGGTTCTCCGCCGCAGACACCTCCAAGGTCCTGCCGAGCTCGAGGTCGACGACCCCGGTCAGGTCCAGGCCGTTGACGTCTAGGTGCGAGGCGAGCCATGGCGCGATCTCGGCGGCCGTGCCGGTCAGGATGTTCACGACGCCGGCGGGCAGGTCGCTGGTGGCCATCACCTCGGCGAACGTGATCGAGGTCAGCGGGTGCGGCTCGCTGGCGATCACCACACAGGTGTTGCCGGTCGTGATCACCGGGGCGATGACGCTGACCAGTCCGAGCAGCGGGCCCTTCGGCGCGACGACTGCGATCACCCCCGAGGGCTCCGGAGCGGAGTGGTTGAAATACGGGCCGGCGACCGGGTTCGCTCCGCCGGTGACCTGGGCGATCTTGTCGGCCCAGCCGGCGTACCAGACCAGCCGGTCGATCGCGGCGTCGACGTACGTCCGCGCCTTGGCGGCAGTGACGCCCTCGGTGCTGCGCAGCTCGGCCTCGAACTGCTCGCCTCGGGACTCCAGCACCTCGGCGATCCGGTAGATCACCTGGCCCCGGTTGTACGCCGTACGGCTCGACCAGCCGGCGAAGGCCGTACGTGCAGCTCGGACCGCGTCCCGGGCGTCCTTGCGGGAGGCGAGCGAGGCGTTGGCCAGGAACCTGCCCTGGGCGTCGTTGACCACGAAGGTGCGGCCGGACTCCGAGCGCGGGAACTCGCCGTTGATGTAGAGCTTGTAGGTCTTCTTCACCTCGAGCCTGGTCACTTGAGGTACGCCTCCAATCCGTGGCGGCCGCCCTCGCGGCCGTAGCCCGACTCCTTGTACCCACCGAACGGGCTCGCCGGGTCGAAGCGGTTGAACGTGTTGGACCAGATGACCCCGGCCCGCAACTGTGAGGCCATCCAGAGGATCCGCGAGCCCTTGTCGCTCCAGACGCCGGCGGAGAGGCCGAAGGGGGTGTTGTTCGCCTTCTCCACGGCTTCTTCCGGCGTCCGGAAGGTCAGCACCGAGAGGACCGGCCCGAAGATCTCCTCACGGGCGATCCGGTGGGCCTGGCTGACCCCGGTGAAGATCGTCGGGGGGAACCAGAAACCGTGCTGCGGCAGCTCACACTCTGGGGACCAGTGCTCGGCGCCCTCGGCCTCGCCGATCTCTACCAGCTCCCTGATCTTGGTGAGCTGCCGGTGCGAGTTGATCGCGCCGATGTCGGTGTTCTTGTCGAGGGGATCGCCGACGCGCAGCGTCTTCATCCGTTGCTTGAGCTTGGCGAGCACCTCCTCGGCCACCGACTCCTGGACCAGCAGGCGGGAACCGGCACAGCACACGTGGCCCTGGTTGAAGAAGATGCCGTTGACGATGCCCTCGACGGCCTGGTCGATCGGGGCGTCGTCGAAGACGATGTTGGCGGCCTTGCCGCCGAGCTCCAGGGTGACCCGCTTCCCGGTGCCCGCGACCGCCTTGGCGATCGCCCTGCCGACGTCGGTGGAGCCGGTGAAGGCGACCTTGTCGACGTCGGGGTGCGAGACCACAGCGCGACCGGTCTCGCCGGCCCCGGTAACGATGTTGACCACGCCCGCCGGCAGGTCGGCCTGCTGGCAGACCTCAGCGAAGAGGAGCGCAGTCAGCGGGGTGGTCTCCGCCGGCTTCAGGACCACGGTGTTGCCGCAGGCCAGCGCCGGGGCGATCTTCCAGGCCAGCATCAGCAGCGGGAAGTTCCAGGGGATCACCTGGCCCGCGACGCCCAGCGGGTTCGGGCCGCCGGGTCCAGCCCCGTAGCCGGCGTACTCCAGCTTGTCGGCCCAGCCCGCGTAATAGAAGAAGTACGCGGCGACGAGGGGGATGTCGACGTCGCGCGTCTCCTTGATCGGCTTCCCGTTGTCGATCGACTCCAGCACCGCGAACTCCCGGGCGCGTTCCTGGATGATCCGGGCGATCCGGAAGAGGTACTTGCCGCGCTCGGCGCCGGACATCGTGGACCACACCCGGGTGTACCCGCGGCGCGCTGCCTTCACGGCCAGATCGACGTCGGTCTCGGTCGCCTCGGCGATCTCGGCGAGCACTTCCTCGGTACTCGGGCTGATCGTCGTGAACGAGCTCCCGCTCCCGTCGACGAACTCGCCGTCGATGAAGAGGCCGTACGACGGCTTGATGTCGACGATGCTGCGCGACTCGGGGGCGGGGGCGTAGGCGAACGCGGACGGCGCCCCGCCGGTCGTGCCTGTCGCTGTGCCGGATCGAACGGGCATCTTCTTCTTCGTCATCGTCCTCAGTCCAAGGTCACGTAGTCAGGACCGGAGTACGCTCCGGCCGGTCCGTGGGTGCCCAGGATCTTGGAGCGCTGCAGCAGCAGGTCGTTGAGCAACGAGGAGGCGCCGAACCGGAACCAGTCAGGGTCGAGCCAGCTCTCGCCGGCGATCTCGTTGACCATCACCAGGTACTTGATCGCGTCCTTGCTGTGCCTGATCCCACCAGCGGGTTTCACGCCGACCATCTGACCAGTGGCCGCGCGGAAGTCGCGAACCGCCTCGAGCATCACCAGGGTGACCGGGAGTGTCGCGGCCGGCTGCACCTTGCCGGTGGAGGTCTTGATGAAGTGCGCCCCCGCCAGCATCGCCAGCCAGCTGGCGCGTCGTACGTTGTCGTAGGTCTGCAGCTCGCCGGTCTCGAAGATCACCTTGAGGTGGGCGCCCCTGCAGGCCTCTTTGACAGCAACGATCTGCTCGAAGACCTGCAGGTAGCGGCCTGAGAGGAAGGCCCCGCGGTCGATCACCATGTCAATCTCGTCGGCGCCGGACCCGACCGCGTCAGTGGTGTCGGCCAGCTTGATGTCGAGGGCGGCGCGGCCGCTGGGGAAGGCGGTCGCGACGGCGGCGACCTTGACGTCCGACCCCGTCAGCGCCTCCTTGGCGGTGGCGACCATGTCCGGGTAGACGCAGACCGCGGCGGTCGCCGGGCAGGTCGGGTCGGTGGGGTCCGGGCGCATCGCCTTGGCGGCCAGCGTCCTGACCTTGCCGACGGTGTCAGAGCCTTCGAGAGTGGTGAGATCGACCATCCGGATGGCGAGGTCGATCGCGAACGCTTTCGCGTCCGCCTTGATCGACCGGGTGCCGAGACCGGCAGCTCGTTGCTCGGCTCCGACCTGGTCGACGCCGGGGAGCCCGTGCAGGAACCGGCGGAGCGCAGCGTCGGAGGAGGTGGCCTGACTCAGATCGCGGCTACCCGATGAGGGCGCCGTCGCCTTCAGGGTCGTCACCTTCGCGAGTCTAGGAGTCCTGGAGGTCCACGGCTAATCTCCTGACCTGCCGTCGAAAGGTCGGTGGCAGACCGTTGCGGGAGCCTGTCGAAGCGAGAGCCGAGGCGCAGACGAAGCACTCTCGGGGGCGTTGTCTAGGCTGGCCCGATGAGCCACGAACCGGTCGAGCGGCGGTACGGGCCTACCTCGGGCGCGTTCGTCGGCATCGTCGGCCTGGTCTTCTGTGCTCTCGTCGTAGGCCTGGCGGCCGGGGCTGGACCGACGCCCGTAACCGTTCGGGTCGGGATCGCCGCGTTCGCGGCCGCGGTGCTGGTCTGGGCGTACCTGTTGCGACCCCGGGTCATTCTCGAGGCCGACGGCGCGACCTTGCGGTTGCGGAACCCGCTCTCCACCTGGCGGATCCCGCTGGCCGAAGTGCAGGTGGTCGGGGTGAAAACGGTGACCACGGTCAAGACCGAGGATGCCCGGTACGACGCCGTCGCGGTCGGCTACCCCTTGCGAAAGCTGGTGCGGGGCAACGCACCTGCCGGCCCGGGTCCGTCGCTGTTCGGGATGATGATGCCGTCGTCGGTTGGGACCGTCCTCGACCCGTCCTCGGGCGCGAGGGGTCTGCGGTCAGCCGGACAGGACGAGCAGGCCGTGATGGTCGACACGATCCTGGCTGCCGCTGACCAGGCGCGGCTCCACCGCCGGGTGGGGCAGCCGGCAAAGCGGACCTTTGCCGTGATCGAGATCGCGCTGGTCGCCGCGGCTGCAGCGGCGTTCCTGATTACCTACCTGGTTTGAGGCTGCGGCCGCGCGCGGTGCCCGGCGCCGGTGGGCCGAAAACGGCCAGCCGGCGGGCCGAGAACGGTTACCGACCCTAGGCGGGTCCGGCTCAGAGCCCCGCGGCGTGCCTCAGGTCGGCGCGGATCGCGTCCAAGCGCCCGGCCGCGGCGATCCGGGCCGCGTCCACATCGCCGGAGTCCGCCCCGTGTCCCGAGCTGGTCGAATCCTCGACCCCGACCACCACCTCGAGGTAGCACTTCACCTTGGGTTCGGTGCCCGAGGGGCGCACGATCACCCGCGCACGCTCGGCCAGGGTGTAGCGCAGTCCGTCGGTCGGAGGCAGATCGGCGGAGCCCAGCGCGAGATCCTCGACCCGGAGGACCTCCAGACCGCCGAGCGAGTCCGGTGGCGTCTCCCTGAGCAGGGTCATCGTGGCCGAGATCTGGGCGGGGTCCTCGAAGCGCACACTGAGCTGGTCGGTGGCGTACAGGCCATGGGCACGGGCGATGTCGTCGAGCAGGTCGAGCAAGGTCCGTCCGGCGGCCTTCGCCTGCGCGGTCAGCTCGCAGACCAGGAGCAGTGCCGACACGCCGTCCTTGTCCCTCACCTGCCCCGGGTCCACGCAGTACCCGAGGGCCTCCTCGTAGCCGAACGCGAGACCGGGGATCCGGCCGATCCACTTGAAACCGGTCAGCGTCTGGGCGTACGGCTGTCCCGCGGCCGCCGCCATCGCCCCGAGCAGGCTGGAGGAAACGATCGAGGTCGCGTAGACGCCCTCCTTGCCACCGGCGAGCAGGTGCTGGGCGAGCAACGCACCGACCTCGTCGCCACGGAGCTGATACCAGCCGGATCTCGACCGAGCTCGGTCGCCCACGGGCACGGGGACGGCGACCGCGCACCGGTCGGCGTCCGGGTCGTTGGCGACCACCAGGTCGGCTCCGACCTCCTCGGCGAGCGCCATCGCCAAGTCCATCGCACCCGGCTCCTCGGGGTTCGGGAAGCTGACCGTGGGAAAGTCTGGGTCCGGCTCCGCCTGCGCGGGCGGCTCGTACGGCGCCGCGAAGCCGGCCTTGGCGAGTACCCGCTGCACCGTCTCGCCGCCGACCCCGTGCAAGGGGGTGTAGACGATCCGCAGGTCGCGGGGGCCGGGACCGACCAGGTCGGCGACCGCGTCCTGGTAACGCGCCACGATCTCCTCGCCCAGGATCGCTGCCCCGGTGCTGCGAGTGATCTCGGCGACCGGGCCGACTGCCGCGATGGCGGCAGCGATCTCCGCGTCCGCCGGCGGCACGATCTGGCTGCCGTCACCGAGGTACACCTTGTAGCCGTTGTCCTGGGGCGGGTTGTGACTCGCGGTGACCATCACACCGGCGACGGAGCCCAGATCGGTGATCGCGAAGGCGAGCAGGGGAGTGGGCAGCGGGCGCGGTAGCAGCAGCGCTCGGAGGCCGGCGCCGGTGACGACCTCGGCGGTGTCGTTCGCGAAGACGTCGGAGTTGTGCCGGGCGTCGTACCCGATCACGACGGTGTCGTCGCGGCCTGCGCCGTGCTGCTGGAGGTAGGCGACCAACCCAGCGGCCGCCCGGAGCACCACGACCCGGTTCATCCGGTTAGGGCCGGCACCGAGTGCGCCGCGGAGCCCAGCGGTGCCGAACTCCAGGGTGCTGCGGAACCGGTCGGCGAGTTCGTCGAGGTCCTCGGCCGCAATCAGCGTCTCGAGCTCTGACTTCGTCTCCGGGTCGGGGTCCTCCGCGGCCCAGGCGCGGGCCGTGGCGAGCAGGTCTGGGGTCCGGGGGTCGGTCATGCTCGCGACACTAGTAGTACTAGCGTCCTGCCTGTGGCGGCCCACGAGTACGTCTTCACCCACACCACCGAGGTGGCGGCCGAGCCTGCCCGGGTGCACGCTCTCCTGCTCGACCTGGAGCACTACGTCGACTGGTGGCCGCAGGTACGCGCGGTGGCGAGTCTCGGGCCCGAGGACGCCTTGGTGGTCTGCCGCTCGGTGCTGCCCTACGACCTCGAGCTCACCCTGCACGCGGCCAGCCGGGACCCCGAGCTGCTCGAGGTCACCATCGACGGGCCGATCCGCGGGTTCGCCCGGTGGCACCTGATCGGGACCGAGGTAGCAGGACGCCACGGCACCCGGCTCGAGTTCGAGCAACGCGTGCACGCGGTGCAGCGGATGTTCGTGCTGGCGTCGTACGTCGCCAAGCCGGTGCTGGCCTGGAACCACCACCGGATGATGCAAGGTGCCGAGCGCGGCCTTGCGGCCGCGCTCAGCGACCCTGCTGGTTGAGCTTGTCGAAACCTGTCAGGCCAGCGAAGCGTCGAGCGTGATCTCGACCGAGAGCGCTTGCGACACCGGGCAGTTCGCCTTCGCGTCCTCGGCGAGCTCGAGGAACTTCTCCTCCGAGATGCCCGGTACCGTGCCGACGACGGTGATCGCGGACTTGGTGATGCCGGTGCCGGGGATGAAGGTCACCGTGGCGCTGGTCTCGAGGCGCTCGGCTGGGGTCTCGTTGTTGGCCAGGCGGGCGGAGAACGCCATCGAGTAGCAGGCCGAGTGCGCCGCGGCGATGAGCTCCTCGGGGCTGGTCTTGCCGTTTGCCTCTTCGGCGCGCGACGGCCACGAGACGCCGAAGGTGCCGGTTCCGGACGAGTCGAAGGTGACGTCGCCGGAGCCGGTGAGGAGCGGGCCGGCCCAGACGGTGGTTGCCTTGCGGTCAGTCATCAGTGTGTTCTCCTGGGTTGGGTTTCAGCCGAGCGCCGCGATCGCGGCGTCGTAATCAGGTTCGTTGTCGATGGAATCGACGACCTGGCTGTGCAGGACGGTGCCGTCCACGTCCACGACCACGACCGAGCGGGCGAAGAGTCCTTCGAACGCCGAGTCGAGGAGCCGCACTCCGAAGTCGTCTCCGAAGGTCGAGCGGAACGCCGAGGCGACCCGGACGTTCTCGATCCCTTCGGCGGCGCAGAAGCCGTGCAGCGCGAACGGCAGGTCGAGCGAGACGTTCAGAACGGTCGTCCCCTCCAGACCGGCGGCGAGCTCGTTGAACCGGCGTACCGAGGACCGGCAGACGCCGGTGCCGACGCTCGGGAAGATGTTGAGCACCGTTCGGCCGGTCAGGTCGGCCGACCGGACCTCGCTCAGGGTGCCGTCGACCAGCGTGAATGCCGGGGCCTTCTCACCCACCGCCGGAAGCTCCCCGACGGTGTGGGCCGGGGTGTCACCGAGAGCAGTCGTAGCCATGGCGTCATTTGTACACGCTGGCGCGACCCGTCGTGAACATGCCCTAAGAATCGCTGACCCGTCGTGAACTCGCCCTAAGAATCTCTGACCCGTCGTGAACTAGCCGACGCGTGTTCGATTTCACGCCGGGTCGGCGCGTGGTGGGCAGATTTCACGCCGGGTCAGATCCTCGGGACGATGGCGGCGAGCAGCTCGCCCATCCGGGTGGCTGCCGACAGCCCCGCCTCGAGCACCTCCGCGTGGTTGAGCGGTTCGCCGGTCATCCCGGCGGCGAGGTTGGTCACCAGCGAGATGCCGAGCACCTCCATGCCGGCCTCGCGAGCCGCTATCGCCTCGAGCGCCGTACTCATGCCGACCAGGTCGCCGCCGATAGCGCGAACCATGCCGATCTCGGCCGGGGTCTCGTAGTGCGGACCTGGGAACTGTACGTAGACGCCGTGGTCGAGCCCGGGCTCGATCTCCTGGCAGAGCGCCCGCAGCCGGGGGCTGTACAGGTCGGTCAGGTCGACGAAGTTCGCACCGTCGACCGGCGAGGTCGCGGTCAGGTTGATGTGGTCGCGGATCAGCACCGGCGTCCCCGGAGACCAGGTCTCCTTCAGGCCTCCGCAGCCGTTGGTCAACACGATCGAGCTGCACCCGGCAGCGGCCGCAGTCCGTACGCCGTGCACGACGGCGGCGACGCCGAGTCCCTCGTAGAAGTGGGTGCGCCCGAGAAAGACCAGCAGGTGCTTGTCGCCACAGCGGACCGACCGGATCTTCCCGGCGTGACCGGCCACCGCCGGAGCGGCGAAGCCGGGCAGGTCGGTGGTGGACAGCTCGGCAACGGCCTCACCGAGTGCATCGACCGCCGGCAGCCAGCCGGAGCCCATCACCAGAGCGATGTCATGGTGCTCGACGCCGGTCTTCTCGGCGAGAACCGCGGCAGCGGTGCGGGCAGCGTCGGCGGAGGTGCTCATGCGCCCGAGCCTAGTCCGCTCTCAGCCGCCGAAGGTGCTCCGACAGGGTCGCCGGCGCAGGGCCGCGACGTAGTCGTCGGGAGCGTCCGCGGCCTCTGCTGCATCGGCCAGAGTGCCCAGGTAGGTCGCCGAGGGCAGGCCGCCCTCGAAGGCGTCGAGCACGTAGACCCAGGCCACCACCTCGCCGGTGAGGGTCGATACCCGGACCTTGGTCTTGCGGAAGAGGCCGGTGTCGGCCGACTCCCAGCCGTCCAGGCCGTCGAGGTCCTCGTCGGTCACGTCGTAGATCGCCACGAAGACCTGCTCGAACGGATCTTGGACGATCGTGCCGAGGGCGCCGTCCCAGCCGTGGTCCTCGCCGCCGAAGGTGAGTCGCCAGCCCTGGAGCCAACCGGTCCCCTGCAGCGGGGAGTGCGGACATCGCTCGCCCATACGGGCCGGGTCCAGATTGGTCCCGTAGGCGGCGTACAACGTCACGACGCAAGGGTAGGACACAATGTCCTTGTGACTCGTGTGGTGATCATCGGTGGCGGCCCCGGCGGGTACGAGTCGGCCCTGGTCGCCGCTCAGTTGGGTTCCGAGGTGGTCGTCGTGGACTCCGACGGTCTCGGCGGGTCGGCGGTTCTCACCGACTGCGTGCCGAGCAAGACCCTGATCGCGACGGCCGAGCTGATGACCGACCTCTCCACTGCTCCTGAGCTCGGGATCGGCCTGGTCGATCCGAGCGCGGCCGGCTCCCAGGTGAAGGTCGACCTCGCCCGGGTCAATGCCCGGGTGCTCCGGCTCGCGGGGGAGCAGTCCCGGGACATCGGTCGGCGGCTCGAACGCGAAGGCGTCCGGGTGGTCGTCGGCCGCGGACGCCTCGATTCTTCGACAAGCTCAGGACGAGCGGGATCAGTGGTCGTCTCGGTGCCTGGCGGCGCCGATGAGGTTATCGAGGCCGACGCCGTCCTGCTGGCCACCGGGGCCGCGCCGCGGACGCTTCCGACCGCCGAGCCCGACGGGGAGCGCATCCTGACCTGGGAGCAGGTCTACGACCTGACCGAGACGCCCGAGAGATTGATCGTGGTCGGGTCCGGTGTCACCGGTGCGGAGTTCGCCAGCGCGTACATGGCCCTGGGTATCGACGTCGTGCTGGTCTCCTCGCGCGACCGCGTCCTCCCCGGCGAGGACGCGGACGCTGCCGAGGTGCTCGAGCAGGTCCTCACCCGGCGCGGCATGAACGTGATGAACAAGTCCCGGATGGAGTCGGTCACCCGGGACGGCGACGTCGTCACCGTCCGGCTCACCGACGGCCGCGAGGTCAGCGGTTCGCACTGCCTGCTCGCCCTGGGCTCGATCCCCAACACGGCCGATATGGGTCTCGAGGCGGCCGGGGTCGGGACCGACGAGGCTGGCTTCATCAGGGTCGACCGGGTTTCCCGGACCAGCGCTCGTGGGGTGTACGCCGCCGGCGACTGCACCGGCGTCCTGATGCTTGCTTCGGTCGCGGCGATGCAGGGCCGGATCGCGATGTGGCACTTCCTCGGCGATGCGGTCGCGCCGCTCGATCTGAAGAAGGTCTCCTCCAACGTCTTCACCGCCCCCGAGATCGCCACGGTCGGCTGGTCCCAGCAGGCCGTCGACGCGGGTGACATCGTCGCCGAGGTGGTCCGTCTTGAGCTCTCCGGCAACCCGCGGGCCAAGATGCAGGGAGTCCACGACGGTTTCGTGAAGCTGTTCTGCCGGCCGGGCACCGGCATCATCGTCGGCGGAGTTGTGGTCGGCCCCCGCGCCAGCGAGTTGATCCACCCGGTCTCGCTCGCGGTCGCGGAGTCCCTGACGGCTGATCAGCTGGCGAACGCCTTCACCGTCTACCCGTCGAACAGCGGTTCGATCGCCGAGGCCGCACGGCGGCTGCACCACCCGCAGACCTGAACCGCCGTTTCCCCAAGAAGCGATTCCGCAGGCTTATGGTGGTTCTTATGCGCTCACGCTTCTCGGTAGTACTCAGCCTGCTCATCTGTAGCGCGCTCCTGCCGCCCTTGGCCGCGCGAGCAGCGCCGGTGAGCGAACCCCTGATCACGGTGACCGCGACCACGAAGCTCACCGGCCACGGGCTGGGTCACGGCCGCGGGATGTCGCAGTACGGCGCCCAGGGTGCGGCGCTGCGCGGCGTGCAGTCCGCCCAGATCCTGGGCTTCTACTACCCGGGAACGACGTCCGCTCCGTGGGTCAAGCAGGTCCGGGTGCTGATCGTGGCGGACGCTGACGACGACACGATCGTGGTCGCTGCCCCAGGTCTGAGCATCGCCGACTACGGCGCCGGCAAGAGCTACAAGCTTCCGGCCAACGGCGCGAAGGCATGGAAGCTGTTCACCTCCGAGAACAGGACCCGGGTCTCGTACCTGTCCTCGGCCGGCTGGAAGCGCTACCTGCTCGGCGGAAGGACCTCACTGACCGGCGTTGGCGAATTCCGGTCCTCCACCTTCGTGGTCACGCTGCGCACGAAGGCGGGCGACCGGAAGTACCGCGGCGCGATGCGCTACGTCAGCAAGAACACCGTGAACCGACTGGGCATCGAGAGCTACGTCAAGGGCGTCATCCCGACCGAGATGCCGACCAGCTGGCGCGCCGACGCGCTCGAGGCCCAAGCAGTCGCCGCGCGCAGCTATGCGGCGCGGGAGATGTTCGACAACCCGAACCGGTCCTTCCACGTCTACGACGACACCCGGAGCCAGGTGTACGGCGGTTTGAGCATCGAGGCCACCAAGAGCAACGACGCCGTAGCCGCGACCGCCAGCAAGGTCCTGATGTACGGCGGCAAGCCGGCGCTCACCCAGTTCTCCTCCTCCAACGGAGGCTGGTCGGTGGCCGGTGCGACCCAGGCGTACCTGGTCGCCAAGCAGGACCCGTACGAGCAGTACTCCTCCAACCCGTCGAGCAACTGGACCGTGTCGCTGACCCCTGCGGTGCTGCAGACGGCTTACCCGACGCTGGGCACGGTGCGGACGGTGCAGGTCACCGAGCGTGACGGGAACGGGGACTGGGGAGGCCGGGTCCTGGGCATCAGGATCGTCGGGTCGAAGGGCACCAAGACCTTCGGTACCGCCCCCGAGCTCCCCGGCATCAGCCAGTTCCGGGCCGACCTCAAGCTGCGGTCGACGTACTTCACGGTGGTGCCGTGACCTGTGGGGGCTACGGTTCCCTCATGAGTCTTCCCACCCCTGCCCCTGACCGCGTCGCGGTCGTCACCGGCGCGTCCTCCGGGATCGGTGCCGAGATCGCGCGTGACCTGGTCCGTCGCGGCCACCAGGTCGTGCTGGTGGCCCGGACCCAGACGAAGCTGGAGGCACTGGCTGCCGAGCTCGGACCGGGCGCGTACGTCGTACCGGCCGATCTGGCCGACCGCTCCGCCCGCGCCGGGCTGCTCGGCCGGATCGCCGAGCTCGGCCTGGTTCCGGACATCCTGGTGAACAACGCCGGCCTCTCCACCCTGGGCCCGGTCCATCGCAGCGACCCGGAGTCCGAGCTGCGGATGCTCGAGGTCGATGTCGCCGCGGTGGTCGACCTGTGCAGCCGCTTCCTGCCCGGGATGGTGGAGCGCGGCACCGGAGCCGTGCTCAACGTCGCTTCCACCGCGGCCTTCCAGCCGCTCCCGGGTCAGGCCGGGTACGGCGCCGGAAAGGTGTTCGTGCTCTCCTACACCCAGAGCCTCTCGGCTGAGCTCAAGGGCACGGGCGTCAGCGTCTCGGTGCTCTGCCCGGGCCCGGTCGACACCGGGTTCGGCGAGGCGGCCGGGTTCACCAAGGAGCAGGCCGACGACGCGCTTCCCGCCTTCATGTGGATCCCGGCTGACAGGGTCGCCCGGACTGCCGTCGACGGCCTGGCCAGCGGGAAGCTGGTGGTGATCCCGGGGGTCGGCAACAAGGTGGGCGCGGCGTTCTCGAAGATCGCGCCCAAGCGGCTGCTGCTCCCGATCCTGGCCAAGCAACACCCCGGGCTGCCCTGAGCGACGTACGGCGCCCGCGACGGGGTTGCCGCGGCGGGTTGCCGTGGCCGTCCCTGCTCAGCTCTCCGGGACAGGGGCGATCGGCGGACGGTGGCCGGCGTACTGGAGCCGCTCCATCTTCTCCAGTGCCCGCTCAGCGCGCCGGTCGAGAAGCTCGATCCCCCCGGGGAGACGCCCGATGAGGTGCGACCAGAGCAGGTTCGAGGCGATCCGCAACGCCGGGTACCACGGTGGCCGGACCGGCTGGCCGACGTCGCGCATCCCGTAGCCGAGGTTCAGGTACGTCGCCATGCTCAACGACCGCTCCCGCTCGTACCAGCGGCGCAGCGGGCTGATCCCGGGCGCCTGATCGTGCATGTGCACCAACCCGGCGCCGAGCTGCTTGCTGGACTCCTCGGGGCCGGAGAACCCGGCGATGACGTTGCCGAGCACCCGACGGCCGATCCGCTCGTTCCGGGGGAGCCAGCGCTCCTCGACGCCCATCAACCAGCCGACGTACGACCAGAGATGCATGATTGCGGCGGCGTCGTCGGTCGGGATCCGAACTCCGAGTGCGCGCGCCTGAAGCAGGTAGCTGGTGCTGAACGAGCCGATCGTGCCGGCCTGGTCGTAGGCGTTGATCGGCACCCCGCGGAACTCCCGGTCCCAGGACGGGTGGTTCTCGAGCTGATAGTTCACGAACGCGTGCATCACCCGGACGTGCACGCTGAGGCGCCAGCCGTCACCGCTGCGAGCCATCCCGCCGGGAGAGGTGCAGGCGAGCCACCACTGGCCGGTCTCGCCGACGCGTTTCAGGGTTTCCTCGCGGATCCGCCCGGTGCGCACCAACGGTTGGAGGGCGCCGCCGCTGCGGTACCCGCCCAACAGCGAGCCGAAGGCGAGGATGTCGAAGCCGTCCTTGCCGATCCGACGGGCAGCGGCGCCGCCGCGCTCGAGGAGGTCGTCATCGACCCAGTCGGGCCGGTTGTCGACGACGGCGAAGAAGTCGCGCAGGGCCGGAGCGGCACCGGGTACGGCGTCGATGCCGTCCGCCATCGCTGCCCGGACCTGCGGCATCGTCACCAAGTGGTCCTCGCGTACGGCGCGCACCAGCGCCGCTCCGGGCTCGTCGCGGCGAAGCATCCCGGTGACCAGATCGACGAGCTCCTCGCCCACCATGGTGGAGCCGCGGCCGGCCAGCGCCAGCATCGGGCGGGCGAACCGCTCCGACCATTCCGGGTCCGCGCGGTAGCGGGTCGGAAGAGGGGAGCGGGTGTGCTGCGGGGTGAGCTCCGGGATCATGGCTCCAGGATAAGATGAGTAAATGCTCAGGTTCTACTCGCGTTCCAGGTCCGACTGGTGACGAGCGCCCGCAGGCGTAGAGCGCCGGTGCAGGCCCGTTCGAAGGCGATGGTCGAGCAGATCCTGGAGGCGGCGGCTCGTGTTTTGAGCGTGTCGGGCTACGGGCAGATGAGCACCAACCGGATCGCCGACGAGGCCGGGGTCAGCGTCGGGTCGCTGTACCGGTACTTCGGAGACAAGGACGAGATCTTCGACGAGCTGCGGCAACGGACCAGCGACGCGATCGTGGTCGACCTGACCGAGGCGATCACGGTCGCCGCCGGGCGGCCGCCGTACGAAGGGGTCCGGGCCGTCGTCGCAGTACTGGTCGCCTCGCTGCACCGGCACCAGGCGGTGATCCGCGCGCTGATCAACGAGGTCCCGATGGGGACGCAGTCCAACGTCCTGCCCGAGATCGAGCGCGGGCTCGCCCAGTTCACCCGGATCTACGCTGCGCAGCAACTACCGGACTTGCCGCGCCCGGAGCTGGACGCCCGGATCTACCTGGCGATGGGCGTGACTCTCAACAGCTGCCTGCGGATCGCCCTGGAGCGGCCCGCGGAGCTGGACGAGGACCACCTGATCGACCTCGTCGCAGCGATGCTGGCGATGGGGCTGAGCGCCTAGCTCAGTCCTTGATCTCGCAGAGCACTTCACCGTTGCCGACGGTCGCTCCGACCGCGGCGGTCAGGCCGGTGATGGTGCCGGCCTTGTGCGCCTTGAGGGGCTGCTCCATCTTCATTGCCTCGAGGACGACGACCACATCACCCTGGGCGACGACTCCGCCTTCCTCGACGGCGACCTTGACGATGGTGCCCTGCATCGGGCTGGACACGGAATCGCCCGAGGCGGCCGCGCCAGCCTTCTTGCCCGCGGACCGCTTCGGCTTCTTCGCGGACCCAGCCCCTGCTCCGGACCCGATCCCGCCGAGACCGGCCGGGAGGACGACTTCGAGGCGGCGTCCGCCGACCTCGACGGTGACCTTCTGACGCTCGCCAGCCTCCTCGACCTCGCCCGCATCACCACCGTAGGGAGTGATCTGGTTGTCGAAGTCGGTCTCGATCCAGGTCGTGTAGACGGTGAACTCGCCCTCGCCGGACGGGTTCGACGCACCGACCCAGGCCGGGTCGCGGGTGACGACCTCGTGGAAGGTGATCGCGGTCGGCATACCGTCGACCTCGAACTCGCTCAGCGCCCGGCGCGAACGCTCGATCGCCTGGGTGCGGTCCTTGCCCGTGACGATCAGTTTCGCGACCAGGGAGTCGAACGCGCCCGGGACGGTCTCGCCCTTCTCGTAGCCGCCGTCGACGCGGACGCCGGGGCCTTGCGGCGGGTTCCACGCCGTCAGCGTGCCCGGGGCGGGCATGAAGTTGTTGCCGCCGTCCTCGGCGTTGATCCGGTACTCGATCGAGTGGCCGCGGATCTCGGGGTCGCCGTACCCGAGCTCTTCGCCAGCGGCGATCCGGAACATCTCCCGGACCAGGTCGATTCCGGTGACCTCCTCGGAGACGCAGTGCTCGACCTGGAGGCGGGTGTTGACCTCGAGGAAGGAGATGGTGCCGTCCGCGGCGACCAGGAACTCGCACGTGCCGGCGCCGACGTAGCCGGCTTCGGTGAGGATCGCCTTGGAGGAGTCGTAGAGGCGCTTGACCTGATCCTCGGTGAGGAACGGGGCGGGAGCCTCCTCGACGAGCTTCTGGTGCCGACGCTGCAGCGAGCAGTCGCGGGTCGAGACGACGACGACGTTGCCGTGCTGGTCGGCCAGGCACTGGGTCTCGACGTGCCGCGGCTTGTCGAGGAACTTCTCGACCAGACACTCGCCACGACCGAAAGCGCTGACGGCCTCGCGGACCGCGGACTCGTAGAGCTCCGGGATCTCCTCGAGCGTGCGGGCGACCTTGAGGCCACGGCCGCCGCCGCCGAAGACAGCCTTGATAGCGACCGGAAGGCCGTGCTCGGTGGCGAACGCGACGATCTCATCGGCGTCCTTGACCGCGTCCTTGAGGCCGGGCGCGAGCGGCGCACCTGCGGCGAGCGCGATCTGCTTGGCCTTGGCCTTGTCGCCCAGGCCCTCGATCGCGGCCGGCGAGGGGCCGATCCAGATCAAGCCGGCGTCGAGCACGGCTTGCGCGAACTGGGCGTTCTCGGCGAGGAAGCCGTAGCCGGGGTGCACCGAGTCAGCGCCGGACTCCTTCGCCACGGCGATGATCTTCTCGATCACGAGGTAGGTCTCCGCCGGGGTCGCACCGCCGAGCGAGTACGCCTCGTCGGCGAGCCGCACGAAGAGCGCGTCGCGGTCGGGGTCGGCGTACACAGCGACACTGCCGATACCGGCGTCCTTGCACGCTCGTACGACGCGCACTGCGATCTCGCCGCGGTTGGCGATCAGAACCTTCTGCAACGGACGAATCTCGGGCACGTTAACTCCTGAAGTCTGAAGAATCCTTCGGGAGTCTATTGGTCCCCGCTCCCCGCAGGCGCGGGGGTCTCACGAACCGTCGGGTAGCCCTCAGTGGCCGGGCTGGTAGACCATCAAAAAGACGATCCCGGCAAAGATCAGCCCGATCACTCCACCGGTGGCGGCAATCTTCGCGCTCAGGCCGTCCAGGGCCTCACCGCGGCCCAGGCGTTCGGTGGCGACCTGCAGGGCCGGTGCGGTCACCGCGAGCGCGATGCCGACCGCGATGACCCAGAGCAGCGTCGAGAGCCAGATCCAGGTCTCGCCCAGCTCGGCGACCTGCCCCGGCCGGTACGGGCTGTCCAGTGACATCACGGCGAAGCCGGAGAGGACAACCAGCAGCGAGGCGTAGGAGTAGATCGTGATCGTGCGCGACGAGGTCGCAGTGGCACCGGCGTCGGCGGTCCGGAGTCCGCGCGCAGCGGTGGTTGCGGCGTGGACCAGCGGGCCGACGGCGAAGATCGCGGTCAGCAGGTGCAGGGCGAAGAGGAGTTTGAACACCCGGCGAGGCTAGCCCGTACGGCGCCCCCGGTCACCTCCGACAGGTCAGGGTTAACAAACGTTAACTAAAGCGTCTACGATGAGGGTATGAGCTTCGTCCTGTCTCCCGAGCACGAGCAATTCCGCCGTACCGTGCGCGATTTCGCTGAGAAGGAGATCGCCCCGCACGCCGCCCAGTGGGACCGGGAACACCACTTCCCGGTCGACGTCGTGCACAAGATGGGCGAGCTCGGCCTGTTCGGCCTGACCGCACCCGAGGAGTACGGCGGCGCCGGGCTGAGTGGCGAGGACGGCGGCTTCACCAGCCTCTGCGTGGCGATCGAGGAGATCGGGCGGATCGACCAGTCGATGGGCGTCACCCTGGAAGGCGCCGTCGGCCTGGGCATCAACCCGATCCTCACCTTCGGCAGCGAGGAACAGAAGCAGCAGTGGCTGCCGGATCTGGTCGCCGGCCGCACGCTCGCCGGTTTCGGCCTCACCGAGGCCGGGGCGGGTTCGGACGCCGGCGCGACCAGGACCAAGGCCGTGCTCATCGACGGTGAGTGGGTCCTCAACGGCTCGAAGCAGTTCATCACCAACTCAGGTTCCGCGATCACCTCCGTGGTAGCGGTGACGGCCTGCACCGGGACCCAGACGTCGTCGACCGGCGTTGAGAAGCCCGAGATCTCGGCTCTGCTGGTGCCTTCCGGCACACCGGGCTTCGTTGCGGAGAAGGCCTACGACAAGCTCGGTTGGCACGCCTCGGACACTCACCCGCTCTCCTTCGACGAGGTACACCTGCCCGAGTCCAGCCTGCTCGGCGAACGCGGCCGCGGCTACGCCCAGTTCCTCGCCACCCTCGACGACGGGCGGGTCGCCATCGCGGCGTTGGCAGTCGGCCTGATGCAGGGCTGCCTGGACGAGTGCGTCCGGTACGCGAACGAACGGACCACCTTCGGCGGGCCGATCGGGCGCAAGCAGGGGGTTGCGTTCCAGATCGCCGATCTGCAGGTGATGCTGGAGGCCAGCCGGTTGCTGACCTACAAGGCAGCAGCGATGAAGGACGCCGGCGCATCGCTGGCCGAGTTCAAGCAGGCTGCTTCGATCGCCAAGCTCTACGCGACTGAGTCCGCGGTCACCGCGACCCGGATCGCTACCCAGGTCTTCGGCGGCTACGGCTTCATGGAGGAGTACCCGGTGGCCCGGTTCTACCGGGACGCCAAGATCCTCGAGATCGGCGAGGGCACCTCCGAGGTGCAGCGGATGCTCATCGGCCGCGGGCTCGGCCTGCCGGTCGAGTAGGTCAGCCGACGGTTAAGGTTCGCCCAAAGATCTGATCAGAGATCTGCCCAGAAATCTGCTCAGAAGATGGGCAGGTCGAAGACCTCGGGTGACGTTGGTTGGAAGGACGTGGATGAGGCTCCTGGTCACCGGTGGCGCCGGATTCATCGGCAGCCACTACGTCCGGTCGGTGCTTACCGGCGCGTGGGGCGGTGCGGAGCCCGACCAGGTGGTCATCCTCGACAAGTTCACCTATGCCGGCAACCGCGTGAACCTCGAGCCGGTCGTCGGAGATCCGCGCCTGGAGATCATCGGGGGTGACATCCTCGACCGTGAGCTCGTCGATTCGCTGATGTCCCGGGTGGACGTGGTCGTGCACTTCGCCGCCGAGAGCCACGTCGATCGCTCCATCCTCGGCGCCCGAGACTTCGTGATGACCAATGTGGTCGGCACCCAGACCCTTCTCGACTCCGCCCGGGTGCTCGGCATCGACAAGTTCGTGCACGTCTCCACCGACGAGGTCTACGGCTCGATCTCCGAGGGGAGCTGGGACGAGGACGAGCCGCTGCTGCCGAACTCGCCGTACTCGGCGTCGAAGGCGTCCAGCGACCTGCTCGTCCGCGCGTACTTCCAGACCTACGACCTGCCTGTCGTCATCACCCGGTGCTCGAACAACTACGGCCCGTACCAGCACCCCGAGAAGGTAATCCCGCTCTTCGTGACCAACCTGGTCACGGGCGCGAACGTCCCGCTGTACGGCGAGGGCGCCAACGTCCGCGACTGGCTGCACGTCGACGACCACTGCCGGGGCATCCACCTGGTGGTCGAGAACGGCCGTCCTGGCGAGATCTACAACATCGGCGGCGGCACCGAGCTCACCAACAAGGAGCTCACCGCACTGCTGCTGGACGCGACGGGGACCGACTGGAGTCGCGTCGATAAGGTCACCGACCGGCTAGGACACGACCTGCGCTACTCGGTCGACATCTCCAAGATCGAGGCTGAGCTCGGTTATCGTCCAGAGGTGCGGTTCGAGCAGGGTCTGGCGGAGACCGTCCAGTGGTACCGCGAGAACCGCGCCTGGTGGGAGCCTCTCCAGTCACGCACGGGCACGCACGTCGGTGGACGGCTGACGTGAACCGAAGCCTGCGCCGTATCTCCGGAGAAGTAGCACGCTTCTCCGCGGTGAACGTTGTCGCCACCATCATCGCGCTGATCATCTTCAACGGTCTCGTGCACGGCATGAAGGGCTGGTTCGAGGGCCCGGGTCACGACCGTCCGCTGACGTCGTACCTGGTGGCCAACAGCGTGGGCATGTTCGTCAGCTACTACGGGAGCCGTTACTACGCCTTCAAGCACCGGCACGTGGCCGGTCCCGGCGGGGGCCTGCTCATCTACGTGATCGTCAACCTGGCGTCCTTCGTGATCCCGCTCAGCTGCTTGTGGATCACCCGCAACATCTTCGACTGGAGCTCGATCTACGCCGACAACATCGCCGGCAACGTGGTCGGTGCGGTGCTCGGCAACATCTTCCGGTTCTGGGCGTTCCGTCGCTTCGTCTTCACCACGACGCCGATCGTGCCGAGAGCGCTCCGCCGCGGAGCTCACGTCGACGAGCCGGAGCTCCCGCCGGTGGTCTGAGTCGCGTCAGCGCTCGTTCGCCGGTCGCCAGAACTCGTGCCAGACGAAGCCCAGCTCGTCGAACATCAATCGCAGCAGCGGCACGCTGATACCGACCACGTTGTGCGGATCGCCGGTGATCCCGGAGACGTACGCCGCCCCGAGACCGTCGAGGGTAAAGGCGCCGGCGACGCGGAGCGGCTCGCCGGTCGCGACGTACGCAGCGATCTCGTCGTCGTCGATCATCGCGAACCGGACCTGGGTCGCGGCCGAGCGGCCGAGCCAGACCTCGCGGTGGGTGTCGATCAGGCAGTGGCCGGTGTGCAGGACGCCGGCCTTGCCGCGCATCTGCTGCCAGCGGTGCGTCGCCTCGGCCGCGTCCTCGGGCTTGCCGAGGACCTCGCCCTCGAACTCGAGTACCGAGTCGCAACCGATCACCAGAGCCCTCGGCTGGTCGGCCGCCACCGCGACCGCCTTGAGCTGGGCGAGCTTGAGGGCGTACTCGGCCGGCTCGTCGATCTCGATGGCGTCCTCGTCGACCCCGCTGACGATCACCTCAGGGTCGAGACCGGCAGACCGCAGCGTGGCCAGCCGCGCAGGGCTGGCAGAGGCGAGGATGAGCCGGGCCGGGGCATTCATCACGGACGCGGGAGTCCGCTCGCGCGCCAGCCGCCCGGACCGTGCGGGTGTTGGGGACGCAGGCGACGGTAGTTCGCCGCCCAGGCCGGTGCGGGTGTCTTCGGGGCTGGAGCGTCACTTCCGCCCAGGGCTGAGAAGACGGCCACGATGGCAGCCACCTCTTCGGGGGTCGCGTCGGCGTTCAGGACGCGCAGGATCGGAGCGGCCGTCACTTCCTGCGGTGGCGCTGCCCCGTCTTCGCCGGCGCTCACAGGGGGATGTTCCCGTGCTTCTTGGCCGGCAGGGACTCCCTCTTCGAGGCGAGCAGGCGAAGCGCCCGGACGATTTCGATTCGGGACTCGTGCGGGGAGATCACGGCGTCGATGTAGCCGCGCTCAGCGGCGATGTAGGGGTTCGCCAGGGTCTCTTCGTACTCGTTGATCAGCTCGGTACGCCGGGACTCGACGTCGCCGCCGTCCTTCTCCACCTTGGCGAGCTCCTTGCGGTGGATGATGTTCGCCGCGCCCTGTGCACCCATCACCGCGATCTGGGCGGTCGGCCAGGCGAGGTTGATGTCCGCGCCGAGGTGCTTGGAGGCCATCACGTCGTACGCGCCGCCGTACGCCTTCCGGGTGATCAGGGTGACCAGTGGGACGGTGGCCTCGGCGAAGGCGTAGATCAGCTTCGCCCCGCGGCGGATGATGCCGGTCCACTCCTGGTCGGTGCCGGGCAGGAAGCCCGGGACGTCGACGAAGGTGAGCACCGGGATGTTGAACGCGTCGCAGGTGCGCACGAAGCGGGCGGCCTTCTCGGAGGCGTTGATGTCCAGGCAACCGGCGAACTGCATCGGCTGGTTGGCCACGACGCCGACGGGCTTGCCCTCGATCCGGCCGTAGCCGATCAGGAGGTTCGGGGCGAACAGCGGCTGAACCTCGAGGAACTCCTGGTCGTCGAGGAGGGCCTGGATGACCTCGTGCATGTCGTACGGCTGGTTCGGGGAGTCCGGGATGATCACGTCGAGCGACCGGTCCAGGTCGGTGATCTCCATGTCGGCCGGGTCGTCGTACACCGGCGCCGGGTCCAGGTTGTTCTGCGGCAGGTAGGACAGCAGCGCCTTGGTGTACTCGATCGCGTCGTCCTCGTCGGCCGCCATGTAGTGCGCGTTGCCGGACTTGGTGTTGTGGGTCCGGGCGCCGCCCAGGTCCTCCATCGTGACGTCCTCGCCGGTGACGGTCTTGATGACGTCGGGACCAGTGATGAACATGTTCGAGGTGCCGTCGACCATGATGGTGAAGTCGGTGACGGCCGGGGAGTAGACGTGGCCCCCGGCGCACGAGCCCATGATCAGGCTGATCTGCGGGATGACGCCGGACGCGTGCACGTTGCGGCGGAAGATCTCGCCGTACAGGCCGAGGCTGACCACCCCCTCCTGGATGCGGGCGCCAGCACCCTCGTTGATGCCGACGATGGGGCAGCCGGTCTTCATCGCCAGGTCCATCACCTTGGTGATCTTCTCGCCGTAGACCTCCCCGAGGGAGCCGCCGAAGATGGTGAAGTCCTGGGAGAACACGCAGACCTGACGGCCGTCCACGGTGCCGAAGCCGGTGATGACGCCGTCGCCGTACGGGCGATTCTTCTCGAGGCCGAAGGCGACCGAGCGGTGCCGGGCGAGTTCGTCGAGCTCGACGAACGAGCCCTCGTCGAAGAGCTTCTCGATGCGCTCGCGCGCGGTCATCTTGCCCTTGGCGTGCTGCTTCTCAACGGCCTTCTCCGACGCCGCGTGCACGGCCTCGTCGATCCGGCGGTCGAGGTCGGCGAGCTTTCCTGCCGTGGTGTGGATATCGATGTCCGCCGGCACCTCGGTGCCCTGGCCGGGAACTGCGCTCACGCTGTCGACTCCTTCTTCAAGCAGGCCCGGGGGCCGAGAATGTGGAACTGAGATCAAACATCGGCCAATCTAGTGCCTATGCCGACCCCCGAATCCTCCTGGTCACCCCTCGAACTAGATGCGCTCGCCGCGGCGGCCGGAACCGGTTGGTCGGTGAGCTTGCACCCGACCGCCGACTCGACCAACGCGGTGGCCGCTGCGGACCCGGTCGCCGACACCATCGTCGTCGCCGACCACCAGACCGCGGGCCGCGGTCGGCTCGACCGGACCTGGGAGACGGCGCCCGGCGGTGCGCTGACGTTCTCGGTCGTCGTGGATCCGGGCCTGGTCGACCACGACTGGCCGCTGCTTCCGCTCGCGGTGGCTCTGGCGGTGGCCGACGGGGTACGCCGGTCCGCGGGCCTGCAGGTCGAGGTCAAGTGGCCGAACGACCTGCTCGTCGGAGGCGCCAAGTTCTGCGGAATCCTGCTCGAGCGGGTCCAGCCGCCGGGCGCCAGACCGCTGGCGATCATCGGCATCGGCATCAATGTCGGACTCGCCGCCAAAGATCTGCCGGTCGCTACGGCCACCTCGCTGGCCATCGCCGGCTCGGACGTCGACCGCACCGAGGTCTTCGCGGCGGTGGTGCCCGCCCTGGCGACGATCCTGGACGCGCTGAAGTCGGATCCGATCGCAGTCCTGGAGCGGTACCGGTCCGAGTGCGACACGGTAGGGCGGGAGGTGGCCGTGCACCTCCCGGACGGTGAGGTGCTGACCGGAAGGGCTACGGGTCTGGACCGGAACGGGCGGCTTCTCGTGGCCGATCGGGCGATCGGTGCCGGGGACGTCGTGCACGTGCGCCCGTCGTGACATGATTCCGGGGTGGCCAACAAACACTTGAACGCCGGGGAGACCATCGTCTTCACCACCCGGACGCATGTGAAGGTCCTGCTGGTGCCGGCGCTGATCCTGATTGCGCTCGCCGCCGCCTCCGGGTACCTGCTGAGCCTGCCGGACGACAACAAGGGCACCTGGGCCGCGGTCATCCTCGGCATCGCCGGAGTGGCGGCCCTGGCGTTCTCGGTCTGGCCGTTCCTGAACTGGCTAAACGCGACCTACACCGTGACCAACCGTCGGCTCACGACCCACCAGGGCGTGATCACCCGGACCGGCCACGACATCCAGCTCGCCCGGATCAGCGACGTCTCGTACGAGAAGGGCCTGCTCGACCGGATCCTCGGCTGCGGCACGCTGGTCATCTCCGACGCCAGCGACCTCGGCGTCAAGCTCCCGGACGTCCCGAAGGTGGCTGACCGTCAGCGGGTGATCGCGGATCTGCTCTTCCAGGGCTCGCCCCACGATGACGGGACCTGAGACCCCTCCCGAGGTACCTGACGACGGGCTCTCGCTCGCCGATCTGGAGATCGCTATCCTCGGGGAAGCTCCCTCGATGCTCGGCAGCGAGGTCGCGGCGGCAGCCGGACTCTCCGACGACGACGCCCGCCGGTTCTGGCGTGCGCTCGGCTTCCCGGATACGACCAACCAGGTCGCGTTCACCTCCGCGGACCAGGTCGCGCTCGGGCTGGTCACCCAGACGATCGCCGAGTCCGGGATCGACTTCGAGACGATGCTCCGGCTGACCCGAGCGATCGGGCACACGGTCTCCCGCCTCGCCGACTGGCAGATGGCCACCGTCGCCAATGCGTTCGAGGAGTTCTCCTCCGCTGATCTCAGCTCGCCCGAGGCACTCAAGGCGGCAATGTCCCTGATCGAGGGTCAGGTGCCGCACTTCGACCACCTGCTCGTCTACGCCTGGCGCCGGCACCTGGCAGCTGCGGTCGGCCGGATCGATGTGCTCGCCTCCACCGAGGACGACCTGCACGTTCCGCAGGCCACCGTCGGCTTCGCGGACCTGGTCTCCTTCACCGCGCTCAGCAACGAGCTCGACGAGCACGAGATCGGTGACCTGGTCGAGGTCTTCGAGACCCGGTGCTCCGACGTGATCGCGGACCACAACGGCCGGGTGATCAAGACCCTGGGCGACTCGGTGCTCTTTCTCGAGTCCGACCCGGTCCAGGCGATCGACATCGCTCTCGACATCATCGCCGTGATCGGCGGGGACGAACGGCTGCCCGACGTACGGCTCGGGCTCGCGACCGGACCGGTCGTGCTCCGGATGGGCGACGTCTACGGCCCGCCGGTCAATCTCGCGGCCCGTTTCACCGCCGTTGCCCGCCGGAACCGGGTAATCATCGACGAGCGCACTGCTGAGCTCCTCCCGCCCGCCGACTTCGAGACCCGGCCCCTGCCGGCCCGCCCGATCCGCGGCTTCGGCGACGTCGAGCCGGTGACGGTACGGCGTACCCGCCCGCGCCACTGAGGCGCCGCCCGACGCGGCACCTGACCACTCCGGCACCTGACCACTCCGGCCTCAGACCACTCCGGCCTCAACGGCAGGCTCCCGGTAGGCCCGGGCCAGCGACGCAGCAGTCTCGTGCGCGTTCAGCCCGGACGGGTTCGGTACCACCCAGAGCACCGCCCCGCCGAACGTCCCCGGCTGACGGCCGGACTTCGCGGTGGGGGCCTTGAAAGCGCTCCGGTACGCCGTGATCCCGGCGATCGCGACCACCTTCGGCGACCGTTCCCTGACGAAGGTGTGCAGGTCCGCACCGCCCTCGCGCAGCTCGTCGGCGCTGAGCTCGTCGGCTCTCGCGGTGGCGCGGCGGACCAGGTTGGTGAGCCCGAGCCCACGGCCGACGAAGTACTCCCGGTCCTCGGGCGTCATCCCGGTCGAGGAGTTGATCGGCCGGTTGATGATCCCGGCGGCGAGGAGCGCCGGGTAGAAGCGGTTCGCCGGGTGCGCGAAGTGGGTCTGGGTCGCGGCGGTCCAGAGCCCGGGGTTGATCCCCACGAAGAGCAGCCGGAGGTCGTCGCCGTACAGGTCGGGGACCTCGGTGTCGCGGAACGATTCCAGTTCCGCGCGACTGAACCGCTGCATGGACGCCAGCCTAGGGACACCCGCTGAGGCGGCTAGGCTCGCCCCGTGTCCCCGCTGTTCCCCCAGGACCTCGTCAACCAGGACCTCGCCCCGAAGGTCGCCGTGATCGGCGGCGGCCAGCTGGCCCGGATGATGGCCGAGCCCGCGGCCGCGCTGGGTATCCCGCTCCGCTTGCTCGCCGAGGCCGAGGGCGTCTCCGCCGCCCAGGTCATCGTCGACCACGAGGTCGGCGACTACACGGACCTGGCCGCGCTCCGGGCGATCACTGCTGGTTGCGCCGCGGTGACTTTCGACCACGAGCACGTCCCGACGGAGCACCTGCGCGCCCTGGCTGCCGAGGGGCTCGCAGTGCACCCGGGCCCCGAGGCGCTCGTCCACGCCCAGGACAAGGGCGTGATGCGGGCGGCGCTGGACCGACTCGGCCTGCCCAGTCCCCGGCACGCGATCGTCACCGACGTCGCGGCGGTCGTGGACTTCGGCCTGCCGTGTGTCCTGAAGACCACCCGCGGCGGGTACGACGGCAAGGGGGTCTGGTTCGTCAACGCTGAGGACGACTGCGACGAGGCCTTCGAGACCGCCACCCGGAGCGGCGTACAGATCCTGGCAGAGGAGCTCGTCGACTTCCGGCGTGAACTCTCCGCGCTGGTCGCCCGGTCGCCGTCGGGGCAGGTGGCGGCCTGGCCGGTGGTGGCGTCCGAGCAGCGCGATGGCGTCTGCCGCGAGGTGGTTGCGCCGGCACCCGACCTCGATCCCGAGTTGGCGGTCCAAGCCCAGCAGATCGCGATGACCGTCGCCGGAGAGCTCGGCGTCACCGGGGTCCTGGCCGTGGAGCTCTTCGAGACCACCGATGGTCGGGTCCTGGTCAACGAGCTGGCGATGCGCCCGCACAACACCGGCCACTGGACCCAGGACGGCTCGGTCACCTCGCAGTTCGAGAACCACCTCCGGGCGGTGCTCGACCTACCGCTCGGCGCACCGGACGCCCGAGCGCGCTGGACCGTGATGGTCAACATCCTCGGTTCGCAGGCCGCAACCGCCCGCCTCTACGACGGTTACCCGCACGCGCTGGCACGAGACCCGTTCCTCAAAGTGCACCTGTACGGCAAGAGCCTCCGCCCGGGTCGGAAGGTCGGCCACGTCAACGCGTACGGCGACGTCCTCGAGGATTGCCTCGAACGCGCCCGCCATGCTGCAGCATGGTTCGCAGGCGAACTAGGAGAAGAGAGCGAATGAGTACACCGTTGGTTGATCTTGTCGGAACCCGCGTCGGCATCGTGATGGGCTCCGACTCGGACTGGCCGGTGATGAAGGCGGCTGCCGAGGCGCTCGCCGAGTTCGACATCGAATTCGAGGCCGACGTTGTCTCCGCGCACCGGATGCCCGAAGAGATGCTTAGCTACGGCCGGGAAGCCGCCGGCCGCGGTTTGACGGTGATCATCGCCGGAGCCGGAGGGGCGGCTCACCTGCCAGGGATGCTGGCTGCAGTCACCCCGCTGCCGGTGATCGGCGTACCGGTGCCGCTGAAGTACCTGGACGGGATGGACTCGCTGCTCTCGATCGTGCAGATGCCGGCCGGTGTCCCGGTCGCGACCGTGGCGATCGGCGGTGCTCGCAACGCCGGCCTGCTCGCCGTGCGGATCTTGGCTGCTGGTGACCCGTCGTTGCAGCGCAAGATGCTCGACTTCCAGGAGACCTTGCGCACCCAGGCGCAGGACAAGGGCAGGACGGTCCGCGACCAGACGGGCGTCGCCCCGCGCAAGCTCGGCTTCTGACCGGGCGGCTCTACGGGCCGCGGAAGTAGATGTCCGGTCGGTCGCTTCGGAGGTCTCGATGGTTGGTCAGTTCCCGACCTTGGTCCCCAGTCAGCGACCGCCGCAGGGCCCTCGAGAGTCAGCATCCTGGCGACCCGTGCGTCGTGGACCACGAGGATGCTGTGCCCGTCGAGAAGGTGGAGCAACATCACGAAACCAGTCGTCCGCTCGACCAAGGTCCCACGGAGGAGTCGGAGATCCTCAAGCCCAGGATCAGGTCGCCTCCCCATGATCTCTTCGCGTTCCTCACAGCAGAGATAGCGACGACCACCTCAAGGTCCGAAAGGTGCGGCCTGGATCGAAGCGTCAACCAACCCGAGACCGAGATCACGACTCCGTCGGTTAACGAGCGTTCACCGACGATTTAGGATGGCCTCATGCAATCTGACTTCCCGCTGTACGGTCTGTCCGAGGAGCACCGCGAGATCCGCAAGGTGGTCCGGGAGATTGCCGAGGAGAAGATCGCCCCCTTCGCGGCCGCCGTCGACGAGGAAGCGCGCTACCCGGCCGAGGCTGCGGCGGCGCTCCTGGCAGCGGACTTCCACGCCCCGCACGTGCCCGAGCAGTACGGCGGCGCCGGCGCGGACGCGCTCGCGACCGTGCTGGTCATCGAGGAGATCGCTCGGGTCTGCGTCTCGTCCAGCCTGATCCCCGCGGTCAACAAGCTCGGTTCGTTGCCGGTGCAGATCTCCGGCTCCGAGGAGCTCAAGGAGAAGTACCTGACCAAGCTGGCCAAGGGCGAGGGTGGCTTCTCCTACGCGCTGTCCGAGCCGGACGCCGGTTCTGACGCCGGCGGCATGACCACCCGTGCGGTCCGCGACGGCGACTTCTACGTCCTGAACGGTGTGAAGCGGTGGATCACCAACGCCGGAGTGTCGGAGTACTACACGGTGTTGGCCGTGACCGACCCCGACTCCCGTACCCGCGGCATCTCGGCGTTCGTCGTGGAGAAGTCCGACGAGGGCGTCTCCTTCGGTGCTCCGGAGAAGAAGCTCGGCATCAAGGGCTCTCCGACCAAGGAGGTCTACCTGGACAACGTCCGGATCCCCGCGGATCGGATCATCGGCGGCGAGGGCACCGGCTTCGAGACCGCGATGCGCACCCTCGACCACACCCGGGTGACGATCGCGGCCCAGGCCGTCGGCGTCGCCCAGGGCGCGCTCGACTACGCGCTGGAGTACGCGCTGGAGCGCAAGCAGTTCGGCAAGTCCATCTCCGAGTTCCAGGGCCTGCAGTTCCTGCTCGCCGACATGGGCATGAAGGTCGAGGCAGCCCGTCAGATGACGTACGCCGCCGCGGGCCGCTCCGAGCGCGGCGACACCGACCTGACGTTCTTCGGAGCGGCGGCCAAGTGCTTCGCCTCCGACGTGGCCATGCAGGTCACCACGGATGCCGTCCAGGTCCTCGGCGGTTACGGCTACACCCGCGACTACCCGGTCGAGCGGATGATGCGCGACGCCAAGATCACCCAGATCTACGAAGGCACCAACCAGGTGCAGCGGATCGTGATGGCGCGCCAGCTCCTCGCCGGCATTCAATCGTTGCTCTGAGGCTCACCAGCCCGCACCAAAGCAGAGGAACGGCACGATGTCCTCGGTCTCCGCGCTGACCTGAGCCAGCGCGTCCGACGGCGCTGTGCCGGCGGCCATCAGTCGGTGCCAGGACCCGAACACCTCGCACGCGAGGTCGTCGGCGACCAGGGCCAGGGACGAGATCACCGTGCGGGCCCCCGCGTGGAGCCAGACCGCGCTCATCCCGACGGACTCCTCGCCGTGCAGCACCGAGGTTCGGCCGAGGTCGCACGCCGAGAGCACCACGACAGTGGGGACTCGGGGGAGTAGGTCGATGTCGTGGCCGAACCACGGACCGTCGGAGAGCTCGACCGAGGAGAAGAGCGGGTGGTCGCCGGGGTGGCTGCCGTGGCCCGCGATGTGCAGCAGGTCGGTCCGGGCGGCAAGCCAGCCGGCCCGCGTCGAGTCCGCCTCCGGGCCGGCGAGAACGTGCGCCCGGGGCCAGGACGTGCCTGAGCAGCGGACCTCCTCCTCTGCCCGCGCCAGCCGAGGTCCGGCGAGGAAACCGACCTCCCGGACCGCTGCGATCGGTAGCTCGGACTGCGCGAGCCACTGGGTCGCCGAGGTCGGCACGGTCAGCGGCCTGCCGATCAGGCCGGGCAGCTCGGTCCAGGGCGTGCCGGTCAGCAGCGCCGAGGGTGTCAGCACCAGCCTGCGGTACCCGATCGTCGCGAGGAGGGGCCGGATCAGGACGTCGGAGAGCTTGGCCAGGTCGGCGCGCAGAGAGCTGCGCACGGCATCTGCGATCTCGCCGCGCCGGTTCTGGGCCGCGAAGTCGAGGTCGGCGGCGACCCGGTCGAGGAGCACACGGATCGAAGCGGCCTCGCCCAACCGTACGACGACGGCGTCGTTCGCGGTCACGGCCAGGGCGGTGATAGAGCCGTCGAGAACGATGTGCGCCACCAGCGCGGAGTCGTCGCTGCCGAGTCGTGCCTGCAGGGTGGCCAGGTCGACGGGTTCGCCGACGGTGCCCTGGGCAGCGAACCAACTGTGCGACCGGATTCGCTCGCGCAGCGCGCGCCGGGCCGCGTGGTCCTTCGGGTCGGCGAACCGCAGCGCCGTCAGGTCGGCAGCCAGTTTCGGGTCGGGCGGAGGTCGCAGTGCGGAGACCCGCGACGCCAGCGCCCGGGCTCGCTCGGACCACTCGAACGCGATCTCGGGTCTGCCGTCGGCCAGCGCGCCGCGCAGACCGAGCCGGGCCAGATGTTGCCCGTGCCCGACGGCGGAGGTCTGCAGGTCGAGGCTGCCGAACGTGGTCTGCCAGGAGTGCAGCTCGAGTAGACCCCGCTTCGCATAGCCCCGGACCCGGTTGTGCTGGTTCTGAGCTGCCGCGACCTCGGCACGTACCTCACGGGTGAGCAACCGGGTGGTCACCGGTGAGGTGGTGGTGGTGCGCACCCTGGCGATCCGGTCGGCGGCGTCGGTCAGGTCCCCGCGCCGGATCGCCAGCCGGGCTCCGTGCAGGGCGAGTCGGTCGGCCTCCTGGCGGTGGCCTGAGACCCGTAGCCGAGCCACCAGCTCGTCGACCCGACGCAGTGTTGCGGGTGTGTTTGCGCCGGTCTCGATCTCTGCGATCGTGGCGACTGCGCGTGCGCGGGCCGCCCAGATGTCCAGCCCTTGGGTCTCGAAGCGTCGGGCTGCCTGCTGGGCCACGGCACGCGCACGGACGGGATCGTCAGCGACCAACGTTCGGGCCAGGATCAGCTCGCACTCGGCCTGGTAGCGGCGCAGCTTCTCGCTGCCGTACGCCGCGGCCGCGTTCTCCAGGGCCTCTGCGGCCTCACGGGCCCGGCCGGAGGCGAGAAGAACCTCAGCCCGGTCCTGCTGGACGATCGCCCGGTTCACCGCCGACTGCGCGGCCAGGGTCTCGGCAGCCTCGTCCATCCCTCTCATGGCGGCGACCAGGTCGTTGCGCAACAAATGGGTGTACCCGAGGTTGAAAATCGCCTTCGCCCGCCCGATTGTGTCGCCGACCCTGTCGAGAAGTTCGGCTGCCGTAGTGAAGTCAGCCGCGGCTGCTTCTGGGTCACGCCGGTCGAGGAACAGGTTTCCGCGGTTGATGAATGCCACGGCGCCGTGCAGGGGTTCGTCGGTGAGCAGATCCAGTGCGCGGCCGAGCGCTTCCAGCGCGGCATCGTGCTCGGCGTTGCGCATGTGCAGCAGACCGAGCTGGGACTCTGCGAGGCCGGCTGTCAGCGGGGCGATCCCGGGCCGCTGCACGACATCGAGGCAGAGCAGCACCGCGCCGGCCTGGTCCCCGGTCTCGGCCATCCCGTAGGTGGCGGTGATGTCGAGCCTGCTGAGCAGGTCGAGGTCGTCGGTGAGGTCGCGTGCTCGCGCGATCAGCGTCAGCGCCAGCGCGTACTTGTTGTCGTTGCCGGCGGCGACGGCCTTCTCGTGCAGGGACTCAGCGTCGTCCACGTGCGCTCACGGGGTGATGTCGGTGCCGGCCTGCACCGCGGCCCAGGCGCGCGCAACTGCTGCCTTGCGGGTGTCGGACTTTTCGCTGATCGGCTTGAGTTCTGTGCTGAGCCAGCCCGCGAAGAGGGGCGCCGCGAACGACGTACCGCTCCAGAGCGCGAACCCGTTCCTGTAGTCGTCGGCGTCGGGAGCCTGTCTGACCCTGCCGTCCAGGACCGTGGCCGCCATCGGCTGGAGACCGCCCTCGAACGGCGGCACCGTGCTCATCACCGAGGCGCCGGGCGCGTGCGCCCTGACCCAGGGGCCGGCGTTGGTGAACATCGCATCGGAACCGTTCGGGTTGAGCGCACCGACCGACACGATCGGCACTACCGTCCTCGTGGTCTTGATCGTCCCCTGGCCGTTCGACCACGGCGCGAGAGCGGCCGGGTACGACGGCCGGGTGGTGGCGTCGTTGCCGGCCGAGCACACCACCGCGACCCCGCACTCACCGAGCAGGCGAAGCGGCGCGTAGATGGTTTCGTCGAAGGCGACGTCCTCGGGAGCCTCGTGGTAGTAGCTCAGCGACAGGCTCAGTACGTCGATCGCCTGGCCGCCCTTCTCGCCGTCGCGGTGCCGGCGAGCCAGCTCGGCGATGTCGGCGAGCGCGTCCACCAAGTCGCTTTCCACGATCGGGCCTTGGGGCGGGGTGATCCGCCAGGAGATGATGTCGGCATCCGGGTTGGCCTGGCGGACGAGGCCGGCGATGAAGGTGCCGTGCCCGGCGTACTGATCGATGCCGCCGTCGGCCGGCCCGACCTGGTCGGCGTGGAGTTCGGGGTTCGTCGCGTCGTCGGTATAGCCGATCGGTTTCCCGTCCAGCTTCACGTTCTTGCGGACGAAGCCGTCCAGCCAGGGGTGTGAGCCGCAGCCGGTGTCGAGGAGGGCGACCACCGGGCGGCGTCCCTTGAAGCTTTTGTTCGGGGTGCGGGGCGGCTGCGGCCCGATGTAGGCCACCGGTTGCCGGCCACCGGTACCCGGATAGCCGTAGCTGGCTACGGCCGGACTGGGGTTCCCCATGGAGAACGGGTTGCCCATCGAGAAAGGGTTGCCCATCGAGAAGGGGTTGCCCATCGAGAAGGGGTTGCCCATGGAGAACGGGTTGCCCATCGAGAACGGGTTGCCCATCGAGAACGGGTTGCCCATCGAGAAGGGGTTGCCCATCGAGAACGGGTTCCCGATGACGTCGCCCACGTTGATCAGGTGATCGAGGCCGAGTGCAGGCAGTTTCTTCCGGGGTCGTCGGTTCCGAACGGTCTGCAGGAAGGTCCACGCATCAGGCTTCTTGGGGGAGGACTGGTCGGTCAGGCCCAGCTCGAGGCGAGCGACACCGAGGCTGGCTCGGTTGGAGGGCAGCTTGCTGGGGGTCGCGTCCGAGGCATCCAGGGTCCAACCGAGGCGCTCGGCAACGTCGGTGAGCTCGGCCAGCAGCTCCGGGGTGACGTCGCGGCGAGAGATCAGCACGCGGGTGCCCGCGTACGCGGTCTGCAGCGGCTGTTTGCCGTCGGCGCGAACGGCGGTGACCGTGTTGAGGATGCGTGGGGAGATCCGCTCGAACGCCGCCAACCGGGCCTGTTCCAGCTTGTCTCGCTGCGCCATCTGCCGATCGAGCTCGCGCTGGATCCGGCGACGCTCGGCCGCCGCCGCCTTCTTGGCCGGGACCGCCTTCTTGGCCGGGGCCGCCTTCTTCGGCGTGCTCGGACTCGCGGTCTTCTTGGTGGCCATGTCGTACCTCAGATCCAGAAGGGAGGGGTGACGAGCGGACGGGTGCTGCCCGACTCGTTGACGAAGGTGAGGCGACAGGCTCCGGTCGGTGCGACCGCGAACTCGAACCTGCCCGACTCGCCCACCTGGGTTTCGTCCGTACTGCTGTTCTTGCCCATCGAGGTGAGGAAGACCGTCATCGGCTGTGCAGGAACAACCCAGCCGTCAAGACGTGCCTGACGTTGGGTCCGAGAGATGCGGACCTGGACCCGGAAGCCGGGCCCGAGGTACTCCAGTGACCAGGTGCCGACCTCGTCGGGCGCGCGCAGCATGGTGACCGACCGGACGCCGGAGAGTTCCTTGTCCCACTCCACCAGCGTGAGCAGCTCGGCGTCGAGGTCGTTGATCTCGATCCGGGCGAGGACACCCTCGGCAAGGTCGTCAGGCGGCGGGTCGAGGTCGTCCCAGAGCTCGGCGATGGCGTCGAGCAGCGCCTCGTCGGGAAGGTCCTCGGGCCGGGACATCATGCCGCTCCTCCGGCCACGAGCTCGGACCGGAGCTTCTCCAGGCAGCGCGCCCGGGTCGGGCCGATGCTGCCGACAGGCATGTCCAGGACCCTCGATACCTCGGCGTACTCCGGGCGGGGGCCGACGGCAAGCATCCGGAGCAGTGCCTGGCAGCGCTCGCTGATCCGGGAGAGGCAGCGACGCAGAACAGCTTTGTCATCGGCGAGGACGAGCTCGTCCTCGGGGCCGTCGACCGCCGGCAATGCAGAACCGAGCACGTCATCGTCGGTCGCGAGCTCGCGCTTGATCCTCTTGCTCGCCTTCCAGGCGTCACGCCGTGCGGTCGTGCAGAGCCAGCCGGCAACCGCCATCGGGTTGTTGATCCGGTCGGAGTTGTCGACCAGGGCGAGCCAGGTGTTCTGGACGACGTCCTCAGCGGTGGCCCGGTCCAGGCCGGTCGCGCGGACGACCTGCCACAGCGTCGGGCTGAGCAGCCGGACCAGCTCTTCCAGTGCGGTCTGGTCGCCGTCGCGCCACGCGGTGAACGCGGCTGCGGACGCGGACCAGCGAACGCCCGCCTGGGTGTCCCTCGGGGCGCCGTGCTCAGTACCTGGTACCTCAGAAAAGGTGATCACATCCTCTACGAGGAGGTGCGGTTCCTCCTGATACGACCTTGGCTGAAGGCTAGTGGGGTCGAGCGCGTGGCGACCAGCATTTCGCGCTCGTTCGCTCCGCGCCGCGGGGCAAGGTGTCCTGGATCGTGACCATGTGACCCGATTCGTCATCGCAGAACCTGCTCTCAGATCCAGAACGGGGGCGTGGCAGGCGGGCGGCCGCGATCGGTCACGAAGCTCATCCGGCAGGCGCCGCTCGGGGCAACCGGGAACTCGAACCGACCGGATTCGCTGACCTGCGCCTCGAGGAGAACAGGCTGGCGGAGCAGGGAGGAGAGGTAGACCTTGATGGGCTGTGCCGGTGACATCCAGCCGTCGACCCGCGCTTGACGGTTGCGGCGCGCGATCCGGAGCTGGACGTGGAAGCCCGGCCCGAGGTACTCCAGGGACCAGGTGCCGATCTCGTTGCCGATCGGCACGACCGCCGTGCTGCGGTGGTAGCTGACCTCTGCAGGCTCGGCGAACCCGCCCTGTTCGTTGCCGGCGTACGCGTCGCCGGGGTACTCGGCCAGGACGAGCTCGACGGCCTCATCGAGGTCGTCGAGGTCGTGGGCGTTTGCCCAGGCCGTTGTTCGCTGGAGTGCTTGTCGGTGCGTCACATCAGAGAGGAGGCTGCGTACCGAGCGCCTGATACATCCGGATCAGCGGGTCCACCTGCCTCGGGAAGCCAGACCCACGTCCCTGGCGCTGTTGGGCTGAGGCAAAGCCATGTCGCCCTGGCCAATCCGCCGGGGGGGGTGGGAACGAATACCTTGCAATCCGTAGTACTCCCAGACGGCAAGGGACCATGTCGCCGCTCCGCCTGATCGCGGGCTTTGAGCACTACGCACCGCATCGGTCCCGAACTAGACAGGACCGCCCGTCATGAGTAAGCCCAACGAAACACCCGCGCCGGAATCAAAGAATCTACTCCCGAGCGAGAAGACTTCGGCCTCAGCGTCTTCATCGTCCGTCGCCCGCGAAGGGCAGACCCGCAAGGGTCACAGCAACGGGTTGCGGGTTCATTCGATCGTGTTCGGGTCGATATCTCTGGGCGTGTTGGTCGTGCTGGTAGTGGCTCTCCTCGTCATTGCCGGCAGCAGGATGATGTAGACCAGAGGTCGCCGCTTTCCCTGGCGTGTTGGCGTCCCACACTCGCGGCACTCGACCGGCGAGCTGAGTCGCGCGCGGCTGCTGCGCGATCAGGAAGCCGTACCTAGCGCAGACCTAGCCGAAACGCACCGGGAGCGGCGATTCAGCGCAACACGGAGTAGACGGGCCAGGGCGAACCGGTTGGTCGGGCCGCGGGTCAGAAGATTTCGGGGGTCTCGCTCGCCTTGCCGGTGAAGACCGGGTCGCGCTTCTCCAGGAACGCCGCAACGCCTTCCTTGCCGTCGCCGATCGATGCATGCCACATCGCCAGGCTGTCAGCGCGGTGCGCCTCGATCGGGTGATCGGCGGCGGAGTTGCGGTAGAGCATCTGCTTGGCTAGGGCCAGAGCGACGGGGGAGCGGCCGACGACGAACGAGCGGGCCAGGTCGTATGCCGCCTCCAGAAGCTCGTCGGGCTCGTGGACCGAGCGGACCAGGCGGCCGGCCAGGGCCTGCTCGGCGGTCAGGATCTCGGCGGAGTAGACCCACTCCAGGGCCTGCTGGATGCCGACGATGCGTGGCAGGAACCAGGTCGATGCGGCTTCGGGAACAATGCCGAGCCTGCCGAAGACGAAGCCGATCCGTGCCCGGGAGGAGGCGAGCCGGATGTCCATTGCCAGCGTCATCGTGGCGCCGATACCAACGGCCGGGCCGTTGATCGCCGCTATCACCGGTTTGGGGCAGTCGTAGATCGCGAGCGTGACCTTGCCGCCGGTGTCACGGACCCCGCTGGCGAACGGCTCCTCGGTCAAGCGGTCGCGCAGGTCGGCCGGAGTCGGGTCCGCGGTCTCGTCGAGGCCGAAGACGTTGCCCTGCGCGGAGAGGTCCATGCCGGCGCAGAACGCCCGCCCCGATCCGGTGACCACGATCGCCTTGATGGTGTCGTCACCGGCAGCGTCGCGGAAGAACTGCTCGAGCTCGACGGCCATCGTGACGGTGAAGGAGTTCAGGGCGTCCGGCCGGTCGAGCAGCAGCGTCGCGATCCCGTCGTCGTCCACGGTCACGGTCAAGGTCTCGCGGTGCCGCTCGGAACCTGATGTTGTCATCACGACGGGAGTCCTGTCGGTAGGCAGAGCTTCTTGGGGATGTCCTGGGTGCGGTCGTCCTTGATGAACTTCAGCAGTGCCAGGGCGCGTCGAGTGTCCCAGTGCACGGCGAGGTCGCGGATCGGCATCGAGCAGGTGAGACCGTCGGTACCGTTGACCTGGGTCATGGCGCGGGCGAACCTGGCCATGTCGATGAGTCCGGTGCCTTCGCTGACCCGCAGGGAGGCGGTCGCAGCGTCGTTGAGCCTCAAGTACCGGAACGGGTTCAGCACCGTCCACGGCGACTTCACCTTGTCCCCGATGGCGCTGACCACCTCGCGCTGGTGCCGGGCGCGGGTGATGTCGCCCAGGGCCGGGTCGGTCTTCCGGGACCGCGCGTAGCCGAGCGCGACGGTGCCGTCCGCCTGCTGGCAGCCTTCCTTGATCTTGAGATTCGCCTGCGGGTCGACCATCTTCCGCTTCGGACAGATCTCGATGCCCCCGACCGCGTCGACGGCCTTCACGAAGCCGGCGAAGCCGATCTCGACGTAGTGGTCGATCCGCAGGCCGGTGTTCTGCTCGAGGGTCTGGATCAGCAGCTTCGCGCCGCCGTACGCGAATGCTGCGTTGATCTTGGTGGTGCCGTTGCCCGGGATCGGAACGATCGAGTCTCGGGGGATCGACAGCAGCAGCGGGGGGCCGTCGCCGGTGTGCAGCAGCAGGATCGTGTCGGTGCGCTGACCGACGTCTCCACCGGTCTTGAGGCGGCTGCGCTCCGCAGCGCTGAGGCCCTGGCGGCTGTCGGAACCGACCAGCAGGTACGTCGTCCCGGGCTGCTCGGCGGGGCGGGATCCGGCCGGGGTGACCTCGACGGAGTCGATCTTCTTCCACGCCAGCGTGGGTACGGCGACCAGGAACGCCAACCAAGCGACCAGCAGCAGGATGACGAGCCGGAAACTCACGAAACGCAGCAGGGTTCGGACGACCGGCGGGCGGGAGGATCCGGGCAGCGGTGGCTGCGGCGTCCCGGGTCTGGGGCGCGCCGCCGGTGCGGTGGAGGGCTGCGTCGTCGCGCTGCTGCGCGGGATCACCCGGGTCTGCTCCGACTCGTCCTCGGGAGGCCTGGGCGAGCGGCCGGAGGACTGCTGCTTGCCGTAGAGCCAGTCGAACTCCGGCGGGTCAGGTGGGCGGTCCGGCATGGCCCAGACGGTACAGGGCGGCCGCAGGGCCGACGAGCACTAGCCTTCGGGGATGACGCCGCTACCACCGTCGTACGGACGGGTCACCCTCACGTTGCTGGCGGGCCAGGAACACGTGAACCTGCTCGGCAACGTCCACGGCGGCGAGGTGATGCGTCTGGTCGACTCGACCGCGGGCGCGGCCGCCGGACGGCACAGCGGGGGACCGGCGGTCACTGCTGCGATGGACGAGATGGCGTTCCTGGCGCCGGTGCACGTCGGGGACATCCTGCGTGCCACCGCCCAGGTGAACTGGGCCGGGCGTACGTCGATGGAGGTCGGGGTCCGCGTCGAAACCGAGCCGTGGAACCAGGCCGGAACCGATCCGGTGCACGTCGCCTCGGCCTACCTGGTCTTCGTCGCGATCGACCTCGACGGGTCGCCCCGGACGGTCCCGGGTCTCGAGCCGGAGGCTCCCGACGAGGTACGCCGGATGCGCGAGGCCGAGATCAGACGCGCCCATCGCCTGGCCGGCAAGCAGGAGATTCGCGACGGCAGGCGAGCTCAGCAGGCCCCCTGATCCGGCGACCGTCCATCGGCGCGGCGTCACGGGTGTGACCCATGTGACTGGTGATACTGACCGACATGCAGTCCGTTCTTCCCCCGGACCAGCGGCGTCAGCTGGGGCGCATCCGGTTCCGTCGCGCTGTGGCGCTGATGCTGATGACGTTGGTCCTGCCCGGTTCGGCTCAGCTCGTCGCCGGCCGCAGGGAGCTCGGACAGATAGCGATGCGGATCTGGTTCGCCCTGGTCGGTACCGGTGTCCTGCTGCTCCTGATCGGACTGCTCTCCGACAGCTTCGTCTTCTGGTTCCTCTCCAACACCGCCGTCCTCGGCATCATCCGGTTCGTGCTCATGGGCCTCGCCGTCGGCTGGGCGTTCTTGTTCGTCGACGCCTGGAGGCTCGGCGAACCTCTTGCCCTGGCGCAGAAGCAGCGCTTGGCAATGGTCGGCATCAACGGGGTCCTGTGTTTCGCGGTCGCCGGGACGTTGCTCTTCGCCTCGCACGTCGTGACGGTGCAGAAAGACTTCCTCGCGACGATGTTCAGCGACGGCCCGGCCAGCAAGGCGGAGGACGGCCGGTTCAACGTGCTGCTGCTCGGCGGCGACTCCGGGGTTCATCGATGGGGCCTGCGTCCGGACAGCCTCACCGTGGCCAGCATCGACGCCCGAACCGGTAAGACGGTCCTGTTCGGTCTCCCGCGCAACATGGCGAACTTCCCGTTCGCCGAGGGTTCGGTAATGGCCGAGCAGTTCCCGGACGGCTATGACTGCGGACCCGACTGCAAGCTGAACTCGCTGATGACCTGGGCAGCCGACCACGCGGCGCTGTTCAAGGGTTTCGAGAATCCCGGCGTCGAGGCGACCAGCGAGGCCGTCGAGGGCATCACCGGACTCAAGGTCAACTACTTCGCGATGGTCAACCTGCGTGGCTTCAAGCAGATGGTCGACGCAGTCGGCGGTGTCACCCTCAAGGTCCGCGACCGGATTCCGATCGGCGGTGTCGGCGGCCCGGTGACCGGCTACATCGAGCCCGGCACCCGAAAGCTCAACGGAATGGACACCCTCTGGTTCGCCCGGTCCCGTGAGTCGGCCGACGACTACTCGCGGATGGCCCGGCAGAAGTGCGTCATGAACGCGATGCTGCAACAGCTCAGTCCGCGGACCGTCGTGCTGAAGTTCGGCGCGATCGCGGATGCGAGCACGTCACTGATCTCCACGAACATCCCCGGCGGCGAGGTCGATCGTTTCGTGGCCCTGGCGCTGAAGGCGCGCAAGCAGCCGGTGAAGACCGTCTCGTTCGTACCGCCGATGATCAACACCGGAAATCCGGATATCGGCACGGTCCACCGCGCGGTGGAGAATGCCATCAACCCGCGGAAGAAGTCCGGTACGTCGGTGTCGGGTCCGTCCAACGCGAAGAACCAGGGCACCACCGGCGGAGCGATCGGGAGCCTGCGCAGCGGCTACGCCGCCAACCAGGCCGACGACCTCGGTAGTGCCTGCTAGTCGGCCGGTTCTCCTCACGTCGCGGGGCTTCGTGGCACGTTCCTGCGCGCTTCTGCCTCAGGTCGTTGCTGTCTGCGCCGAATCCAGAGAGGAGTCTTGGGGGCTCTCGCACGGCAGTCGCAGGAATAGCAGCCGGAATGCTTTTAATTACACCGTTGTAATTCACGAATTACAGGTTTGTAATTGACCGGAATCCCTTGCCAATACCCATGTTACTAATGTGACACTTGGGGCTCGTGTGAATTCCTCCCCACTCACACTGGAGCCCAGTAATGCGTTTTACCCGCGATCGCTATGTCACGATCTGCCAGCAGTTCCTCGTCACGGCCACGGTCGTGGCGGTGGGCGCGTCGGCAGCCGGCGTGATGACCCTGCACATCGTCGCCCCCGAAGCGGAGACGCCCCGGGTTGATCCGAGTTCGCGGGGCCTGGACCCTGCGGTGCGGGTCACCGAGGGGTACGTCGCGAAGCGCCCAGTGGCGCCGACGGTGCGCTCGGTAAAGGTCGTCGGCATCGCCGGCGAAGCGCCGCGGACGAAGGTCGTCCCGAAGGAGGTTGTCCCGAAAGGGACGGGCGGCACGCCGCGCAAGCTCGCCGCGCTCTCGTCGCCGACCAAGGTCAAGGGCTACGCGACCGTCGGCGTCACCTGGCAACAGGGGGCCGACCTTGCCGAGGACGACATCAAGGTCCAGGTCCGGACCCGGAAGAACGGCGCCTGGTCCGGGTGGACCACTGCCGAGTACCACGACGAGCACGCGCCCGACGCCGGTAGCGATGAGGCGCGATCGGCTTCGCGACCGGGCACCGACGCTGTTGTCGTCGGTGACGTCGACGATGTCCAGATGCGGGCCGAGACGACAGACGGCAAGGCGCCGGCCGACCTCGAGCTCGCGGTGATCGACCCGGGCACGAGCGAGGTCGTCGAAGAGCAGGCCGCCATCGACACGTCCAAGCTTCCTGAAGCCAGTGGGGGGGCGAGGGAAACCAAGTCGGCTGCGACCCATGGGGATGGGGCCGCAGCCGACCTGGACCTGGTCGCCATGAGGATCGCGCCGAAGCCGTACATCTTCTCCCGCGCCCAGTGGGGCGCCAACGAGAGCCTGCGCGACAAGAGCTCGCTGCGCTACGGCACCGTGAAGACCGGTTTCATCCACCACACGGTGAACGCCAACAGCTACTCCGAGCAACAGGTGCCGGCGCTGCTGCGCGGCATCTACGCCTACCACACGCAGTCCCGTGGCTGGTCTGACATCGGCTACAACTTCCTGGTCGACCGCTTCGGACGGATCTGGGAAGGCCGGTACGGCGGCGTCGACCGAGCCGTCGTGGGAGCCCACACCCTGGGTTACAACGAGTACTCGTTCGCGATGTCGGCGATCGGCAACTTCGACCAGGCCCAGCCCTCGCAAGCGTTGGTCACCGCCTACGCCAAGCTGTTCGCCTGGAAGCTCTCGCTCTACGGGATCCGTGCCAACGCCACCGGGGTCTACGTCAAGGACCGGTACATGAACGCGATCAACGGCCACCGGGACGTCGGCCAGACCGCGTGTCCGGGTCGGTACCTCTACGCCAAGCTCCCGACGATCCGCTCCTCCGCGGCGACGATCCAGAACGGCGTCCAGCTCACCGGTGACCCAGTGAAGTGGCCGCTGCTGCCGACGCCGGAAGGCCTCCTGCCGCCGACGACGCAGCCGAAGGCAGCCGTCGCTCAGCCCCAGATCGCCTTCCCGCTCCGCCGCAACCTCGCTGGCTCGGCGTACTCGGACATGGTGGTGAAGTCCCCGCGCGGAGTGATCAAGGTCGTCCCGACCCAGGGCATCCTGACCTACCGCGGCCCGATCGTGAGTCAGGGCGACTGGTCTCAGATGACCCTGATCACCGCGATCGGCGATGTGACCGGTGACGGCAGGTCCGACGTCCTTGCGAAGGCCACCAAGCAGGCTTGGGTCTTCCGCGGGGACGGTCAGGGTCACGTGTCCCGCAAGGGCATCGCGGCGACGCTCGCCTTCAACCGGGTCAGCATGATCGTCGGCGTCCGGGACTTCAACCGTGACGGTCGTAACGACGTGGTCGGCCGCGACAAGTCGACCTCGGCGCTGCTGCTCTACCTAGGCGCCGGGAACGGCACCTTCAAGGCACCCATCGTGCTGCGCAAGCAGTGGCCGTTCTCCGGGACGGTCGGTGTCGGGGACTTCAACGGCGACCGCAAGCCGGACCTGATGGCGGTCGCCGACGGCAAGACCCTCTACCTGTTTCCCGGCACCACTGGGACCGCTCTGGGCAAGCGGGTCGGGGTCACCAACTCGCCGTACACCCTGGCCGGTCTGCTCAGCTGGGGAGACGTGACCGGTGACGGCCGTGCCGACGTGATGGCGCGCACAGCGGGATCACTGGTCGGCCAGGTCTATGCCGGTACAGGGACCGGCAGGGTCGGTCAGGTCTGGGGCTCGTTCTCTGCTTTCCGCAGTCTGACCAAGGCCTCGATGGCGCCGATGGCCGGGACGGCTGCGGCCGACGTCGTCGGTCGGGACTCCGAGGGCCACCTGGTTGTCGTCCCGCACAACGGCAAGCGCAACCTCAGTGCGCCGCTCTACTCCAACCTCCGGGTCGACGCGGCGACGCAGGTCCTGAACGCAGGTGACTGGAACCGGGACGGCCACGGCGACGTGATCGTCCGGAGTGCGTCGGGCAACCTGCTCGTGCTCTACCCGGGACTCGGCAACGGCCGGTTCGGTCGCGGTCGCTCGCTGGGCTCCGGCTGGGTGACGGTCAGCCGACTCGCCGCCGTCGGCGACATCACCGGTGACGGGCGGCCCGACCTGATGGGCCGGATCGGCACCGGGCCGATGACGATCTTCCCGGGCTACGGAACGAAGGCGTTCAAGGCACCGCAGCTCGCCCCTGAATCGCTGCGGACGTACAACCAGATCGGGGGAACCGCGTGGTCCCCCTCCGGTTCGACGTTCCTCTCGGCCGACGGTTCGTTCGTGCCGCTGGCGGGCAGCAAGGTCGGGGATGCCCTGCGGGCGGCGAACGGCCTCGTGGACACCACCTACGACACCTACGTGGGCATCGGTGATGTCGACGGCGACTATGTCGCGGACCTCCTGGCCAGGGAAACGGGGACCGGCATCCTCTGGTTGCTCCCGGGGAAGACATCCGGTGGGTTCGCCCAGCGGATGTGGGTAGCAAACGGGTTCGCCGGCTATCAGCTGATCGGCTGATCCGCCTGGAGGGAAGCAGTGGCCCGCTCATTCTGGGAGTGAGCGGGCCACTTGCCCGCGTCCGGGTTCGCGACGACGACCAGCGACCCGGTGCCCGCGACCAGACCGGCCAGGAGCTGCTGCCCGACCTCGGACAGCGGGTTGAGGTCGGTGATCACCCTTGCGTGCTGCGGCTCCGGTGCGCCGAGGTCGGTCGCCGCGAACGGGGAGAACACGTCGCTCTGCCCGGCCCAGAGCACGCCGTGGTCGAGCACCCCGTCCGGCAGCGGCGTCCGGAACCGTACGGCGAATGGCAGCAACGAGCAGGCCATCGTGCTCGCAGCCGGACGCTCCAGCCCGCCCGGGCCGACGATCGCGACCGGCGCAGAGTCGTCCAGCCCGAGACCACAGGTCCATAGACCGCCGAGGAAGACCGCGCCGAGCCAGTGCGGCGGCAGGTCGATCCGGACGTCGTCACCCGGCTCGAGCATCAGCTCGTCGGCGAGGAGGTTCGCGGTCTTCGAGACCCAGTTCGCGTAGGTCTTCACCGAGAGCTCGGTGCGCTCGCCGGTGGCATCGTCGTAGAACGTGACCAGCGGCTGCCCGGGATCGGCAGCGAGGCGTCGCTCGAGGAGCTGGGGGAAGGTGATCACGTCGACATCACCGGGACACCGTAAACCCAGTGGACGGTACGGCGGACGGCACCGGGCATGATGCTGGCCATGACTGACGACCTCCATGCTGATCTCTGGGCAGTGGTTCCCGCCGGCGGCGCCGGGACGCGCTTGTGGCCTCTCTCGCGCGCCGGCGCACCCAAGTTCCTGCACGACCTCGGCGGCAGCGGCCGGACCCTGTTGCAGGCGACCTACGACCGGCTCGAGCCGCTCGTCGGTGAGCGCCTGCTGGTGGTGACCGGTGCGGCCCACCAGGTCGCCGTACGGGGTCAGCTGGAGGCGCTGCCCGCTGATCAGGTGATCGCCGAGCCGAGCCCGCGGGACTCGATGGCGGCGATCGGCCTGGCTGCCGCGATCATCGAGCGCCAGAACCCGGACGCGGTGATCGGTTCGTTCGCGGCCGACCACGTGATCGCGGACCCGGCCGCCTTCCGCGCCTGCGTCAGCGAGGCGGCTGAGGTCGCCCGGACCGGTCTGCTCGTCACCATCGGGATCGAGCCGGACCGACCCTCGACCGGGTTTGGCTACATCCGGCTCGGCAGTAGCCTGGCCGGCTTCGAGACCGCGCACGCCGTGGACGCCTTCGTCGAGAAGCCGGACGCCGGGACCGCCGCCGCGTACGTCGCCTCGGGGGAGTACCGTTGGAACGCCGGCATGTTCGTGGCCCGCGCGAGTGTCGTCCTCGACCTGCTAGCCGGCGAGCACCCGGACCTGGCCCGCGACCTGCGCGCAATCGCCGCGGACCCCCAGGACTTCGACCAGCGCCTCGAGGAGCTCTGGCCCGGTCTGACCAAGATCGCCATCGACCACGCGATCGCCGAACCGGCCGCGGCCGCCGGCAGGGTCGCGGTCGTTCCCGGCTCGTTCGGCTGGGAGGACATCGGCGACTTCGAAGCGCTTTCTGATCTGCTCCCGACCGGCCCCGAGGGTCTCAAGGTGCTCGGCGACCCGGCGCAGGTGCTCGGCTCGCAGAGCACCGGCCTGGTCGTCGCCGGGACCCAGCGCACGATCGCGGTCCTCGGCATCGACGACGTGGTTGTCGTCGACACCGGGGACGCCTTGCTGGTCACGACGACCGCCCATGCCCAGGACGTGAAGGCGATCGTCGAGCGTCTCAAGCAGGCAGGTCGCGCGGACCTGACCTGATCAACCGACCGGAATGTTCTCCGGCGACTGGTCGTAGGGGAACATGTCGACGAAGCCGCTGATCGCCTCACCGCTGACCTGGCCGCAGTAGAGCCAGTTGCCCTTCTGCTTCGCCCCGTCCGTGGGCGCCTTGGCGTCGGCGGACCAACGGGTCAGCGCGACGTGCTTGCCGTCGGGGAACGGGGAGCCGTCGGCACTGGTCCAGGGTGCGGCGACGAAGCGGTTCTCGTCGCTGTTCGAGTACTTGTCGGCGATCGTCTCCAAGGCGTCGATCTGGGCCTTGTCCTCGGCGGCGGTCTCGTCGTACCAGGCGATCGTGTAGCCGTGCTCCATGTTGTGCACCAGGGCGGCGACCTCGGGGCGGTCATCGGTGTAGAACGGGCGGCCGAAGGGAGCCGGGGTCGACCGGTGCGCACCGAACGACGGCGGGGCGTCGGCGTACGGGATCGGCTGGTCGTCGATGTGGGTCTGCTTCCCGTCGGTGGGCGTCGACTTGACCGGGTCGCACGAGGCCGCGGCCTGCGTCGCCCCGATCTTGTTGATGTCGGTGCCTTCGAGGGCCTTCTGGTCCTGATTGTCCTGCCAGGCCTTCCAGCCGGCAGTGCCGATCAGACCCGCGACGATCAGGATGGAGACGCCGAGGATCGCCAGGCTGCGGGTCTTTTCCTTGCGGGCCTGGTCCTGGCGCATCTTCTCGACAAGTTCACGACGCTCGAGGTTCTTCGGGTTCTTCTTGGCCACGGGTTGCTCTCTGGTCGAGGAGATCGGCAGGGCGAATCGAAGGAAGTCTACGAAAGTGGAGCAAGGAGTGTGCGGGTGTCCGTAGATCCGTCGGGTCGCGCGACCCAACCGAACGCGAACAGCAGCGCGCCCAGGCGCGGATCGCTGGGGGGTACGTCGACGCCGAGGTCCTCGCCCACCGCGGTAGGAGCGAACCCGCAGTCCGTCAGCGCCTGCCGCAGGTCTCCGATGGTGGCCGGAGCGCCGAACGCCGTCCGGTCCTTCCCGGCGAGCGCGGCTACGACGGCCTCGCGGCTGCCCAGACCGAACATGTCGGTGCCGACCTCGCGGACCAGGCTGCGTGCGCCGGGACCGTGCTCGCCGGCGGGCAGGACCCGTTCCGCGAGGCCTCGTACGACGGTCAGCGGGCGTCCGCCCAGCTTGTCGGTGATCACCTCGGCGAACCCTGCGATCTCGTCGGCCACCGCGGGGGCAGTGACGGCGAGCGGGTTGCCGTAGTCGTCGGTCCGGCCGTCGAAGGAGACCAGCGGCTCGATCCCGGCGGCACCGATCGCGAGGTCGGTCTGACCGTGCCGCCAGGCCCGCCCGGCGGTGTCGCTGATCAGAACGGCGACGTTGCGGCCGGTGAGCCGGAGCAAGTCCTCGCGGATCCGCAGGGCGCTGGCGTCGGGGTCCACCGGGAGCAGCGCCAGGGTTCCCCGCTGCACGTTGGAGGCATCGATGCCGGCGGCGGCCATCACCAGGCCGAGGTGGTTCTCGACGATGCTGGTCGGTCCGCGGCGGGCTACCAACCGGACGGTCTCGGCCAGGATCGCCTCGTCCCGTTCACCCGCCACGACCCGGCCCTCAGCCTTACTGACGACCTTGCTGGTGATCACCAGGACGTCCCCGTCCTGCACGCCGTCCGCGACGTGCTCGGCCGCCAGCCTGCCCAGGTCGGTCCCGACGGTGACCTCACCGATCCCATCAGGGGCGTGGACCTCGACCTTCCCGGTCGCCCGTGGTCTCACAACCCGACCAGGTCCAGGGCGGCGACGACCATGTCCGCGGTGGCGTCGTGGTCGGTCATCATCAGTGGCGCCGCGGCGGCCCGGATCCCGGCCGCCTCGATCCGGTCGATCGAGCCTGCGTCGACGGTGTCGACCAGCCAGCCGTCCAGGATGCCGTCGGTCCGGGCGGTGTCGTCGCGCGACCCGTAGTGCTCGGCCACGCCCGCCGCGGAGACCTCCACGTCGATGATCCCGAGCAGCTGGCGGGCCATCCCTCGGACGTGGTCGTCGCCGACGATGCCGGAGACGCCGACGACCGGCGCCGCCGTACGGCGTACGGCGTCCCGGATCCCGGGCACGGCGAGGATGGTGCCGACCGAGACGACCGGGTTAGAGGGCGGCACGATCACCACATCGGCCTCGGTGATGGCTTCCAGCACACCGGGTCCGGGCTTCGCCTCGGCGGCACCGATCGGGACCACCGAGTACGCCGGCACTGCTGCCTGGTGCCGGATCCAGTACTCCTGGAAGTGCACGGCCTTGCGCTCGCCGGTCTCCGGGTCGTCGATCGCGACGTGCGTCTCGATCCGGTCGTCCGACATCGGCAGCAGCCGCAAGCCGGTGCCGTAGAGCGGCGAGAGCCAGCGCCGGCAGAGCGCCTCGGTCACCGCGGAGAGCGGGAAGCCAGCATCGAGCATCTGGGTCCGGACGAGGTGGGTGGCGAGGTCGCGGTCGCCGAGTCCGAACCACGTCGGCTCCACGCCGTACGCCGCGAGCTCGTCCTTGGCGTTCCAGGTCTCCGCGGTTCGACCCCAACCGCGCTCGGTGTCGATGCCGTTGCCGAGGGTGTACATCACCGTGTCGAGATCGGGACAGACTTTGAGCCCGTGCACCCAGATGTCGTCACCGGTGTTGGCGATCACGGTGACCTCGGTGGAGCCGGCGGCGTCCGCACTGTTCCTTTGAATGAGCCGCAGGACGCCTTGGAGGAACCGGGCGCCGCCGACACCCCCGGAGAGCACGGTGATGCGCGCCGGCAGGTTGCCGGCGGACGCCCCCGAGGCAGGCGAGGAAGGGCGCGGGGCGGCGGAAGTCATGGCAGAAGTGTGGCCCCTCGAAGATCCCCGACGTCGCTGGGGGCCGCGCTAATAGCAGATCAGGGCTTGACTTCCCGGGTACGACAGGCATGTAATCACATCAGTGTGGTTTTCAACCCCGACTCACGTCGGTGAGGAAGATCACCTCACACACAATCGCGGCCCGTAAGGGTCGCAGGGTCGAAGGGGAACACCATGCGCGAGCTTTATCTGCTCGAGGGGGACGTTGACGAGAGCGGTTGGCAGGAGCGCGCCTTGTGCGCTCAGACCGACCCCGAGGCGTTCTTTCCGGAGAAGGGTGGTTCCACCCGGGAGGCCAAGCGAGTCTGCCTGACCTGCGACGTCCGCGGTGACTGCTTGGAATACGCCCTGATGAACGACGAGCGGTTCGGGATCTGGGGCGGGCTCTCGGAGCGTGAGCGCCGGAAGCTCAAGAAGCGGGCCGTCTGACGCTGCGGTCACGGCCGTGCGGTGCGACCGTTTCGTGGGTGGGTTGGTTCTGCACCTAGGCTGACCTCTCGTGAAGGTCACCGCGATCCTGGTCAGCCACAACGGCGCCCGCTGGCTCCCAGCGGTCCTCGCCGGCCTGGCCGGCTCGACCCACCAGGTCGACGCGATCGTGGCGGTCGACACCGGCTCGCACGACGACTCCCCGAGGCTGATCGAAGGCGCTACCGGTTCCTCGGTGCTCCGCCTCGACCCGCGGACGCCGTACGCCGAGTCCGTGCGCGCTGCGCTGGCCAGTGCCGCGCCGGCCGAGCCGGACGAGTGGATCTGGCTCCTGCATGACGACTCCAACCCGGCGCCGCAGTGCCTGGAGATCCTGGTCGCCGCCGCCGCGGAGGCTCCGGCCGAGGTAGCGGTCCTCGGGCCCAAGCACCGAGAGTGGCCGTCTCTGAAGCGGCTCCTCGAGGTCGGCGTCACGCTCACCGGCACCGGTCAGCGGGAGACCGGTCTCGAGCGCGGCGAGTACGACCAGGGCCAGCACGACGAGCCGCACCGGGTGCTCGCGGTCAACACCGCCGGCATGCTGGTCCGGCGCTCGGTGCTCGAGACGGTCGGCCTCGACCGATACCTACCGGTCTTCGGCACCGACCTCGACTTCGGCTGGCGGGTGGCTCGGGCCGGTTATTCGACCCGGGTGGTTCCGGACGCGGTGATCTTCCACGTCGAGGCGTCCCGGCAGGACCGGCGTGACTCCGAGCTCGTCGAGCACCCGCGCCGCCAGGAGCGGGAGGGTGCGCAGTACACGTTGCTGGTCAACAGCCCCGGCTGGACGATCCCATTCCGCTCGGCCCGGATGATTCTCGGCGGGTTGCTCCGAGCGCTCGGTCTACTCCTGGTCCGCGCCCCCGGCGAAGCCGCCGACGAGGTGGCTGCGCTGTTGAACATCTTCCTGCATCCGCGGCGGGTGCTCCGGGCTCGACGCGACCGCGCTGGCACCGCGACGGTCTCGCACCAGGAGATCCGACCGTTGCTCGCACCGTTCTGGCTTCCCTACCGACACGGTCTGGACTACGTCACCGACGTCGGGGTCGCGATCGCGACCACTGCCCGGGAGGAGGCGGCTCGCCGTCGGCCGCCCGGCGTCACCGAGGAGACCCCGTTCTGGCAACGAGTGATCCGGACCCCCGCGGTCTGGGTTTTCGTGCTCGCGCTGGTCGCCGGTCGTTCGTATTTCGGGGGTGAACCGCTGCAGGGCGGCAGTCTGCTCGCGGTGCCCGACGGTGTCACCGAGTGGTGGCAGAGCTGGGGCGCCTGGCACAGCGATCTCGGCCTCGGCACGGACGCAGCTGGTCCGGGGTACCTGTTGCCGTTGGCGCTCCTCGGCACCCTGTTCTTCGGCCATGTCGGCCTGGTGGTCCAGCTGATCTTCGTCCTTGCTGTCCCGGTCGCGTTCGTGGGCGCCCTGTACTTCCTGCGTCGCGTCAGCAACGGCAACGGGGCACCGCTCTGGGGTGCCGCGACCTACGCCCTGCTCCCGGTCGTCTCCGGCTCGCTGGCCCAGGGTCGGCTCGGCACCGTCGTCGGGGTGGCGGTGCTGCCCTGGCTGGTGAGCGCCGCTCTCGGGATCGGTGCGGGCGCGGCCGAGGCCGACACCGCAGCCGCGGCACGGCAGGCCGAGGCCGACGACCGCGGCTCCCACGCTGCAGACATCCCGGTCGACCCCAGCACAGCCATCAAGAGGTGGCGCGCTGCCTGGCGGGCTGCTCTGCTGGCCTGGGTCCTGGTCGCCTTCGTCCCGCCGGCCTGGTTGGTGATCGCGCTGCTCGCCCTCTTCGCCGTCGTCGGCGGTTTCGCGGCCGGACGCAAGCGCGAGCTGGCGATCGTCACATTGGTGCCGGTACTGATCTCGCTGCCTTGGGCGGTCGGCACGTTGAGGGCACCGGGTTCCTGGTTGGTCGAGGCGGGCCGGGCAGCTACGTTGCCCGCCGATCCGGGTTTCTTCGACCTCGTCCTCGGGCGGACGGGGTCGCTCCTCGAGGCTCCTGGCTGGTTCGCGATCGGGCTGCCGATCGCTGCCGTCGTCGCGTTCCTGCGCAGGGACACCCGAGCCCGGGTTCTCCGGGTCTGGGTGGTCATCCTGGCCGCGGCGATCGTGCTCGCGGCGAGTTCGCGGGTACCGGTGACCCTGCCCGGCGTGCCGTTCGAGTTCCGTCCGTGGCCGGGGTTCCTGATCATCGCGATCCAGGCCGGGTTCGTCGTGATCGCGGTGATCGCCGGTGACGGGGTTCTCAAGCAGGTCCGTGGCGCCAGCATCAGTTGGCGGCAGCCAGTAGCCGTGATGACGGTCGCGGTCGCGCTGGCGGTCCCCGTGCTCGGCGCCGGGTGGTGGCTGCTGCGCGGTTCTGACGACCTGCTCGACCACGCTCCGTCTGCGCAGATCCCGATGTACCAGCAGGAGCTCGCGGCCGGCAACGACCGCACCGGGGTCCTCCGGATCACTGGCGGCCTGGACCGCGGCATCGACTACCGCGTGCTCCGCTCCGGACCCGAACGCCTCGGGGACGACGCGCTGTTGGCGGTGACCGAGCCCGACCCGAGGTTCGGCAAGCTCGTCGAACGGCTGCTCTCTGACGCCCGGCCCGGCGACGTCGCGCTGCTGGCGTCGTACGGGGTGAAGTACGTCTACGCGCCGCCCCCGGTGGCCGGTGTGGTCAGCGGCGGCATGGATGCCGCCAGCGGCCTCGGTGGCGCCAGCGGACCGGCCGCAGGTTCGCGTGCCTGGGTGGTCCAGGACGAGACCTCGACGACCTCGGTCGACGACTCTCGGGCTTGGCTCCGGCCGATCTGGATCGCGATCGCCCTGCTCACCCTGCTGACCACGGCCGTCCTTGCGGCGCCAGAGCGGAGGCGGCGGCGATGAGCACGGAAGACGAGCGCCGCTCGGGGCGGCACGACGCCGGTCGGGCGGCGGTCCTGGGGATCATGATCGTGGCCCTGACCGCGGGTCTGCTCACCATCGCTGGTACGACGCCCGCCGGTATCGGCCGTCCGGTCGAGGACCCGTCGCGGGTCAGCCTCGACCGCCGCGTCTTCAGCTGCACCGGCGGTATCCCCGGGACGAAGACGATCACCGGAAGCGTCGCGTCCGGACTGGCCGAGCCCCGGACCATCACCAGTACCCCGGTCGCGACCACGGTGGAGGAAGAGGTCGCGGACAGCTCTTTCGCCGGCCAACAGGCGAAGCTGGCCCGCCAGCTTGCGTGGTTGCCCTGCCCCGAACCACGCGCCAGCTGGTGGTTCGTCGGTGCCGGAGGTGCGGTCATCCACGACACCACCCTGCGGATCAACAACCCGCGGACCGGCGTTGCAGTCGTCGACGTGGACGTCTACGGACAGTTCGGACCGGTCGAGGCTCCCGGGCTGCACGGCCTCACCATCGCGGCGGGCGAGACCCGGACCATCGACATCGGGGAGACCGCGCCGTCGACGGGCAACCTCGCCGTCCGGGTGGTCGCCAAACGCGGACTGGTGGCGGCCTCGGCCGCGGACCGGTTCAACATCGGCGTGATCGGCACCAAGGCACTCGAGTGGCTGCCGGCCCAATCTGCGCCCTCGGTCGCGACCACGGTGACGGGCCTGCCGCCGAAGGCAGACGTCGCCAGCCTGATGGTGGTCAACCCCGGCACCATCGAGGCGGTCGCGGAGATCCGCATCATCGGCAAGACCGGAACCTTCAGCCCGAAGAAGTTCAAACCGTTCAAGGTCGCCCCGCAGTCGGTGACGACGGTGCCGATCAAGTCCGCCCTCGACGGGAGCTCGCTCGCGGTCCGGGTGGTCTCCGAGCGGCGCCTCACCGCGACGATCCGTACCGTGGTCGGGAACGACACGTCGTACGGGACCGGTGCGCTGGTCGTCCGCGGGGAGTCCGCATTCGGGGTGCCAGCGGGTCCTGGGCGTCTGGTGCTCTCGTCGTTGCGGCTGCCTGCGGACGTGAAGGTCTACGCCTACGACTCCCGGGGCCGCAGTCTCTTCGCCAAGACGGTCACGGTCCCGGCGCAGGCCAGCGCATCGGTCCAGCTGTCCGGCAAGGTCCGTTACCTCCGGATGCTGCCCTCGAAGTCAGGGGTCATCGCCGGGTTCGTGATGACCAGCGCCCTCGGTACAGCGGGTGCCGGTGTTGCGCCAGCGGGCCGGTCGATCCGGTTGCCCCAGGTCCGCCCAGGCTGGTGAAGCGAGCGGCTCAATCGGACTCGTAGCCGGGGTGCACGTCTTCTGCCGGGATTCCGAGGACCTCTGCGACCTGCTCGACCACGACGGTCAGCAGCAGCGCCTCGAGCTCGAGGGCCGACTCGGCTCGATGCTCCAGCGGTCGGCGGAACAGCACCAGTCGCGGGTTGGTCGTGGCAGTCCGCTCGACGTACGACGCCAGCGGGACGGTGGAGGCGGTCCAGCCCGGGCCGATCACGGGGACCTCCTCGACCGCGAGCTCGAGGTCGCCGAGGCGCTCGGTCCAACGGCCGACGACGGCCCGGAGCACCCGAAGTGCGCTGTCGTCGAACTGCTCGGCCCGGGTACGGCGGGCCGGGACGCCGCCGGGGGCCAGCGGAGTGTCCCCGAAAGCGGGGCTGCGCATGCCGCGGTCGTGTCGGTCCCGGGTACGCCGCCCACGGATCCGATCGCTGCCGGCGGTGGGATCCGCGTCGGAGACCAGGGGGGTGGAACTGTCGTCGGGCACGCCGCGAGCCTAGTCGGGCCGCGGCCGAGTGGCGGGTAGCCTCAGCTCCGTGAGTCTGCTCCGACGCTGTTCGCGTACTGCGTGTGGTCGCGCGGCCGCGACCACGCTCACGTATGTCTACGCCGACCAGACCGCCGTGCTCGGTCCGTTGGCCACCTACGCCGAGCCGCACGCCTACGACCTCTGTGCCGAGCACAGCGAACGGCTCAGCGCGCCCCGCGGTTGGGAGGTGCTCCGGCTGGTCCACGACGATCCACACGCGCACTCGAGCGACGACCTGCTCGCCCTCGCCGACGCGGTCCGTGAGGCTGCACAGCCCCGGCGGGTCGAGGTTGTCCGGGAGCCGTTCGAGATGCGCGAGGTTGCCCGAAAAGGCCACCTGCGGGTCCTCCGCTCGGAGGAGTGAGCGACCCCGGCCGACCCGGAGGTGGCCGTGCTCGGAGCGAGGAACGTGGTCGGCGCCATCAATCTCTATGCCGACGCCAGCGGAGCATTTCGCGGCCTGCACTCCGAGCCGCGATGCGTGTGGAGGCAGCCGTGGGACTGCTCAGGTCAGCTCGCGCCATCGACGCGACACCGCCCGAGCCCCTGCGAACTCACCCCACCCAGCGACCGAACCTGCCCGGCACTAGGGTCTGCTTCATGTCGACCGACCTCAACGCGTTCTTCAAGGCCTACGACGTCCGGGGAACCGTGCCGGACCAGATCAACGCGGATCTGGTCCGCCGGGTCGGCAACGCCTTCGTCGCCGTGATCGGCGCCCGGCCGATCGTCGTCGGCTACGACATGCGACCGTCATCGCCGGAGCTCTCGCGTGCCTTCGCCGAAGGCGCGATGGAGGCTGGGGCCGATGTCACCCTGATCGGGCTTGCCTCGACCGACGGGCTGTACTTCGCCTCCGGTCACCTGGGACGAGCGGGGGCGATGTTCACCGCGAGCCACAACCCCGCGCAGTACAACGGCATCAAGATGTGTCGCACGCACGCGCAGCCGATCGGTATGGAGACCGGACTCGCCGAGATCCGTGACCGCGTGGCGTCGGGGGAGACCCTGGTCGCTGAGACCGCGGGCACCCTCGACGAGCAGGACCTGCTGGCCGAGTACGCGACGTACCTGCTGAAGCTCGCGCCCGTCACCGGTCGTCACCTCACGGTCGCCGTCGACGCGGGCAATGGCATGGGCGGACTGACCACGCCCGCCGTGCTCAGCCAGATCGACGCCGAGATCGTCGAGCTCTACTTCGAGCTGGACGGTACCTTCCCGAACCACGAGGCCAACCCGATCGAGCCGGCCAACCTGGTCGACCTGCAGGCCAAGGTCCTCGAGACCGGCGCCGACATCGGTCTTGCCTTCGACGGCGACGCGGACCGTTGCTTCCTCGTCGACGAGAAGGGGAACCTCGTCAGCCCGAGCGTGTTGACCGCCCTGATCGCCGCGCGCGAGCTCGCCAAGGAGCCGGGCAGCACGATCATCCACAACCTGATCACTTCCCGGGCAGTGCCCGAGATCGTCACCGAGCTCGGCGGGAAACCGGTCCGGACCCGGGTCGGACACTCGTTTATCAAGGCCACGATGGCCGAGACTGACGCGATCTTCGGCGGGGAGCATTCCGGCCACTTCTACTTCCGTGACTTCTGGCGCGCCGACTCCGGCATGCTCGCGGCACTGCACGCGCTGGCCGCGCTCGCCGAGACTGATGCCCCGCTCTCGGAGGTCCTGGCGCCGTACTCGCGGCACGTCGCCAGCGGTGAGATCAACTCCGAGGTGGCGGACCAGCAGGCGGTCCTCGCGCAGATCGAGGCCGACTGGGGCACCCGCCCGGGTATCACCACCGATCACCTCGACGGCCTCAGCGTGATCCACGCAGACTGGTGGTTCAATGTTCGGGCGTCCAACACCGAGCCGCTGCTGCGCCTCAACGCCGAAGGCAAGGACGCCGAGACGATGCAGCAGATTCGCGACGAGGTTCTCGCCGCGATCCGTTCCTAAGAGGAGTCCTGGATGAACCTCGATCAGAAGCTGCTGGACCTCATCGTGTGCCCGGCCTGCCACGGCACGCTGGCGGTGGACGACAGCGCCGCCGAGTTGATCTGCACCGGGTGCGGCCTCGCCTACCCGGTCCGCGACGACATCCCGGTCCTGCTCGTCGACGAGGCGCGACAGAGCAGGACTGACGGGGCGTAGGGCATGGCCCCGGTGTTCGATGACGGGCTCCTCGACTCCGAGGACGCGCTCCGCCGCGCCGAGCCGGCGTTGCGCTACCTGGCTGAAGGCGGCGCCCGGGTACGACGTGAGGCGGTCTCGGCCGCTGAGCCGCTTCGGGCCGCCACCGACCGGCTCGGCGAGTCCCGGCCGCGCGCGGTGATCGCGGCCGGTCCCGATTCCCGACTGCTGCGTGCGGTTCTGGAACCCATGTGCCCGGTCCCGTTCGTGGCCTGGCCCGGCGCGGGGCTTCCCGGCTGGGCCGGCGCCCTCGACCTGGTGATCGTGCTGGCCCCGGACGGCGCCGACGTCGGTACGGCGGCCGGGGTCGCCGAGGCGGTACGCCGAGGCTGCCAGCTCGTCGTGGCCACCCCGGAGGACTCGTTGGTGGGCAGGCACGTGCCCGGCCGCTACTCGACGCTGCTGCCGACGATGACCGGGGACCCGCTCGCGACGGCTACCGTCATGCTCGACCTGCTCGACCGGCTCAACCTCGGGCCGGACACGGACCCCGACGTAGTGGCCACCTCGCTCGACGACGTCGCGCTCTCCTGCGGCCCGCACCGCGACCTCGCGGTCAATCCGGCCAAGCTGTTGGCCAGCGGAGTTGCCGAGACCAGCCCGCTGCTCTGGGGCGGCACCGTGCTCGCAGCCCGGGCCGCGCGCCGGATCGCGGAGTCGGTACGCCGGGCCACCGGCCGGGCCGCGCTCGCCGCCGACGCCGAGCACCTGCTTCCGGTGCTCGCCGGGGCCGCGCCGACTGACGTCTTCGCCGACCCGTTCGCAGATGAGGCGAGCGACCCACGACCCTCACTGGTCATTCTCGATGATGGCTCGCTCGACCAGGTGGTGGCGGAGACCCGCGAGCGCCTGGTCAGCCAGGCCGGCGCGAATGGTCTGCGGATCGAGACCGTCACCTCCCAGTCCGACGGCGAGGTTGCCCGCTACGCGGCACTGCTGGCCACCGGCAACTTCGCGGCGCAGTATCTCCGGATCGGGTTGGCCCAGTAGGCGCGGGAGGTCAGTGCGCGGCGCCGGCCCTGCGGGGGATCCGGTGCATCACCAGGACGGCCACAGCACCCACAGCTGTGCCGATCGTCGCCGAGGCGAGGGTGTTGGTCAACCAGCCCAGTGTGCTGGTGACCGCGCCACCGGCGTCGCGGACGGCGTGCTCGACCCCGTGCTCGAGGTCGTGAACCAGATCGTAGGGCGAGTGCCAGCCCAGGTCGTCGACACCGGCCAGGATGATGTGGCCACCGACCCAGAGCATCGCGGCCACGCCCACGGTCGAGATCACCGAGAGCAGGACCGGCATCGCGCGGACCAGGCCGCGGCCGAACGACTGGACGGCGGCCGAGCTCCGCTGGGCCAGGTTCAGACCGACGTCGTCCATCTTCACGATGACCGCTACGACGCCGTACACGAGCACCGTGATCGCGAAGGCGACCACGACCAGGATGGCCGCGCGGGAGACGAACGGCTCGTCGGCGACCTCGTTGAGCGAGATCACCATGATCTCGGCCGAGAGGATGAAGTCGGTCCGGATCGCGCCCGAGATCACCGTGTCCTCGGCATCGGTGTCGAAGTGCTCCTTGGTCTCCGCGACGGTGTCCCCGGAGTCGGTGCCGTGGCCGGAGATCCGTTCCCAGATCTTCTCGGCGCCCTCGTAGCAGAGGTAGGTGCCGCCGATCATCAGCAGCGGGGTGAGCAGGAACTCGACGAACTGGCTCAACAGCAGCGCCGCCGGAAGGATGAAGAGTAGCTTGTTGCGCAGCGAGCCCTTGGCGATCCGCTTGATGATCGGGACTTCGCGATGGGCGGCCACGCCCTGGACGTACTGCGGGGTCACGGCGGTGTCGTCAACGACCACACCCGCCGCTTTCGCGCTGGCTCGTCCGGCCGCGGCTCCGACGTCGTCGACGGAGGCCGCCGCGAGCTTGGCCAGGGCGGCGATGTCGTCGAGTAATCCGAACAGTCCTGCGCTCACGCTGGGAGCCTATGCGTAGGAGTGTGAGCGGGCCCGAGTGGGCCGCACGGCTGTGTTCGAAGGAGTGCGGAACACGGCCGAATCGCACCGGGTACGATGGAGGTCGCGCCTCGCGCACGAGATCGTGGCCAGACGCCTTGCACAGGTTCCCACCTGTCGTCATGTCTCGATTCGAGCCACTCAACCCTGCAAGGACAAAATCATGGACTACAAGGTCGCTGACCTTTCGCTGGCCGACTTCGGCCGCAAGGAACTCACCCTCGCCGAGCACGAGATGCCCGGACTGGTGTCGCTGCGCACGACGTACGGCGATGCCCAGCCGCTCAAGGGCGCCCGGATCGCCGGTTCGCTGCACATGACCATCCAGACCGGCGTGCTGATCGAGACGCTGGTTGCGCTCGGCGCCGAGGTGCGCTGGGCCACCTGCAACATCTTCTCGACCCAGGACCACGCGGCCGCTGCGGTCGTCGTCGGCCCCCCCAGCAGCGGAGGCACCGTTGACGCGCCGGCCGGCACCCCGGTCTTCGCCTGGAAGGGCGAGTCCCTCGCCGAGTACTGGGACGAGGCCGAGAAGGTCTTCGATTTCACCGACGAGGCCGGGAACACGGTCGGTCCGAACATGCTCCTCGACGACGGCGGCGACATCACCCTTCTCGTGCACAAGGGTGTCGAGTTCGAGAAGGCCGGGGCAGTGCCCGGTCAGGACTCGACCGACAACGAGGAGTACAAGGAGGTGCTGCGCGTCCTGGCCCGTTCGCTGGAGACCAACCCGACTCGCTGGACCAACGTCGCCAACGACATCAAGGGAGTCTCCGAGGAGACCACCACCGGCGTGCTCCGTCTCTACGACCGCTACAAGGAGGGCTCGCTGCTCTTCCCGGCGATCAACGTCAACGACTCGGTCACCAAGTCGAAGTTCGACAACAAGTACGGCTGCCGTCACTCCCTGATCGACGGCATCAACCGTGGCACCGACGTCATGATCGGCGGCAAGGTCGCGGTCGTCTGCGGCTACGGGGACGTGGGTAAGGGTTCGGCGGAGTCGCTGCGCGGCCAGGGCGCTCGGGTCATCATCACCGAGATCGACCCGATCTGTGCGCTTCAGGCGGCGATGGACGGATACGAGGTCAAGCGTCTCGAGACGGTCGTCGATTACGCCGACATCTTCATCACCACCACGGGCAACTTCGACATCATCAAGGTCGAGCACTTCAAGAAGATGAAGCACCAGGCGATCGTCGGCAACATCGGTCACTTCGACAACGAGATCGACATGGCCGGTCTGGCGCGCATCGACGGCATTGTGAAGGACGAGATCAAGCCGCAGGTCCACCAGTGGATCTTCCCCGACGGCAAGAAGGTCATCGTGCTCTCCGAGGGCCGTCTGCTGAACCTCGGCAACGCGACCGGCCACCCGTCGTTCGTGATGTCGAACTCGTTCACCAACCAGGTCCTCGCGCAGATCGAGCTCTACACCAAACTCGAGGAGTACCCGGTCGGCGTGTACGTGCTGCCGAAGCACCTGGACGAAGAGGTCGCGCGTCTGCACCTCGACGCTCTCGGCGTCGAGCTGACCGTCCTCACCCAGGAGCAGGCCGACTATCTTGGCGTCCCGGTCGAGGGCCCGTTCAAGGCCGACGCGTACCGCTACTGAGCACGAAGTAACAGCAGTGAACCAGCAGGACCAGGTCGGCCGGGCCCGCATCCTCGTCGTCGACGACGATGCGGCGCTCGCCGAGATGCTGTCCCTCGTACTGCACAGCGAAGGCTTTCAGAGCCGGATCGTTGCCCGCGGTGACGAGGCGCACGCGGCGTTCGTCGAGTACAAGCCCGACCTGGTCCTGCTGGACCTGATGCTCCCCGGTACCGACGGCATCGAGGTCTGTCGCCAGATCCGTGCCACCTCAGGGGTGCCGATCGTGATGCTCACCGCGAAGAGCGACACGATCGATGTCGTCGTCGGGCTCGAGTCCGGTGCTGACGACTACGTGGCGAAACCCTTCAAGCCGAAGGAGCTGGTGGCCCGGATCCGCGCCCGGATGCGCCACTTCGAGGAACCGGTCCCCGAGTTCCTCGCGATCGGCGAGGTGAAAATCGACGTCGCTGGTCACAGCGTCGTCCGGACCACCGGATCCGACCAGGAGACGATCGGGCTCACCCCGCTCGAGTTCGACCTGTTGGTCTGCCTGGCCCGCAAGCCATGGCAGGTCTTCACCCGCGAGATGCTGCTGGAACAGGTCTGGGGCTACCGGCACGCGGCCGACACCCGGTTGGTGAACGTCCACGTCCAGCGGCTCCGGGCCAAGGTCGAGCACGACCCGGAGAATCCGGCGATCGTGCTGACCGTGCGCGGTGTCGGGTACAAGGCCGGGACCTCCGAAGCAGCAGCGGGCGAGACCGGCGAACCTGATGGCAGCGACACAGCGCGCTGATGCCTCCGCGGAGGCCGTCCGGTCACGGTGGCAGCGTGCGCGCTCGTCGGTGGCCGGTGCCTTCACCTTCTGGCGACGGTCCATCCGGACCCGGGTCCTCGTCTCGATCGTCATCCTCGGCGCGCTCGTCGCCGGCTCGGTGGGAGTGCTCGTTACCCAGCAGATCGCCGACGGTCTTGTCCTCAGCCATGTGAACGCGTCGGTCGCGGAGGCCACCACCGAGACCTCGACCGCTCGCGAGCGTCTTGCTTCTGCGGCGAGCAGCGACTTCGATCCCGCTAGCCAGCTCCGTCAACTGGTCGAGACCCTGGTCTCGCGCGGCGAGGTGCGCGGCTTCGGTCTGGTGGCACTGGGCCCGATCGGCGACGGCGCGGCTGCGACCTCGGGCTCGGGGATCCGGACGACGCCCGGTATCGCTGCCGACAGCGTGCCGGACCGTCTTCGCCGGGTCGTGGAGCGGTCCAGCGACATTGCCTGGACCTACACCCGGATCCGCGAGCTTTCCGATGCGCCCGGCGACGGCACGCCGGCAGTCGTGGTCGGCTCCCGGGTGGTGCTGCCGGCGGACGGCGGGACCTACACTCTCTACTATCTCTTCGGGATGGACGAGGAACAGAACACCCTCAACCTCGTACGGCGTTCGCTGCTGACCTCGGGAGTCCTGCTGCTCCTGCTCACCGCCGGCGTCGTCTTCCTGGTGACCCGACAGGTGATCACCCCGGTCCGGCTGGCCCGGCGGGTCGCCGAGCGGATCGCCTCGGGACGGCTCGAGGAGAGGATGCATGTCCATGGCGACGACGACATCGCCCGGCTCGGGACGTCGTTCAACCAGATGGCCGACGCGCTCCAGCAACAGATCCGGCAACTGGTCGAGCTCTCCCGCAGCCAGCGCCAGTTCGTCTCCGACGTCTCCCACGAGCTCCGCACGCCGCTGACGACGGTGCGGATGGCGGGCGACGTCCTGCACGACGCGCGGTCCGGGTTCGACCCGGTCGCCGGACGTGCCGCGGAGCTTCTGCAGAAGGAGCTCGACCGGTTCGAGAACCTGCTCGCTGACCTCCTGGAGATCAGCCGGTTCGACGCCGGCGCGGCCGGCCTCGAACTCGGCGACGTGAACCTGGTCGACGTGGCGCACCGGGTGGTCGACCAGGCTGACGCGCTGGCGCGTACCCGCGGTGTCGAGCTCGTCCTGGACGCACCGCGGCCGTGCGTGGCCGAGGTCGACGAGCGCCGGATCGAGCGGGTCCTGCGCAACCTGGTCGCCAACGCGATCGACCACGCCAAGGTCCGCGGCGACGCCCGGGTGCTGGTGACGGTCGGAAGTGACGCGCACGCGGCCGCGATCACCGTGCGCGACTTCGGCGTCGGTCTCCAGGCTGGTCAGCTCCTCATGGTCTTCAACCGGTTCTGGCGAGCCGACCCGGCACGCGCCCGGACCACTGGTGGAACCGGTCTCGGGCTCGCGATCGCACTCGAGGACGCGCATCTGCACGGTGGCTGGCTCGAGGTCTGGGGCGCGCCGGAGGAGGGCGCCCAGTTCCGGATCACAGTGCCGCGCCGAGCAGGTGACACGCTTGAGCACAGCCCGCTCCCGTTGGTCCCCGAGGACGCGACGGTCAGGCCCCCCCTCACCCCCGACCAGGGATCGGACGCCAACTGATGACGACGAAGCGCACAGGTTCTGCCGTACTGGTCGCCCTTGCCTCGACCCTGCTCGCTGCCGCCTGCAGCACGCTCCCGGTGTCGGGATCCGTACAGACCCGGCCGGACGCAGCCGCAGCCTCGGGCAACCCGGCGCCGTACTTCGTGCCGCCCGGACCTCTCGAAGGTTCCGACCCGGCCTCGGTGGTGCGTGGCTTCCTGCTCTCGGTCCAGGCCAACCCGCCCAGTACCTCGGTACCGCGCGCCTTCCTCAGCGAAGGCCCGCGGGTGAGTTGGCGACCCAACCGCGGCACGGTCGTCTACGCGGTCTCGGAGCTGCAGTCAACGGGTGCTCGGGTCGACGCGGTCCTGACCGGTGCGCACCGGTTGGACGAGCGCGGCCGTTGGCTCGGTGGCACTACGGCCGCCTCGGTGAGAGTGCCGTTCTCCCTGGTGCGGGAGAAGGGCGAGTGGCGCATCGACAACCCGCCCGAGGCGCTGCCGGTGCCGTCGTCGTACTTCCGCAGCCTGTACGTGCCCTACACGCTGGCGTTCTTCGACCGGACCGGCGAGGTGCTCGTGCCCACCCGGGTCTACCTTCCCCGCGGTGAGCAGGTCGCGTCCAACCTGGTTCGCAGCATGCTGGCCGGACCCGGCGGTCAGCTGGCGCGGGCGACCCGGAACGCGTTCCCGCCGGGCACCAGCCTGGACCTTGCTGTCGTCGTGGACTCCGCCGGCGTCGCCGAGGTTCCGCTCGACCCCGAGGTCGGACGGCTCTCGCCGCCGGACCTGTACCGGGCCGTGGTCCAGCTGACCTGGGCGCTGCGTCAGGTGCCGGGCATCACCGGCCTGCGAATCTCGATCGGGGGCACGCCCATCCCGCTGGTCAACGGCCGTACCGAGGTGGGGGTCGACGAGGGCAGGGAGTTCAACCCGGTCCTCGGCGACGGTCAGGACGTGGTCGCGCTCGTGGACGGCAAGGCCGTCTACCTCAACGGCGGCAGCAAGGCACCGGTCGGCGGACCGCTGGGAGGGCCTGGCTTCTCGATGCGCTCGATTGCCCGGAGCGTTTCCCGCGGCCAAGTCGCAGCCGTCGCCGGAAACGGGCGCCAGATCTTCGTGGCGCCCGGTAGCGGGTCGACCGCCGCGGGCCGGGTCCGCACGGTGGTGGACGGGGCGACCAATCTGCTGCGGCCGACGTACGACCGCTTCGGCGGTCTCTGGGTCGTTGACGCGACTGCAGCGGGAGCCGAGGTGCACCTGGTCACCAGGGGGACCGACCGGGTGGTCCGGATCCCTGGGGTCACCGGCCGCCGGATCTCCTCCTTCACGGTGTCCCGGGACGGCGTGCGCTTCATCGCCGGCCGTGCTGGGACGAAGACCGTCCTGGTCAGCGACCTGGTCCGGGACGACCGCGGTCGTCTGGTCCGGGCGATCCGGGCCCAGGCCGTTGCGGTCGACGGCGACGGGCCGGTGATCGACGTCGCCCAGGCGAGTGCGACCGGGGTGTCGGTCCTGATGCGCGCCTCCTCGGGGGACACCCGGGTTGTGCTGGTCGAGGTCGACGGTTCCCCCGGTAGCCCGGACGTAGCCGACGGGGACCCGCTCCCGGAGCCGGTCACGACTCTGCTCGACGCTCCGGACCCCTCGCTCCCACTGCGCGCGCTGGCAGCGAACGGGCGGCTCTTCGAGCTGACCTCCTCAGGAGCTTGGCGCCAGGTCTCCACCAATGTCAGCGCAGCCGCCTACCCGCAGTAGCCGTCCACAGGATCGCCTGCCCGCGTTGGAGCGCAGGGACCTCCCCGGCGAGCCTGTCCGGGTGCTGGACGCCTGGATCGACGTCGCCCACGGTGGTCGCTGTGCCTGTTGCCTGACCCCGGGGCGGGTGCTGTGTGCTGGGTGCCGTTGGGCGCTCCCCGTTGCGGGCCGGCCCGTGCTTCCTGACCCGGTCCCGCCGGGGCTGGCACCGGCGTACGCCGCCGGCTGGTACGACGCCCCGTTGCGTCCCCTCCTGCTGGTCCACAAGGAACGCCGGGCGTTCGCCCTCGCCCACCCGCTCGGCGCCGTGCTCGCCGGGGTGGTGCGCAGCGCCGTCGGCGGCGATAGCCGTGCCGAGGAGGTGCGGCTGGCCCTGGTCCCGGTGCCGTCCAGCCGGGCCGTCGTCCGCGTGCGCGGGCACGATCCCGTCCGCCGGATGGTCCGGGCCGCGGCCGCAGCCCTCCGGGAGTGCGGCTACGACGCCCTACCCATACCCCTCCTGCGGCAGCGCGGCGCGGTTCGGGACCAGGCGGGCCTCGACGCCGGGGAGCGGGCCGCGAACCTGGCCGGACTGCTGACCGTGGACCTGCGTGCGCACCGTCAGCTCGCCCGGGTACGTCGTCCAACGCTGGTCGTGCTCTGCGACGACGTGATCACCACGGGCTCGACCGTTCGGGAGGCGCAGCGAGCGCTCGCCGACGTTGGCATCGGGGTCGCCGTGATCGCGACCGTTGCGGCGACCCGGAAGCGACTGCCGACGGTCCTCGATCGGACCTGATTCGTCCCGTTCGCTACCGCTTTGAAGGGGCGACCGCTAACGTCTGTACATGGAGTCCGTCCGGGTCCGTGGTTGCGTCAGGCACGATCTGGATCGGCCGCGTCCACCGTCACGGTGGCTGTGGTTCCGGTCAGAACCAGCCCGGCAAGCCGATGCCAGTCGCAGGCAAAGCGGTCCACGTAAGGCGGAGGTCGCTCCCCGGAGCGACGGACGCCGATCACGGTGCGGCTTAGTCGTAAGTCCTGCCTGTCGCCCCTCGTCAGATACGAGGACGCGATGGAGAAGGCCAGTAGTGGCACAAGCTGCGACCGTCTCAGCAGGCGGGTGTGGGGTAGAAGACCAGGTCGGCCGGGCGGGCTCCTCACGTATGCCCTGACGTAGTACCCAGTGGGCGGGGGTGCCGCCCGAGACAACGGGAGGTCTGTATGGACGTTGTGGTGAGCAGTCGGCACTGTGAGATCTCGGAGCGTTTCCGCGAGCACGTCGAGGACAAGCTCGCTCGCCTTGAGAAGCACGACCACCGCATCATCCGCGTCGAGGTGCTCCTGGAGCGTGAGCGCAATGCGCGCCAGCCCGAGCGCCAGGTACGCGTAGAGCTGACCGCGAAGTCGAAGGGCCCGATCCTGCGGGCCGAAGCCGCAGCCGAGGACAAGATGGCCGCGCTCGACCTCGCCCTGGACAAGATGTCATCGCAGATGAGGCGCGCCGCCGACCGGCGCAAGGTGCACAGGGGACAGCACGCCCCGGAGTCGGTCAGCAAGGCGATGGGGCGGGCAGCCGCCGATCGTGATCGCGACACCACGGTCACCGAGGACGAGAGCGTTGCCGAGCACAAGGTCGGCCCGGTCACGGTGACCGGGGACGGACCGCTGGTCGTCCGCGAGAAGACGCACGCGGCAACCCCGATCAACCTCGAGCAGGCGCTGTACGAGATGGAGCTCGTCGGCCACGACTTCTACCTGTTCGTGGATAAGGAGAGCGAGCGTCCGTCGGTCGTCTACCGGCGCAAGGGTTACGACTACGGGGTGATCTCGCTCGACGTCAGCTGATGCCCGGACCAGTCCGGCGGCATTCCCCGAAGTTGCTGGTGTGGGGCCCCGGTCTGTCATGATGCTCGCGTGGCGGAAGTGATGGGGGAGCCGGTCCGGGTCGTGGTGGTCGACGACCAGGAGCTGTTCAGGCGCGGACTGACGATGCTGTTGGGCGTCGAATCCGACATCGAGGTCGTCGGCGAGGCCGGCGACGGCGTCAGCGCCGTCGAGATGGTCGTCGAGACGATGCCGGACATCGTGCTGCTCGACGTCAGGATGCCCAAACGCGGCGGGTTGGAGGCGTGCATCCGGATCAAGGAGCAGGCACCGTCCGCTCGGATCATCATGCTGACGGTCAGCGACGAAGAGGGCGATCTCTACGAGGCCGTCAAGAACGGAGCGTCCGGTTACCTACTCAAGGACTCCTCGATCGACGAGGTCGCCCAGGCGGTCCGGGTGGTCGCTGAGGGGCAGTCGCTGATCAGTCCGTCAATGGCGGCCAAGCTGATCGACGAGTTCAAGGAGATCTCCCGCACCGACCGAACCCCGGGGAACACCCCGCAGTTGACCGACCGCGAGCTCGAGGTCCTCCGCCTCGTCGCGACCGGCCTGAACAACCGCGAGGTCGCCAAGCAGCTCTTCATCAGCGAGAACACGGTGAAGAACCATGTCCGCAACATCTTGGACAAGCTGCAGCTGCACTCGCGGATGGAAGCCGTCATGTACGCCGTGCGCGAGAAGCTGCTCGACCTTCCCTGAGCAGCTGTCCGTACGACCGCCTAGCCTCCGTATATGCAGTCGTTGAGCCGCGCCCAGGCGCGCCGGGTCGCTCTGGCAGCCCAGGGGTTCCTCGACCCGGCCCCTGGGGTACCGGACCTGCGCACGCTGAAGCGGACCGTGCGGCGTACCGGCGTCCTCCAGGTCGACTCTGTCAACGTGTTGCAGCGGGCGCACTACATGCCGCTCTTCAGCCGGATGGGTCCGTACGACGTCTCCCTTCTCGACCGGGCCTCCCGGGGTCGGAACCGGACGCTGGTCGAGTACTGGGCGCACGTCCAGGCATACATGCCGGTCGAGCTCTGGCCTTACATGCAGCACCGGATGGAGGCGCACCGTCCCCAGCGCGGCAAGTGGTGGGCCGATGCGGTGACCCCGGAGCTGGAGGCTTCCCTGGTCGCCGAGATCGTTGAGCGCGGTGCCTGCACCGCTCGCGACCTCGACGAGGGCCGACCCCGCAGCAAGGAGAACTGGGGCTGGAACTGGTCGGGTACCCGCAAGGCACTCGACTTCCTCTACGTCGTGGGGGACCTCGCCATCGCTGGCCGCAACAACCAGTTCGAGGTGCTCTACGACCTGCCCGAGCGAGTGATCCCGGAGGCGGTGCTCGCGCTGCCGGTGCCGACGCCCCAGGAGGCCCACCGCGAGCTGATCCGCCGTGCCGCGGTCTCGCACGGGGTCGGGACCGAGCCGGACCTGCGCGACTACTACCGGATGAAGCCGGCGGAGTCGAAGGCCGCGGTCACCGCCCTCGTCGAGGAAGGTGAGCTGGTCCCGGTGGCCATCGAAGGCTGCACCCGGCCGGCGTTCCTGCACCGTGACGCCCGGCTCCCGCGCGAGGTCAGCGCCCGAGCGCTGTTGAGCCCGTTCGACCCGCTGGTCTGGGAGCGGGCCCGGACCGAGCAGCTCTTCGGCTTCCGCTACCGCATCGAGATCTACGTCCCCGAGGCCAAACGCAAGTACGGCTACTACGTGCTTCCGTTCCTCCTCGGTGATCGGATCGTGGCCCGGCTGGACCTGAAGGCCGACCGGAAGTCCCAGGTGCTCCAGGTCAAGGCCGCGTACGCCGAGGAGCACGCGCCGCCCGAGACTGCCGAGGAGCTTGCTGCTGAGCTGCTCCGCCTGGCGGGCTGGCTCAGCCTGGACACGGTCACCGTGGATGCTCGCGACGACTTCAGCGGCGCGCTCCGTGCGGTGCTCGGTTCGGCCCTCAGCGCACCGTGACGCCGTTGGCGACAGCTTCCAGCACCCGGTCGGCAGCGGTCTGCGTCCCGCGCAGCTCCCGGATCCGGGAGCCGAGGCGTGCGGCAGCGGCCCGATGCGGGCCGTCGGCGAGGAGCTCGGCGATCACCGGGGTCAGCGCGGACGGGCTGGCCTTTTTCTCGACCAGCCGTCCCGCGCCGGCCGCGGCCACGCTCTTGCCGACCATCGGCTGGTCCAGCATCGGGTGCATCGGCATCACCACGAGCGGGAGATCGTGGGCCAGCGCCCGCACGGTCGTGGCGTGCCCGCCGTGGCCGACCACCAGGCAGACCTGCGGCATCACCTCGTCGTGCGCGATGAACCGGTGTACCTCGTGGTTCGGGGCAGCCTTCAGCTCCGCCGGGTCGATGACCGGACCGGTGGTCACCACCACCCGCGCCGGGAGGGTGGCGGTCGCGTCGAGGATGTTCTGCAGCGACCGGGCCATGTCCGGGAACCGGTAGGTGCTCAGGCTGACCAGGATCGCGGGCTCGTGCGAGCTCAGGTCGTGCGCTGCCGGCAGATCGAGCACCGGGCCGGTGAACTCCAGGTTGTCGGGGCGCTTACCTTCGGCCGCACCCGGGTCGAGCTCGGGCAGGGTGACCGCCAAGGCACGAGCCGCACTGTTCCAGCTCCCGACCGGACGTAACCGCTTGGCCCGGGCGGCTATCCCCATCGGCCCCTTGAGCCAGCTGCCGCGCAGGTAGCCGTCGTACAGGTGCTCGAGGGAGACGTAGGTCAGACCGGCGTCGGCACAGGCGCGGAGCGCACCGATCAGCAGGCAGTCGACGAGCACCACGTCCGTGGGCGCTCGGTGGGCCTCGGCGACGGCGTCGGCGCCGATCGCCCGGTCCGAGAAGAGCGCCATCATCCGAGGAGGCGAGTTCTCCTCGACGCTGGAGAACGGTGCCGCGGTCGGATAGGCACGGAACGCCAGCCCCGTCTCGGTGACTGCCTCGCGCTGGGTCGGGTGTCCGAGCACGCGGACCCCGTGGCCGCGTCGCTGGAGCTCGGTGGCGATGAGCAGGGCCGGCGGGACGTTGCCGCCTCCGTCCCAGGTGACGACCAGGATCTCGGTCATGTCAGGTCCCTTCCTTGTCGTGGACCTCGGAGGTGGCCGGCAGGAGGGCGGACACCAGGGCGTGGATGCGACGCTCGGTCTGGGAACGGGAGTGGCCGCGGTCGCGACGCAGAAGCTTCCAGGTGTAGACGTCGGTGGCTACGACCAGCAGGTCGAGGAGCTCATCGCGGGAGGCCGGGTCGAGCCGGTCGAGGTCGGGGGAGAAAGCTTCGGCGACCCAGTCGCGGTGCAGGTTCTTCCCGACCTGGCTCATCTGCCGGATGTGCTCGTACGCCGTCTCCTGGGCGAGCATCAGCAGGGCGAAGTCGCCGCGCTTCTCGTAGTGGTCGACGAGGGTCCTGAGGGCCGCGGCCACGTCGCCGACCGGCGTACGACGCTCGTCGGCGATGACTTCGTTCATGAAGGCCAGGCTCTGCTCGATCAGTCGGGCACGGGTGCCGAAGCGCCTCAACACGGTCTGCACGCTCACCGCGGCGCGGGCGGCGACGTCGTCCAAGGAGATCTCGGAGGTGAGCCGCTCGGCCTGGAGGTCGAAAGCAGCCTGCAGGATCCGCTGCCGGGTCTCCTCGGCCGCGGCGGCCCGGGTGGTCTGGGTGTAGATGCGCGTCGTTTTCATGTGAATCACAGTTGACACGAAAGAACTATTCATGTCAATAGGTGTTCACATGAATAGTTCTTTGCCGAGGATTCCCGGCCGCTGGCAGTGCGTTCACCCGTGCGTAGGTAGAGTTGCAGCCGCAACACCCACATGCTGCGAACCACCTTTTGGGAGCCTGGACACGTGCCTGCCATCTTCGACAAGATCCTCCGCATCGGCGAGGGCAAGATCCTCCGTGAGCTGGAGACCATCTCCAGGGCGATCAATTCGATCGAGGACGACTTCGTCGCGATGAGCGACGAGGAGCTGCGCGGCATGACCGAGGAGTTCCGCAAGCGCCTCGCCGACGGCGAACAGCTCGACAGCCTGATGCCGGAGGCGTTTGCCACGGTCCGCGAAGCGGCCAAGCGGGTGCTGGGCCAACGCCACTTCGACGTCCAGATCATGGGTGGCGCGGCGCTCCACCTCGGGAACATCGCCGAGATGAAGACCGGTGAGGGCAAGACCCTGGTCTCCACACTCCCGTCGTACCTGAACGCCCTGGAGGGCAAGGGCGTTCACGTGGTCACGGTCAATGACTACCTCGCCAAATACCACGCTGAGTGGATGGGTCGGGTGCACCACTTCCTCGGGCTCACGGTCGGCGTGATCCTGCCGGACATGACCCCGGCCGAACGTCGTGAGGCTTACCTCTGCGACATCACCTACGCGACCAACAACGAGCTCGGCTTCGACTACCTGCGCGACAACATGGCGAACGCGCTCGAGGACTGCGTCCAGCGCGGCCACAACTTCGCCGTCGTCGACGAGGTCGACTCCATCCTGATCGACGAGGCCCGGACGCCGCTGATCATCTCCGGCCCGACCCAGGACGAGGTGAAGTGGTACGGCGAGTTCGCCAAGGTTGCCAAGAACCTGGTTCGGGACACCGACTATGAGGTCGATGAGAAGAAGCGCACCATCTCGATCCTCGAGCCCGGTATCACCAAGGTGGAGGACCACCTCGGCATCGAGAACCTCTACGAGTCGGCCAACACCCCTCTGATCTCGTTCCTCAACAACTCGATCAAGGCCAAAGAGCTCTTCCGCAACGACAAGGAGTACGTCGTCATCGAGGGCGAGGTCCTCATCGTCGACGAGCACACCGGTCGCATCCTCTCCGGGCGCCGCTACAACGACGGCCTGCATCAGGCGATCGAGGCGAAGGAGGGCGTGGTCGTGCAGCAGGAGTACCAGACCCTCGCGACGATCACTCTGCAGAACTACTTCCGGCTCTACTCCAAGCTCAGCGGCATGACCGGTACCGCGATGACCGAGGCAAGCGAGTTCGACAAGATCTACCGGCTCGGCGTCGTCCCGATCCCCCCGAACAAGCCGCTACTCCGCATCGACCAGCCGGACCTGGTCTACCGGACCGAGGAGGCGAAGTTCAACGCCGTCGCCGACGACCTGGAAGAACGCCACCGCGTCGGGCAGCCGGTCCTGGTGGGCACTACCTCGGTCGAGAAGTCCGAGCTGCTCTCCAACTTGTTGAAGAAGCGCGGCGTCGCGCACACGGTCCTGAACGCCAAGCAGCACGCCAACGAGGCCAAGGTCGTCGCGATGGCCGGTCACAAGGGCGCGGTCACGGTGGCGACGAACATGGCCGGTCGAGGCACCGACATCATGCTCGGCGGTTCAACAGAGTTCCTTGCCGACCAGGAGCTGCGAGCCAACGGTCTGGACCCGGTGGACAACGCCGAGGAGTACGAGGCCACCTGGGCCGCGACGCTGGAGAAGGTCACCGCGCAGGTCAAGGCCGAGCACGACGCGGTCAAGGAGCTGGGCGGCCTCTACGTCCTCGGCACCGAGCGCCACGAGTCCCGCCGCATCGACAATCAGCTCCGCGGTCGTTCGGGTCGTCAGGGCGACCCGGGTGAGTCCCGGTTCTACCTCTCCCTCGAGGACGACCTGCTCCGGCTCTTCAACGCCGCGTTCGTTGAGCGGGTCCTGATCGCGCTCAAGGTCCCGGACGACGTCCCGATCGAGAACAAGTCGGTCACCCGGTCGATCCAGTCGGCCCAGGGTCAGGTTGAGGGTCAGAACTTCGAGTCTCGCAAGAACGTCCTCAAGTACGACGACGTGATGAGCCGGCAGCGCGAGGTCATCTACGGCGAGCGCCGGGAGGTACTCGAGGGCCGCGACCTGCATGACCAGATCAAGATCATGATCGACGACGCGGTCGAGACCTATGTCGTCGCGGCCACCGACGGGTTCCCGGAGGAGTGGGACCTGGAGGCGCTGTGGGCCGCGCTCGGCACCTTCTACCCGGTCACGCTCCGGTACGCCGACCTCGAGGAGCAGGCCGGCGGCCGTGCCGGGATGGACCGCAGCGAGCTGCTCGAGGCACTCCAGGCCGACGCCCAGGCGGCGTACGCAACGCGCGAGGAGGAGATCGGCCCGGACGTCATGCGCGAGCTGGAGCGTCGGGTGCTGCTCTCGGTTCTCGACCGCAAGTGGCGTGAGCACCTGTACGAGATGGACTACCTCCGTGAAGGAATCGGTCTGCGCGCGTACAGCCAGCGCGACCCGCTGGTCGAATATCAGCGCGAGGGCTTCGACATGTTTGCCGCCATGAAGGAAGGCATCCGCGAGGAGACCGTCGGGTTCCTGTTCAACCTGGAGGTCCAGGTCGAGGAGCCCACCGAGATCGAGGTTCCCGAGGGCATGGAGATCGAGCCCGGGCACGAGGGTCATGACCACGACCCGGTCTTCCGCCCGATCGGAACCGGGGCGGTGGCCGCCGCCCAGGCAGCGCGCGACGCGCGCGGGACCCATACTCCGATCATCCGGGCCAAGGGCCTGGAGACGCCGAAGGCGCCGCAGAACCTGACCTACGCCGGACCGAGCGAGGACGGGGACGTGGAGCTCACGGGTCAGACCGTCAGCAACGCGGACGATCCGTTCGCGAACGTCGGCCGCAACAACAAGTGCCCCTGCGGTTCGGGCAAGAAGTACAAGCAGTGCCACGGTTCGCCGAACCCGGGCGCGTTCGACACGGTCTCCGGCGGCTGACGCTGGCTGCCCCCGTCGGCGGGTTTCGACACGCTCGGATTCGGCTTCGTAAACTCAGTCGAACTCGCTGCTCTACCGGCGTTGCACGCGTCCGCTGACGCGTCCCCTCATCCGAACTCGAGGATGGTGCAGCGCCACCGTCCCTCGATGAGCTCGATCCGAGCGGCAATTGCGCGGGAGCGCTGGCCGTGCCGGACGTGGATGCTGATCTCTGCGACGTCTTCCTGCGGACGGGAGAGATGGACGCTGCGCACCTGTGCGCGCAGTCGGCGACGACGCTGGTCACCGGGCGTCGTGCGCTGCAAGGTGCTGCAGCGTCGCTGGAGGTCGTCGTACACCTCGACGGTGGTCCATCGCATCATCTGATGGACCCCGCGATCGCCGCCGATCACCTCGACCACGGCCTGGGCGAACCGGGTGGCGAAGCCGTCGAGCTCCGGCTCGTCACCGGTCACCAACCGGAGGTTGGGGCGGCTGGGGAACTCCGCAGTCAGGGGCAGGTGGAGGGTGAGCACGCCCTGGGGTTGAGCCAGGGGTGCTAGGGGTGTGCTGGTCATGAGTCCTCCGAGTAGGTCTCGCGTGCCGTTGGTGGGACGTAAAGGCGCTGACCGGGCCGGATCAGGGCGGGGTCTGCGCCGATGGTGGTGCGGTTGTGTGCGTAGAGGGTCTGGGTCAGGTCCGCGATCGACCGTGCGGTCGCGTCCGCTGGGAGAAGACGACGGCTGATCTCCCACAGCGAGTCGCCGGGCAGGACCGTTATCAGTGCAGACACCGATGGAGGCTCACGGGCACGCAAGTTCTGGTGTGGCGAAGTCGTGAGCGGGTCCAGTTGCGGCTCTGCCGCCACCGAGGTAACCCCCGGCGCACGGTCGGGCAGCGAGAGTCCGTCGAGGACGGACCGGGCCGGGGCCTGCCGCTCGTCGGCTGTGGCCGACGGGGACAGCAGCGTCACCGCGACGAGAGCGGTCGCTCCCGCCAGCAGCAGACGGTGGCAGCCCGCCGGACAGCCCAGCCGGGCCGCTCCCCGCACGCGCCCGTCCGTCAGCGCCTCGAGGAGGACCGCGACCAGGACCGCGGCGCCCCAGAGCGCGGCGACGGCCAGAACGATGATCGCCCCGGTGTGGAGCAGAGCCTCGAAGGAGGGGGTCGTCTGATTCATCCTGTTCCCTACGTTTGCGTTCGTTTCCAAGGTTTTACGAACGTTCGCGAGACAGGTCAAATAGTTGTCCACAGGTGCTGTTTGGGAGCATCGACGGTCGGGAACCGATGAGGGTGCGCTGGGAGCAATTGTTCGAGGACCTGGAGATGCAGGCCGACGGCCTCTATCTCGACGAGCGGGACCGTGAGGTCGAGGCGCTCGCGCAAGCGGCGTACTCCGAAATCACCCTGACCGGGCGGCTGCAGGCGTCCCTCGGGCGGTCGATCCGGGTCGGGCTCGCCGATGGCTCCGAGGTGGCTGGCGCGCTGGTGCGGTGTGGCACCGGTTGGCTGCTCCTCGACGGCGCGTCGGGGGAGTGGCTGGTTCCGCAGACCGCAGTCGGGCTCGTCTCCGGCCTGGCTCCCGGCTCGGTCCCGGAGACCGCTCGCCCGCTGACGGTCCGGCTATCCCTGGTGTCGGTACTACGTCGCCTTGCCGAGGAGGACGGGGCTTGCATCCTCCGGCTCCACGGTGGCCGCCAGATCGAGGGGGACCTGCTCCGGGTCGGCGCCGACTTCGTCGCCGTACGGACAGGCGACAGCGACCTCGACCTGCCACTCCAGGCCCTCGTTGCCGTCCGAGGGCTGCAGTGACCTCAGTTCTCGACGTACGGGTGCTCCTGGACGAACTCCCGGGTCTGTTCGTAGGCCCGCTCGATGTAGGCCTCGAGCTGGCTCGACTCGACCCGCCACTGACCCCGGCCGCCGATCTTGATAGCCGGCAGGTCGCCGCGTCGGACCAGGGCGTAGACCTGGGCGCTGGAGGTGTTGAGGATCTCCGCGACGTCAGCGAGCTGCAGGAAGCGCGGGTTCGAGTCCATGATCCCCACTTTGCCACGGGATGCGTTCGGGTTCGAGTACCAGCCCCGTGCCCCCTGTGGAGCGCGCGCACGTCCGACCCGTCCCGGACGGCACCCTCGGGGCATGCAGATCATCTCCCCGCCGCCCTCCCCGCCATCCACCCCGCCACCCACCCCGCCCCGTCCGGCGCTCCGGCGGTCGGCCGCTCGTTGGCGTGACCCGCGGCTGATCCTCGGGATGCTCATCCTCGCGGGCTCGGTCCTGCTCGGTTCGTGGGTCGTCGCGACCTCCGACGACTCGGTGAACGTGTGGGGGGTCCGCGATGCTCTGCCGGCCGGTGCCCGGATCCGGGCAGCCGACCTGGAGACCCGTCGGATTCGGTTCGCCGACGGCAGTGTTGACCGGTATCTGCCCGCTACCGCGCCGGTCATCGGCGAAGTCCTCGTCCGCGCGGTCGGACCGGGCGAACTGCTTCCTGCCGCCGCGATCGCCGGTACGAAGGGTCCGGTCGGCGTCCAGCTACCCCTGACCGTCGAGCGCGGCGAGCTGCCCACCGTGCTCCGCCCGGGCTCGGTGGTCGACGTCTGGGTCGCGCCGCGCGATCCGGTGCCGGGAGGGACCCGGGCGCGCCGGGTGCTCCAGGACGTGACGGTGATCGATGTCCCGCGGGCCGCCGATCCGCTCGCCCCGGCGACCAGCGCCACGATCCTCCTCGCGGTCTCCGAGAGCGAGGACATCGCCGACGTTCTCGGTGCCACTGGCAATGGTCGGGTCGTGCTGACGCTGCGGGGGCAGCGGTGAGCACCCGGATCCTGGTCCTCGCCGGCGGAGCCTCCTGGGAGGCGTCGTTCCTCGCCGGCTGTTCCGCGGCCGGGCTGGTGGTGGTCGGGCGGAGCGTCGACATCGTCGACCTGATGGCCGCCGCCACCCTCGGGATCGCCGAGGTGGCTGTCGTCGATGCCGGGATCCCCGGGTTGGATGCCGCTGCGATCCAGCACCTGCTGCGGTACGACGTCCGCGTGCTGGCGGTGGCCGGTGCAGACCAGGAGGGCCGGGTCCAGCGGCTCGGGGCCTCCTGGGTGGGCCCGGAGCCAGTACCGGCGATCATCGCCGCGGCCGTCGACATCGCGGCGACCCGTGGCGCCGCGACAGCTGAGGTGGAGCCTGCCCGGCACGCCGCGGCCGCCGCCGCACCGCAGGGCAGGATCGTCGCGGTCTGGGGGCCGACCGGCGCACCGGGGCGTAGCACCGTGGCGATCGCGATCGCAGCCGAGCTCGCTGCAGCCGGGCGTCGCACGGTGCTGGTGGACGCGGATCCTCATGGAGGGTCGCTGACCCAGCAGCTCGGGATCCTGGACGAGAGCTCCGGCCTGCTCGCGTCGGCCCGCAGGGTCAACGCAGGCCTTCTCGATGCCACGGCGCTGGCGGCGTCGTGCCGACGGGCGGGCTCCGGGCCCGAGGTACTGACCGGGCTCCCCCGCGCGGACCGTCGGATCGAGGTCCGGGCCGAGGTGTTGACCGAGATCCTGCGGACGGCGGTCGAGCTGGGGAGCGTGGTGGTCGACACCGGGTTCAGCATCGAGGACGAGCGCAGCGACCGGGACCGGATGACGCTGGAGGCGCTAGCCGTCGCCGATGAGATCGTCGCTGTCGGCAGCGCTGATCCGGTCGGTCTGGCCCGGCTGGCGCGCGGGCTCGTCGATCTGGCTGAGGTGGCGCCACGCACGCCGGTGCAGGTCGTGGTGAACCGGATGCGACCCTCGCTGGGGTGGAACGCCTCGGACATCGTCGGCATGGTCGAGGGTTATGTCCGTCCGCGCGGGGTGCACCTGGTGCCGGAGAGCAGGGACCAGTTCGATCGGGCCGCCGTAGCGGGCCAGACCCTGGTCGAGCTCGGCGACTCCGCCGTACGACGCGCCTTGGCCGAGGTCGCCCGGGCATGTTTCCCCGAGCTCGTCGGGCTCAGGCCCCGAAAAGCAGGTAGAGCCCGGTCGCGGTGTAGCCGACCATGACCACCAGCAGGCCGAGCTGGCCGGTGACCCGGTGCTTCTTCGGCAAGAGTGTCAACGCCCGGTCGTGGGCTGCCACCACCCCGACGATGTGCCCGACCACCACGGCCGCGACCTTGATGCAGGCCAGGAACGTCGGGTGGAACGATAGCCAGTAGTTCAAAGGCCAGTCAGCGGTGCCGAGCAGGTTCTGACCCTTCACCATCGGGTCGCTCAGGTACAGGACCGTGGCCTGTCCCTGCTCCACGAAGTAGCTCAGGTAGTGAGCGGTCATGTAGCCGACGACGATCGGCACCACCGAGTGCGCGAACAGGGCCGGCAGCTGACGCCTCCGTGTTGTCGCCGGGTCGACCCGGGTCGACCTTGTCGCGACCGCGAAGCTCACCGCGACGACGGCGCAGAAGGCGAACAGGGCCACGGTGTTGACCAACGGCACGCTGATCTTGACGTCGCCCAGAACGCTGAGCCAGCGCGGGGAGTCCTTGAAGGAGTCGAACGCCGTCGATCCGAACAGCACGGCTACCAGCGCGACCAGCCCGGGAACCGGCGCCGAGGTGGCCAGGTTGGCCAGCGGACTGCGCCAGACCAGCGCGCCGTCAGTACCCCGGGCCCAGGGCGAGAGCTTGGCGAGCAGGTCGGAGTAGACCTCGAACGGATCGGCTCGGGAGAGCCAGGTGTCGCCGAACAACGCCGACCCGATCATCATCACGCCGAGGTAGCCGGCCAGCCAGAGCGCGACGCCCGGATAGAGCCCCCGGGTCGCGATGTAGCTCATGTTCGGGTTGACCAGCTCCTGCCAGACGAAGGCGAACAGCCCCAGAGCTGCCGGCCAGTAGCCGAGCCGGGTCGGGTAGACGTAGAGGCCCCTCGAGGGATCCGCGCCGGTCACCCGGGCGAAGACCAGGTTGAGCGTGCGCACGGGGCTGATCGCCCGGTAGAACCGTCCGAAGAGCAAGGACGCCGGGACCAGACCGACCCAGAGCACGATGTAGAACACCCCGAGCGCCGGGTTGTTAGGGCTGTCCGGCCCGGCGACGAGCGCCCAGACGACGTACGCCGTGAAGACGAAGCCGAGCGCGCGCAGGATGGTCCGGTAGGAGGTGCTGTCGAGGAGCCGGGCCAGCGACGGAGGGAGCGGTCGGTCGGCACGGGTGCCCGCCCCTGGGGCGTCGTACCGGGGGGAGCGCCAGGCGAGGATCAGGACGCAGAACGAGATCACCAGGGCCGCGGTACCGCCGGCGATCGCCAGGGACGCCGGGATCGGGAGGTCCCGGGCCCCGCCGATGGCGTGGAGCGGGACGAGCAGAGCCGAGCCCACCTAGCTGACCTGGAGCTGGACGATGAGCGCGTCGAGGGCGTGGTCTTCGACGTCGACGATCCCGGGTTGGTCGAGGGTCAGGGTGTGCTCCGAAGCGCCGGCCGGGAAGCTGATCTCCTGCTCGGGGCTGGAGTGCACGTGCAGCTCGCCTGCCTCGGCTGCGTCGATGCGCAGGATCACCGGCCGGCCGAGCTCGACCTCGACCCGGGTCCCGGAGGGCTCGACGGTTTCGCCGTCGAGGGTGATCTCGATGACCGTCGCCTCAGTGGTCGGAGCAGAGGTGACCGGGGCGGACGGGGTGGTTGTGCTGACCGGGCGGTCGACGGGGGGCGACGCGGTCGGGGCGCCGCAGGCGGTGAGCGTCAGGCTCAGGATCGCCGCCGCGCCGGCGCCGAACAGAGGGCGCGAGTGGCAGGTCCAGAACGTCATCGGGGACTCCATCGGTGGGACGTGCGACAGCGGTCGCCGGTGCTCTGTCAGAATCCCATGGCGAGGAAACTGTGGCCGCACCGGCCTGCCAGGCGCCCGAGGAGAGGTCAGATGAGATGAGCGAGCGTTTACGTGCCTCCGACCTTGCCGTGCTCAGCGCTGAGTCCGCCTCCACGCCGATGCACAACGCCACCCTCGAGATCTTCGAACCGGGCGACTCCGGTTTCGACTACGACGCTCTGATCGCACACATCGAGGACCGGATCACCTTCGTCCCCCGGTATCGGCAGGCGATCCGCGGCGTCCCGGGTCGGATCGCGAATCCGGTGTGGGTCGACGATCCGGACTTCGACCTCGCCTACCACGTACGCCGCTCCGCGCTGCCGCGGCCGGGGACCCTGGACCAGCTCCGGGAACTGACCGCGCGGATCATGTCGCGGCGCCTCGACCCGGCTCGGCCGCTCTGGGAGGTCTATCTCGTCGAGGGCCTGGAGGGTGGCCGCATCGCGGTGCTCTCCAAGTCCCACCAGATCCTGGTGGACGGCATCGCGACTGTCGACCTCGGCCAGGTCATGCTCGATGTCGACCCCGGCCCGCGGCACCTGGTCCCCGACGACTGGGCCCCCGCCGCCGAGCCATCCCCCACGAGCCTGGTCCTCGACGCGCTCGCCGAGACTGCCCGTGACCCGCGATTCGTACTGAACACCGCTCGCGGCACCGCGGGCACCGCGACGAAGATCGTCGGGTCGGTCGCCGGCCGGATCGGCTCCATCGCCGGCGCGCTCTCCAACCGCCGCCCTGCCTCGGACAGCCCGTTCAACGTCGATCCGAACGAGCAGCGTCGGGTCGTGCTGGTGCGGACCGCGCTGAAGGACTACCGCCGCGTCCGCCGGGTCCACGGTGGCACCGTGAACGACGTCATCCTGGCCACCCTGACCGGCGCCATCCGCGCCTGGCTCATGACCCGGGCGGAGCCGGTCGACAGCGGTCGCCGGATCAAGGCGCTGGTCCCGATGAGCGTCATCGACGAGGACCTCGAGCCGACCTCCCTCGGCTCCCAGGTGATCGGTCACCGCCTCGACCTGCCCGTCGGCGAGGCCTCCCCGGTGATCCGGCTGCACCAGGTCTCTTACGCCCTCAAGGCCCACAGCGAGACCGGCCGGGCGCTCGCAGCGGACCGGATCGCGGGTGTCGCCGGATTCGCCCCGACCACGTTCCACGCCCTCGGGTCCCGAGTCGCGGTGGAGGAGTCCCAGGGCGTCAATCTGGTGATCACCAACGTGCCGGGACCGCAGTTCCCGATGTACATGGCCGGTGCCGAGATGGTCGAGACCTACCCGGTGCCGCCGCTCCAGCGCGGGTTCGCGATGGCGGTCGGGGTCACCTCCTACGACGGGGGCGTCTACTACGGGATCACGGCGGACCGCGACCTCCTGCCGGACATCGACGTCCTGGGGCAGTGCGTGCGGGAGGCGCTCGACGAGCTCGTCGACAGTGCCAGCGACAGCCGACCACGCGCCCCGCGCGGCCGTAAGAAGTGAGGATCTACCTGCCGACGACGCTCGCCGGCCTGGCTGGTTTCGTCGCCGCTGGTCTCGTGCCGGCCTCGGTCGAGAGGTTCACCGCCGCCGACGAGTCCGAGGAAGCCGAGTACGACGCCCTCTCGGCGGCAGCCGAGGACGCCACCGCCCTGCTGGACGGCCCGGGCCGCCGGGCGGTCGTGGTCGCCGAGGTCGCTGACGTGGACGGTCCGGTCAGCCTGGCCGAGATCGTTTCCGTGCACGCCGACAGCTTCGCGGTCGACCCGGGCGAGCGCGACCTGCCCGATCTCGGCTGGTTCGCCACCCAGGAGATCGACGAGTTGCTCGGCGGGAGCGCCCCGTGAGGCTCGGGGCGGAGCGGGTCGTGGAGCACCTCGGCACGCTGCATCCCCTCGAGCAGGGCCTGGTGCTCCTGCTCGCCTTCGGGCCGATCCTGTTGCTCGCGGTCACGGTCTGGATCGCGCGCAAGCGGATCAACGACGGCGAGCCCCCGGAGTGACCGGCTAGCGCGCGAGCCAGTCGCGGCCGACCTTGTTCTCGGCCCGGAGCGCCTTGCCGAGCATGTCGCCGATCAGGGTCTCGATCTTGCCGCCGATCAGGGGGATCGACGCCTTCACGTCGACCTCGACGACCTCGGTGGTGCCGCCGTCGACGGCGTTCAGGGTGACGGTGCCCTTCATGTCTCCGGGCTTGCCCGGGATCGTCACGTGCAGGGCGGACCGGGTCGAGGACGACCACGACTCTGTCTGCACGATGTTGATCTCATCGCCGACGAGCTTCCGAGCGAACGAGGGAACCTCGTGGGCGGGCCGGTACTGGTCGACCTTCACGTCCATCCCGGACGCGGTCGGGGTGATCGTGACGTCACGGCGCGGGAAACGCTGGAACTCGCAGACCGCATCGCGGAACTCCGGGTCGGAAAGCATCGTGTAGACCTGCTCGGGGGTGGCGCCGTCGTAGCGGAGCTCGTAGCGGACACGCTTGCTCATCGGTCGCCCGCCAGCCACGCGTTGCCGACAACCTGTTCCTTGCCGAAGCCCTCCGTGGTGAGCTCGACGACGAGCTTCTCCAGCTTCCCGCCGATCAGTGGCACACCGGCCTTCACCTCGAGATCGTAGGTGAGCACCGTGGCATCGCCCTTCCCGGTGAGCGTCGCGGTTCCGGCGATGCTGGTGGGCTTGCCGGGGGTCTCCACGGCGAACGCCGCGGTGGAGCCGCTCCACACCTGCGTGGTGATCGCCCGGGTGGAGTCGCCCACGAACTTCTTGGCGAAGGAGGGCACACCGACGACCGCCTGCTCCTGGTCGACCACGACCCGGGTTGCACTGCCCTCGTCCTCGACTCTTGCCACGCTGGAAATGGCGGCGGTGGCGACCGCGACTGCGTCCCAGTAGGCCGGATCGGTCATCATCGCCAGCACTGCAGCCTCGGATGCTTCGTAGGTGAGCTCGTGGTGAAGTCGCATGGGGCCATCATGCCTCGGGAGCGCATAGGTTGGCGCTATGAGCGCATCCGACGAACAGTTCGTGAGCTTCGGGGAGGAGGGCGGCCTGCTCACCTACGGCAGCTACCTGCGCTTGGAGCAGCTGCTGGACTCCCAGCACCTGGAGTCCGATCCGCCGGCGCACGACGAGCTGCTCTTCATCACCATCCACCAGGTCTACGAGCTGTGGTTCAAACAGCTGCTCCACGAGGCCACCACAGTCCGCGACGCCCTGGTCAGTACCGCGTCGGCCAGTGGCGGACGCGATCTCTGGTTCGTCAGGCACCTGCTAGCCCGGATGCACGTGATCGAGCGGGTGCTCGTGCAGCAGATCGACGTACTGGAGACGATGACGCCGCAGGACTTTCTGGAGTTCCGACAGCGGCTCGCTCCCGCCAGCGGTTTCCAGTCGGTCCAGTTCCGCGAGCTGGAGTTCCTCTCCGGCGCCAAGGACCCCCGGTACGTCGAGCGGTTCAAGGGCCTCTCCGACTCCGAGCAAGCGCGCCTTGCGCGCCGGCTCGCGGAGCCGTCGCTCTGGGACGGGTTCGTGCACGTGCTCGGCGAGGCCGGCCTGGAGACCTCGTCGGAGGAATCGATCATGGCCTCACTCCGGGTCGTGGCGCACGACCGCTCGTCGTACGCCGACCTCTGGGGGCTCGCCGAGGCCCTGCTCCAGCACGACGAGCTCGCGGCCGCTTGGCGCGCGCGGCACGTCGTGATGGTCGAGCGGATGATCGGCGCCAAGACCGGCACCGGCGGATCGACCGGAGCGGAGTACCTCCGCGGTCGGCTGTCGATGAAGTTCTACCCCCTGCTCTGGGACCTGCGCTCGGCGCTCTGAGACGGGTAGCCTCGAAGGGTGCCCACGACCCTGGACGGCGGCAGGTCTGACCTGCTCGAACGACTCTGTGCCTACGCGGAGCGACACCCTCCAACAGGTCTGAACGGATTGTCAGTCACCTCGCTGCTTCGGGCCTACTACCGGCATGCGGCGTACGAGGACCTCGTCGACCGCAACGAGGTAGACCTGTACGGCACCGTGGCCCACCATCTCCGCTCCGGCACCGAGCGCCCGCAGGGGACTGCTGTGATCCGGATCTTCACTCCCTCGGTGCCGGTCGAGGGCTGGTCCGCAGCCGGACACACGGTCGTCGAGGTGGTGACCGACGACATGCCGTTCCTGGTCGACTCGGTGACGATGGCGCTCGACCAGGCCGGGCACGGGGTGCACCTGGTGATCCACCCGCAGCTCGTGGTCCGCCGCGACGTCGCGGGGCACCTTCACGACGTGCTCGAACCGGACTCGTCGAAGGAGACCGACGACCTAGGGGCGCACGACCTGGGACGCGAGTCCTGGATGCATCTCGAGATCGACCGGATCGGCGCGGACGAGGTCGCCAGCCTGGAGGCGAACCTGCAGAAGGTGCTCACCGACGTCCGGGAGGCCGTCGAGGACTGGCGCCGGATGCACGACCGCCTGGACTCCCTCGTAGCCGACCTGGAGACCTCCCCCCCGTCGCTCCCGGCCGAGGAGCTCGAGCAGGGCATCGCGTTCCTCAAGTGGTTGGGCGAGGACCACTTCACCTTCCTCGGTTACCGCGAGTACCAGCTGGAAGGCCGGGACATCGATCGGGGGGGCGGCGAGGAGCTGACCGCCGTACCGGGGACCGGCTTCGGCATCCTCAGGTCGGACCCGACCGCAGCGGGGGTGCTGCCGCCGCTGGTCGCGGCGAAGGCGCGTGAGAAGACCCTGTTGGTGCTGGCCAAGGCGAACTCGCGGGCAACCGTGCACCGGCCCGTCCACCTGGACTACGTCGGGGTCAAGAAGTTCGACGAGAACGGTGACGTGATCGGCGAGCGTCGCTTCCTCGGACTCTTCTCCTCAGCGGCGTACACCGAGTCGGTCACCCGGATCCCGCTCGCCCGGGAAAAGGTGAAGGCGGTCATCGCCGAGGCGGGCTTCGAGCCGATGAGTCACGCCGGCAAGGCGATGCTCGACGTCCTGGAGACCTACCCGCGCGACGAGATCTTCCAGACCCCTGTGTCCGAGCTGGTGCCGATCGCCGCCAACGTGATGCACACCCGTGAGCGACGCCAGCTCAAGCTCTTCGTGCGCCCGGATGTCTACGCGCGCTACTGGTCCGTCCTGGTCTACCTGCCGCGGGACCGGTACAACACTGCGGTCCGGGAGCGGATCGCGGCGATCCTGACCCAGCAGCTGCATGGAGAGTCCGTGGAGTGGACGGCCAACGTCGGCGACTCGTTCGCGGCACGCCTGCACTTCGTGGTCCGGCCGCCCGCTGGCGAGACCGCCGGTGAGGTCGACGCCGCCGATCTGGAGCGCCGCTGCGCCGCGGTGGCCCGTTCCTGGGGCGACGATTTCAGCGCCGCCGTCGTCGCCGAGTACGGCGAGGAACGGGGTAGCAGACTGGCCCGCCGGTACAGCGGCACCTTCCCGGAGGCGTACAAGGAGGACTACCCGGCGCGTACCGGCGCCGCCGACATCGGGCGTCTCGAGGAGCTCCACGCCCGGGCGAGTGACGAGGGCATCGCCCTTTCCCTCTATGAGGAGGTCGGCGCCGCCGTGGGTAGTGCGCGACTCAAGGTCTACCGGGTGGGGTCGCCGCTCTCGCTCTCCGAGGTCCTCCCGGTGCTCACCGCCATGGGGGCCGAGGTCGTCGACGAACGGCCCTACGTGCTAGAGGGTCTGCCGAAGGGGACCTATGTCTACGACTTCGGCCTGCGGTACGCCGGAGGGCTGCCGGAGAAAGCTCGGGAGCTGTTCCAGGACACCGTGCTGGCCGTCTGGGACGGACGCAACGAGGTGGACGGGTTCAACGCCCTGGTCCTCGCGGTCGGCATCTCGTGGCGCCAGGCCTTGGTCCTGCGCGCCTACGCCCGGCACATGCAGCAGGGCGGCTCGCCGTTCGCCCAAGGATCGATCGAGGACGCGCTGCGGATCAACATCGACATCACCCGGCTGCTGGTAGAGCTCTTCGAAGTCAGGTTCCGGCCCGGACCCGAGGGCGAGGAGGATGCCCGCACATCCCGGCTCGCCGTCCTCGAAGCCCAGGTGGTCTCGACCCTGGAGCAGGTGACCAGCCTGGACCACGACCGGATCCTGCGCTCGTACCTGACCTGGATCATGGCGACGCTGCGGACGAACTTCTTCCAGGAGTCGACCGTCGGCGGCGGCCCGCACGGGTACTTGTCGCTCAAGCTCGATCCGTCGGCGATCCCCGACCTGCCCGAGCCGCGGCCACAGTTCGAGATCTTCGTCTACTCGCCGAGGGTGGAGGGCATCCACCTGCGCTTCGGCGCGGTCGCCCGCGGTGGTCTGCGTTGGTCGGACCGGCGCGACGACTTCCGCTCCGAGGTGCTCGGCCTAGTGAAGGCGCAGATGGTCAAGAACACCGTGATCGTGCCGGTCGGCGCGAAGGGAGGCTTCTACGCCAAGCAGCTCCCGGACTCCTCGGACCGCGAGGCCTGGATGGCGGAGGGGATCGCCTGCTACAAGACGTTCATCGCCGGCCTTCTCGACCTGACCGACAATCTCGTGGACGGCCCGGACGGCCGGGTGGTGGTCCCACCGGCGGGGGTGGTCCGGCACGACGCCGACGACACCTACCTGGTGGTCGCGGCCGACAAGGGCACCGCGACCTTCAGCGACATCGCCAACGCGGTCTCGAAGGAGTACGGGTTCTGGCTCGGGGACGCGTTCGCCTCGGGTGGCTCGGTTGGCTACGACCACAAGGCGATGGGCATCACCGCCCGCGGCGCCTGGGTCTCGGTACGACGCCACTTCCGGGAGATGGGCGTCGACTGCCAGAGCGAGGACTTCACCTGCGTCGGGATCGGTGACATGTCCGGGGACGTCTTCGGCAACGGCATGCTCTGCTCCGAGCACATCCGGCTGGTGGCGGCGTTCGATCACCGCGACATCTTCCTCGACCCGGACCCGGACTCCGCGGCCTCGTTCGCCGAGCGCAAGCGCCTCTTCGGTCTGCCGCGTTCCTCGTGGAAGGACTACGACCCGGCTCTGATCTCCGAGGGTGGTGGCGTCTTCCCGCGCAGTGCGAAGTCGATCGCCCTCTCGCCCCAGGTCCGGGCCGCCCTCGGGATCGAGGCCACGGCACTGACCCCGTCGGCGCTGATCACCGCGATCCTCAAGGCCCCGGTGGACCTGCTCTGGAACGGCGGCATTGGGACCTACGTGAAGTCGGCGGGGGAGACCGAAGCGGATGCGGCGGACAAGGCGAACGACGCGATCCGGGTGAACGGCGGTGATCTCCGCGCGCGGTGCGTCGGGGAGGGCGGCAACCTCGGCTTCACCCAGCGCGGCCGGATCGAGTACGCCCAGCAGGGCTGCGGTGGTCTCGGCGGGCGGATCAACACCGACTTCATCGACAACAGTGCGGGAGTGGACACCTCCGACCACGAGGTGAACATCAAGATCCTGCTCGACCGAGTTGTCGCGGACGGCGACCTGACTGGCAAGCAGCGCAACGAGCTGCTGGCCTCGATGACCGCTGAGGTCGCCGACTTGGTGCTGGCCGACAACTACGACCAGAACCTCGCGCTAGCCAACGCGCTCGCGCAGGCTCCGGCGTTGCTGCACGTGCACGAGGACTGGATGCGCGCGCTGGAGGGCGACCACCTCCTCAACCGCGAGCTCGAGGCGTTGCCGAGCCGTCGGGAGGTGGCCGCCCGGATCGAGCGCGGCGAGGGGCTCAGCGGACCGGAGCTGGCGGTGCTGCTCTCGTACACCAAGATCGTCCTCGCCGATCAGCTCCTGGCCAGCGAGATCGCCGAGGACCCGTTCCTGCGCGGGGACCTCTACCACTACTTCCCGACCACGATGCGGCAGGGCTACCGCGGCGCCATGGAGCTGCACCCGCTGCGCCGCGAGATCGTGGTGACCCAGCTTGTCAACCAGCTGGTCAACGGCGCCGGGATGACCTTCGTCCACCGGCTCGCCGGTGAGACGGCCGCCGCGACCGACCAGCTCGCCCTGAGCAACTTCCTGGCCCGGGAGATCTACGGCGCCGGAGCTCTCCTGAGACAGATCGCTGCCCTCGACAACGTCCTGCACGCCGAGGTGCAGACCCGGATCCGGATCGAGGTGCGCACCCTGGTCGAGCGGGCCAGCCGCTGGTTGGTCAACAACCGCCGGTTGCCGCTGGACAGCGAGGCGGTCGTCGCGGAGTTCGAGGTGATCGCCGAACGGGTCACCGCAGCCCTGCCGGAGCTGATGACCGGGGCCGAGCAGGCCGCGTTCCGGGCGCGCTGCGAGGCGTTCACGACCATCGGCGTCCCCGCGGATCTGGCTGCTCGGGTGGCAGCCTGTCCGCCGGCGTACATGGTGCTCGGGATCGTGCAGACCGCCGCGCGTACCGGGGTGGACGCGCTGGAGGTGGCGCGGGTGCACTTCGCCGTCGGCGAGCTCCTGGGGCTGCCTGGCATGGTCACCCGGATCCTGGCGCTGCCGAGGACGGACCGTTGGCAGACGATGGCCAGAGCAGCGCTGCGCGATGACTTGCACAGCGTGCACGCCCAGCTGACCGGTCAGGTGCTCGACACCGTCGAGTCCGGCGGGGCCGACGAGCGGGTCCAGGCCTGGCAGCACTGGAACGACCCGTCCGTCGCGCGAGCGGCTGCGACGCTCGCGGTGATCTGCAGCGACGAGGACGCCGATCTCGCCCGGATGTCGGTCGCCCTGCGGGTGGTGCGCTCGCTGTTGGACTCCGCCTGATTCGGTGCACCATACGACGGTGCCCGATAGGTTCTCCTCATGCGCCGTGCTGAGCCTGCCGAAGTGAACCCGGCCGATCTCCCCGCCAGCGACCTGGTCCGTCGTACGGCCACCGGGGCGCTCAGCGTCGCCGATGTGGTGGAGGCGTCCCTGGAGCGGATCGCGAAGCGCGACCCGGGCCTGAACGCGTTCTCGGTCGTGCTCGTCGAGCAGGCCCGCGCCGACGCGTTGCGCCTCGACGCCCTGCTCGCCGACGGCGGCCAACCCGGACCTTTGCACGGGGTGCCGGTGGCGATCAAGGAAGAGTTGGACGTCGCCGGTTGCGTCACCACCTTCGGCGGTCGCGCGAACACCACCCCGGTGACCACGGACGGCGAGGTCGTGCGCCGTCTGCGTCAGGCCGGTGCGGTGATCGTCGGCAAGACCCGGATGCCCGAGTTCGGGCAGTGGCCGTTTACCGAGTCCGTCGACGGCGGCATCACCCGCAACCCCTGGGACCGAAGCCGCACCCCGGGTGGCTCCAGCGGGGGCACGGCGGCCGCGGTGGCTTCCGGGATGGTCCCAGTCGGGATCGGCGGAGACGGCGGCGGCTCGATCCGGATCCCTTCGGCGTGCTGCGGCCTGTACGGGCTCAAGCCGACCCGTGGGCGGGTCACCAGCGATCCGATGCCGCACCTCTGGTACGCGCTGGGGACGACCGGCCCGCTGACCCGCACGGTGCTCGACTCGGCGCTGGTCTACGACGTCATCAGAGGCAACGTCGGCGGTGACCGGTTCACTGCTCCGGAGCCGTCGACGTCCTTCATCGCGGCCGCCGGCACCGAGCCGGGCCGGCTGCGGATCGGCTGGTCGAATGTCCCGGTGACCAAGGGCGTGAAGCCGGCTCCGCAGCACGTTGATGCCGTGCTCCGGATGGCCGCGCTCCTCGCCGACCTGGGCCACGACGTCCGGGAGATCGACCCGGGCTATCCCGACCCGACTGCCGCGTTCGTCCCGCAGTTCTTTGCCGGCATCCGCGCCGAGGCGGAGGCGATGGAGCACTACGACCTGCTCGAGAAGCGGACCCGGGAGACCTACCGGCTCGGTTCGTGGGTCACGCCCGGAATCCTGGAGAAGGCGCTGGCAGCCGGCGAGCGCGTCTCCGAACGGGCCAACCGGGTCTTCGCTCCGTCCGCCGGCCAGGGGCAGGGAATCGACGTGCTCCTGAGCCCGGTGATCGGTCCGAGGCCGCCGCGGGTCGGCGTGCTCAACCGCGGTGGCACGGTGACCCAGACGCTCAAGGCGCGACCTATGGTCGCCTGGACGGCGCTGTGGAACGTCACCGGCAACCCGGCCGCCTCGGTCCCGGCGGGGATCGCGCCGGACGGCTTGCCGGTCGCGGTGCAGCTCGTCGGCCGGGTCGCTGACGAGACCACGCTGCTGGCACTCTCGGCCCAGATCGAGCGAGCCCAGCCCTGGCCGCTGCTGTGACAGCGTTGAACAACCTGCTGATAACCCCGCGGGCGTGGGTACGGCGCCACGTGGTCGGTCTGGTGCGCGACCTGCCCAGCCCGATCGCGGGGCGGACGGTCATGATCACCGGGGCGTCGTCGGGCATCGGTGAGGCCTCTGCCAAAGCAGTCGCGGCGCGCGGGGCCGTCGCGCTGCTGGTGGCCCGGCGGGCCGAGGAGCTCGAGCGGGTCGCCGCCGAGATCGTCGCTGCCGGCGGGGCGGCGCACACCTACGTCTGCGACCTGACCGACGGCGACTCGGTCGACGTGCTGGTGGCGGACGTGCTCGCCGAGCACGGCGCGGTGGACATGCTGGTGAACAACGCCGGGCGTTCGATCCGGCGGTCGTTGGAGTACTCCTACGACCGGATGCACGACTTCGAGCGGACGATGGCGGTCAACTACTTCGGTCCGGTCCGGCTCACCCTCGGGTTGCTCCCGGCGATGCGGGCGCAGCGGTTCGGGCACGTGGTCAACGTGGTCAGCTGGGGGGTGCAGATCAAGGCACCCCGGTTCGCGGCGTACATCGCGTCGAAGACCGCGCTGGACACCTTCAGCCGGATCGCGGGCCGCGAGGCGTACGCCGACAACGTGACGTTCACGAACCTCCGGCTCTCGCTGGTCCGTACCCGCATGATCGCGGCGACGGACGCTTACGACCGGGCACCGGCGAAAACCCCGGAGCAGGCGGCGGCGCTGGTGGTGAAGGCGCTGGAGGACCGTCCGCTGACGATCGGGACCCCGGTAAGCAACATCACCGAGGTGCTCAACCTGGTGGTGCCGCGGCTGATGGACGCTGTGTCAGCGCGGGCCTCGCAGCACTTCCCGGACTCGCCAGCCGCACGGGGCGACGACCTCGGTTAGCTGGACGGCGCCTGGGTCGGGACCTCGATGGGGGTCCTGTCCTCGGGCTCCTCGGGCTCGTCCGCCGTGCCGGTCGCTTTCGGGAGCTTGCGGACCCGGACCGGGTCCGCGAAAACGATGATGTTGCTGGTGTAGTCCGAGCCGGTCCAGCCGGTGCAGGTCACCAGGACGAGCCGATTGTTCTTGCGCTTCTGGCCGAAGAGGTCCCGGGCGTGGATCGCCAGTTCTTCTTGGGTGTACACGAACACCTTGGTCGCCCGGTAGTCGACGATGCTGCGGGTGGTCCGGATCTGGACCAGGGAGCCCGGACGGAGCTCGCCGAGCCGGTTCATCACGCCGCCGCCGTTGTGGAGGGTGTGCCCGGTGAGCAGGGTCTGGCCCTTGGTGGAGCCCGGTTTGGCGCTCCGGCGCCACCAGCCGACCTCGCTCGCATCGGCCGGAGGGTGCAGGACCCGGTTGCCGTCGACCGTGATCGGGATGATCTTCGCCTCGAGGTCGATGTCCGGAACGATCAGCCCCAGCGGCACCGACGGCTTGACCGTGGAGCGGAAGGAGCCTTCCCCGAACCCCGGTCCGGGAACGCTGGTGCCGGGGGAAGGAATGGCAAAGCCGGCGATCACCATCGCGAGGAAGAGCACGAAGAGTCGTTTGCTCAGTCCTCCGACGCGATCGCCGGCTTTGCCTTGGTTCACTTAAGGGTGCTGCGTCACTTGATCAGCATGCGGCGGTAGCCGATGAGGCCCGCCGAGCCTGCAAGCAGGGTGAGTGCAGCGGTGGCGGTCAGCACGGTGCGAGCCGTGTTGTCCGAACCGGCAGCACCAGCGTCGACCACGGTCGGCGGCTGGGTGCCGTCGGTCGGGGTCGGGTCCGGGGTCGGCGTCGGAGCCGCGACCCGGGAGTTCGGGCCGCAGGAGACCTTGCCGATCTCGCCGCCGATCAGCGACCCACCAGCGAACTGGGCGAGGGCCGGCAGGACCTGTAGGTCGAGAGCGGTGACCACGATGGAGCGACCGGCGTCACCGAAGACCTGCTTGTTCAGGGTGATGTCGAGGATGTTGTCCTGAAGCGGCTGCAGGAGCGGCTGCAGGGCCTCGACCAGAACCACGATGGCCTGGTCCTGGACCTGCTGCAGCAGACCGCCCAGCGGGCCAGCCAGCGGGACCAGGGCCTCGCCGAGCATCGTGTTGAGCTGGACGGTGAGCGCGTCGATCAGGGTCTGGGTGACCGTGTCGAGGTTGACCAGCACGTGGGTGTTCGGCGGCGGGTTGGCCGGCAGGTTCAGCAGCGTGAGCGGCTCGGCGACACCCGGCAGGGTGACGGCGATCGGCGTGGCGTTGGAGCCACCGCTGGTGTCCACCAGGCGGGCGTCACCGATGGCGGCGTCGGGGTCGGCGAAACAGCTGCCCTCGATCGCGCTGAGGGAACCCGACAGGCCGATCTCGCCGAGCGGGGTGCCGTCGAGACCGGCGGCGATCGCGTCCACGACCTGGTCGAGGACCCCGCCGAGGGGGCCGAGGAGTGGGGTCAGGGCGGTGGTGAGCGCGCCGGACGTACCCGGCAGGACGCCGAGGTCGAGGCTGCCGAGCTCCAGGGTCAGCGGTTCACCGTTGAGCTCGCAGCGCTCGTCGCCGATCTTGACCAGGCCACCACCGGTGCCGGCGAGGCCGGCGCAGGCGTAGGAGGTGCCGTCGCCGTTGGCGACCGCTTCTTGGGGAGCGACACCGACCGCGAGGGCCGTGTTCGCCGGGAGGAGGTCGACCAGCGTCGGGATCGTGGAGTTGTCCACGCTCTCCTCGCTGGTGCCGTCGTGCACGGCCGTGACTTCCTGCGAGATCACTGAGTTGCCGGCGATCGACAGGTTGATGGCCTGGGCGCTCGATTGCGACACAGTGGCAGCAAATGCTGGTGCGACGGCGAGCAGCGAGACCGCAGCGGCCCCGGTGAGCGCTCCGGCACGCAGAAGACGTCGGTTCAAGGTGGTTCCTCCCGGCAGGGCCACGCGATTACCGCATAGCCGAAATGAAGTAGTGCACTCCTTATAACGAGCGCACGTCGATCAGGTCACCCATCCTAGGAGTTCTGGTTCCGTTGTGGCAAAGAATGGCCAGGTTGGCGTCGCCAAACCACCGCAAAACGTGACATAAGCGGACAACGGTGCTGATTGGGTCAGCTGGCCTTTTTGCTTTCTTTCTTCCCGGGTTTTCGGCGGGGAGTCGCTTTTTTCGGCTTACCAGTGGTCTCAGAGTGGTCTAGTGAGGTTGCTGGTTGCTCATGGGACTCGGGTGACTTCTCGCCGCGCGCGGTCTTGGCGGCCTCGACGCTGCGCTGCAGCGCAGCCAGGAGGTCGACCACGTCGCCGGAGCTCTTCCGGGCCGCCGGAGCGGCCTTGACCTCACCGCCCTCGATCTTCGCCCTGACCAGGACCTCGACGGCTTCGCGGTAGTCGTCCTCGAACTCGGACGGGTCGAAGTCGCCGGCCAGGGTCTCGACCAACATCGTCGCCATCTTCACCTCGGCCGGCTTGGCGTCCTCGAGGTCGACAGACCCGAAGTCGGGGTTGCGGATCTCGTCGGGCCACATCATCGTCTGGAGCACGATCACGTCGCCGCGGACCCGTAGGACCGCCAGCGACATCCGGCTGCGGAGCGAGACGGTGACCAGCGCCATCCGGTCGGCGTCCTCGAGGGCCTTCCGCAGGAGGGCATACGGTTTGGCGCCCGTATTCTCGGGCTCGAGGTAGTAGCTCTTCTCGAAGAGCATCGGGTCGATCTGCTCGCTCGGCACGAACTTCTCGACACTGATCTCCCGGCTGCTCGCGGCCGGCAGGTCGGCCATGTCGGAGTCGTCGAGGATGACCATCTCGCCGTCCTCGGTCTCGTACCCCTTGGCGATGTCCGCGTACGCGACCTCCTCGCCGTCCAGCGAGCAGATCCGCTGGTACTTGATTCGGCCGCCGTCCTTGGCATGGACCTGCCGGAACGAGATGTCCTTGCTCTCGGTCGCGGAGTAGAGCTTCACCGGGACGCTAACTAGGCCGAAGGAGACGGCACCCTTCCAAATCGCGCGCATGTCTCCAGAATGACGCTCGAACGGCCGGGATGCCACCTCGGAGGCTGCCAGGATGTTGCCATGAAGCCGATGCTCGCGACTCGGGGAGACCACGTGCCCGCCGGGGCCGGGTGGATCCACGAGGTCAAGTGGGACGGCATCAGGGCGCTGGTCGACGTCACCGCTGAGCGGGTCCGGATCACCACCCGCAACGAGAACGAGGTCGCCGTCGCCTACCCCGAGCTGCACGGCTTGACTGCAGCCGGTCACGACGTGCTGCTGGACGGCGAGATCGTCGCTCTCGGCTCCGGCAAGCCGTCGTTCAGCGACCTGGCCGACCGGATGCACGTGCGCGACGCCGCCAAGGCAGCCCGGCTCGCCCAGCGGAACCCGGTCACCCTGGTCGTCTTCGACCTGATCCGCCTCGACGGCGCCGACCTCACCTCCCGGCCGCTCGCCGAGCGTCGCGAGCTGCTTCTCGGGCTCGGGCTCGACGATCCCGCCTGGCAGGTGCCGCCGACGTACGACGACGGCCAGCTGCTGCTCGACGCTGCCGAGGCCCAGGGCCTGGAGGGGATCGTGAGCAAGCGGCTCACCTCGATCTACCGCGCCGATCACCGCAGCAAGGACTGGCTCAAGTTCCCGATCCGTCCGACCGGCTCCTACGTCGTGGGCGGCTTCCGGTACGAGGCCGGGAGCGGCTCACGGCTGGGCGCGGTCCTGGTCGGGGAGCCGTCGACTGACGGCCTCCGCTTCCGCGGCCGAGTCGGCTCCGGGATCGCGGGCAAGGCCGGCCAGCGGCTCGGCGAGCTGCTGAAACCGTTGGTGCGGACGGAGTCACCGTTCGACGACGAGCTCCCACGCCTCGACCGGGACGGCACCGTCTGGGTCGAACCGGGGATCGTGGTCGACGTGCAGTACCTGACCCTCACCCCCGACGGCCGGCTCCGGCACCCGGCGTACCGGGGGGTCCGGACCGACCTGGACATCGCCACGCTGGGGGAGGGCTGATGGTCGAGCGCACCGAGGTCCTGGTCGACGTCGAGGGTCGGACACTGACGCTGGTCAACCTGGAGAAGGTGATGTACCCCCGCACCGGGACCACCAAGGCGGAGGTACTCGACTACTACGCCCGGATCGCGCCCAAGCTCCTGCCCGTGCTCGCCGATCGGGCGGTGACCCGGATCCGGTGGCCGCACGGCACCGGGGAGGCGAGCTTCTTCGAGAAGAACGTCCCCGGCGGTACGCCGAGCTGGGTCAGGGTGGTGACGGTGGGGGAGGTCCGGTACCCGGTGGTCGACTCGCTCGCCACGCTGACCTGGCTGGTGAACCTGGCCGCCCTTGAACTGCACGTGCACCAGTGGCGGGTCGACGCGAGCGGCCGCCCGGTGAACCCCGACCGGATGGTGATCGACCTCGACCCCGGTGAGCCAGCCGGTCTGATGGAGTGCGCTCAGGTGGCGCTGCTGGTTCGGGACCGGATGGCCGCCGACGGGCTGGAGACGCGCGCGGTGACGAGCGGTTCCAAGGGCCTGCACCTGTACGCCGACCTCGACGGAACCCGCTCCGCCGACGAGGTCCGCGACTACGCCAAGGAGGTTGCCGAGGAGCTCGAAGCCGCGCAGTCGAACCTGGTCGTCTCCCAGATGACCAAGGCGCGTCGCGGAGGCAAGGTGTTCTTCGACTGGTCGCAGAACGTCGGCGCCAAGACCACCATCGCGCCGTACTCGATGCGCGGTCGGGAGTTCCCGACCGTCGCGGCGCGGCGGAGCTGGGACGAGGTCGAAGCCGGGGCCCAGGACCCGTTCGGTCTGGAGCAGCTCCGTTTCGAGGAGGTCCTTGAGCGCGAGACCTGACCCCGCCGTCCACAGGCCGGCGTACCGCCGTTTCGTGATCGGACGGCGACGGTAGAACCGCACGCCACATCTCGGGACGTGCGGAGGCCTCATGACGCTGGAACAGGTGACCCCTGCGGTCCTCGTGGACCAGTTCGACCAACAGCTGCGAGCAGCGGTACGCCGCGACGGCGTCGACCCGCAGCGGCAGAGCGACCGGGTGCGGGAACTGGCGGCGGCAGCCGTCGCCGCGCACGACGAGCTGAGCCTGACCGGTGCGGTCGTCCCGGTGGCTGACCCGACCGCCCTCGTCGAGGAACTGGTGGCCCGGGTCGCCGGGTTCGGGCCGCTGCAGCGTTACCTCGACGACCCCGAGGTCGAGGAGATCTGGATCAACGACCCGAGCCGGGTCTTCGTCGCTCGCGGCGGTCGGCACGAGCTCACCACCACGATCATGACCGCCGACGAGGTCCGCGACCTGGTCGAGCGGATGCTCAAACAGAGCGGACGGCGCCTCGACGTGTCCTCTCCTTTCGTCGATGCCCGGCTTCCCGAGGGTCACCGGCTGCACGCCGTCCTGGAAGGGATCAGCGCCGACTTCGCCGCGGTGAATATCCGGAAGTTCCTGCTCCGGCACTCCCGGCTGGCCGACCTGGTCGCGGGGGGATCGCTGACCGAGCAGGCGGCCGACTTCCTCGGGGGCGCGGTCGTGGCAGGGCTGACGATTCTTGTGGTCGGCGGCACCCAGGCCGGGAAGACGACCCTCCTCAACTGCCTCGCCGGCGCCATCCCCGGAAACGAGCGGATCATCAGCGCCGAGGAGGTCCGCGAGCTCCGGGTGCCGCACCCCGACTGGGTGGCGATGGAGTGCCGACCCCCCGGGCTCGAGGGCACCGGCGAGGTGACGCTGCGCGACCTCGTCCGGGAGTCGCTGCGGATGCGCCCGACCAGGGTCGTGGTGGGGGAGGTTCGCGGCGCCGAGTCGTTGGACCTCCTGCTGGCGCTCAACTCCGGTCTCCCCGGGATGGCAACCCTGCACGCGAACAGCGCCCGCGAGGCGCTGGTGAAGCTGTGCACCCTGCCGCTGCTGGCCGGCGAGAACATCTCCGCCGGCTTCGTGGTCCCGACGGTCGCCACATCGGTCGACCTCGTCGTGCACCTGCGGATGGACCCGGACGGCACTCGCCGCGTGAACGAGGTCGTCGCTGTCCCGGGGCGGGTCGAAAACGGTGTGATCGAGACCGAGACCCTGTTCGTCCGTCGCGCTGGCGAGTTGGTCCGCACCTCGGGGATGCCGACCCACGTCGAGGCCTTCGAGCGCGCCGGCATCGATGTCCTCGCCCGGCTCGGGACCCGAGCCTGATGGGGGCGGCGATCGGGCTCGGCTTGGGGGTGGGGATCGTGCTGGTGCTGTCCTCGTGGGCGGTTCCACGACAGCAGGCTGCGGCCACACGGCAGGCGCGTCTAGCGGTACTGATCGCGGCGGCGGGGCTGGCGGGCCTGCGACCGGGCGGTGTCCTGGCGGCCGCGGTTGCCTCCGGTGCGGTGACGGGGGTGGCGATCCAGGCACTCTCCGGCACGGCTCCGGTCGCTGTCGTCTTCGCGACGATGGCCGGGTACCTGCCCTTCGCGGTTCTGACCTCCCGGGCACGACGACGTCAGCGCGAGTTCGCCGAGGTCTGGCCGGATGCCGTCGACCACCTCGTCTCGGGTGTCCGGGCCGGGCTCGGGCTGGCAGAGGCCCTTGCGGCACTGGCGACCCGTGGACCGGAGCCGCTCCGGCCGGCGTTCGCCCGGTTCGCCCTCGACTACCAAGTGAGCGGCCGGTTGACCGAGGCTCTGGACCGGCTGAAGGTCACGCTCAGCGACCCGGTCGGCGACCGGGTGGTGGAGGCGCTCCGGGTGGCTCGGGAGGTCGGCGGCGGTGACCTCGGCAGGCTTTTGCGCAACCTCGCCGTGTTCCTGCGCGAGGACGCCCGGACCCGCGCCGAGCTCGAGGCCCGGCAGTCCTGGACGGTGAACGGGGCGCGCCTCGCCGTCAGTGCTCCGTGGCTGGTCCTGGTGATGCTCTCTTTCCAGGACGAGGTGATCCATCGCTACGCGAGCACGCAGGGAGCCATCGTCCTGGTCGTCGGCGCCGGGACGTGTGCCGGTGCCTACTGGCTGATGATGCGGATCGGCCGACTTCCGCGCGAACGCCGGATCCTGGGATGAGCGGCTCGATCGGCGGGGCCCTTCTCAGTGCCCTTCCTGGGGCGGCTCTCGGGGCCGCGCTCGGCGGCGGTTCCTGGCTCGTAGTCGACCGGGTACGTCAGCTGAGACGGACCTCGCTGGCGGACCGGGTGCTGCCGTATCTCCGCGACCTGCCTCCGCGGCCCGGTGCCGAGCAGCACGGCACCCTGGCGCCATCGGCCCTCCTGGCCGCGGGCGTCCACGCTCTCGCGGCCCGCCTCGACACCCTCCTGGGCGGCTCGGTCTCGGTCGAGCGTCGTCTGACGCGCGCGAACCGACCGCAGACGGTCCACGAGTTCCGGATCGAGCAAGCCGTCTGGGGGGTCGTCGGATTTCTTGCCGCAGCGGTGCCGTCGGTCGCCCTCGGGGTTCGGCACCCCGACCGCGGCGCCGCCCTGATGATCGTCTGCCTGGCCTCGGCCGGGATGGCCGTTCTGCTGCGGGAGAACAGGCTCACCGCTCAGGTCGTCCGCCGGGAGCGCCGCATCCTGGAGGAGCTCCCGGTCGTCGCGGAGCTGCTCGCGCTCGCGGTTGCCGCGGGTGAGAGTCCGACCGCTGCGCTCGACCGGGTCGTCAGCCGGTCCGGTGGGGAGTTCGCGGCGGATCTCGCCCAGGTCCTGGCCGAGGTCCGGACCGGGACGCCGCTGGCTCAGTCGCTGGATGCGCTCGCCGGACGCACCGGGCTGCCCGCGGTGTCCCGGTTCGCCCAGGGGATGGCGATCGCGATCGAGCGCGGGACGCCGCTCGCGGACGTGCTGCACGCCCAGGCGGGAGACGTTCGCGAGGCCGGCCGGCGGGCGCTGATCGAGTCCGGCGCCCGGCGCGAGGTCCTGATGATGGTGCCGGTGGTCTTCCTGGTGCTCCCGACCGTCATCGTCTTCGCGTTCTGGCCGGGACTGGTCGGCCTCGACCTGATGGTCACGTGAGCGACCGCGCGCGCATCGAGGCGTCGCATCCACAACGTCGGGGGTTCGTACCAGAAGGAGTGGAGAACCATGCAGGAAGTCATGTGGTGGTGCCGTCGGTCGACCCGGCGGCGGGACGAGCGGGGCGACGTGCCCGGCTGGGTGCTGATCACGGTCGTGAGTGGTCTCCGAAGACTCGGTCAGGTGTCCTGGTCGAACAGGGCCCAGAGGGCGGAGCGTTGGGCGGGCACGAGAGTCGCACCGGAGATTGTCCGCCGATGGACCACCTCGAGTAGCTGCTGATCCTGGACTGAAGGCCCCATGTCTGCCACGCTCCCGGGCATGGATGACCCCGAGGACGACGACTCCGCACAGGCCCTTCGCCTATGTCCGGGCACGCTGAAAGCGCCCCGCCACCACGGGGGTGACGGGGCGCCGGTGAAGCGATTCGGTTCAGATCCTGGGAGTGAAGCCCTTCGGCCGGCAGATGTGCCGGAGGAAGCCGTACGCGCCAGCCGCCAACGTGACTATGACGAGCCCGGAGATGAGGGCCGGTTCAGTGCGGCGAGCGGGCGGGTGAGTACGGTCAGGCTCCGTGGGCGGCGAGGAACTGGCCCATCGTGGCGAGTGGCATGCCGCCTATCGCCTGGTCGGCATGGCCGTAGACGGTGTCGGTAACCACGGCAGTCCCGCCAACCGCCGCGACATAGTCGGTGACCCAGGACGGAGCAACGACGGCGTCGGCGGTGGAGTACCCGGCCAGAGTCGGGATGCCAGCAGCGAGGGCGGCGTTGGCTGCGACGTCGGCGGCGGATGGGAGTGCGGCGGGTGCGGTGACGCCCCACGCGGTACCGATCTCGGTTTGCTTGCCGAGGATGTTGGCTTCGTAGAGCGCGACCAGATCCCAGAGCGGGATCAGTCCGATGACGGCGGCGACCTTCGACGGGTAGGTCTGGGAGTATCGGGCGACCGCAGCGGCACCCATCGAGACGCCGAGCAGACACACCTTGTCGACGCGCATCGAGGGGTAGGCGGATTGTAGAACCCCCCACGCCGTGTCGATGCGGGACATCACAGTGTCGTTGCCCCAGGTCTGCCCCCCGAACTCCCCGGCGATGGTGGGGATGCCTGCCGAGGCGAAGGCGGCTGCGAGCTGGGCGCTGGCGTGCTGGCTCGCGGAATCGGTGAACTGCTGCGGGTTGCCGGACCCATGCAGGAGGATCAGCCCGCACGTGCCGACCCGTGGGGTGCGGGGCGCGAAGACTGTGTCAGTCTCCCCGACCGCGACGGCGCCGAGGGTCGTCAGCGCCGCATAGCCGTCGCTCATCCGGCGACTGCCCGCAGCGAGGTCTGACGCAGGGCACTGTTCAGGATCGACCCAGCCGGGGAACCGCTCACCTGGTAGACCCACGCCCGCAGTTCAAACGTGCGGGTCGCGACCGTTGCGCCGAGCCGGTAGGAGCGCGACAGGCTCACCTCTCGCAGCCCGGTCGCGGTCGAGTTCGGCAGCGTGCCCGCTACGTAGTCCATCTGGGTCGCGGCCCCGGTCGTCTCGTACAGGGACACCAGGCCCATGCCGGTGCCGACCGTGGTCTGTGCGAACGCTGCTTCGTAGAACAGGGTCACGGGTCGGCTTGACGCCGGGATGCTGATCGAGGAGCCAGGGATCGCGACCAGCACGCCAGGGCCACTGGTTGCGCTCACGGTGGTGGGCGTGCCGGTGACGTTGACAGCCGCCGCGAGTTCGGACTGTCCGACAGGAGCCACCGGAACCCACGCTGCGAGGGTGCTGTTGTAGGCGAGCAAGTTCCCATCGGTGGGGCCTGCGGGTGCCGGGATCGCGGCGTCGGCCTTCGTGCCCTGTGCGGCGGTCGCCTTCTCGGTGTCGAGTTCGTCAAGTGCGGCCTCGACGGTGGTGGCGGCGAGGTTGGTCGACCCGGCGTAGGAGATCGCCGAGGCTGCGTGTGCACCGGATGCGGCAGCCTCGTGGGCGTCGACCGTGGCGACCAGGGACTCGAGCCACTCCGCCTCGGTGCCCACAAAGCCTTCATTGACGGCCACCTCGTACGCGGAGGGGCCTTCGGGGCCGACGACGATCGCGTCACCTTCTGACGCGGCGACCGGGGAGATCAACGACAGATCCTGCTCGGACCCCGCGGGAACCGTGATCGAGAACGCCCGCGCCGCCACGCCACGCAACACGACAGTGACCGTGTACGTCCATCCCGACGGGTTCAGGTCGGCGTCATCGGTTGCGATCAACCACACCCCCTTCTCCCCAGACGGCGAAACCAGGTCGCCGTCAGAGTCCAGGCCACAGGTGACCGTGACCGGGACGACCGTTGTCGGGGGAGTGGCCGTGGCGTCCAGCACGTACGCCGGGGTCGGGGTGAACACGACCGTGCCCTGTGCTGCGACACCGTCCGGGTTGTCGCTGCCGTCGCTGCCGTCGATGGTCGCCTTGAGGAATCGGCCGATGACCTTGCCGTAGGTGATGTTCTCGGGGAGCGGGACAGTCATGCCGGGTCCTTTGGTCGTCGGGAGTTCAGGTGCGGCGTAGGAGTGCGCGGCCGGCGAGGGTGAGCCAGCGACCGGTGACGCCGAGCCCGACACCGACCAGGGAGCCGAGCAGACGGGGCAGCGAGGTGCCAGTCACCGTGGCCCCCTGGTGATGTGCAGCCCGAGCACCAGCGCACCGGTCCCGTACGCAACCCAGAACTTGCGGCGCCCAACAGCCGTGTCGGTGGCAAAGATCCAGCGGACGGTGCGACAGAACGGGAACCCGTGCTTGTCGGCCTGCCAGAACCCGACGCCGAGCAGGGTCCAGACGCCTGCCCAGAACACTGTCCAGCCGTGCATGGCTAGCCCCGGTAGTCGCCGGGCTCGTCGGCGTCAAGTGCGGCCTGGTCGACGGGTGCCGGCCCGTTGTAGACCGGGATGACGCGGGCGCGGGTCACCAGGGCGAGGACCGCGGCGACGACGGCGTTGATGGCGAACGTCTGCTCATCGGTCAGGGTCAGCCCGAACGCAACAGCGGCGTTGACCAGGACGATGGCGAGCCCGGAGATGAGGGCCGGTTCGGTGCGGATGCGGTTCAGCATGGTTAGGCTCCTAGTCGTCGAACACGAAGATGGGTCGGATGTAGGTGTCGCCGCCCTCGCCGGGGGTTCCGATTTCGACGGTCCCGACCGTGCCGAGGACGCGAGAGGCCAGGCCCTCCACCGTCGCCGCCCCGGAGGCCGTCCCGACCGTTCCGGCAACCGAGGAGCCTTGGCCGTCGACTGTGGTCGAACCGGCTGCCGAGCCGACCATTCCGCCCGTAGCACCGAGGATGCCGGTTGCCGAGCTTGCCCCCGTTGCGCTGCCGGCCATAGAGCCGATCGCACCTAGTGAGCCGGTCGCCGTCCCAGTGCCAGCCGCCGTGCCCGTCATGGACCCGATGCCGGTAGCGACAGCCTGTGCAGATCCGACGCCAGCGGCGGTGCCAATGGTCCCCGCAACCGCCGACATCAAACCGGACGCGGTACCTACCCCGGTCGCCGTGCCGGTCGTGGATGCCCGCGCACCGAGGACGCCTAACGCGGTGCCCGTGCCGGTCGCAGAACCCGCAGTGCCCAGCACCTTGCCGCTAGTGCCAGTCGCGGTACCGGAGCCCGTAGCCGAACCGGTCGTGTCCGCGAGAGTCTTTAAACCAGGGGTGGCGATCCGTGCAGCCGTACCCGACTGAGTGCCGGTGTAGTGGGTAACAACATCGCCCGTGATGATGACACCCTGCGACACGAACTCAGCCGAATACTGGACCGTCTCATCAGCCTCGAAAATGACCTCGGCCAAGTTGACGGTCGCAGTTCCGTTGACCTCGGCACCAAGGGCCGGGAGGGCAACCGTCGCCGACGCCGAGCCCAGGAGAGTGCGAGCCCGACTCGCCCCAGCAGTCCCCACCCGGTAGACGTACAGGGTCAAGGACGCCGAGATCGCGAAGGCGTTAACGTGGGCCATACGGATTGTGACGGTGTGATTGCCAGCCGGGAAGAACCGCTTAGCGCCACTCACGCTGTTCATGTCGGTCGGCGTGATCGCCCAACCGAAGTTCGCTTCCGTGCCGTCCGTGGTCGACGTCGTGTACGGGTCCAAAGTGCGGCGCGTGTCCGAGCCGCTGGTCCCGTGGTCCGTCTTCGTCGTCGCGTCGCTCGTGGCATCCGCACTCGAAAGCAACTTGCGAACATCGGTGCCCCACAGTGAGGACCCGGCGCTACCATTAATCGGGATGTAGAAGGTGGAGATGTTCCCGAACGCCATGGCTACAAGCCCATGACAGATTCAACCGACGCCTGCGTCTCGTCCGGGCCGGTCAGGTAGTCGTACTCCATAGACCACTCACAGACAGCGCCGGGATCGAAGACGATCGCAACCAACGGACGCATCGTCTCCGGGGCGGCATAGACCGTCTTCGGGGCGCGGGACTCGGCATCCTTGGTCCAGGACACCGGGCTCAGTCCTCGGTGATGCTGGTCGCAGCCTTGAGCCGCGGAGTCACGCCCGTCGCCACGCTGATGGTCGGCGAAACGGCGCCCGAGTACAGGATCACCGACGCCCCAGAGACCTCCTTGACCACCGAGAAGAACGTCGCCGTTCCACCCGCGCCGCCCGTCATCTCCGGGAAGTCCACGTTCGCCGCAAGGGTGACCGAGTTCCCCGACACAACGAACCCAGCACCGGAGCGAGCGACCGCCTGCCGCGCGTACCCGGTGTAGGAAATCTCCGACGTGGTCGCCGTGCCAGCCTCGCCAGGGTCCGCAGTGTGCAGCACCAGGTACAGGCTCCCGGCAGCCACCGAGTTCTGAAGCCCAGCCGCGTCACCGATGTTCGCGATGTCGGAGTTGTTGAAGATGAGAAGGAGGAGCTCGTTCTCGAAAGTATTGCTCTTGGACATCAGACTTCCTCCAGGATTGCAGTGACGGCGACCGATGCGGCCACCGAGAGGTTGACGATCAGGGGCGCATCGACAGCGCCGGTCTTCATCTGGCGCTTCGCCATAGCACCGTGGAATAGGTAGCCCGGAGCGCCTCCAACGGTCACCCTGATCAACGGGAACGGATCGGACTCCAAAGCAGGGGTGATGAAGATCCATCGCAGCCGAATCGCCTTGCCGGGGGTCAGCACATAAGCCGGATCGGCTCCTCCTGGGCCAGTCCCAGCAAGACCAGCGATCACCGTGTCGCCTGCAGCAGTAACCTCCACCGGCACGTGGGGGTACTCGCGTTCCCCAGAGTCGGCGACGTTGACGTCGGCGGCACGGAGCTCGGTGTTGGTGAGGGGGTCCGGGTGCCCGTCGTCCACGGTCAGCGTGCCGCCGAGGGCTGCCAGGATGGACCCCAGGGCGGTCAGGGCGTCTGCGTCGGGGTAGTCGGCCGGGAGGTTGCTGATCGTGGCGGTGACGGTCTCCAGGGCGGCCAGGGTCGGGGCGTCCAGGGCGACGGTCCCGGACACGGTTGCCGTGACCGCTTCGAGGGCTGCCAGCGTGGCCGCGTCGAGCGCGACCTCCTGGCCCGCCTCGAACTTCCCCTGCAACTCCGTGAGCGCATCTGCAAGCGCGCCCAGGATGGCGTCCTGCTTGGCCTCGCTCGCGCCGCCGGGACCGAACAGGATCCGCTCAACCATTAGGTCTCCTAGGTGGTCGTGCCGAGGTAGATGGCCTGCACGTCGCCGTCGACGTCACGCTCGAACCGCAGATAGGTGTCCGGAGGCGACACGGGTGCCGCAGTGGAGTCGTAGAGCTCGACCGCACCGGACCCGGAGCCCGCCGGCCCCGCTGGTCCTTGCGCCCCGACCGGGGAGATCGTGACCTGCACCGGGTCGGCGGCCACCGTCAGAGCCACCGGCTCAACGACGGTGGTCAAGGCCACCGGGTCAGCGGTCGTCGTCAGCACAACCGGATCAACGACGACCGTGAGTTGGACCGGTGTCGTGGTGACAGTCAGGTCCGGGCAGTCGGACACGACTACGCCTCAGGAACCTGAATCGGTTCAGCGTTGTACGGGCCCCCGAAGTAGGTCCGGGCACGCTCGTCCGGCGGGATCAGCTTGAGCCCCCAGGTTCCGTACGCCGGCCCAGCCGCGTCGTCCTCACCGACGTCGACGGAGGAGGTGTCGCCAACAACGGGGGTCACGGTCAGTTCGGTCACGTTGTCGTCGCCGTCGCGGACCACGGCGATCGCTTCCCATCCGCTGATGTCGTTGTCGACCACGGTGCAGCGGATCGACCAGGCATCCCCGGTGAACACCTTGACCGGGAACGGGATGTAGGTGAAGTCACCGGGGGTCGCGGTCTGGGTCACGGTCGGCATGCGCTTCTCCTAGGCGAGTGGACGGAGCAAGGCCAAGGCAGCGGTGATCCGAGCCTTGGTGAGGCCGGACGCGTTGGCCTGCCGCACGGTCAGGGCGGCCACAACACCAGCCGTGGTCGTCGGGACCGAGACCCGGTCGCCGGATGAGACCAGGGAACCGAGGATGCGACGGGCCAGGGTGTAGGACACGACGGCACGCGGGTTCGCCGACTTCGCTGCGAGCCGCTCGAGCGCAACCGTGAGGTCCAGGTACGTCGGGGGCTTCGGAGCGGCAGGCTTCTCGACGGGCACTGGGACAACGGTCACGCTGTCGATGTCACGCGAGACCCCGGCCCAGTTCAGGCTCGGCGCCCACGTGGCGATCTGGGCGAACGGGACGTGGTCCCAGTAGCCGTCGCGCTTCACGTCGACCGACCACACGCCGCCCTTGCCGTCAGCGATCGCGACGTGCCCGTACCCGAGACCGCCACCGGTCCACCACAGCAACGCACCGCGGGGGGCCTGGTCGCCGGCCACGGACAGCCGGTGGTCAGTGCGCCGCCACGCCTCAGTGGCCGAACCTGACCCGTCGGAGGGCACTGCGTAGGCCAGGCGGGTCTGCTGCTTGCACATCCCGACCCGGAACGGCGGACCGTTCTGCGACTGGGCGGCGACGTGGTCGATGGCCTTCTCGATCGTGTAGGTCACGGTTCCTCCTGGGGCGTTGGTGATCCGAGATCGGGTGGTTGGGCTAGCGCGACCGCTTCGATGGTCCGCATCAACTGCTTGGCTTCCTCACGGTCGACGAGATGCCGCTCCAGGTCGCCGCGGACGTCGGTCACGTCGCTGTGAAGACCGGCGACCTTCGCGCCGAGGGAGTCGACCTTCACGTCGACCGTGGTGATGTCGCCGAGCACCCGTTGGATGCTGTGCTGCACGTTGGAGATTAGGTCCGGGATGGTGGGGATCAGGTTCTTGTGGGAGTTCTCCGAGAGCTGCGTCATCACCGGGACGAGCTCGTCCTTGACGACGTCGCGGATCGACTTCTCGAACCTGGGCCGCACCAGCCACAGGAGTGCCCCGAAGATGGTGCCGGTAGCGGCGACGAGTGTGGCGATCAGGAGGTACAAGGCCGCGGTCTCGGACACATGGAGCTCCGTTCAGGTCTTCGGGGTCGGGGGCACGTGTGTGCGCGAAGGGGGTGTGCTTGTCGGGCGTTTCCCGCACACTGGACGGCATGACTTGGCGACTCGGCCGCAGGCCGGCCCTCGACGGGATCCGCGGCTTGGCGATCCTGTTCGTACTGCTCGCCCACTTCGACCACCCGGCACGCAACCCGCTAACTGGGGCCGGCCACGTCGGTGTAACCCTGTTCTTCGGACTCTCTGGATTCCTGATCACATCGCTACTGCTCGAGGAACTTGAGCGAACCGACCGCGTCAGCCTGCGGGCGTTCTACCGACGCCGCGCGGCCCGCCTACTGCCCGCCATACTCGCGGTCTTGGCATTCGTCGCCGTCGTGCAGATCGCCTGGCGCCCGCTGCGAGTAGAGGGCGGGATGCTGCTCGCCGTTGCGGCGTACGGGTCGAACCTGTGGCAGCTCGCGACCAGCGCCCCGCTAAACGGGCTGTCGCACACGTGGTCCCTGGCGATCGAGGAACAGTTCTACCTTGTGTGGCCGCTGCTCGTGATCCTCGCGGCGCGGTGGGGGCGCCGTGGGATCGGTGCGGTCGGTGTCGTGGGGATGCTCGTCTCGGTGGCCGCGGTGATGACGTCGACTGGGCAGCAGCAGCAGTGGGGTTCTCTCGAGCGTGCCAGCAGCCTGCTTGCGGGGTGTTTGCTCGCGGTCTGGATTTCATCGCGACCTGAGGGCCGCGGTTCCGCGGTCGCCGTTGGTGTCGGGTTCGCCGCGATGGTCCCGTTGTGGTTCCTGCATGGCGAGGTTGACCCGCTGTTCTACCTTCTCGGTGTCCCCGCGGTCACGGCCCTGATCCTGTGGGGAGCATCGGGCGCGGCGGCGATCCCTTGGTTGCCTGGGCGGGTGTTGCGATGGTTTGGGCAGCGGTCCTATGGGATCTATCTGTGGCACTATCCGATCCTGTTCGCGTTCCCGTTGCAGTCGGGCATGTCGTACTGGGGGCGAACGGTGTTCGTTCTTGCGGTCTCGCTCGGGGTGGCCGAGTTGTCGTGGCGGTTAATCGAGCGGCCCATCATGGCGCGATGGTCCCGGTCAGGTGACGCCGGCGACGCGGCGGAGGAACTCATAGCTGATAACCCCGACCGTGGAAGTTCCCCACGAGCTGGAGAGGAACCCGACGTGCGTCGCGGTCAGGGATTTGGTCAGGTTCGCGCTGCCCTTGATCCAGCTCCGGCCATCAGGTGACAGGTCTCGTCGCCAGGTCGTGCCGCCGAGGTAGACGGCACGGACGAAGGCGAGGTTGAAGAGCGGGGCCATGGCCGCACCAGCGACGCTGGTCCCGACTGTGGTGAAGTTGGTGTAGGAGCGGAGGAAGTGGTCGCGGCTGCTGCTGCCCCAGTGTGAGGTCGCGACGACTTGGTTTCCGGCTCCGTGCGTGGTGCCGTCTGAGAACAGGAGCCCACCGAACGAGTAGTCGGTTTGGGGCGCTCCGATGCCCAGGCAGGTAATGAAGGCGTCCCCGGTGGACAGCGAGCCGCCGAGCCCGCTGAGCGGGAACATGAGCGCGTTGAGGTGGGCCGTGGTGTCGCCCCCGGTGTTGGTGGCGGTGAGGTTGTCGTCGGCTACGGCCCACGTCACCCGGGCTGCGCCGCCTGTGGAGTCGACGCGGACACCGGAACCGGGGACGCCGCCGCTGGTGAACTCGTGGTAGCTGGTCTCGGTCGAGCCGACGTTCCAGCGACGGTCCAGGCTCCGGCCGGAGCCGCCGCCTGCCGGGGCTGCCCACCGGGCTTCGTCGTCAGTGGCGTACCAGGTCATCACGTCGCCGTCTGCGGGCGCTGAGGCGAGTTCGGAACCGGCGATCTGGTGGGGGCGGAGTCGGTGGGTCATTGGGCGAGCTCCAGGTCGAAGTAGCAGCCGAGGGAACCCGCCCCGTCGGTGGTCCGCACCGCCAACACCATGCTGGTGGCAGTCACGTCAGCGGCGTCGATCGTGACCGGCACCTCGTACCCGTTCGGCGATCCGGCCCAGATCTGCACCCCATCCAGGTAGATCACGGAAGACTCGTCAGCACGAATATTGCCCGTGATCGGCAGACCCACAGTGATGCCACTCAAGGTGCGCCGGGCCCACATCCGGGTCGTCATGTCCCACTCGGTGGTGTGCGCCGGCAGAGCGGGGTCGATCATGTCGCCGCCGTCGCCGAACGCTGCCGAAGCGGCCGCCCACCCGCTGTCGTCGAACGCGGCCGCGGAGTAGTCCGTCGCGTCCGTTCGGGCGATCTGCAACCACTTCCAGCCCGACGCCTCGAAGTCGAGCAGCGGACCAGGTGGTGTGGGTGGTGGTACCGGCTCCGCAGCGGTCGTGTCCCGGGCGTAGTACGCCTCGAGCAGGTCGCTGGTCCGCAGGCGCCCATCTGGGTCAAGCACCGTCAGGTCGCGGCCGTCGAGGATGCAGAACTCCTCGGGGACATGCAACGGCCCCCAGTACACGTGAAGGCTTTCAGCCTTCGGGGTGTAGGTCAGCGTCCATGACTGGTCGCCGGGCTCTTCAACCAGGAACGTGTCGCGGTTCCTGAACGCCAGAGGCCCTGTCGGGTTGGTCAGGATCTCCCGGATTGTGGTGACACTGCCAGGAATGGTGGCCCGTTCGAGGTAACCGATCGAGGACCGGCGCAACTTCAGCTGGTCTTTGATCCACGTCGTCGACCGGTAATAGTCGTCGAACCCCCGCGGCGCCAGAACGTTCGGGTCCAAGCTCACCATCAGCTCGCCTCCTCATCCTCAACGAACACCGGTGAGGGTTGACCTGTCCGGGTGTTCAACTTCCACCCCAGAACCCGCCACGCCCCCGTCACCCCGAACGGGTCACGCGTGCCCTGGGGTGCGATCTCGACGAAGACCGTGTCGCCGTGGTCGTAGTCCCGCCCGGGCATCGGAGCGCCGGGCGATCCGACTACTGAGCACGGGCGTGACCCGCGCTCCCGCTGGGCTAGCTGCGCGGTGGTCCTGGCCAGCAGGTAGGTGTCCTCATCCTGCACCGATGCCGACGCCAGGCCAGAGAACGGGACCCGCTCCTCCCAGACTGGCCAGCCACCAGCCACGAGGTCGGAGTAGATCGGGTCCGTCATCACCCGCGCGGTTCCGGCGCCGTCGGTGACGCCGACCAGCATCGTTGCGCCGCGCCCCTGGGTGAAGTTCGACAGAGACCGGTTGTACTTCTCGACATTCCCGCCGCCATCTGAGTCGAGGTCGAACACGACGTCCGGTTTGATGTCGCCGATCTTCGGGGCAAACTCCAGGACCTTCGAGAACGACTGCTTCACCGTCTCGTCCTGCCACCGAACAACAAGCCGCCACTCGGCCCCAAACTCGCTGGTCCGAAGGTCGTTGATCGTGTCGAGCAGGTTGCGGTCCTCCAGGGCCGAATAGATCACGTCGACCTCGTGCCCGGTCGGGGTCGCCTCGATGATGATCCCGAACCGGGGGCCCAGGGCGGCGCAGAGCGTCGCGGCGGCCAGCGCGGTGTCGAGTGTCGTTTCGAGGTCGGGGACGTTCGTGCGGTGCAGGCACTCTTCGAGGGTGGTGGCAGGGATTCCGACGACGGTCTCGCCGAGGAGGACGTCGTTGATCACCCAAGCCTGTGCGGGACGGTCGTCGACGGTCAGCACGATCATCGACTTCCCCGGGACCACGAGCTCGGCCCAGTCGTCAGGGCACCGGGTGTCGGCGGTGGGGAGGTTGAACGTGACGGTGTCCTCGCGCGCGACGACCGATGTGATCTCCTCCGGCCCTGTCAGCGGGAGCTCGGTGAGGATGAGTCCGGTGACGATGTCGGCGACGTACCAGGTCAGCGACGGGATCACAGTCATGGGTCAGAGGCTGATCGGGTAGATGACGACCCCGGACACCGTGGTCCGGTCGGCGCCGCTCATCTGGACGCCGGTCAGGATCCCGGTGGTCTCCACAGTGAAGACGCCGGGGTGGTTGAAGAACGATGCCCCGTTCCGGACCCGCGTCGAGGGCCGGTAGGCCAGGGGGATCGCGGCACTGGTCAGGTCGACCGAGACCCCGGAACTGGTGTCGCAGTCACCGACGGCCTGGACGATGACCCACCCGCCGCGGACCCGGTAGCGGGTAACGCCGCCGCTGACGGTCGAAGAGGTCAAGGTGACCCAGTCGGTGTCGTCGACCGGGCCGACCCGTACCCAGGCACCACTCACGCGGCCGTAGAACACGTCGGTGTCCTCGCGGTAGATCATCATCCCGTCGTAGACGGGGGAGATCGCTGCTTCCTCGGTTGCGTCCGCGACCGTGAGGATCCCGCCGGCGGCTACGGTGCGCTGGGCGGGCTGGGAGATGACGATATCGCCTGAAGACGGGACGGTGAGGCGGGCGAGCCGCAGTTGCCCGGTCGGGATCGTCGGTGCGGTCGGGGAGGCCCCGGCGGTGCCGGTGACGAACGCGAACTCGATCTCTCGCAGCGTGTCACCGGGACGCTCGTCTTCGTTCTTCACGCGGGCGACAACGAAGTCGATCCGCGAGTTCCCCACTCCTGGACGGGCTGGCAGTTCGAGTTCGACGGGGGCGGTGTTGACGAACATGTACCCGTTGCCTGCGGCGGTGTCGACCACGACGCCGCACCCGGCCGCGATGATCGCGTCCTCGGGAGAGTTCCCGACCGTGACCTCGAGCCCGGACCCGATGCGCTTCCCGGCCCGGGGCAGGGTTGCAGATCCGGGGTGCTGCAAGGTCGCGAGGAGCGCGCGTTCGTCACCGGCGTCGTACTCGACGGTGTTGAACCGGTGTCCGATGATCGTCATGTGGGTCTCCTCAGAGCCGGACGCCGCGGAAGGTGCCCGTGACGTGGGAGTCGGTGGTCGTGTTGTCGCCGGTGATCGCGAAGACCGAGACCCCGGGCGGAACCAGTGGCCAGTCCCCTGAGGCCCAGGACCTACGTCCGGCGGTGCCCTGAAGAAGGATCTGGCGGCGTGCGGTGTCGATCGTGAGGAACTGGCCCGCGGTCAACGTGGAGCCGTCGGGGTTGTTCACGACCAGGGCGTCGTTCGTGGTGAGGTTCACGATCCGGAAGTTGTCGACCGGCCCGTAAACGGTGAGCTGCAACGGGACCGGTCGTATCGAGGGGTTCAAGACAGAGACGGTTCCGCCGGACGATGACCCGTCCCAGGTCGCCGGCCACTGCAGCGGCCACGCGATGCCGCCTTCGTCGAAGGGGAACGTGATGTCGAAGGCCCGCTCGAGGGAGGAGTAGATCAGCGGGTCCGGCCCGTACAGGGCGATCGTGGCGGTCCCGGTCTCCTCGTTGACCTCAGACCACAGGATCTCGCCCTGCTGCCGCATCACGGCATACCCGTCGAACCCGGGCTCGGTGACCCGGAACTCGAATGGGGATACCCCCACGGCGTCGCGGAGATGCTGCTGCGCGGCGTGCAGGGCGACGTGGGAGTGTGCGCGGGCGGTGACGGTCACCGGGAGTGTTCTGGGCCCGTAGAACCGGGTGGCGTCCCACTGGCCGTCCGCGAAGGCCCGGTCCCCAGTCTCCTCCCGCGGTGCCGGTGACGGCCCCCAGGTCCCCGAAGTGGTCCACTCCCACCGAACACCGTCGGCGTCGGTCTCGCCGAACACGATCCCCGACTCACCGAGGTAGCCCTTGGTGGGGTTGTCCTCAGGGAACGTCTCGGGCGCCATCGGGTCGACGGTCGGCATCTCAGACTCCCGCTGCAGCTAGTTGGGCGGCGACCTCGTGCTGCACGATCCGCTGGGTCTGCAACAACCACGCCGAAGGGTCAGCGGCGAGGGTGACCTGCACCGACTTCGTGATCGTCGAACCGGGGTTCCATGCCGCGGACGACAGGAACCGAGGGTCGGTGGTGACGCCGGCGACCGCGGCCGAGACAGCACCGAGAGTCCCCAGTGCCGAGTTCAGCTGCGCCAGGGTCGCGGGCTGGGCAAGGAGTGCCTGCCCGAGACGGATCGCGGACCGGAAGTCACCAGACTCAGCCTTCGCTATCACCTGCCGGAGGACCGCCGGGGACGCGCCGGCGCCCTTGAGCCGGGCGATCACGGTCCCGTACTCGGCGATGTCGGCGATCTGCCGGTTCACCTCAGCGACCGCACCAGCGGGTCGTACGCCGCGGCCGAAGATGTCCGCGGACCCGAACAGGGTCGCCTTGGTCTCAGCGCGCTGGTCGCGGAGGTTCCTGATCGCCTCAGCGCGCTGGTCGCGGAGGTTCCTGATCGCCTCACCGCGGGCTTCCTCGCGGGCGTCTTTGCGTGCTTTCGCAACCTGGTTGCGAACAGCGATGAGGTCCGCTTTCGCGTCAGCGAGCTCGAGCTTCGCGATCTTCCGGTCGATACCGGTCAGCTCACGTTGCCCCTTCTCGTTGACAGCGTTGAGGTCCTTGCGGATCTGGAGGATCCGCTGCTGGGCCTGGAGTTCGTCGAGGCGCTGCTGGCGGATCTCGTCAGCGGAGAGCGCGATCTTTCGGACTGAGGCTGCGGTGGCTGCGGTGGCGGCTGCGATCTCGTTGGCGGCGATTGCCGCGGCGGTGATCTGGACCGGGGTGGGGAAGTAGACGGTGATTCCTGCGCCGGCGTCGTATCCGCCGGTGACGCGTCCGCCGTCGGCCATGCCGTTGGCGTACTTTGGGATCCTGCCGGTTGCCCGGTCGGCGCGGAATCGGTCGGCTTCGCCGTTGCGGTTCGTGATGACTTCCTCGCCTGGTGCGAGATAGGTCAGAACACTGTCGGCATATGGATACCGGGAACCTGGGACCGTGCCACCGTACGCACGCCGGACCGGCATGATCGTCCCGCCGTCAGCCGGTGTCTGAATCACGCCGAGAGGGTCGAACCCGGGGTTCGCCACCTTCAGGAGGATCCCGACCTCAACGACCTTCGGCGGCACCTTCATCGCCACGTACGCGGCGATCGCTTCCTGCCCGGCCGCCCACGCCTCATTCGCCCGCTTGATCTCAGCCTTCGTACCGTCCGCCAGTTGACGCATCCGCAAAGCACCAGCGGGACCGGCAGCCTCGAGCTCAGCGATCAGGCCCTCGGACAGGCCCTTTTTCCCGGCCTGGATCGCGTTGTTCTTGAAGTCCACCAGCGCCTGGGCCTGGTTCTCCAGCGACCGGATCCAGTCCTTCAGGGATACGTCCGCGTTGTCGATGTGCTCCCCAAGACCAATGAACTCTTGACCGATCTCCCGGGCACCTTCGGCGGCCTCGATCTCGGCCTCAGACAGCGAGGTGATCTGCTCAGCTGCGAGCCCCGACTTCTCCGCGAGGGCCTCAATCTCCTCAGCCGTTCGCCCGGTCTCGGTGGCGGCGTTGGCACCTTCGGCGGCGGCGTTCTCCAAGGCGAGCGCGTAGGCGTCGAACTGCTCGGTGACCTTCGATGGGTCGACTCCCTGGTCCTTGGCCAGGGCAGCGAGAGCATCGAAGACCGCCGCGGCCTGCGCACGTTCCCCGGTCTCAACGAGGGAAGCGAGACGCTGATCGACCTGGTCGATGTTGTCGGCCGCCCGGTCGAGACTGGTATCGCCGAACAGGCCACCGAGGGTGACTACTTCACCGAGGTCGACCGAGTTCCACTTCGACGTCACAGCCCCGATGTCGTCGATGACGGTGACGAGGTCCTTGCCCGCCTCGCCGGTCAGCGCCATGTTGGCGAGGAGTCGGTCCAGGTTGGCCGAGTCGATCCGGCCGATGTCGTCGGCCAGCGCCCCTACGGCGGACCCGACGGCGAGGATCCCGACGGCGGTGCCGCCGATCTTGGAGAGCTTGGATCCGGCCTTGCGTCCAGACTCTCCGAGGTTGTCGAGGGCCTGGCGAGTGTTCGTGACGCTGTTGATGACCTTCGACCCGAACCACAGGGCCCCACCTGTCACTGCGGTGATCGCCAGGAGTGCGCCCGTGGCG